>JBBRCH010000006.1:0-90749 GCA_038204995.1 Bacteroidales bacterium | reverse complement strand
TTCTTTGTAGGGATCCAAAATAACTCTCAAATTTAAGACAAAGGAACAGCATAAATAATGTAATTTTACAGTCATATCCGGAATTATATAAACAGCAGGCAGTTAATAGCGCTTTTTAGAGGGGGGCGGAATAGTTACAATAAGAATAATGTTTTAAAGTAAATTTATGTGAAGTCTTAAACGCTTGTACCGAGAAATATTGATTAGAGTTGTTAAGTTTTTCTAATTTCGACACATTCCAATTTCCGTATTTCTTTCCAGTGAGGTTTTTAATAAGTTTTTTAGAATAGTGGTCAGAATGTCGGTGCGTGAAGATAAATAGTGAATTGTCTTTTATACTGTCTAATTCTGATTCATCATACTTCATATATTTGTGAGCACCTGATTTATAAGGAAAATCAATATAAATGTTTAAATTGCCGTCAGTCATATATAACCCACAATTTCCGATAAATTTAATTTTAATCTCATTGGATTGGCTAAAGCTAAAATTTGAAATACTGATTAGTACGATTACAAATAAAATATTTTTATAAAAGTTTGTCATCTTCGATCGTTTTGACTTAGGGTTGCTTGTAAAGGTTGAGGCTGAGAATATTGGCGGTTTACGGGTGATTGTCCTGCCGCGAAGCACGGCAATTATGCGGTAATCTGCGGTATGAGTTGCAAACTTGAGCCATTTGAGGGGCAGTCGGGAATAAACCTGCAAAGATTTACAATTGTTTTCCTATGAGCAATTTCAACATATTACCCATCATTTTTTGTTTGCCTACCTTTTCACTAAGAATTCCCAGGTACAACATCACTGCATTCCTGGGAGGTACGGTTTTCTTCTTTTTTTCAATCAGATGCATTGCTTCATTTTTACAGGTAGTAACACATAAGCCACAGCCAATGCATCTGTCAAGGTCTATCACTGCCTTTTTATTTTCGATACCGATGGCATCCATCTGACATCTTTCAACACATACCGAACATCCATTACATGCCACGTTGTTAACATTAGCATAAAAATTATGTCCAATAAGTTCTGACGGCTTATCATATTTTTTTGCAGAAGTAAGCACACCGCAGCAACACCCACAACATAAGCATATACAAAAAGGTTGCAAAGAGTTACCCGGTTGCAAAACCAGACCTTCGCGTTCAGCCCTATCCATAATATCCAGGCATTCCTCTTTTGAAATAGTTCTTGCCTGCCCCCTGTCTAAATATGCAGATGCACCGAAAGATATGCAAACTTCAATATTTTTGGTTTGCTTACACGACTTACCCAGCAGGGCTTCACCTTCTTTACAAACGCAATTGGCAACGGCAATGGATTGGTTGGAACCTTTTACAATTTTGCGCATATTGTCGTAAGTAGCAATATTGTACTCCGGAACAATTGCTTTCATATGAGGAGAGGTTCGTAGCTGAGGCAATGAACTTCTAAAGAATTCATCATTAAAACCTTCATCAAAATATTCATGCAACCATTGCACGAATTCTTTATTCAAATGACCCAATTGATTCTCAAACATTCCAATTGCCAACATGGCATTACTGTATTTAAATGGCTCATTCTTTGAGCGGTTAATTGAACCACTTAAATACATTGTATCCAGAATAGTGCTTAACTTGTCCTGTTCAACCGCATTATTAAACTTACCTTTTAACCTTTTTTGTATGCTTAACACCGAAGCATTACCCAGGCTAAGACAAAGTGCCACTTTTGCCTCAAAATCAGTAAAAAGATGTTGTAATATTTTTATTTCCACCCCTGATTCGGTTTTTGGAAAACCTATGGGTAATTTATCAAGGTGTTCTTGTAATAAGCGGTAAATATGTTTGTCATATTGCATATGCAATAATAGTTAATTATTGAATTAAATAAAACTATTTACTTGATATTGAAATATCTGATTGGCATGTATATGGGAATCCATAACAGGATGTTCTAACCCTGTTTGAAGTAACATTATTCTGCTTTATAATCTTATACCGATTATATTAATAAATGTCGCATACTTTCACTTCGCTCAGTCTGATCCTTAATAACTATTTCGGCATAATGAATTTAAGGTTTACAATTTTCTACGGCATTATAAACCAAAATTGGTATTATATCCTTTTCTAAATAATACAATTATCATACCCACATTGGTTCAGGTTTGCTGCTTTACTCTTGTGTTAGAGTATCGGGCACGAGTTGCAAACTCGCACCATGTGGGTTTCATTGTTTGAAGGATATTTCTTTGCATACGGCACAACTATTATATAATACTAGCAACCTACTGCTTTTTTTTGTCCGGTTTCGGAACGGTCCTTTTTAGCTTTCGTCAGAGTGGCCCTTATTAGCAATAGTCTTGCACTATTATGTTAGCCTTTTACCTGTTTCTATTATCCTAAGGCTCTTATAAATATACCTTATATATTTTCCTGCTATCTTACTATTTAATTGTTCTTCTATTAAAGCCTGATCTGTCGGCTAAATAATCACCTGAGCCAGATGTTTCTTTCTATTATGCTTATTTGCCGCTACTATAAAACCACCCCCAATATGAGTTTAAAGTACAATTTACACCTGTTGTATATAAAATGTTCCCGATGTAACTTTCTTCTGAGTCTTTGAAAAAGATCATAAGATCCTTCTCATTTAATTCAAACTATAGGACTGGCCCAAATGTATAATAGTCGGAATTATATGTATGGTCCTGGTAAATGACTCTGGTTTCACCACATAGTTTAAATAATATTTTAATTTCCAATAAATTACTGCATTCAGACTGATCCTTTAAACGGGTGTTATACCGATATGAAATTCATAATAGTCCATCCCGATAAATATTTGGAGAACTAAACGAATTTCTGATCAGTATTTACCACTGTTGAATTTTATAACGGCCTTAGGCCTATTATAAAATTCACATTGGTGTTACGCGTATTCCGCTACCGAAACCTGGAACGATTCCATCTTCCATTTCATCTTTATTTAAGACTTTGCATGCCTGCTGTTTTTCGATACCTTTACATCACTTTTTACAAAGAATCGATTTTCTGAAATTTTTCAAGGATTTGGAATGCAGATGCCGGTAAAAATCAGTTCAAAATGAAACAGTTGAAGCCTATTCTCTTTCTTTGCATATGGACCCTTGCGACATTGGCCGCCCAAGCCCAGAAACGCGGTCTTGCATACGGTCACCTTTCTCCAGAAGACATGGCAGTGCTTGCGCCCGAAGTTTCGTGGTGGTACAACTGGTCCGAATCACCCGAAAGTACTGTTGCAGGCATATATGGTGATTTTGGCTTCGATTTTGTCCCCATGACCTGGAATGGCAACTTCGACGAAACCAAACTCCGCGGCTTCCTTGCCAATCATCCAGAAACCAGGTATTTACTTGCTTTTAACGAACCAAATTTCCTTGAGCAGGCTAATATGACTCCCTCGGCGGCTGCAGCCCAGTGGCCCCGACTCGAAGCCATTGCCGATCAGTACAACCTCCTGATAGTTTCTCCCGCTTTAAACTATTGCGGGCAGTGTGTTACCGAAAACGGAATTACCTACACCGATCCGTTCAGGTACCTCGACGACTTTTTTACCGCCTGCGCTGCTTGCCGTGTCGATTACATTTTGGCACATTGCTATATGAACAACATCAGCGCTTTGCAATGGTACATAGCGCAGTATTACAAATACCATAAGCGTATATGGCTCACCGAATTTGCCGGTTGGGAATCGAACGGTAACATCAAAAATGTAAACGACCAGATTAACTTTATGATTTCCTCCGTCGATTTCCTCGAAGCCGACACCAACGTATTCCGCTATTCCTGGTTTATCGGGCGCGGCAGTGGGATAAACATATATCCGTATATCGATATCCTTGGTGCAAATGGACAACTTACTGCCCTGGGGGAAGTTTACAAGCAATTACCGGTGCATGATACAAACCAGGTTATCGAAATTCCCGGCACCATCCAGGCCGAAGATTACAATACCATGAGCGGCATACTGATCGAAAAAACATCGGATGTTTCGGGTTTTGCGAACGTAGGCTACATCGAATCCGGCGACTGGCTCGAATATAAAATCAATGTTTCGGAGCCGGCAGAATACGACATCCGTTTCCGCATCGCCAGCAGCAAATCAGCAGTTTTAAATATATTTGTGGATGGAAGTTATGTGTTGACCCAAAACTTCACTAACACCGGCGGCTGGCAAAACTGGCAAACATTCATCAATAAAATAAACCTCTCAGCAGGTATTCACACCTTTCGTCTGAAGGCAGCCTCCGACGGTTTCAATATCAACTGGGTTCATATCGGCGATGGGGCGGCAGCCTTGCCTGAAGTTCAGGAAAGCAAGAAAACTTTTTCCATTTTCCCCAATCCCGGAAACGGCAATTTTACCGTTCAGACTACCGAAAATATTTTAGAATTTCGTGTTAATAATATTCTGGGGAAACAGCTTGCAGTTTTGCCATTTTCCACTTCAATTGATCTGAGTTATCTTTCAGAAGGTTTATATATTCTAACAGCTATTGATGAGGAGGGGAGAGTTGTTGTTACCAGGAGGGTTTCGGTAATCAGATAATGGATATAAGCAGATTGTTGCTTTCACTAAGTTTGTAAATCCTGGTTACCTGATTTTGTCTTTTTATTGTATATTTAGCATCCTGTTTCTAAAAGGTGCAAATGACCTTGCTGAGAAATATCTTTTTCTACTCAAATCCATACTGCAAGCCATGAAAAAAATCTTCTTTTTTTTATTCCTGTTCCTAAGTTCTTCATACATAGCCCTGTGCCAGTCGAATCTGACACTGAGCAACCCGGCTGTTTTGCCTATACTTCTCGGCAATTACGACCCGGCGATTTATGCTCCCGCCGAAATACTTAATAATGCCGATTCGATACTTCATGGTATTGTAAACAATGTTTCGAAGGACACATTGCTCAGCTACCTGATGAAAATCGACAGTTATTACAACCGCAATACCGGTTCGGATACCGTGTCGGAAACACGCGGCATCGGCGCTGTAAGAAGATGGATTTATAAAAAGTATGGTGAATACAGCGGGCAGAACGAAAATCGGCTGTTACTAACGTATCTGGATTTTGATGTGAATGTCTGTGGCCAGACGCATCACCGCAATGTGCTGGCAATTTTGCCCGGAATGGATACTGCAAACAAGGAGATTGTGGTTATTGAAGGCCATTTCGATACCCGCTGTCATGGTGTCTGCGACACAGCCTGTTACACTCCCGGGATGGAAGACAACGGGTCGGGCACAGTGCTGGTAATGGAGCTGGCGCGAATCATGAGCCGGTATGCATTCGATCATACTATCCTTTTTGCAACCGTTACCGGAGAGGACCAGGGATTATATGGTTCGAAAGCCTTATCCACTTACCTGAATGGCAATAATGTACTTATTCGTTCAGTTCTGAACAACGATGTAATAGGAGGTGTGATCTGTGGTCAGACATCTTCACCGCCTGGCTGCCCGGGTTTAAATGCCATCGACAGCACACATGTAAGGATTTACTCGTATTCCCAATCTAGCGACTCCGCATCAAAATCGCCGCACAAGCAGCTTGCCCGTTATATCAGGCTTCACCAGGACGAACAGATTAATCCTCTACTCTCAACTCCAATGACAATTGACATTATAAATGCCGAGGATCGCACCGGGCGTAGTGGCGATCATATTCCGTTTCGCCAGAATGGATACACTGCCATTCGTTTCACTTCCCACAATGAGCATGGCAATGGTTCAGGTAATCCACCCGACAGGCAGCATACCTCGGATGATATTCTCGGAATGGATACCACGTTTCCTCCTGACGGAGTTATCGACAGCTTTTTTGTAAATCCCGATTACCTCCGAAGGAATGTTATTATGAACGGGGTAAATCTGGGCTGGCTGGCCATTGCGCCTCCAACTCCTTCGCCTGAGTTCACATTGTCAGGCGACACCATGACCATAACTTTGAATAATGCCGATACTGTTTTTAAACATTATCGCGTAGCAATCCGTTCGCAGCATACGGGAACCCTGAATTGGGATACAGTACTTACGTTTACAAATACCAGTAAGATTTTATTACCAAACTTCGAAACCAATAAAAACAAGCTACTCAGTGTTGCAAATGTAAAAAATGGTGTCGAAAGTCTTTTTAGTGCGGAATACAGATTTCTTGCCGTTGGTATTGGAAGTAATTCATTTAAAGACTGGGGAATTCAGTTGCATCAGAACCGGCCGAACCCTTTCTCCGACCAAACGGAATTTGTTGTTGAAGCAGCTGAAAAGGTAAGAATGCAAGATGCGGTGCTGAATATTACCGATATGGCGGGACGAAACTTACGACAGATCCCTTTTCAAATTTCCCCGGGAATCAATTATTTAACTTTCAGGAATGATGGCCTGGTATGCGGAATGTATACCTATTCGCTTCTGGTATCAAATAAACTTGTTACTGCAGGTAAAATGTCAGTTTATTAAACCGGAATTTGCAGAAAGGATCAAACACGAAAAAGGCTGCCAAATGGCAGCCCCTTTCGAACTATCAAATAAAAATTCGTACTTACTTTTTCTTGCCCCTTTTTTTGCTGTCATCTTTTTTATCGGCCTTCTTCACAGATTTTACTTTCGCAGGTGCTGCATTATCTTTGATAGCAGCCTGCGCAGCAGCCAATCGTGCGATAGGAACACGGAAGGGTGAGCAGCTTACATAATTCATGCCTACAGTGTGACAGAACTCAACGGAGGAAGGTTCGCCGCCATGTTCGCCGCAAATACCAACTTTAAGGTTAGGACGGGTTGAACGACCTCTTTCAATTGCCATTCTTACAAGCTGTCCAACACCTTCCTGATCCAGAACCTGGAACGGGTCGTTTTTAAGAATGCCTTTTTTGAGGTAAACAGGAAGGAACTTGCCGGCATCGTCCCTTGAATAACCGAAAGTCATCTGGGTAAGATCGTTGGTGCCAAACGAGAAGAATTCGGCAGATTCAGCAATTTTATCAGCAACTAAAGCAGCACGGGGAACTTCAATCATAGTTCCCACCATATAGTCCATGCGGTCCTTACGTTCAGCAAATACTTTTTCTACAGTGTCGCGAACGATTTGTTCCTGCATTTGCATTTCGGTTAAGGTACCGGTAAGGGGAATCATGATTTCAGGATGAGTTTTGATACCCTTCTTTTTCAGGTTCATGGCAGCTTCGATAATGGCACGAGCCTGCATCTCCGAAATTTCAGGGTAGGTATTACCTAAGCGGCATCCACGGTGACCAAGCATAGGGTTGAATTCGTGCAATGCTTCCACTTTATCTTTAACCGCTTTTACCGAAATGCCCATTTCCTTGGCCATTTCTTTCTGGTTTTCTTCCTCGTGGGGAACAAACTCATGCAAAGGAGGATCGAGCAAACGAACAGTCACTGGAAGACCTTCCATAGCTTCGAAAATACCTTCAAAGTCTTTACGCTGCATCGGCAACAGTTTTGCCAGAGCAACACGACGACCAGCTTCATCATCAGCGAGGATCATTTCGCGCATAGCTTGTATTTTAACGCCTTCGAAGAACATATGCTCTGTACGGCATAAGCCAATACCTTTAGCTCCAAAGGTACGAGCAACCTGTGCATCATGCGGCGTATCGGCATTGGTGCGGACAAGCATACGCGAATGTTTGTCAGCCATTTCCATCAGTTTGCCAAAATCGCCGCTGAGAGCAGCTTCCATGGTAGCGATTTTTCCTTCGAATACTTCACCGGTCGAGCCGTTGAGCGAAAGCCAGTCGCCTTCTTTTAGCTTGACACCTGAAACTTCTAAAGTACGGGTTTTGTAATCGATTTTAAGGCTGCCTGCACCTGATACGCAGCATTTACCCATTCCGCGGGCAACAACGGCTGCATGCGAGGTCATCCCGCCACGGGCGGTAAGAATACCTTCGGCAACAACCATTCCTTTAAGGTCTTCGGGTGAAGTTTCAACTCGAACAAGCACTACCTTATTCCCTTTTTTTGCCCATGCTTCGGCATCATCAGCAAAAAATACAATTTGTCCGGTTGCTGCTCCCGGAGAAGCTGGTAAGCCTTGTGCAAGCACTTTGGCTTTTTTCATGGCTGAGGTATCAAAAACAGGATGCAGAAGTTCGTCAAGCTTGCCTGGCTCAACACGCAGAATAGCTGTTTTTTCGTCAATGAGTTTTTGTTCGTACATGTCAACAGCCATTTTTACCATAGCAGCTCCGGTACGTTTCCCGCTTCGGGTCTGAAGCATCCAGAGTTTCCCATCCTGTATGGTAAACTCAACGTCCTGCATGTCTTTATAATGTTTTTCAAGTTTAGTCTCAATATCCATGAGCTCCTTGAAAATTTTCGGCATGGTTTCTTCAAGTGAAGGGAAGTTGTTTTTGCGGTCTTTTTCACTCACACTGGCTAATTTAGCCCAGCGTTTAGAACCTTCGATGGTGATCTGCTGCGGCGTGCGTATACCTGCAACCACATCCTCTCCTTGTGCATTGATAAGGTATTCGCCATTAAAAAGGTCCTCACCTGTACTGGCATCGCGCGTAAAAGCAACTCCTGTAGCTGAGTTAGTGCCCATATTACCGAATACCATGGCCTGAATGTTAACGGCTGTTCCCCATTCTTCCGGGATATTGTTAAGTTCGCGGTAGTAAATAGCCCTTTCGTTCATCCAGCTATCGAATACAGAACAGATAGCTCCCCACAGTTGTTCCCATGGATCGCTCGGGAAATCGTGACCTGTAACTTTCTTAACGGCTTTTTTGAAGCGGGCAACCATTTCTTTCAGGTCATCAGGTGAAAATTCGTTATCCAGTTTTACTCCTTTTTCTTCTTTAAGCTGATCAATAATTTCTTCAAACGGATCTTCGTCTTCTTTCGAAGCGGGTTTCATTCCTAAAACCACATCGCCATACATCTGAACAAATCGACGGTAAGAATCCCAAACAAAACGCTCGTTACCGGTTTTTTTAACAAGACCTTTTACGGCGTCATCGTTCAATCCAAGGTTCAGAATGGTGTCCATCATTCCCGGCATGGAAGCGCGTGAACCTGAACGAACTGAAACTAGACATGGGTTTTTACTGTCAGTAAATTTTGAGCCCATGTGTTTTTCGATATAAGCGATACCATCTTCAACTTCGCCCTTAATCATTTTCAACACCTTTTCACGACCCTCTTTCACATATATGGTACACATCTCGGTTGTGATCGTAAATCCCGGAGGAACCGGTATTCCAACAAGGTTCATTTCGGCAAGGTTGGCACCTTTGCCACCGAGCAGGTTTTTCATCGAAGCATTACCTTCGGCCTTTTTGTTGCCGAAAGTATAAACGCTTTTCACTTTTGATTTTGCCATAATAGTATTAGTTATTAGGATTTTATTTAGAACAATGTACTTTTTTGTAAGGATTGGATTTGAGGGTGCAAAAGTACAAAAAAATAGTTTTCAGTCAACCTCCGGTTTGAATTGCGGCTAAATTGTAACCGAAATTTGAAATTTTTATGAAAGATTATGATCTTGAATTTTGGTGTAGATTCTTAGCAAATTCGAAGTTTATCCGGAAAGATTCGCATATCTAAATTTAAAATCGTGCAGGATACAAGTATCTTAACATCATGATTCCGCACCATGCAAAGGTTGGTTTTGTCCTTTTTTCTACCAATGTGTACTATCAATTATAGCTCAAAGTTATGAATATCATACGTTTAATTGGTAGGAATACTGGCAGAAGGGACGCGATATGTATCAATGATAAAGTTTTATAGTTTATCAATGATTTCCTGCAGCGATAGTTTAATTGGATAATTCAATGATGAATGGAATAAATTTCATCCAGTACTTTTTCAAAGATTTTATTATTCCCGGCACAACAGCCAGTCAGCGTAAGCATTTGTTCAGCCGTCTGGCTGAAAAGGGCAGGAACAATTTCAGGCTCGATTTCCAGGATGAAATCACAAACATTTTCCGGCGTGACTTCAAAATGAAACTGGAATCCAAATACATTTTCGTCCAGCCTGAAAGCCTGGCAATTTGTTATTGGGCTGTTTGCCATATTCAATGCACCTGCCGAAAGCGTAAATGTATCGAAATGCACGTGTAAAACCGTGAGTTCGCCGGGAAAATGCCTGAAAACAAAATCTTTGGAAGCTTCCGTTGAAAATTTAACCGGCCAGAAACCAAATTCAGGTTCTGCATTTCTGAATACTTCCGCTCCACAAGCTTTTGCAAGGAGTTGTGAACCCAAACAAATTCCGATAACAATTTTTCCCGCTTTAACAGCTTTTTTTATAAAGGCAATTTCATCAGTCAACCAGGGGAATTCGACTGTATCATTAACGCTCATTTTCCCTCCCAGCACAACAAGCCAGTCAAACTCCTGCTGTAAAGGCAATTCCGGTAAAAGATCAAACCGGGTTACCGAGGTGGTGAAACCCCTGCTGGCGGCCCAATCGCCTATAAAACCCAAATCTTCGAAATGATCATGCTGGAAGTAATGTATATGCATCGCTGAATGAATAGAATGCAGCAAAAATAAGAATTTTTCTTAGTAAAGCAGGTTGAATCATATTTCGGAGGTATGATGCTTTCCCGGCATGCTCAATTTCGGCAAAACTAACCGGTGCGATGAAATTGTTAACTTTGCCTCTTATAAGTCTTGTTATGAAAGTTACCGGGTTTACATTTATACGCAATGCGCTGGTTTACGATTACCCTGTTGTTGAAGCGATACGTTCAATATTACCCATATGTGACGATTTTATAGTTGCTGTTGGCAATTCGGATGATGAAACCCATAAGCTGATCGCCGGGCTAGATCCTTCAAAGATCCGAATTATTGAAACCGTTTGGGATGATTCACTTCGTGAAGGCGGCCGCGTGCTGGCCCTGGAAACGGATAAAGCATACAAGGCAATTGATACAGATACGGATTGGGCTTTTTATATTCAGGGTGATGAAGTAATCCACGAAAAATACCTGGAGCCGATTAAGAGTGCCATGTTTAAATGGAAGGACCATCCCGAAGTTGATGGCTTGCTTCTCGATTACCTCCATTTTTATGGTTCGTATGACTATATAGGATCTTCATCCAAATGGTATCCGCACGAGATCAGGATCCTACGCAAAAACAAAAACATTTATTCGTACCGTGATGCACAGGGATTCCGGAAAAGAGTAAATCAGAAACTCAGGGTGAAACCTGCAAATGCCTGTATGTATCACTACGGCTGGGTAAAAGATCCGCTAGCCATGCAAAGGAAGCAGGAGAATTTCCATAAACTCTGGCACCCCGATAACTGGATTGAAAAAAATGTTGTGAAAGCTACTGAATTTGATTATTCAGGCATTGATGCGCTAGAACGGTTCAAAGGAACTCACCCTGCCGTGATGCTGGAGCGTATTAAAAAGAAAAACTGGAAATTCGATTATGATATCGCTTTCAGCAACCTTAATGTGAAAGATCGGATTAAATTTATGCTCCGTAAGTATGCCGGAATTGAGCTGGGATATAAGAATTATATCAGGATATAAACAAAAAGCCCGGATAAATCCAGGCTTCTTTATTTAATAAAATGACCGGTTAACGGTTGAGTACGGTTATTTTTCTCGAAGACCCATCATTTGTTTTAACTATATATACTCCTGCATTCCAGGCAGAAACATTTATGCGGGTGATTTCTGACACGACCGGCGTAAAAGGAATCAGCACTTTACCCATTATATCAGTAATGGAATATGAAATTGAAGAATGGCTGTTCGCCTGGAGGTTAATATAATCTGTAGCAGGATTCGGGTAAGCGGTTAAAGCCAGTTTCTGATTTTCTTTAAGACTGGTATACAGCATTTTATGTGAAACAGTCTGTACAACTTCTTTCGTAGGATTGTGCTGCACAAATGCAATAAACTCAAGATTTTCGAAAACGTATCCTGCAACTGAGAAATCAAAGGTAAATGTCAGTGTATTGGAGGTTGAGAAGTCCAACGGTGTTCCTGAGGCATCAGGGAACATACCGCGACAAACGAAATTCACTTCATGAAGGCCTTGCCATTCATCAGGGATATGCGATTCGGTGAGAGCAGTATGTAAAACCAGGCCAGATGCAAAATAGTTGCTTGCTTGTTCAAGAGTAATGGTTGCACGGTATGTATTGCCTGAAATATGCTCAATTGTTTTATCCATAAATTCAACTGACGGTACTGGTTTACGCATAGTGTACAAATTCAGAAACGACGGGTACAGTGATGTTGTATGATTTCCTCCGACTATTTCAGAAACGGCATCAACTTCAGTAGTTGGGAATCCTGTAACATTGTAATATGCTATTCTTTGAGTGGCAGCGTCATTTACATAATTATCGCCATTATGATATTCAATAATTGCAACATCATGTCCGTTGCTTTCCATATCATCAGCACCCAAAGCTGCACCAGGGCAATATTGACACCAGGTTCCTGTAGCTATTTCGTAAAGAACTTTTGTGCGTTCAACTCCTCCTTGTATTTCTCCTTCGGCTGAATTTGAGGATGGCGAATACCCAAGACCGTTGTAATGCGCTTTTATTTCGTAATTATACGTATTTGGATATAAGTAAACATCGTTGTAACTGGTGGTAGTTGTTGTTGAGTTTATTACTTTCCCATTGCGAACAATTGAATAATTATCCGGAGTCCCTGAAGCAGGTGCATCCCAGGTTAAGCCAATATCCTGTCCTGTGACTGTGGCAACAAGATTCCCTGGTCCATCAAGTGGCAATTGTTCAATAAACTCAACATCATCAAAATAGCATTCAGCGGCACCGCCGCTTGTTGGTCCGTAAAAATCGACAGCATCAAGTTTTTTTAAGGTGTTGGCTCCGGCCGAGCCTGAACTCCATACCCAGCTTACAACTTCATTGTTATCAATGTATAATGTTGCAAAATCATCATCCACATCAATTATAATATTTACTGATGTCCACGAACCCTGTGTGTATGTGAAAGTTGCTGAGTTTGACCCGCCTGCGTTCACTGTTCCGGCACCATTTGTATTAAAATAAACTTCCATACCATAAAGACTGTTACCTGCGGCAAAATCCTGAAGCACATTAAAATAGCCTATTTTACCTGAAGGTATTTTAGCGTTCATTTTTAGCTGGTACCTGCCGGTAGTTTTATCATAAAGATTCAAAACAAGGTCATTATTTGGAGCTATTTTTACTGATTTTGTACCACTATTAGCTTGTGCATTTGAAACAAGTGGATCTTCGGCGCTTCCGGGTGAATTGCTCCATGTTGTCCAGGCAGTTCCGGCTGGCGCTTGCTGTACAAGTTTTGTCCCCGCGGTATAAGATTCGAAATTATCGGTAAAAATAGTAGTTTGAGCATACCCAAAGGATACGCACAGGAATAGCATGATGAGTAATGCGTAATTTTTTTTCATAATCTGAATTTAGGTTTATATGGCCACAAATCTATATAAAATATTGCTTATGGAGAGGGAATAGTAATTATAAAATTACATTTTGTTTCGAAGATAATCAGCTGTGTGTGAAACTTCTATTTTGAGGAGCTCATCCGGCGTTCCGGCAAACAATACAAAACCACCCTGTTCACCTCCTTCTGGTCCGAGATCAATTACCCAGTCAGCGGTCTTAATGACATCAAGATTATGTTCAATCACAATGACGGTATGTCCGTTAGCCATCAAAGCATTGAACGATGCCAGCAAGCGACTGATATCATGCATGTGAAGGCCGGTTGTAGGTTCATCAAAAATAAAAAGGGTAGGGGAGTCGTTAATCCCTTTTGTTAAAAAGGATGCAAGCTTGATCCTTTGAGCCTCCCCGCCTGAGAATGTGTCAGAAGATTGTCCTAATTTGAGATATCCTAAGCCTACATCAGCCAGCGGTTTAAGTTTGGCAGCAACTCTGGCAGCATGTGTGTTCTTTTCAGTTGTATTCCCGAAAAAGTCAATGGCTTCCTCAATAGTCAGATCCAAAATGTCAGAAATTGTCTTTTCATGGAATTTTACATCCAGAACATCATCCTTATATCGTTTTCCTTTACAACTGTCACAGGTTAAATGCAGGTCGGCCATAAACTGCATTTCCACAGTTACTATACCTTCGCCTTCACATTCTTCGCACCTGCCGCCTTCAACATTAAATGAAAAGAACCCGGGTTTGTAACCCCTCAGTTTTGCCAGTTGCTGCTCAGCAAACAGGCTTCGTATATCATCAAAAGCTTTTACATAGGTTGCTGGATTCGACCGGGAAGAACGACCAATCGGATTCTGATCAATTAGTTCTACAGCAGTAATCAGGTCATAGTCTCCTTCCAGGCGATCAAATTTACCGGTGCGTTCTCCATATCCGCCATATATTTTTTTTAAAGCAGGGTATAGAATTCGTTTTATCAGCGTGGTTTTACCCGAACCACTGACTCCTGTTACCACGGTCATGACTTTGAGTGGGAATTTTATATCAATACCTTTCAGGTTGTTCTCGCGGGCTCCTTTAATTTCGATATAATCATTCCAGGGCCTGCGCGATACCGGAAATGGTATTGATTTCTTGCCCGAAAGATATTGACCTGTGAGACTCATTTCGTCTTCTAATATTTCTTCAAAGGTCCCCTGAAAAATCAGTTCTCCGCCATGACTTCCTGCCAAAGGGCCAATATCAATTACCTGGTCGGCTGCTTTAATAATTTCTTCTTCATGTTCAACAACAATTACTGTGTTTCCCATATCCCGCAATCCTTTCAACACTTTTATAAGAAGGTGTGTGTCACGGGGATGCAATCCGATACTGGGTTCATCAAGAATATAAAGTGAGCCTACCAGGCTGCTGCCCAGAGAAGTTGCAAGATTAATACGTTGTGATTCTCCCCCTGAAAGAGAATTCGATAATCGGTTCAACGTTAGGTAAGGCAATCCAACGTTACACAGGAAATCCAGCCTGTTTTTTATTTCTACCAGCAGGCGGTCAGCAACTGAATGCTCATATTCTGTAAGTTCGATCTTATTAAAAAAAGCCAGGGCATCTGCAACCGGCATCAGGACAAGATCTGTAATCGATTTGCCGTTAATTTTTACATAGTTCGCATCTTTCCGTAAACGCGTTCCAAGGCAATCGGGACAAACAGTTTTTCCGCGATATCTAGAAAGCATTACCCTATATTGAATTTTATAGGTCTGACTTTCAACCATTTCGAAGAAAGAATTGATGCCATCGAAATACCTGTTCCCGCTCCAGAGTAATTTACGCTGTTCCTGGGTAAGCTGGTAGTAAGGACTGTGCACCGGGAAATCAAACTTATGAGCATGAGTAATCAGGGTATGTTTGTATTCACTCATTTTCTCACCCTTCCAGCAAGCTACAGCATCATCATAAATTGACAAGCTTTTATCCGGTATTACGAGGTCTTCGTCTATTCCTATTACACTTCCAAAACCTTCGCAGGTTTTACAGGCTCCAAATGGATTGTTAAAACTAAAGAGGTGAACCGAGGGCTCTTCGAATGTAATTCCGTCGAGTTCAAACCGGTTCGAAAATTCCAGTTTATGGATCGACCTGTCAAGCCCAAAACTGAGAATACAGGTTCCATTTCCTTCAAAGAAAGCTGTCTGAGCAGAATCTGCAGCTCTTGAAAGGATATCTTCATCTTCAGTATCTATGGTAAAACGATCAACAAGGACAAATAAATCATCATACCCGAATTTCTTTGTATCAGCTAAAATCTCTTCAATTTTTAAAATCGTTTGTTTGTAGAGAACCCTGCTGAACCCTTGCTGCAGTACTACTGTTAAATCATCTTTCAGTGTCCTGTCTTGTTTTTTAAAAATCGGACTATAAACCATTACGGTTGTGCCTGAGGGTTGTTCAATAATTGCATTAACAACATCGGTAACTGTATGCCGTGAAACCTTTTCGCCTGATACCGGCGAATACGTAACGCCTATGCGTGCAAACAGCAGTTTAATATATTCGTATATTTCGGTCGAAGTACCCACGGTAGAGCGCGGGTTACGGGTGTTCACCTTTTGTTCGATAGCAATTGCAGGTGCTATCCCTTTGATATAGTCAACTTCAGGTTTGCTCATTCGTCCAAGAAACTGGCGTGCGTAGGAACTCAGACTTTCAACATAGCGACGTTGCCCTTCTGCATATAACGTATCAAAGGCCAGCGACGATTTGCCGGAGCCTGACAGGCCGGTAACCACAACCAGTTTATTTCGTTTAATAGCAACGGATATATTTTTTAGGTTATTAACCCTGGCACCCTTAATCAGGATGTATTTTTTAGGATCTAACTTGTCAAAGTCGGAGATAATCATAATATTATTATTCAGGTATTCAGGAAGCCAAACCACTTTATGAGCCTTAAATATGAAGCTGTTTGACTGCATGCAAAGCTACTTACATTTCGAACAATTAGCATCGGGAAAGAGGTCAGAACCATCAAATATTATGATTTTAAAATATTTTTTTTGTATTTTCCATACATACATGTTGCATATTATCAGGCAATTAGTTAATCTGTCATTTTATTTTTTGAGCAATGATTTAAAATAATTTTAATAAATATTAACTATATGACAAACAGATGTGTTATATTTGCACTTCACAAAGTAAAAATGTTTTACATAACATATTACTTTTCAACGCCTGATACATTAATAATTAACTAAAGCCAAACATTATCGAGAGATTTCTACGCTATTAAACTCATATAGTAACTAACCAATACGGAGGTATCATGTCAACCCCCATTGTTAGCGATCAGGAGCTTATAAGCAACTATCTCGCCGGTAATGAATATAGTCTTGAGGTTTTAATCAACAGGCACAAGCAAAAAGTATACTCATATATTCTTCTCGTCGTCAGAGATAAACATCTGGCTGATGATATCTTTCAGGATGCCTTTATCAAGGTTATCAATACTTTGCGTTCAGGGATTTATAAAGAAGAAGGGAAGTTTATTCAGTGGGTAATGCGGATTTCTCATAATCTTATCATCGACCATTACCGTAAATCGAAACGACTGCCAGTAGTTGACAATAATTCTGAAGATGGCGATATTTTCGACAACCTTAGGATTGCAGACGATTCAATTGAAGATAAAATGATTGTGGATCAGATTTATGAAGATGTTCGTAAACTTATCGATTATCTGCCTGACGAACAGCGCGAAGTGCTTTTGCTCAGACATTACAGCGATATGAGTTTTAAGGATATTGCAGAACAAACTGAAGTAAGCATCAACACGGCATTAGGAAGAATGCGTTATGCGCTCATAAACCTGCGAAAGCTTATTGACAGTAAAGAGATCATACTTAGCGTTTAAACCAAAATATTTTTTAGTTTTCATACAATAAGAGCTAGATTTTGACGTTTTTTGGGTATAAAGTTTAACAAAACCCAATAGATGATAAAAATCTCTACACTCTTGAATGATTCTTCACATATTGCCGATAACACAAAAACTGGAATTTTATCTCCGGGCCCTCAGGCAGTAAAGATGTTGATCAGCTATTCGAATGCTTTGCAAGTTATACATTGTGATGATTTTAAAACCTGTTACATCGTATTGAACTAAAGCAGCCAGAAATGTTTAACAAATTAATCCCGCCATTGGCGGGATTTTTTTTGCCTGAAACAATGTGTTTTGTATTTTTGATAACAAGCCGAAACCTTTAAGAGTGGATCAGGAAGTAAATACTGCCAGATTCGGAATTATTGAAACTCAGATTTCGTATTGGAAAATGAACTGCGGGAATGAATAAAAACCTTGAAAGATACTAAGGATGCAAAAATCTATTTCAAAAGCTGAAAGGTATAAAGCCGTTATAAGTTACTTTGAATCAGCCATGCCTGTTGCCGAAACAGAACTCGTGTACCTATCGCCATACCAGTTGCTGGTAGCTGTTATTCTTTCAGCTCAGTGCACGGATAAAAGGGTTAATATAATAACCCCGCCCTTTTTTGAGGTATTTCCTGATGTGGATTCACTCTCGAAAGCATCGCAAGAACAGGTTTTCAGATTCATCAAAAGCTGTTCCTATCCGAATAATAAAGCAAAAAACCTTTGTGGCATGGCCCGCATGCTTGTTTATGATTTTAAAGGTATTGTACCTTCGGATATTGAGGAACTGCAAAAATTGCCTGGAGTAGGACGGAAAACGGCTAATGTTATTGCATCCGTGGTTTTTAATCTTCCTGCAATGGCTGTTGATACACATGTTTTCAGGGTATCGAACCGTATTGGGCTGACAACCAATTCCCGGACACCACTTGAATCTGAGAAACAATTAGTAAAATTTATTCCTGAAAATAAACTTGCCATAGCGCATCACTGGCTAATACTTCACGGAAGGTATGTTTGCATGGCCAGGAAACCGAAATGTGTTGAATGCGGGTTGAAAGATCATTGTAAATTTTATGCTAAACAGCCATCCAAAACATCTGCTTAAATCATTGATCAGTAATTATTATTGAACCATTTTCCTGTTATTCTGTTTAAATATTATAATCTGAAGTTAAACAATCTTAATATAAATTGAAATGACAACATTAAAACCCGGTGATTCTGCCCCTCAGTTTTCTGCAACTGACCAACATGGTAAAGTAATATCACTCGAAGCTTTAAAAGGCAAAAAAGTGGTTCTTTACTTTTATCCCAAAGATGATACTCCCGGATGTACGGCTGAAGCATGTAACCTTCGCGACAATCACTCTGACCTGATCAGCAAGGGTTATACTGTTATAGGTGTAAGTCCCGACCCTCTTAAATCGCACGAAAAATTCACTGAGAAGTATGAACTTCCTTTTTCGCTGCTGCCTGATACGGATAAGAAAATCATACAGGATTACGGTGTCTGGGGACCAAAGAAATTTATGGGTAAAAGCTATGATGGTGTCTTTCGTACCACTTTCGTAATTGACGAAAACGGAATCGTTGAAAAGGTATTTACCCAGGTAGATACAAAAAATCATACGGATCAGATTCTCAAATCCTGATTTTTAAGAATTCGAATGATTATAAATACATTAACGCCAGATGAATATTTCGATATTTCATCTGGCGTTTAATTTTGTTAATAAAAACCTTCTGTATTTCAGAAGTATATTTTTATATCAAAACGAAACAAAGTAAATTTGCTTTCTAAAGAAAAATCAAAGTAAAATGGCAAAGGAAGACAGCAACCAGGAAAAACTGAATGTATTGAAGCTTACAATGGATAAGCTCGAGAAAACATATGGAAAGGGCACTATTATGAAGCTGGGCGACCAGGCTTTTGAAGAAACTCCATCTATTTCAACAGGCTCTCTGGGTCTCGATATCGCATTAGGAGTCGGTGGCTTGCCGAAAGGCAGGGTTGTTGAGATATACGGACCTGAATCCTCAGGAAAAACAACTCTTGCATTACATGTAATTGCCCAATCGCAAAAAAAAGGCGGTATAGCAGCTTTTATTGATGCTGAACATGCATTTGATCGTTATTACGCTCAGAAACTCGGTGTTGATATTGAGAATCTTCTTATTTCGCAACCCGATAACGGAGAACAGGCTCTCGAAATTACTGAAAACCTGATTCGTTCAGGTGCTATCGACGTTATTGTGATAGACTCTGTTGCTGCTCTCACTCCCCGCAGTGAAATCGAAGGTGAAATGGGGGACTCAAAAATGGGCCTTCAGGCCAGGCTGATGTCGCAAGCGCTTCGGAAACTGACTTCAACCATCAGTAAAACGGGTTGTTGCTGCATATTTATCAATCAGCTCCGTGAAAAAATCGGCGTTATGTTTGGCAATCCCGAAACTACCACCGGTGGTAATGCTTTGAAGTTTTATGCTTCCGTGCGTTTAGATATCCGTCGACAGACACAAATAAAAGATGGTGATGTTGCAATCGGAAACCGGGTTAAGGTTAAAGTAGTGAAAAATAAAGTAGCTCCTCCTTTCCGTCAGGCAGAATTCGATATCATCTATGGTGAAGGTATTTCTAGATATGGTGAAATTATTGACCTTGGTGTTGAAAAAAATATTATCAAAAAAAGTGGTTCGTGGTTCAGCTATGGTGAAACCAAATTAGGACAGGGACGCGATGCTTTGAAAAAATTGCTGGCCGATAATCCTGAATTATGTGAAGAAATCGAAAAACAACTTATACTGGCGCTTAAAGCATAAACCGATCTGAATGTTCTTTCTCAATAAATATAAAAACTCCGGTAGATAAATCAGCCGGAGTTTTTATTTTTGCAAACAAAATCAAACGTATGCGTAATTTATTGTTTTTTGTTTTAGTTGCATTTCTTCTCGCGATACCGGCATTTTGGTCATGTAACCCTTCCGGGAAAGGTAAAAACGGATCATCAAACGACTCCATATCCGGGGAGCTTTCATCACTGAATGCAGCAATTGAAAAGGATTCTGAAAATGCTGAATTATACACACTCAGATCTGATTATTACGTCAGGAACGATTTGCTAAACAACGCTCTTGCAGATATTAAGAAAGCAATGGAACTTGACCCGAAATATGTTAAGGCATACACCGGACTTTCAGGTATTTACTTACTTATGGGTAAGCCACAGGAATCGCTTGATGTCTTAAACCAGGTTCTGAAATTTGATAGCAGGAACACCGATATATATTTAAAGAAGGCAAGGCTTTACCTCATCATGAAGGATTATGAGAACTGTGCAGCCTCTGTTCAGCAAGCCCTTGAAATAGATCCGAACCTGGCTGATGCTTATTATATCAAAGGCATGGCATTAATGGAAAATGATAAAATGGAGCAGGCGATTAAAAGCTTTCAGCGCTCAGTAAACATAAACCAGTCGCATTTTGAGGCGTTGATGCAGTTAGGTTATATATGGGAAAAAAGAGACCCGAAAATGTCGATTGAGTATTTTAAAAGTGCAATAAAAGCAAATCCTCAAAGCACAGAAGCATTATATGATCTTGGGCTGCTTTACCAGGAAAACGAAAAACCTGAAAAAGCAATAAAGTCCTATGAGGAAATAAATAGAATTGATCCTCTCAATAAACTCGCTTTCTATAATATTGGCTACATAAACCTGGTTTACCTGGATAAGTATTCCGAGGGGGTAACCTATTTTACAAAAGCTATCGACCTGGATCCGGCTTATACCGACGCCTGGTATAACCGGGGATATTGCTTTGAGCTGATGAAGAATAAAGAAGAAGCCCGGAGTAATTATCAGCAGGTATTAAAATTAAAAGAAAACGATACAAAAGCCATTGATGGAATGAACAGGTTGGATAAAATGCCGTAGGAATAGCCATTATCTGCTGATTCTAAATATTAGGGAAAAATCATTTGTTGATGGTTCTTGTGTTTATTGATTAAATCAATAATGCTCTTCAGGATTTCGGGAAGCATATTACTTATAACTTTGATTTAATGTGCAGAAAATCAGCCTGTTCAAGAGTTAAAAAGTTTTAACACCGCAATAAATCATTTGATATGTCATCCTGCGATATTTTTATCCAGCTTTTTACTAATTAATTCTTTACGCATCTGTTTTGCATCACAATTACAACTTCCGGAACAACCATGGCTGATTTTATTCTTTGAGGGGAATAAAGTATTGTAAAGACTAAACAATACAAATCCAAAGGCAATAGCAACTACCAAATAAGTGATGATTTCCTGAATTTGCATAAATTGTTTTATATCAATGTTTTAATGGATGGAAAATAGTTTATCACCGAAAGCCAGGAGATAAACAGAGTAAAAACAAGTAGTATCAGTGCCCAGATTACAGCCGGAACCTTGGTGATCTTTTGAAGGTTAGTGGCATCGCCGGCTTTTTTCGGCTGTTTAATCGAAAGCATAAGCAACACAAGAGACGAAATTATTGCATCGGCGAATACAATTACTGAATAAAAAGTCGCAAATGCATAAATCAGGGTCTTGGTGTTAAAGTATATTAATAACAAATTAAGTACAACAAATGTTCCGGCCCAAAACAATCCGTAAGCATTTCGCAGCGATAGTATCATGATCATCAGTGCAATACTCGTTAAAATAATAAGAATATGCAGACTGTAACCTTTATATAGCAAATAAAGGCATAACCAGCCTGTCAGCGCTGAAACAGGATAACCAGCTATTGCAATCAGGGCCTGAGGGAATTTGCCCTTTGCTTTGGTGACAGTTGTGCCTGATGTATCAGCAAATAAATTAACGGAAATGACCTCTCCGCTAAGTAGCAGGGTCATAAATGCATGCCCGGCTTCGTGAACAAGGGTATTTACACTTCTGAAATATTTCCCGAGTATTGGAATCCGGGTGAGCAAAAGTGCTGTAATTAAAAGTATGTAAAACTCTATCTGCGGATTTGAAGTTAACCAATTCATTATGAAGTTATTATAAAAAAAGTGAACCTATCTGAAACAAAGCAAGTGATCCAAGATATGCAAGCACAGTAGTATAGACTACAACAAACATAGCCCATTTCCAATGACCTGATTCGCGGCTGATAGCTGATACCACACCGATACAGGGGAAATAGATAAGAATAAACAGCATAAAACTCAAAGCTACCAAGGGGGTAAAGACTGGTTTCCCGACATTAACGCCCGAAGTATAGTATTGATTCTGAAGTTTTTCCACTAATGGCTGAGTCCCTTTACCTGAATTTTCGGTCTGGTACAAAACACCAAGTGTGCCAACAACAACCTCCTTGGCCGAAACACCCGTAAGCAGAGCCACGCTCATTTTCCAATCGAATCCTAAAGGTCTCATAACAGGTTCAATAAAATGGCCTATTCTGCCGATGAATGAGTTTTTTTGTTGGGCAACACTTATTTCAAAGTTAAGTTCCTTTATTCTGGATGCTTCGGCTGCATCGAGCGAATCCTTTTCTTTTTGTGTATTTACATGAGTAATACGGAAGGACGAGTATTCCTTTTTCAGTTCAGTTATTTTTGACTCAATCTGCAGTTTTTCATCAAAATGAACAGGGAAATATCCCAATGCCCAGATAATAATTGATGATATTAAAATAATTCCGCCAATCTTTTGCAAATACTGGCCTGTCCGATGCCACATATGCCTGACAATACTTCGCAGGGTTGGCACCCGGTACGGTGGAAGTTCCATCACGAAAGGTACATCTTTTTTTCTGAAAATCGTTTTACGGAATACAAGAGCTGAGCCTATCGCCAGCAGCACACCTGTAAAATATATGCCAAATAAAATAGTTCCCTGGTACGATTGAAAAAACGCAGTAATAAAGAGGATATATACCGGCAAACGCGCACTGCATGACATGAAAGGATTTATAAGCATGGTAATAAGCCTGTCGCGCCGGCTTTCAATAATACGGGTCGATAGGATCGCAGGCACATTACAACCAAATCCCATTAAAAGCGGAATAAATGATTTTCCGTGCAGACCGATTTTGTGCATAAGCTTATCCATAATAAACACGGCACGTGCCATATAACCGGTATCTTCCATCAAGGAAATGAAAAGATACAACAGCAGTATATTTGGAAGGAAGACAATTACACCCCCGACTCCACCAATTATACCTTGTATCAGAAGATCTTTAAACATCCCGTCGGCCATATTCACCTGAATCGTGGCAGAGACCTCCTGTACCATCCATTGTATCCACTGCATAGGATAGTTGCCGATCTTAAAAGTTCCGTAGAAAGTGGCCCACATCAGTATAATAAAAATAGGTATTCCCCAAAATTTATGCGTAATAAATGTGTCGATTATTTCGCTGTTGCGACGGCGGGTTTGAGGATTGACCTTAAGCGTTTCGGCAAGCGCACCGGCAATAAATCCGTATTTGGCATCGGTAATCAGCGTTTCAGTATTCTCCAGTTGTTCTTTCTCAATTCTTGCTAGTTCACGCTTAACTGTATCTGTAATTTCAATTGCATTTTTAAGTTTTTGAGCCTTTACCAAAGCATCAGGATCCTTTTCAAGCAATTTTATGGAAAGGAAACGGGATGAGATTTTATTAAGGAAATCATGGTTCCCGGGAATGCGGATTTTTTTCTGAACAGCCTTTATTCCTTCTTCTAGAGTATGGCCATAATTTATGTGGATATGCCTCGAAACCTGGTCGCTTCCTTCGCAAACTTCTATTATTTTTGCAAATAGTTCATGAATTCCTTTCCCTCTTGACGCTACAGTTGGAACAAAAGGAACTCCAAGCATCTGACCCAGGTATTCATAATCTAAAATATCGCCTTTCCTTACCAATTCGTCAAACATATTAAGAGCAACAATTACTCTAATATCCATATCGATCAGCTGTGTGGTCAGGTATAAATTGCGCTCGAGATTTGAGGCATCTACCACATTCACAACCACATCCGGCATGTTCTCGTTAATGAAATCACGCACATAGAGTTCCTCAGGCGAGTAAGCTGTGATTGAATAAGTTCCCGGAAGATCCGTTATGATAAATTCGTAGCCGGCCTGAATAAACTTTGCTTCTTTGGCATCTACAGTTACGCCGCTGTAATTACCCACTCGTTCGCGCGAATTAGAGGCATAATTGAAAAGCGTAGTCTTGCCTGAATTCGGATTGCCAACGAAAGCAACGTGGATGATTTTGTTTTTCCCTGAATAGTGTGAGTTTTCTGAATCCTCTGTCAGAGTTCCCAAATAATTAACTTCCTGTTCTATTCTGTTAAATTCATCAACCTCAATAAGTTGCGCCTCACTCAGGCGGAGTGTAACATTGTATCCTAAAATGTTATATTCAACAGGGTCTTGCAGCGGAGCCTTTTTAACAACCGTTACTTCTTTCCCGATAACAAATCCCATTTCAGTGATCCTCTTTCGAAAGGCTCCACGTCCTTTTACTCTAAGGATAGTGGCCTTATTGCCGGGTTCGAGTTCACTCAGATTCACAGGTTATTTTTATTAAGATTAAATAAATACTGCTGCAAAGATACTATGTTAATTTATACAAATACATTAAATACAAATAATACTTAATTAGAAATAAAAATTCACAGTGTATTGATAAACAGAATAATATGTTATTAATAGAGGAGTTCATCCTCCTTTTCCGGACGAAAAGCAATTGCATGCATTGCAGGCAGAAGGGCAGCTATCCGCGCTCCCCAATGCTCAATAAAAAGTTTCCTGCATTCAACCACCGCATTTTGTTTGGCATAAATATGGTTCTTTTGATAAAGAAGCACAAAATCTTTCAGATCCTGGTAAATATCTGCCAGGTGCTCCGAAATACTTGCTCTGAGAGGATTTGTATCTGAATTTTCGTAGGACAAAGTGAAAAACTCATCGTTACCTGGGAAAACAGTAAGGAGAGAATTGTAAATATTTTCCCATTGGTCTTCATTTACAAATCTTTCTCCGAAATAATCTTCATCTGGCTCAACAACAGGAAGTATGGCACCTTTAAGGTATAACAAGGGACAGATTTTGGAGTAATAATGTATCACCTCGTCCGGGTCATATTTTTCAGCTTTTTCAGTAAAAATGCAGAATTCGTTTGCCACTGTAAACATATCAATTACATTGGCAGATGTAGCCGGATCAGAAGAGGTAGAAGTTGTCATAAAAATAAGGTATAATATAATGATATTCCGCTACAAAGGTATTAATTTGATTGATTTGTACCGGAGAAATCAGGCATTAAAAATGCGCCCGGAGGCACTGTAAAAAATAAGTGTTACTAAGTATACTTAAAATGTTTTCATTTCTATTTATTCGGTTTTCGGAAAGATTTATCTTCAGCTTTTGAAGCAGTTAAATGATCAATCAAATGCATTACAGCAAAAACCGGCTTTCTAAAGATCATTCTTGGTCCTGCCCAGTGCATTACCAGCTTCATTTGTTCGCGCATGTGCGGCGAATAACAATGGACAGGGCAATGCTTGCACACGGGTTTCAAATCTCCGTACATGCATCTGAGCAGTCGTTTCTCTGCATAAACTGAAAGCGCCAGGCATTCATCGCATAAAATTCCTTTGCTCTTGTGAGTTGCCGTACAATACATTTTTATCATTGTCTGAACAATGATTGCTTCTCTTTCACGACGTTTTTTAGTAAGAAACATTATAAGTCTGGATTATTCCCTGATCATGGTTAAGAGCATAATGAAGCGCTCATTTGCATTTACAGCATGCGGAATATTAGCAGGCATAACAATGCTTTGCCCGGCCTTGATCAGGTTGGGCGTACCACCAATAACTATTTCAGCATTTCCCTGCATAACCTGCGCCAAAGCATCAAAAGGTGCTGTATGCTCACTTAGTTTCTGACCGGCATCAAATGCAAATAATGTAATGTTCCCTTTTTCCTTCTGGATAATTTTTTTGCTCACGATACCGTCAACCTGGTAGCTGATTGAATCTGAGAAAACAAAAGGAGTGCTGTGTTTAATTTTTTCGTTTTCCATTTTTCGGATGGGTTAAAAGTTAGTGGAAATGAGTAACAGTAATTGAAAGGGTTGCAAATGATCTACACCCATTCCTCGTTCAGAATATCACCTTTTATACCAACAACTATTTTCTTGATCGGTATATTTCGTCCTGATTGCTGAACAGCCATTTTGGCCATCTGGATCAACCCGCCACAACAGGGAACTTCCATAATCGGAACTGTAAGAGTGTTTATTTTTGCATCTGAGATCATGGTTGAAAGCTTGTCTATATAAACTTCCTTATTGGTATCAAGTTTCGGGCAGGCAATTGCCAGTGATTTGTTTTTAAGCAAACTTTCATGAAAATCGCCCATAGCAAAAGCCACACAATCCGCAGCTAAAACAACATCCGCTTTTTGAAAATAGGATGCCATAGGATTAACCAGGTGGAGTTGAACAGGCCACTGCCGAAGTTCTGATGGAGCATTGTAAACTTCACTTGTTTGAGCGGATACTGCTGAAACAGCTGCTGCAGCATTCACTTTGTCTATATCGATTTTAAAATCGATGGTTTTGGAACTTCCGCATCCACATGCACTTTCATGCTCAGGTTTTACATGGTTCAAGGCTTCTTTCATAGTTGGAAAATTTACTTTGGATTCCACTGACGGTTTTTTTCCGGCTTCCGGACTAAGGTCTATATTATTCGTTTTGATATATGCTACGGCTTCTTTCAGGAATTCGTGCTCATTATGATCGCGCAGATGTTCGAGATGAGCCAGTATGGTATTTCGCCCTTGTCTTACGATAGTTTTCATAACAACAGTTTCATTATATGGCTCTGCTTCACGCTCAATAATTTCGATGGCTCCTTCAGGGCAATGACCCAAACATGCACCTAGTCCGTCACAAAACAAGTCACTGATTAAGCGAGCTTTACCATCTATTATCTGCAGTGCTCCTTCATGGCAGTTAGGTATACATAATCCGCATCCGTTGCATTTCTCTTCGTCAATCTGAATGATTTTTCTAAGCATATGTAATGTCTTTCGTTTTCAGGTCTGAAATTTTTGTATGGTTCAAATATTCAACAAATTCCTTGGTAAGTTTGTCCGGCTTTCCACCGAAAATGCAAGTGATAAAAGGACATCGGTTTTCGTTGATACCACAAAACACGCAATCCAAATCGTCTTCAATCAATTGATATATTTCGGGAATACTTATCTGATCGGCCTGCTTTTTACAAATAAAACCGCCACCTGGAGTACGGTTCGATTCAAGGTACTCGTTTTTAGCCAGTACCTGCAAAATTTTAGCAAGGTGATGTCGTGAAACATGAAGAATTTCTGCTATTTTTTTTACATTAAGACTAACTTCGGAAGAAGCAATCAGAGCCATGCTGTGTATAGCCAGGGAAGAAGCTTCAGAAATATGTACAAGTCGGCTCAAGCTATATAGGAATTTAAGTATTTGAATGCGCAAATATATAAAATTATAAGAAATGAATTGAAGTATTGATAAAAAAATCAGAACTCTTGAACCGGTTTTAGCAGACTTTTTTATGCTATCAGGTCCAAAAGAGTATTGGATGACAAATGATCACGGAAGGTCTGTGTCATCGTTGAAACAACTGTACCCATAATACATTTTTCAAAAGGGCACACCTGTTTTTCGTGAGGGCAACTTATAACTTTAACCTTCCCTTCGATTGCTTCGTATATTTGTAATAATGTAATATTACCCGGTTCCATATTTAATTTAAAACCACCGGACGGGCCGCGGTTTGAAGCTAAAAAGCCTTCTTTTACAAGCCGTTGCATAACTTTGGCAACATGATGGCGCGAGGAACCTGTTATGTCAGCTATTTTCTGTACATTTATGGTTTCACGGGCACGGGCAACAAGCACCATGCCATGCATACCTATGGAAGCGGCTTCGGAATAAGAAACTATTTTCGCCATTGTGTTAAACAAGTATTTAATTGCTCAAATGTCGGTAATTTTATTTAACATTGATTATTGACATTGCAATTTGAAGCAATTCTAAATAAAGAGAATGGAATGGTTTTTGTTTGACCAGGTATTCAATCTAATAATCCAAAATGATGACTAAAAAAAGAATATCTCTGATAGCCCTGGTATGCTCCATAGCGTTTTTTACTTCCTGTGATGTTTTACAGCAGGTTTCTCAGGTAAGTAACCTCACAAAATGTGATTTCAGGCTCGAGTCGGTGCAGCACTTAAATCTTGCCGGAATAAATGTACAGAATGTGAAAAAGGTATCAGATCTGACTATGTTGGATGCTGCCAAACTGGCAAATGCGGTTGCCTCACAGCAATTCCCTCTCGATTTCACACTTAATATTGAAGCCAGAAATCCAAATTCATCTGCAGCAGGAATGACCAGGATAGATTGGATACTCCTGATAGATGATGTGGAAATGACTCACGGCATTCTTGATAAACAAGTAAACATACCGGCAAATAATGGTTCGGCTATCATTCCGATGCAGATGCATGTAGACCTGAAACAGGCTCTTTCTGGCAAAAGTGCCGATGCCATAATCAATTTTGGGATGAACCTTGCCGGTGCAGGAAATAAACCAACCCGGTTTACCCTTCAGATGAAGCCTACGATTTCAGTAAATGGTTTCCCTATAACCTATCCTGGCTATCTAAATGTAAAGACTGAGTTTGGTGCAAAATAAGAAATTTAATTTGTTAAAGTAACATGAAAACTTTAAAAATACTGCGCTATGCAGCTATAATACTTGGCTTCCAGGCGTCGGCGTTTTTTAGTCTTTTTCTGATTACCATAGCTGGCACTGAACTTATTGATGGCAAAGCCAGGGTAATTCCAATACTGATCATGATGATTTTTTCGGTTTCAGGGTATATCTGGGCTGTTTACAATTCAGTAAAGGGAAGCCTTGTAATGATC
Organism: Bacteroidales bacterium; assembly: GCA_038204995.1. Lineage (GTDB taxonomy): Bacteria > Bacteroidota > Bacteroidia > Bacteroidales > UBA4417 > UBA4417. Next base: position 61,422 of record JBBRCH010000006.1, on the reverse strand, counting down.
TCAGGTGGAGCAATTATGGCCATATACCTGATGTTTATGGGTGGATCAGGTAAGATTGAAATAGCACTGATCTATGGTTTACCATTTATTGTTCCAGGAGCGCTCTTTTATTATACATCCTTCAAGGCAAGAACCGAAATAAAAGAATTTTGAAAGCTTAAAATCATTGAGTTGAACAAAACTATAAGCCCGGCGGATCTCCGCCGGGCTTATAGTTTTGCCTCTGAAAATTAAAGTAATCCTCCGTTTCTATAAATCTGCATCTGAGCATCATAAAACTTATTGATATTCAGAGATATATTCCTGGTGATATTAGTTATTTCTCCTGTGCTGAAATTTACCCTCACCTGATCAAACGGCTGTAGATTAAGCTCTTCAAGCTGCCCGGAAGAATAGGTTAAAATTGGAAGTGCTGCATTGATGGCATTTCGCTCATAGATCGCTCCGAATGATTCGGCAACAATGGCAGTTACTCCGAGCGACTGGAAACAATCAACAGCCTGCTGTCGTGAACTTCCTGCCCCGAAATTCTTGGTGGTGAATACAATATCACCGGCCTGGGCTTTTTTTGCGAAATCCTCGTATCCTTTCAGGTTATCGAAAGTATATTGGCCCATCTCTTTAATGTTGGTTATGGTCAGATAACGGTTATGAAATATCATGTCCGTATCAATGTCATCCTGATATATTACCCATGCCCGGCCTTCAATGATTTCAGGCTTTTCTGTTTTCTCACGAACAACTACTTCATGTTTTTTGAGGCCTGGCTTTGAAAAAACTGCCGCTGTATCGGGAATATCATCCGGAGTAGTAATATAGCCGGCTATGGCAGAAGCAGTTACTACGCCCGGTGATGCCAAATACATAGCACCTTTGCCTTGTTTACCGGAGAAATTACGGTTACCGGTGCTTATTGTTACTTCTTCAGGGCCATTTTGTCCGACCTGTCCAGCAGCACAACCTGCACAACCTGCATTCGATACCAGTGCTCCTGCATCTTTAAAAATCTGAATCAGTCCCTCATCCAGCGCTTCCCGCCAGATAGCATCCGTGGTCGGTACAATTTTAAACACCACGCCGGGAGCTATTTTACGGCCTTTAAGCAGGCTGGCAGCTTCGCGAAGGTCCTCCATACGCCCGTTAGTACAACTTCCCAAGAAAGCCGAGTCAATTTTCGTGTTTTTTACACTATCCACAGAAACATCGTCATGTGGATGACCAGGATTGGCAACCATGGGCACAAACTTCTCAATGTCGATTTCGTGCACGAAAGTATATTTAGCACCAATTGAGGCTTTTATAGTTTCAACCCGTTTTCCGGTGCGTGCCTGCAATTCATCAAGCAATCTTTCGTTTGGACTGAAAAGTATTATGATTGCGCCCATTTCCGTGCCCATCGATGCTATGGTTATTCGTTCGTCGAGCGAAAATCCTTCGACTGCATCTCCTTCAATTTCAACGGAATAGCCAAGTAATTTATTGGCGCCATAGATTGACAGAAGGTTCAGTACAATATCTTTAGCTTTTACATTTGCCGGACGTTTTCCCTTGAGTATTAGTTTTACTGATTCAGGTACTTTGAACCAAACAGAACCTTTTGCCCAGGCAGCTGCTATATCCTGATCACCCATACCTTGTCCGAAAGAACCGATTGCCCCCATGATGTTAGCATGCGAATCAGTGGAAACGAAAGTACTTCCGGGATATGCGAGTCCTTTATCAATGGCGAGGTGGGTTCCGACACCGGCATCAATATCATATACTTTTATATCATTCTGGCGGGCAAAAAGTCTGCAGAAATGCTGGTTGGCAGCATATTTCTGGTCTGATCCACCCGGATTGCAGTCGAAAGTAAAGAAAGTACGTGTGGCATCATGAACACTGAGTCCATTGTTAAGGATGTTTTCGACAACATTGGCACCACCAAAATCGCGTGCTGCGCGTGCATCAATAAATACATCTACTATATCACCAGGTTTTACCAATGCCTGACTGCTGTGATTTGCTATAATCTTTTCAATAATTGTCATGGATAATATTTTTGGATTAAAATCCCCTCTACCCAGGCAGAGGGGTACATGGAGTGAGGTCTTACAATTTCAGTCTCTCCCGAAAGGGCTCAAATGTCATAAAATCTGCATGATGCACAATATAGGCTTCTGTAGATCGCTTTACCATATCGCCTTCTCCTGCGTGTGTTGCGATAATGTGACATACCGGTGCCGGAACTCCACATTGTTCAGCCAGCGACACGCCTGAAAAAGGGTGCCTGAGGTATTTACCATAACTTCCCTGGACTGATTTCCCGTCTTTTATTTCGTATTCAAGTAATTTCCCAACATCGGCAAGTATTGCACCTGCAATAAGAACATCCATATTTACCGGCAGATCATTCCTGAAGAATTCATTCATCTTTTTACCGGCATCAAGGGCTACATGAACAACACAACGCTTATGATCCATGAATGTTACTTTAAGATCCGGACCACAAAGTAAGGTGAACGGTATTGTATTTAGGTCATCCGGTGTTAAAATGCTCCTTTGCAGGGCTAAAGCCCAGGTGAGAGTCGTTTTTTCCTTCAAATCGTTATCTGTTATCCAATCAAGTTCCGGCCAGAGTTCACGAGCCTGTTCGTAATATTTTGTTTCAATTTTCATACAACAGCTGTTTTAAAGAGAGCCGCTGGGAAGTAGCCCTGCCTGATTGAGCAATTATTTTAATTTCGCGATTATTGCATCTGCCATTTGCTTTGTTGAAGCAGCTCCCTGTTTGATAACATCAGGTGAACCTTTCATTTTCAGCATATCATATGCTCTGATTTTTCCTTCGGCAACCACATCGGCAATTGCTTTCCTGATGCGGGAAGCCATTTCCATTTCGCCAAGATGTTCGAGCATCATTACCCCTGAAAGTATCATCGCAATTGGGTTTACTATCGATTCAGCATAACCGGCATATTTAGGCGCTGAACCATGCGTAGGTTCAAAAACGCTGACTCCGGTTTCGGGATTGAACTGTGCAGATGTAGCAAATCCTAATCCACCGATCAATCCGGCAAAAGCATCCGAAACAATATCACCAAACATGTTTCCGGCAACAATAACATTGTAGTTTTCCGGATTTTTGGTGAGCCACATGGTCATAGCATCAATATTTACGTCCTCAACCCATATTTCGGGGTATTCGGCTTTGCTCATTTCCTGGGCAACTTTCAGCATCATGCCGGAGGTTTCGCGGATAACATTTGGTTTCTCGCAAACAGTGATTTTGCTGAAGCCTCGTTGTTTGGCATATTCAAAGGCTGCCTTCACAATCCGGGTAACATATTTTTTTGTAAAAATGCGTGTTGAAACGGCCAATTCCTGACGAGGACACCAGCCAAAGTTCTTTTTGAATTTTGGATGAGTCATCAATGCATCGTAAACCTGGTCCGAAGGATTTGTCCATTCTACCCCACCATACAAACCTTCTGTATTCTGTCGGAATATCATAACATCTACCTCCGGCTCATCAATTCCGTCTTTTCCTCGACGAATAAAGTTCAATGGATTTCCTTTCAGCGTTTTACAAGGGCGCATGCAGATATCCAGGTCAAAATGCTGGCGCATAGTTACTATAGGGCTGTAATATGTAAACCCCTTTCCCTGCAATTCAGGAGCAAGTTCAGCAGCCGTCTTGTCTTTTGGTTTGGAAGTGATAGCCCCGAATAGTCCTATTTTATGCTCTTCCAGAAGTTTAATAGTACGGTCAGGCAGAGGATTTCCTTCTTTACACCAGAATTCCCATCCAATGTCGCCAGTAATATATTCAGCTTTAAATCCGGCAGCATTGAGGACGCGGATACATTGATCAAGTACTACTTTGCCAATACCATCGCCTGGCATTGCTACAATGGTTCTTTTTACCATAATATTTAATGTTTTTTTTGCTTGTTATTTGATAAACAATAAGCGACAAAATTATAATTTCATTGCTGAATAACAAGAGCTTTCCGCAAATTTATTTTTTGCTGATAATGCACAATTATAAATAGATCTCAATTTGAAAAATAAGTACATCATAAGTATAATATTTATTCAACGCATTGAAAAACATAATAATAGGAATTTATAACATTTTTAAAGAATGTTTATAATCGAAGTAACCAGGAAATTCATTGAAATTTGAAATATTGATTTACTTTTCTGCTGCCGAAATCAGCTATTTCTATTAATACATTTATTTTTTTTGTTTCTGTTATCCGATTAAAGCTGTTTAAGTGAAAACTCATGTGGTTTGAGTCAAGTCGAATCTTTGTATTCACGCTGATTTGATTAATTTTGCAACTTCTGAATTGTATTAAATTAAAAAGGTTACTACTTCATCTCTATGAGTAAAAAAGTATTGGATAAAAGTCTGGAGGGCTCTGTCTTTAAAAAGATTGCGGAAGCTTCAGCAGCGTTAAACACTGATGCTTATATAATTGGAGGATTTGTGCGTGATCTTTTACTTAACCGGCAAAGTAAGGATTTGGATATCGTTACTTCAGGTGATGGTATTGAACTTGCAAATAAAGTGGCCGGATTACTCAAAGTGAAAAAAGTTAATGTTTTTAAAACTTTCGGTACAGCCATGTTTCTGTATCGCGACTGGCAGGTTGAATTTGTAGGTGCAAGGAAGGAATCCTACAGCAACGATTCGCGAAACCCAAAGGTTGCACCGGGAACCATCAAAGACGATCAGAATCGACGTGATTTTACAATAAATGCACTTGCTATCAGTCTTCAGCCGACTGATTACGGACAACTAATCGATCCTTTTAATGGAGTAGGGGATTTAACTGACAAAATTATCAGAACTCCGCTTGATCCTGATATTACATTTGCTGATGATCCGCTTCGAATGATGAGAGCCATCCGTTTTGCAGCACAGCTTAATTTTAAAATTCTTCCCGAAACACTTGATTCTATTAAAAAAAATTCATCGCGAATCCATATTATTTCCATGGAACGCATCAGCGAAGAGTTAAATAAGATAGTGATGACAGAAAAACCATCCATAGGTTTTTACCTGCTGGACAAAACCGGCTTACTTGAAATTATTTTCCCTGTATTTACTGCTCTTAAGGGCGCTGAATTTGTGGATGGCAAAGGACATAAGGATAATTTTAAACATACGCTCGAAGTACTGGACAGGATTGCACCCAAAACCGATAATCTTTGGTTGCGCTGGGCGGCTTTACTCCACGATATTGCCAAACCCTTGACACGCCGTTTCGATCCGGTTGCAGGTTGGACATTTCATGCACACGAGTTTAAAGGTATGAAGATGATACCTTCAGTTTTCAGTCACCTTCGGCTTCCGTTGAACGAAAAAATGAAATATGTTCAGAAAATGGTTATGCTTCATCTACGGCCGATTGTGCTGGCAGAGGATGTAGTAACCGATTCAGCCATAAGGCGCCTGCTGATAGATGCCGGCGATGATATTGACGATTTGATGACTCTTTGCGAAGCAGATATTACATCTAAAAACGAGGTTAAGGTTCAAAAGTACCTGGCAAACTTTGAACTCGTCAGGGCTAAACTCAAAGAAATTGAAGTGAAGGATAATTTGCGTAACTGGCAACCTCCAGTTTCAGGTGAGATAATTATGAATGTTTTCGGAATTAATCCCGGTAAGCAGGTCGGGACAATAAAGACTGCCATCCGGGAAGCAATTCTTGAAGGACTGATTCATAATAATTATCGGGAAGCGTACCAACTGATGCTGGAAGAAGGAGCTAAACTGGGTTTGACAGTTGTGAACCAACATGTTGCAAATTCAGGGGAAAATCTTATATAAATCAGGGGAAATCACAAATAAGTTCTTAACTTTACACTACCATAACATACAATACATTTATTATGCAAGCATACCGTTTCAGGCTTTTATTTGAGGAACAGGATGATTTTCTGCGCGATATTGAAATCAAGCCGGGGCAGACTTTTAAGGATTTTCACAATATCATCCTGCAATCAGCAGATATTGAAGGCAATGAACTGGCTTCATTCTTCATATGTGATCCCCGTTGGAACAAACAAAAAGAAATCACCCTTATTGATATGGGGCTTAAAGTACCGGATACCGACTTATTTGATGAAGACGAAGATAAGCCTGTAAAAATACCAATCCCTGTTATGATTATGCAAGAGGTTAAAATCAGGGAGGTAATTGAGGATCCGCATCAACGCATGCTTTTTGAATATAATTTCCTGAATCCAAGAACCTTTTTTATTGAACTGATGAAAATTGTGGATGCAGATCCCAAAAAAGTGTATCCGGTATGTGTAAAAAAGGAAGGCACCCTTACACCAACAGCTACACCTAATTTTCTATCCTTTTTAGATGATCCTGACGAAGATGCTATGCTTGGCGAATTGAATAAGATGATTAAAGACGGTGAACTTGAGGAAGAAATAGATGAAAATTATACCACTGAACCGGAATGGTGAGGTGGTGTTGCATTGCATTGAATTGAATTGAATTGAATGTCATATGGTTGTCAACTTCTAAATAATTATTGAGTATTCAATAGATTGTTAAATTCCAGGAAAACCCTAATAGTAATTGCAGGTCCTACAGCAGTTGGAAAGACTGATGCTGCAATCAAACTTTCAAAATATTGGAATTCCGAAATTATCTCCGCTGATTCAAGGCAGTTTTTCAGTGAGATGTCCATAGGGACGGCCAAACCCGATCAACAACAGTTGAACGAGGTAAAACATCATTTTATAGGGCAACTCTCCATTCACGATTATTATAATGTTTCGAAATTTGAGAATGAGGTCATGCAACTTCTGGAAAAATTGTTCGGGAAGCATGATGTTGTGATAATGGTCGGAGGTTCCGGCTTATATATCGATGCAGTATGCAAGGGTATTGATAATTTTCCTGATCCTGAACCTGAACTACGTAGTTTCCTGAAAGGAATTTACCTTGATGAAGGCATAGTAAAATTACAGGAAATGCTTTTCCATATTGATCCTGAATATTATGCGAAAGTTGATATCAATAATCCGAATCGTTTGCTCCGTGCCCTCGAGGTATGCCATACTACTGGAAAGAAGTTCTCGGAACAAAGGTTGAACAGTAATAAAAATCGCGGTTTCCGGATTATAAAAGTCGGGTTAAACCTGCCGCGGCCACAACTATTCAACCGTATCGGATTCAGGGTAGATCAAATGGTTGAAAAAGGCCTTGTTGAAGAGGTTCAGAACTTATTGCCATTCCGCCATCTGAATGCTCTCAACACGGTAGGTTACAAGGAGATATTTGATTTCCTGGATTCAAAAATCAATCTGGAACAGGCTATTGAGAACATTAAAACAAATACCAGGCGATATGCCAAACGTCAATTAACCTGGTTTAACCGAACCGATGAGTATGCCTGGTTCGAGCCATCAGAACTTAATGAAATAACCAACTATTTATTATCGGGTAGTAAATAGTTGGTTATGCAATGGCGGAATACTGTTTACGAAAATTATTAAAATTATTTCAGGTATTGATCAAGCCAGCGGAAAAATTCTCTCTGCCATAATACACTGTTTTGAGGCTGCAATACCCAATGGCTTTCGTCAGGAAAATGCAGGTATCTTGCCGGAATTCCCCTTAGTTTGGCAGCATTATAAGCAGCCATACCTTGCGTATATGGAATCCTGAAATCATTTTCTCCTTCAATAATCATGATTGGGGTATCCCATTTGTCAACAAATTTGTGCGGCGAATTAGCATAAGAATGATCAACTTTAGGATTTCCTTTTTCCCAATAGGGACCGCCTAAATCCCAATTAACAAACCACATTTCCTCAGTAGTAAGATATTGATCTTCAAGGTTAAACATACCGCAATGAGATATAAATACTTTGAATCTTTTTTCGTGATGCCCGGCGAGCCAAAGTACTGAAAATCCGCCATAACTGGCTCCGACAGCACCTAATTTATCTTTATCTACAAAGGGTTCCTTAGCCATTTCATCAATCGCTGTCAGGTAATCTTTCATGTTTTGTCCGCCGTAATCGCCACTGATCTGATCGTTCCATTCCTGCCCGAAACCTGGTAACCCCCTGCGGTTAGGCGCAACAATAATATAGTCGCTGGCAGCCATAATCTGGAAATTCCAGCGGTACGAGAAAAACTGGCTAACCATATTTTGTGGACCGCCTTCACAGAAAAGCAAGGCCGGATATTTCCTGTTCGGATCAAAATTCGGTGGATAAATTACCCAGACCAACATCTTTTTATTGTCAGTAGTTGTCATCCAGCGTTCTTCAACCTTTGCTGAACTTATATCTTTAAGTATTTCTCTGTTAGTGTAAGTAAGTTGAGTTTCTTTTCCTGAAACGTCGATTTTAAATATTTCAGTTGGCATTAACATCGATTGCTTCGATGTAATAATATCTTTTCCCGCAATGCTTATGGATAAATAATCCCATGTTCCATTGCTGATTTGTTTTATTTCCCTGGTACCAAGATTCAATGAAAAAATTTGCACAGTACCATGGATAGAACTCAGGAAATACAATGATTTTGAATCAGCTGACCAGGCAAAGCCATTTGCACTCTGGTCGAACTTTTCGGAATAATCAGCATATTTACCACTGGTAAAATCATAGATCATAATTCTGTCCTTATCGGCTTCAAATCCGTTTCGGGCCATACTTCTCCAGACCATTTTTTTGCCATCCGGCGAAAACACCGGATCCTGATCATATCCAGCCAAACCATCCGAAACATTTGTTTCAATCCCTGCCTTTAAGTCGTAAATATAAATTTCTGAATTAGTACTCAGGGTATATTCAACTCCGGTAAGTTTTTTGCAGCTATAAGCAATTTTATCGCTCTGGGGACTCCAGCATATTTGTTCCATTCCACCCCAGGGAGCCATGGGTGATTCGTAACGTTGTTTTTCCATTATATCTCTGCCTTTATCCACTTTCCCATCCTCATAGGAGGCAACAAAAATGTGACTGTAACTGAAATCGGACCAGCTGTCCCAATGTCGGTACATCAGGTCATCTTCGATTCTGGCATTGCATTTTGGCAGGTCCGGATACATGTCATTGGCAGTTTTATCAAGTTTAACCCGCTGTGTGTAAAGTATATACTTCATATTGGGTGAATAGCTGAAACCTGAAATATCGCTATCAGAATTACTGACACGGGTAGGAGAGGACCCATCGGGATTTGCTTCCCAAATCTGCATAGATCCTGATTCCGAAGAAAGGAAAGCAATTTTTTTGCCGTCAGGCCTGAAGACCCCATTTCCTTCATTTCCTTTGAAAGAAATGACTTTAGCAGTATTGCCACCTGAAACCGGAATTGAATACAGATCGCGGTTGCCTTTATTTTCATCAAGATTATACCAGCTTACACCATATAAAATTGATCTGCTGTCAGGTGAAACCTGCACGTCGCTAACCCTGCCAAGTTTCCAAAGCAGTTCCGGAGTGTAGCGGTTGGGAGTCATACTCTGCTGCGCAAATATGACTGCTGAAGCCATCAAAAGTAAGGATAATGAAATGATTGTTTTTTTCATTGGTATTGGTATTGTTAATTTATTGCGAAAGTAGACAAGATTATTCATTCTGAGCCCTTGAAATTTAGTATTTTGGAACTAAACGGGAATGAATTCTTTAAATAAAAAAAAATCCTGTTTAAGAAATAATAGCCGGGTTGTTGATAATTATTGCGCTCCGGGTATGTAACCATCTAACCGCCCAAGTTGCAATTTATTGATTTATATCTCGTTGGCTTTTTCAGCATTCCACGAAAGAGTGTATCAGTGATCTACTGTGCAACATAAATTCAAAATTCACATTTCTAAAGCAAACAAACAATCACCTATTTGCCTAATTTTACGTATTACTTTCTTTTAATTTAATCAGTAATAGTATGCAAATTGTCAGGTATATACATAAATTATGGAGCGAAAAACCATTGACTGTGGTTATGCTGGTTGCTGTTGTAACCCGGTTTGCAGCAGCTGTTTTTTCACGTGGATTTGGCATGCACGACGATCATTTCCTGGTTATCGAGGCTGCACAGGCATGGGTTGATGGAGTAATAATTCCCGGTCATGCACAGGTTCCCGGGCAGGATTTGGTTCCTGATGGTCATAGCCTGTTTTATATGGGATTACATTATATGCTCTTTAAAATTTTCAACACAGTTGGTTTTATTAATCCTCAGTCTAAGATGTTTATTGTTAGGCTATTACATGCTATAGTTTCAATATTGTCAGTTTGGCTCACATTCCGGATCACTGAAAAACTCTCGTCAAAAAGAGATGCTGCCCTGGCAGGTCTGCTGATGGCTTCAATTTGGTTTTTACCCATGCTGAGTGTCCGAAACCTGGTTGAGACCTTCAGTATTCCTTTCATATTAGCCGGAATATGGTTCATGATTATAGCTGATCAGAAAAAGCATCCCCTTTTGTTGTATATTCTTGCCGGATTCATTCTTGGATTAAGTGTTTCAGTGAGGTTCCAACTTATTGTATTTGTTGGCGGGGCAGGTCTTGTCCTCCTGATCCTGCGTAAATGGATACCTGCTTTACTGCTGGGGATTAGTACACTTTTTTCAATTTTTTTATTACAGGGTTGGGTCGATTATTACATTTGGGGGTATCCTTTTGCCGAATTTATCGAATATGTAAAATATAACATCCAGGTAGCTTATGATTATATTACAGGACCGTGGTACAATTATTTATTATTACTTGCAGGCATTTTTATTCCGCCAGTATCGTTAATGCTACTTTTTGGCTTTTTTCGCGTCTGGCGAAAGCAACTGCTCATTTTTTTACCTGCATTTCTCTTCCTTGTCTTTCATTCTTTATTCCCGAATAAACAGGAAAGGTTTATTTTCCCAATAATTCCCTTTATCATAATAGGAGGTGTCATTGGCTGGAATTCATTTGTCGCTGTTTCCAGGTATTGGCAAAATCATCATAAAGCGCTTTCGCGAACCTGGATTTTCTTTTGGATAATGAACCTTGTGTTGCTGATACCTGTTACCACTGCATATTCAAAAAAATCAAGGGTAGAGGCTATGGCCTATCTTGCTAAATATAAACTAATAAGAGTAATTGTTGCCGAGGACTCCAACAGAAGCAGTGCCCAGATGCTTCCACGGTATTATTCCGGACAATGGATGCAGGCGCTCTACAAATCGAATGAAGGAGTAAGGTCCTATATGGCCGATTCAATCCCTTGCCGGATTGCTGATGCCTCATTTGTATTGTTTTACAGCGATGAAAACCTTCAATCCAGAGTTGATTCCATGAAAAAAGAGATTCCAATGCTGGAATATGAAATGACTTTTTATCCTGGCTTTATTGATAATATTATGCATAGGTTAAACCCGGTGAACCGGAACGAAACCATATATATGTATTGCAATACTGCTGTTAAGAAACAAAGAAAATAACCATTTTTGAAATTTGTCCGGAATAAGGATTAATCGTTGAATATGAAAAGAGAAGAAGCAAAAATACATATAAGTAAACTTGTAAGTGAAATTAATGACCACAATTACAGGTATTATGTACTGGCTGATCCCATAATATCAGATTATGAATTCGATATGTTGCTCGAAAAACTCGTAGCACTCGAAAAAGAGTATCCTGAATTCATACAAGCTGACTCTCCAAGCCAACGGGTGGGTGGCATAGTGACCTCGGAATTCACTTCTGCAAAGCATACATACCCGATGTTATCCTTATCTAATACCTATTCGGAGAGTGAACTGCGCGATTTTGATGACCGGGTAAGAAAAATAATCGATGGCAAAATTGAATATATATGTGAATTGAAATTTGATGGACTTTCCATCAGTCTCACTTATGAAAATGGATTGTTGACCAGAGCCCTGACCCGGGGCGATGGTGAAAGAGGTGATGATGTTACCACCAACATTAAAACAATCCGGAGTATTCCCCTTCGACTGATAGGGGAAGGGTATCCTGATATGTTCGAGGTTAGAGGTGAAATTATATTACCCAGACCCGGTTTCGAAAAAATGAACCTTGAGCGGATTGAAATTGGAGAAAATTCTTTTGCCAATCCCCGCAATGCTGCAGCAGGAAGCCTGAAGTTGCAGGATTCGGCCGAAGTTGCCCGCCGCCCGCTGGATGGTTATATGTATTATGCTTTAGGTGATTCGCTCACATTTACCACTCACTGGCAAAGTTTGCAAACACTGGCAACATGGGGTTTCAAGATTTCGGATAAAACAGCAATCTGCAATTCAATTGACCATGTGCTGGGTTTTATAAGTAAGATGGCACTCGAACGCAATAAACTAACTTTTGATATCGATGGTATTGTAATTAAAGTAAATTCACTCGAGCAGCAACAAGCCCTGGGGTTTACGGCTAAATCGCCGCGATGGGCAATTGCTTATAAATATAAAGCCGAACAGGTTACAACACAACTATTATCAATCGATTACCAGGTAGGAAGGACAGGGGTGGTTACACCGGTTGCAAACCTGAAGCCAGTACAACTTGCCGGAACGGTCGTAAAACGAGCCAGTTTACATAATGCTGATATTATGGCTAAGCTGGATGTTCGCATTGGCGACTACGTTTTTGTCGAAAAAGGCGGGGAAATAATTCCTAAGATTATCGGTGTTGACCTTAGTAAACGTGATTTATTTGCTGAACCAGTTGTTTTTATTGAAAATTGCCCTGAATGCGGCACCAAGCTTGAACGGCAAGAGGGTGAAGCTGCGAATATCTGCCCTAACGAAGACTGTTGTCCTCCCCAGATAAAAGGCAGGCTTGAGCATTTTATCCATCGAAAAGCCATGAATATCGATAGCCTGGGTGAAGGCAAAATTGAAATGCTTTATGATAACCATCTGGTTAATACTGCTGCTGATTTATATTCGCTCACCTATGAATCGATACTGGGCCTGGAAAAAGTTTTCAAAGGTACTGCCGGAAGTAAAGATAAAAAATTGAGCTTCGGAGCGAAAACTGCTGAAAATATTATAAATGGAATAAATGACTCAAAATCCGCACTTTTCGAAAGAATTCTGTTTGCTATCGGAATTCGGTATGTAGGAGAAACAGTTGCCCGAAAACTGGCACTGCATTTTAAAAATATTGATGCTATAATTGCTGCAAGTGATGAGGACTTGCAGGCAGCAGAGAATATTGGCGGGAAAGTGGCTTCCAGCATTTTTGCATTCTTCCGCAAACCGGAAAACCTGCTGCTTATTGAGAAGCTGAAAGCAGCCGGGCTTAATATGGTAGCCGAAAGGCAACCTGATCTTATATCATCAAATCTGGAAGGTAAGAGTATTGTGGTTTCAGGTTCATTTGGTTCACCCAGGCGCAGGAAAGAATTAGAGGAACTTGTAGTTTTGCACGGTGCCAAATTGTCAGGTGGCGTAACTTCTAAAACTGATTATGTTGTGGCAGGGGAGAACATGGGACCCGAAAAACGACAGAAAGCTTTAACCTTGGGTATTCCTGTTATTACAGAGCCTGAATTTCTTAAAATGTTGGAATAAACTGAAAACTTGGATTGCTTTTTGTAGCTTATCAGATTGGAGGATAATGGATTTCCTGCCTACCAGTTTAGGGCTGACCAAGAAAATAGTAGTTCTCCTCATTAAAAGTAATTTATATGGCCGCATCCTTAAAAGACATAGAAACCACATTCTTAGAATTATGTAACCTGGTTTTTGCTAACAGGTTAAAGGAAGCATTAAATCAACTTGGTATATTGATGCAAGGTATGCATAATGCTGATTTTACTATGCAGTATGAAGATATTAACCAAACATACCGTATGCTTCTGGAATATAATTTTAGGGGTGTTCCCGATCCTCAGCGAAATACCATATACGGGAAATTGAAAGTTTCGTTACTTGAACTGGCTGATAAAGTCCGGCAACTTGCACTTGCTCAAACCGGTATGCATATTTACCAGTTAAAGTCGCGTATCGAATTAGAAAAAGAAAATGCCAAGCAAGAAGCTACACTGAAAATTGATAATTATTCTTTCGAACTTGAGTTTGCTAAATTATTGAATGACAATGAGTTGTCATCACAATCTTCGGAAAATAGTTCCCTTCCTGCCATTTCGCCAAAGTTGTTCCAGTTAATGTGGTTAACTGACAAGTATACAGAAACAGACCTCCTGCTTATCAAGGCAATCCGCGAATCAGCCAGTTTACCCTGGTATGAGAAATGTATGGCTGTGAGTGCTGTTACTTTAAGCCTGATCAATTGTTTTGACAAAGAAAAATTTAATGTTCTGTTTGAATTTTATGAAGAAAGGCAGCCACAAGTATGGCAGCGTGCATTCACAGGCCTCATTGTGGCAGTATTTATTTACAATAAGCGGATTGAGCTCTATCCCGAGATAAGCAAGCAATTGTTGAACAATGCAGATAATGAAGTATTTACCTCTGACCTCAATAATTTATTGATTCAAATTCTTAAAGCCCTTGAAACAGAAAGTGTTACCCGCAAATTCCGTGAAGAAATTCTTCCTGATGTACAAAAATTTGAATCAAAGATCCGCGAAAAATTAGATATAGAAAATATTATCAACAATGAATTCATCGAAGATAAGAATCCTGATTGGGAGCAGATTTTCGAAGATAGTCCGGATTTACTGAATAAAATTGAGAAAATGTCGGAAATGCAGATGGAAGGCCTTGATCTTTTTATGGGCACTTTTGCAATGCTAAAGAATTTTGACTTTTTCAGAGAGATATCCAATTGGTTTCGTCCGTTTTACAAAGTAAATGAAACTGCTCAGAACGCCATAGGAGACGATATCAAAGGGAAATGGGATTTTCTTTCAGGCCTTGAGGATTCATTTTATATGTGTAATTCAGATAAATATTCATTCTGCTTTAATATTAACCATCTGCCTGGCGAACAGGGCAGCAATGTTATCAATCTGTTCAATATGGAAGCTGACAGCATGCGCGAACTAGCACAGGAAGATGATATATTGAATAAACCGGGTAAGGATAATTTTATTTTTACCCAATACATTCAGGACCTTTACCGGTTTTTCAAACTACATCCTTTTCGCAATGATTTTAGAGATATTTTCAACATGGAATGGGATATCTCATCGAATTGGCTGATTGAAAAGCTTCCTGATAATACAACGATTCTTCGAAATTCGGCTGAGTTTCTATTTCTTAAATTGCACTATAGTGCAGCTTCAGGCCTTTTTCTGGCTCTTGCTCAGAAAACCGAACCTGATCAGGCTGTCTACGAAAAACTTGCCTATTGCTACCAGATGATGGGAAATTTTAATTCCGCGCTTGAATTCTACAAAAGAGCTGAGTTAATTGATAGTAACCGCCTTTGGAGCCTTAAAAAGATAATTTTTTGCTACCGGAAACTGGGTGACAACAATTCAGCATTAAAGTGGAGCCTCGAAGCAGCAGCTCTTGCGCCTGACGATGTTTACATACAAACAATGCTGGGGAATTGTTATCTCGATCTTCAGGAATACGAAACTGCCCTCGCGCATTATTTTAAGGTTGAAATTCTGTCGCCCGATAACAAAAAAGTTCTAAGACCCATTGCCTGGTGCTGCTTTGTACTTCGGAAACTTGATCTGGCATCTAATTATCTTCAGTTCCTGCTTGCCGATATGCCCACCGCCAGCGATTTCATCAATGCGGGTCATGTTGAGTTGTGTATCGGCAACAAGCCTAAAGCTATGGAATATTATATAGCAGCGCTTACTAATGGAGACATAAGCCTGAAGCAATTTACCGATATCCTGGAATTCGATAAAAACTTTTTAATGTCAAATGGTGTTGATAATACAGAAATACAGCTGATTACCGATTTTATAAGGTTCAGAGGATAATTAGCGTTGAAAGTATGGTAAATGTGATCATGTTGAAAAAAAGTTTCTGAAAAACTATTACTTTTCTCATTTGTTATTATTAATTAATAAGGGAAGATTATATTATGGTCTGGCTCGCTTTTTGAATATGTTGAACTAAAGAAAATACCATGAAAAAAATATTTCTACTCTCAATCATACTTTTAACTGCATTTGCTGCCATGTCGCAGACTTCCAGAAATGGAAATGACAACCTGCAGTTAAGAAATCAGCAGGCATCTTCTGTTTATTTAGCTGATGATTTTATTGAAAATATCTCGGTTTACCCTAATCCGGTTATAGATATGCTCAAAGTGGCTTTTAAAAGCAGCAGGAAAAGCTTAGCTGTGATTTCAATTTTTAATAATATTGGTAAACAGGTTTTTAGCCAGGAATATCCTGTCGAACAGGGAAATAATATTATTTCAGTTGATTTCCGGAGTAAGCTTATTGAACCTGGAATCTATTTCGTTCAATGCGTTGCCGAAAAGGAAATATTTACACGAAAACTGATTGTGAAATAATTCCTCTCCTCATACTTCCTCTATCATTTTTGTCTGATTTAATTTCCACAAATATAGTATCGAACAAAACTATATACAGGTTCGTTTGTATCATACTGTATAAGTATAAAATTTATTTTTCTTGATAACCGGAAAACAGTCTGCATGTTACACTTTAAAAGGCAAATAGCCTTTTCTTCCGTATTGGTATTGCTGGTTTATCTTGTCCCCAACCTTTTGCAGGTTGCACATCATATTTTAGGACATCAGACACACTTTGGTAAGAATAAAACATTGCCGGGTACGCAGTTATGCAGCCTGAAAGAAGAATGTCCTGTATGTGTTTTTGAATTTAATGTTGTCAGTGAAACTCAGGCTTTAGTTTACATTCCTGTATTAAAGTCCGAAACTTTCATATTTAGCAAGAAACAAGAAGATCAGTTTCAAAATATTGCTTTCAAATATAATAATTTGCGCGCACCGCCTCAGTCGTGATAAATAACCCTGACTGTTAATAACAATTCTATCTGGTGATTCTCTTTCCAATGTGACTGTTTGAAAGGAATCAATAAATTGTTTTCAGTCTGCAGAATTTCCCAATTTCTTAAGCTGTTTTACTATACTGAAAAAACATCAGGCAATTATTTCTCCCTGATTAAACTGGTTTATATTATTGGATAGGAAATTTAAATCCTCTGCCAGACAGCTAATTACCTAACATTGAATTTGAAAGAAATGAATAAAATATTCTTTTTATTGATCTTGATTTTAGCTTTACTTACTTGCAAAGTATTTTCTGAAAACGATCCAATAACAGGCAAAAAGACTTTGTCAGGAAGAATAACTGACAAGAAAACAGGCGAGTCATTTCCGGGAGTGAGTATTTATATACCTGATCTGAAAACCGGAACAATCAGTAACGCGGATGGCACCTACAAGATCGAAAATCTGCCGCAAACTATACTATTGGTGCAGGTGCAATGTATCGGCTACAAATTAATATCAGAGAAAATTGACCTTTCGATAACCTCAGTAAAGGATTTTGAAATGGAAGAATCCGTCACTGAATTAAACGAAGTAGTAGTAACAGGCTTATCAAAAGCATCGGAAAAAAATCGTACTCCAACACCTATAGCGGTGATTCCTCCTATTCAGCTTTTACAAAACTCGTCATCAAATATAATTGATGCACTTGCCAGGAAACCTGGAATTTCACAAATCACAACCGGCTCAGGAATTTCAAAGCCGGTTATTCGCGGTTTGGGCTATAACCGGGTTGTAACTGTGAATGATGGGATACGCCAGGAAGGACAGCAATGGGGCGATGAGCATGGTATTGAAGTTGATGAATATTCGATTGACAAAGTTGAAATATTAAAAGGCCCTGCAAGTTTAACGTATGGTTCGGATGCCATGGCGGGAGTGATTAACCTGATAACAGCGCCGACTTTACCCGATGGGGAAATTATGGGTAACATTTTGGCAGATTATCAAACAAACAATGGCTTAATCGGCTATTCGGCTAACCTGGCCGGCAACAAGAAAGGAATCATCTGGAATGTACGATACAGTAATAAAATTGCACATTCATACAGCAATAGGTATGATGGGTATGTATTCAATTCAGGATACAAGGAAAACTCATTGAACGGAATAGCCGGCCTGAATAAATCATGGGGTTATTCCCATTTGCATTTCAGTTCTTACAATTTAACACCTGGAATTATAGAAGGAGAGCGTGACAGTATGACAGGGAAATTTGTCAAACTTTTTGCAGTTAATGATTCTACCGAAAGCGCAGTTATAGCAAGCGGCAAAGACCTTAAATCATATATTCCTGTAACTCCCTATCAGAAAGTTCACCATTACAAGGCTGTTTTGAATAACAGTTTTATAATCGGAAACGGCAGTTTAAAATCAACGATAGGCTGGCAACAAAACCAAAGGCAGGAATATGGAGATATATTGAATGAAAATCATTATGGATTATATTTCCTGTTGAATACAATTAATTATGATTTTCGGTATATTCTTCCGGAAAAGAACAATCTGAATATCTCAGTTGGAGTGAATGGTATGAAACAGATTTCACAGAATAAGGGAACTGAATTTTTAGTTCCTGAATACAATCTATTCGATATAGGCGTTTTTGCCATAGCAAAAAAATCATTGGGAAAATTGGATGTGAGTGGAGGATTACGATATGATTCGCGAACCGAGCATGCAAAAGATTTATATCTCAATTCCTTTGGAGTTAAGGTAGATGATAACTATCCGGATTCATACCATCAGTTCACTGCATTCAATTCATCCTATTCGGGAATTTCAGGCAGCATGGGTGCAACCTACCAGTTTTCTGAAAACGTTTTTACAAAACTTAATTTATCGCGTGGATTTCGCGCTCCCAGTATTGGCGAAGCAGGATCAAACGGGGTTCATGATGGAACTATCCGTTACGAAATCGGCGATCCGAATTTGAAAGCTGAAAGCAGTATGCAGTTTGATTATGCCATTGGGTTGAATCTAAAGCACGTCTCAGCAGAAGCTGATTTATTCAGTAACAGAATTAATAATTTTATTTTTTCAAGCAAACTTGAAAGCGTTTTTGGTGGCGATTCGTTGAATGAAGGCTACAGTACGTTTAAATTTATTTCAGGTCATGCCAATTTGGTAGGGGGCGAATTTTCAGTTGATATTCATCCGCACCCTCTGGACTGGTTACATTTTGAAAATACTTTTTCTTATGTTCAATCAACCCAAAAAGGACAGCCTGACTCAACAAAGTATCTGCCCTTCACGCCCGCCCCGAAATTTACTTCCGAACTCAGAGCTGCATCAAAAAAGCTAGGTCGGAATTTAGCAAATGCCTATTTTAAAATAGGATTGGACAATTATTTTACTCAAAATAGATTCTATTCTGCATTCGGCACTGAAACCGAAACTCCGGGTTACACTCTTCTTAATTTTGGTTTGGGAACAGATATAATCATAAAAAACAGAAAAGTTCTTTCGTTCTACTTAAATGCTGACAATATTACAGATATTGCCTATCAGAGCCACTTAAGCCGCTTAAAATATGAAGCAGTAAATAATGTTACAGGCAGAACCGGTGTATACAATATGGGACGCAATATCAGCGTCAAACTTATTGTGCCGATAGATTTCAGTAAAAAGAATAATTTGAATGATGAATAAAAAAGTGCCCGTAAATAAAACTACGGGCATTTTACTTTTACTCCTTAATATTTTATTTGTTTATTACCTGTATTCTTTTACTTATCCATTTACCTTTAATCTGCATCTGAACCAGGTAAATTCCTGATGGCCAGTTGCTCCTGATGAAATATTTTTTGCTCAAAGGGGTTGCTGAAGCAACGACTTTACCGGTAATATCTCTCACCATAAGCATTTGTATCAGATTATCTGATTCAATACATGCACTTCCGTTAAGAACGGGATTTGGATAAATACGAATATCAGCCTGCCTGTTTTCGATTATTCCAACGTTCGAATCACAACTTAGTGTGATATCCCACCCTGAAGCGGAGATGGTTGCGTTAGAAATAAATTGAAATGTCAATGCTCCGTTAGCATTGGTAGCCATTATTTTCTGAGGAAGATTATTCCCGCAAATTGATGCAATTAAATTCTCATTGGTAGAGATGCCGTCAAAAATTAATAATCTGTCATTTATACAATCAGTTCCACCATTTTCAATTTGCAGATTATTGAACAGAGCAGTCAGTTTTTTTGTTGACTCATTTGGATAGAAAGTGATGACGCTATTTTCATTTTCCGAATATTGAAAGGCAGGTCCACCTGTATCAAAGAAATGAGCATCACAAATTGTATAGGTTTTATTACCCATGATATACCAGGGTTTCACTTCGATAAAATCATTTCTGATCAGTGAGTCTATTGAACCGGTTCGGGTAACAACAAGTTTTACAGCATAAACACCTGGTTGTGAATAAGTTATTACCGGATTTGCCTCTGATGAAGTAGCTGGAACACCTCCTTCAAAGGTCCACGTCCAGGTTTGCGGATATCCCGCCGACTGATCAATAAAATGAACAGACTGATCTACCGCTACTATACTGGTATCTGCTGTATAATTGGTTTCAAGTCGCCCATCATAAAGTTGTACGTTAAGCACAGTGGTCTGTTTATCGATAACCTGCACTGAATAAGTCTTTGGTGAATACCCGTTTGCAGAGTAGGTAACATTATAGATACCTGCCTTCAGAAGCCTGTGATAGTCGCCAACCTGTGGATCAGTATAAACATGTGAGCTGTCTTTATCGAATCCTGAAATGAAAATTTTCGCATTCAGCGGTGCACCACTCATGGAGTCAGTAACGAGACCATGTAAACCATAACCAGCCTCTTCAATGTAATTCAAAAAGGATCGATAGTTGTAATTCCAGTGTGTAATTAGCTGACTTTCAGGTAATATTTTAGTATTTGATATTTCGATTGTTACTTCACGGCAATTCCTGAAATAATTCATGTAATCCTGCCTGCCGCCGGAAATTTCGTACCAAGCATATCCGTTGGTTATTCCGTTCATAAGATCATCCATATAGGTCGGGGGTGCATTTGCATGAACCGTATCAGCATACTCGCGGCTGACATAAACCCACCAGGCATCATCAGCAGTTAATTTCGACCATGTATCCCACGGATAGTTAACTACTTCGGCACCTCCATGAAAATTTGCTCCCATGGTAAAAGTGTTAAATCCGGCAAAGTTCATAAATGCAACAGTCTCAGGCTGCCAGGCATTTCCATCAGGATGTGGTCCGTGTTTTGGGTCAGGGTAATTGCGGTTCAGATCAATATTGTTGGCATTGCCACGCGTAGCGCCATTTACTGAATTGTTACCGCCATGATATGTTCCGTCAGGATTAGCGAGTGGACAAATAACAATATCAAAGTTATTTATCATATTGGTAATCCGGTCATCAGTTCCATATCCGTTTAAGAGATAATCAGCAAGATGAAGCATTAAGATATATCCGGTTGTTTCATCACCGTGTATACTTGATGTATACAGGAATTCAGGTTCATTTTCCTGAATATTTATATTATCCGATATCCTTAACGCCAGAATTTTGCGCCCGCTTGCAAGTGTTGTAATTGTGGTGAGCTTACATATTTCAGGATGATCGGTCACAAATTGCTGCATGAGCGACTCATATGCAGTGTAAGTAGGGTAATAATTCCAGGTCAGCACCTGTTTAGGATCGTCGGTCATTTGAACCGAATACAGTTCGGATGGGGCAGTGAGGACCTCAAAATCATAATTGTAGGTAACAAAATCAACAAACTCTTTCTGATTTGCATAAGCAAATACAGTATTTCCTTCTATACTGCTGATAGAAATTTTCTGAGTTAATGACTTTAGTTGAGCAGGATCAGTAAATTTAAAACTGAAGTAAACCTCTCCACGCCTTTGGAGTTCCTGGTTTGCATGATCTTTTTGCAGTGTTTGGGATTGTGCCGAAACTGATCTGAATGCTGATATTAAGCAGATAAGCAGAATAATTTTTTTCATTTAAAAATCAAGTGTTATTTTTCTGGTTTTACAGGTTCCAGTTCTGCCATCAGAGCTGTGAGCTGATTATAATGCGCCTTTTCAATCTTAACCAATGGCAACCGAAGATTATTGGATATTATTTCCTTTATTTCCAAAGCGGCTTTAATACCCGAAGGGTTTCCATCTAAAAATACAGAACTTGTAAAATCAGACAGTTTATAATGAATTTCACGGGCTTTTTTCATTTCTCCTTTTAATCCAAGTGTTACCATTTCCGAAATCAACTTAGGAAAAGCATTAGCCACCACAGAAATAACTCCATCAGCACCCATACCCAGCAAAGGAAGCGTAAGCAGGTCGTCGCCCGAAATTACAAGGAAATCTTTTGGTTTATTGTGGATAATATCCATTATTTGTTCCATACTGCCCGAGGCTTCCTTTACACCGATAATATTATCGAATTCAGTAGCAAGTTGCAGCGTGATTTCAGGTTTCATGTTTACCGAAGTGCGGCTTGGTACGTTATACATTATTATAGGCAACGGGCTTACTGTTGCAATATTTTTATAATGCAAATAAATACCTCTTTGTTGCGGCTTATTATAATAAGGTGTTACTGAAAGTATTGCATCATATCCTTCCAATGATTTCAGCCTGATGGTGTTGATGACTTCCTGCGTGCTATTTCCCCCAATACCGATTACAAGCGGTACCCTTTTATTAACAATATCAACAACGAATTCAGCAAGAGCATTTTTTTCTTCCCTGTTAAGGGTGGCTGTTTCCGCAGTGGTACCCTGAACGACTAGATAATTCACTCCTCCTGAAATCAAATGTTCGATAAGCCTCTCCAGGGCTGTGAAGTCAATAGTTCCTTGTTTATGGAAGGGAGTAATCATTGCAACTCCGGTGCCTCTGAATTTACCGTTCATAAGTTTAGTTATTTATCCTGCTTAAATAATGAATTACCTGTTCTGCAAATGAATCAATGGTTTCATCGGGTCCTGCATGTATTAAAAGATCATAAAACAATTGATGATCTTCCTGAAACCTTCCTGCTTTAAGTCCTGCTTTAGATAATGCGGCACAATAAAGTAAAGGCAGATGGTCGCCCAGGCTAAGGTCAATGAGTATGTCGTATTCTGTATTTATAAATTCTTTAATAAACGGCTTTTGAGGCTGGAATCTCCAGTTAACATCTTTAATTGAAAAAATATCCTGTGATATTTTAGGGACAAAATAATAGGGAATAATCTTCAGGTCAGTATAGCATATCACCCTGATCTTTAGGTTTTTATTACTAAGCCTGCTAACTATTGTTTCCATTGTTTTATATGTTGCTTCATCCGGCAGATAATACAACAATGCAATATTTCGTGCGTTGACAAGACTGATCTGTTTCTGCTTCCTGTTCATTTCATGCAGTTGCTTAAGCAGATACAACCTGGCAAATTTTTCGCGTATACGTTGGATTGTTTTCAATGATATTCTATTGTTAACTTATCATTGGGCCAGTAATTTGGTCCTGGTTCTTTGTAACGAGCTAAAATACTCATTTTTTTATACTGTGCTTATTTTTTTTTTAATAGGAAGAAAGGTTTCAGTTTACGGGAAAGTCAGATTGCTTACGATTGCATAATTATGGCTTCCTGTTTCACTTATGTACTTTTTCTTCAATTAATCTGAAAACCAGGCATATGTATGTTTCAACTTTAAATTTAAAATCAAATGTTGACCTTTTGTTACCTTAAATACACATTATCGTGACACCTGCAAGGAATATTCGAAACAACTAAATCCGGGATTGACACACCTCTTAAACCATCGTTTACTTAAAATCATTGAAGCAGGAAGTGATCTCTCCGATGTACATCCGGTGATAGTCCTGTTTGGGATAATTTGAACTGATTCCCTGAACCAAAAAATGCCCGGGATCAATATCTGAAAAGTAAAGTTTCCTGCATTCAAGCATTAACTTTGACTGTTCGTAAAAAACGGAACCTAAAGGCGATTCAAACGGATTAAGACCAGTGGATTTCATCTTGTCAGTTTGCCTGCCTGAAACTTTCCCGCATAAAATCAGCGCATCACGATGACTTTCATCAAAAAAGCTCATTGTAAAGATTTCATTCGATTCCATGAATTTATAGGTGTAACGCTGAGGCCTTACGAAACAAAATACGACCGGTTTATTCCACAATATACCAACGCCGCCCCAACTCGCAGTCATAGTGTTAAAAGCATCAGGAGTGCCAGCTGAAAGCAGAAACCAATCATCGTCAATCAGGCAGAAAGGATTCTGACTGATATCCTGTGGTCTGATCTTATTTAAGTCATTAAATTTCATAGTCTTTTCTTTACATTTTTCAAATTAAGGAGATTCAAAGAATTTGAGCCTAATCCTGAGATATTCTTATGGCTGAAACGCAGTACCTCATCGTAGTATAAAACCACAACCGGCGCATCCTGCATTAATAACCGATCCATTTGCATATATTTTTGCCCGCGCAGTGAATCAATGCTTTCGAGGTTACAGTCTTTATAAAGATTGTCGAAATCAGGAGACGAAAAATGAGTATAATTAGGCCCCGCAGGGCAAAAGTTCGGACTGTAAAAAAGCGAAAGGTAATTTTCAGCATCAGGATAATCTGCTATCCACGAACCTCTGAAAAAATTTACTTTCGATTGAGCGATCATTTCCCGTAACGTAGCAGGTGGAGTAACATCAATTTTAATACTTATTCCAATTTCGCCCAGCTGGCTTTGAATGAATTTGCACAGATCAATATAGGATGCATTTGTTGTCAGCGTAATTGGCGGAAGTCCCTGTCCGCCCGTAAATCCTGCAATACTCATTAGTTGCCTGGCTTTTGTCGGATTGTAATAATACCCGTTGACCTGTTTCTGGTCAAACCATGGTATGCCTGCAGGTACAAAACCGGCCGTGCCGGCAATACCAATATTGTTCCTGAGATAACGCATCATTTTAACCCTGTCGAATCCATAGTTAATGGCTTGTCGAATCAATTTCAGCTTCAAAGGGCTTTGGGCTGCAGCCTTAAAGTTGGTGTCGATAAGTATACCCAGGTATTCTGTGTTCAGATATGGATGTTTGGTCATATTTATTTCTGAAACATATTTGGCCCGCAGTTCTCCCTTATTAGTTAATAATTCATCTTTATAGCTCGCATCAATACCTGATATGAAATCGAGATTGCCTTTCATGAATTCGAGAAATGCTGATTGCTTATCAACTATAAATGTCACAGCTACTGCATCCAGGTAGGGCAGGGGACCGGTTTTACCCGTTTCAAAATAATTTTCATTCTTCAACATTACAAGTTTGACTCCTTCTTTCCACATACCAAATTTAAAAGGTCCGGTCCCTACCGGGTGCTGCCTGAAATCAGTTCCATATCTTTCAATGGCCTCATGTGGTACTACAGAACAATATTGCATGCTCAGTAAACCCAGGAAGGGTGGAAAAGGAGATTTCAAGCTGATAATCAATGTGCTATCATTTGGAGCAAGAAATGCTTTTTTATTTTTCTCATTTCTCACCTGCTCAAAAACCCATGCACCCGGCGATGCCAGTTTGTCATCACATATCCGGTTTAAACTATATTCAAAATCTTCCGCAACAACCTTTCTTCCTTTTCCATCAATAAATACATTATCCGGATGAAAAAAAACATCCTTTCTGAGATGGAAAGTATAAGTTAATCCATCTGTTGATATTTCCCAGTGACTGGCTATACAGGGTTGTATTTTGAGATTGCTGTCAAGTTGTACTAAGCCGTTAAATAGCTGGTTAACTGCCCAAATATTGGCCTGGTCTCGTGCAAAAGCAGGATCAAGAGAGGTTATTCCGGCTGATTCGTTATACAGAAATACAACTCTTCCATCCTTTTTAAAACGTTCAGATTTGCATCCGGGAAGAATGCCGAACAGGATAATAAATGAACAAAACAAGAGAAGGAACCTCATCAGACTTTAAAAAATGAATCATCAAAATTAAGAGTTTGACTGATACAATTCTTTATTCATGCTTAAATATATGACTTTAAAAACTACTTTTGCCTTAAATCAAATTATTGATCAAGATTATGAAAAAAGTATTTTTTCCTTTTGCACTAATTCTTGCTGCGTCTACATGGTTAAATGCACAGCAATACTCAACCAGCAAAGGAGCTGAAATGTGTTCGCACCGTAAAATGCAGAACAGTCAGCTGCTTGACCGCTCATTCAGGTCGGCTAATTCACCCAGACATGCATTCGATGTTCTAAACTATACGATAAATGTTGACCTGGTGAATTGTATGACGAGCCCATATCCGAATAATTTCGTTGCCGATGTGAAAATCCTTTTCCGGATCGATAGTACTTTGAATGAAATTGTGCTTGATGCTGATAATGCTTCCTTATCCATTGATTCAGTGCGGTTAAATGGTGTTTCATATACTTATTCCAATAATAAGCTTACGGTTCAGCTTGACCGTAGTTACAATCCGGATGAAGAGGCTGAAGTTCATATTTTCTATAAACATGCGAATATTTCTGATGGAGCATTTTATGCATCCGGTGGCTTTGCATTCACTGATTGTGAACCTGAAGGTGCTCGAAAATGGTTTCCTTGTTACGATAAACCAAGTGATAAAGCAACAACTGACATCACTGCAAAAGTACCCGTCAATGCCAGGCTAGGATCAAATGGGCGACTTCAGGACTCTATTATTGATGGAAATACAATCCAATACCACTGGATTAGCCGCGATCCTGTAGCGACTTATCTTACTGTACTTACAGCACGCATAAATTATAATCTGGATATTCTGCAATGGACCAATCCTTATACTTCGGAAATTATACCGATCCGATTCTATTTTAATGATGGAGAATCACTATCGAAGCTTTCATACATTGAAAGCATCATCGGTAATATGACAACTTATTATTCTGAGGAGTTTGGTGACGAACCTTTCGAGAAAAATGGTTTTGCGACTCTGAACAGCGAATTTGCATGGGGCGGCATGGAAAATCAGTCATTAACCAGCCTTTGTCCAAATTGCTGGGACGAATCCCTTATTGCGCATGAATATGCGCATCAGTGGTTTGGCGATATGATAACCTGTGCTACCTGGGCTGATATATTTCTTAATGAGGGATTTGCTACATGGAGTGAGGCACACTGGACTGAAAAACATTATGGATATCAGGCATATAAAAATGAAATGCAGGGGAATGCAAATTATTATTTGTCCCAAAACCCGCACTGGGCCATTTCAAATCCTGCCTGGGCTGTAACGACGCCTTCTCTGAACATATTATTTAATTATGCAATCACTTATATGAAAGGAAGTTGCGTTCTGCATATGCTCCGGTATACACTTGGCGATAGTGTTTACTTCCCTGCTTTAAAAGCGTATGCAACGGATACTATAGATTTTAAATATCAATCTGCAACGATCGAAGATTTTAAAAACAAAATAGAGACAGAATCAGGGCAGGACCTGGATTGGTTTTTCGATCAATGGATATATAAACCGGATCATCCTAATTACCAGAATGTTTATGGGATTTATCCCGGGACCAATGGAAAATGGTCAGTTCTGTTTATAGCAAAGCAGGAAGAGCAACCGTTCCTGCCTTATTTCCAGATGCCGATCGAACTGAAAATAAATTTCAGGGATGGGACTGATACTATTGTAAGAGTGTTCAATAGCTTTAACGGACAAAATTTTGATTTTGAATTCGAAAAAGAGCCTGAACTGCTTACATTTGATCCGAATAATGACATTCTGTTAAAAGAGGGAACAACTATTGTAGGACTTGATGAAATGCCCCGTGCCGAATCAGGATTCTCACCCAAAGCTTCTCCAAATCCTTTTAGTAATCTTACTCTGATCACTTACAAACTCAATAAACCGTCTTTTTTAACAGTTGATTTATACAACAATACAGGAATCAAACTCAGAACCATTATTGAGAAATATTTTTCTCCCGGTGATAAAGCGTTTGAATTAAATGAAGCAGGATTGAAGGCCGGAACCTATTTTGTCGTTTTTCGCACGCCATTCCATTCGGAGACGTTAAAAGTTATAAAAACCCAATAATACCGATATAAAATTCACATTTGCATAAAAGGGAAAAACCGGAACAATTCCGGTTTTTATACATTATATGGTCTTACTTATTTCTTTTTCTTAACCAGGGCAAGGTCCAGCACATCCATCATATCAGTAAGATAATGGAAATTCAGACCTTTTATATAATCTGATTTTATTTCGGAAATATCACGCCTGTTGTCCTCTGAAAGTATGATATCGGTGATCTTGGCTCTTTTTGCCGCAAGAATTTTTTCTTTAACCCCGCCAACCGGCAGAATTCGTCCCCTTAAGGTTATTTCACCTGACATGGCTAATTTATCATTCACAGGTTGCTTGGTATAAGCTGAAGCTAAAGCGGTAAACATGGTTATTCCAGCCGATGGCCCATCTTTTGGCGTTGCACCTTCAGGAACATGAATGTGAACATTCCATTTTTCGAAAATATCATTCTCAAGTTTCAGCTGCGATGCATGCGACTTAAGGTATTCATAGGCCAGTGAAGCTGATTCTTTCATAACATCACCAAGGTTTCCGGTGACTGTAAGATTACCTTTACCTGGGCTTAAGCTCACTTCAACAAATAAAATTTCTCCGCCAACGGCAGTCCAAGCCAGGCCAGTTGCAACTCCGGGTGTTTTTCCTGCATAACTTTTTTCATAATTAAAAGGTGCAGGCCCGAGAATTTTCTCCAGTTCAGTATTGGTAATTGTTGAAGGAATATCTTCATTCATTGCAATGAAACGTGCACGGTTGCGTATTACTTTCGCTATAGTTTTTTCAAGCAATCGAACTCCTGATTCTCTGGTATAGTTTTCAATCATTTGCTGAAGAACAGGTTTGCTGAAAACTATTTTCTTCTTGTCAATACCATGTTCTTTAAGCTGCTTCGGAACTAAATGCCTGCGAGCAATCTCTATCTTTTCTTCAATCAGGTATCCGCTAAGGTCAATAATCTCCATCCTGTCGCGCAATGCGGGATGTACGTTATTCAAGGAGTTCGCGGTGGCTATGAACATCACTTTCGATAAGTCGTACTCTACCTCCAGGAAATTATCATAAAATGAAATATTCTGTTCGGGATCAAGAACTTCGAGTAATGCAGCCGAAGGATCTCCATTAATAGTCATACCCGATACTTTATCAATTTCATCAAGCACGAATACCGGGTTCGATGATTTGGCTTTGCGAATACTTTGTAAAATCCTGCCAGGCATAGCACCTATATATGTCCGGCGATGTCCCCTGATTTCGGCTTCATCATGCAATCCTCCCAAAGACATCCGGATATAGTTACGCCCGATAGCTCTCGATATTGATTTACCCAAAGATGTTTTTCCTACACCCGGGGGGCCAACAAGGCAAAGGATAGGTGATTTCATATCACCTTTTAGTTTAAGAACGGCAAGGTATTCGATAATGCGTTCTTTGATTTTCTCCATGCCATAATGGTCTTTATCCAGGATCTTTTGAGCATGGTGCAAATCAAAATTATCCTCAGAAAAAGTATCCCAGGGTAAGTCGACCATTACTTCGAGATAGTTTACCTGCATGCCAAACTCCATAGCCATGGGATTCATGCGCTGAAGCTTAGCGATTTCCTTTTCAAATACCTTGAATGCTGCTTCAGGCCATTTTCTGGAATAGGCTTTGGCTTTTATTTCATTGATTTGTTGCTCATTAGGATTATTCCCTAACTCATCCTGTATTTGTTTCAGCTGCTGATTTAATAAGTAATCACGCTGCTGTTTGTCCATATCGACCTTTACTTTGTTCTGGATCTGATTTTTGAGATCAAGCATCTGCAGTTCCTTGGTCAGAAGCCCAAGCACCCTGCCGGCACGTTCTTCAAGATCAAGGATTCCTAATAAATTTTGTTTCTCACTGATTTCAACATTCAGGTTGGATGCAACAAAATTTACCAGGAAAACGGGGCTTTCGATGTTTTTAATTGCAAAGGCTGCTTCACTAGGAAGATTTGGCGATTGATTAATGATCTGTATAGCGAGATCTTTAATCGACGCAATCAGAGCTTCAAAACTTTTGTCCTTTTTAGCGACAAATACCTTCAGATCAATACTCTGCACCTCAGCTTTAAAATAAGGTTCCGATTGTAACAGTTTCCCTAATTCAAAACGTTTCTTGCCTTGTATAATCGCAGTTGTATTGCCATCAGGCAATTGCAGTATTTTAATTATATATGCAACGGTACCTATTCTGTTCAGATCATCATAACCGGGATCTTCTATATCCCCATCCTTTTGTGAAACTACCCCGATTATGCGCTCACCTTTATAAAATTCCTTTATCAGGCGTATTGATTTATCCCGGCCAACAGTAATTGGTATCACTACACCAGGAAATAATACAGTGTTGCGTAATGGTAATATAGGTAATATCGGAGGCACATCCTCAGCATTAATTATTTCTTCATCCTCAGCCGTCAGCAAAGGAATAAATTCAGTTTCATCCTCCATTACATTTGAAAGATGCAAGTCGGCTATGTTTATATTGTTGTCCATAGATAATTATGACAGTTTGGCATGAATAACACCTGTTTTTAGATCATCAGTAACAAGGCAATAACCATGCCACTGAATTAACAAGACTCTTCAAAGTATGTTCATCATTCTGTCTTTTGGAAATTTTATTTGATCAGGTTCAGAATGAACTGAACAACTTAAGTTAATGTCCGGTACTTTGACTATTTCCCTGAAAAAATCAATGTTTTTAAAAATTCTGATAACAGATTAATTAACAGCAAATAAGTATATCACTCTTGTTTTAGCGTATGATAGAATATTGCAAAACTTTTTCCTTTAAGAGAGCAAAAGTGTAATTTCAGTTCTCTTATAACAACCGGTTTTCGCCTGATAATTCAAATACGGTCTTAAAAATGTCTTCTTCAACTTTACCGAACGAAAGGCTTCGTCTGGCATACACCGCCTTGGCTGTATCCATAGCTTCGTTTAGTTTGTGCATTCTGAAACCTGAAGTTCCTCCCCAAATAAAAGAGGGGATGAAATTCCGCTGATAACCGGAACCGAAAATATTAGAACAAACTCCGGCTGTTGTTCCAGAGTTAAACATTGAACCAATCCCTGTTTTGCAATGATCGCCCATCACGAGACCACAAAACTGCAGCCCTGTGTTTACAAATTTACTTTCGCTATAACTCCATTGTTTTATAGTTTTGTAGTTGTTTTTGAGGTTGCTTGAAGTAGTACCTGCACCAAGATTGCACCATTCGGCAATTACCGAATCGCCCAGAAAACCATCATGAGCCTTGCTGGAATATCCGAAGATCACGCTGTTACTGATTTCTCCACCTGCTTTACACCACGGTCCTATTGTGGAACCTTTGTAAATGAGCGTCCCCATCTTTAACATGGAATGTTCGCACAAGGCAAATGGACCTTCAATATGACATCCTTGCATCACTTCAGCCTGCTTACCTATATAAATAGGGCCTGATAATGTATTTAAGGTTGAACATTCAATTTTAGCGCCTTTTTCAATAAATAAATCAGTCCCTAAAACCTGGTTCGTTGACGAAACTTTAGCTGATTCCCGGTTGTATGTTAAGAGTCTGTAGTCGTCAAGAATGGATTTTTTGTTGCAGCCGAAGATATCCCAGGTGTTGTTTATTTTAACAAAAGGAGTTTTTGTTTCCAGGCTTTTCAAATCAGGTGTAATTCCTTGTCTGAAATGATTTAAGTTTTCAGCTTTAAGATGAATAGCAATTACAGTATCATCCTTGTTTAAAGAGGTATCATCCCCGAGAGACAGAATTTCGGTTACTAATTCATGGTTCGGTAAAATTGATCCGTTAATAATAAAGTTGTCGGTGCCTACTTTTAAGGGAAATTTTTGCTGTAAATATATTTCTGTCAGGTAAGAAACAGTTTGCTGCAAATGCACTTCCCACTTCTCCCTAATAGTAAGAATTCCTATACGTATTTCACTTACCGGCCTGAAAAACGTAAGCGGTCGCAACGAAATCCGGCTATTATCATCAAAAAGTATGAAATTAAGCATAAAACTTTGTTATCTGAAAACTGACTTTAAAGATACAAGCATATGCTTATCATACAACACAAAAAGGGACTTCTGTTAATAATTTAACTCTGAAGGCAAAAAAAAAGCTATCCACAGGGATAGCCTTCAATTTCTTTTTTTCAAAATGATGGAAAATACTATTTAGCCTTACTCTTAATTTGAGCAGATTTCTCCATTTTCTGACGGAATTTATCAACGCGTCCGGTAGTATCTACCAGCTTGATCTTTCCGGTATAAAAAGGATGCGAAGTATTTGATATTTCCAGTTTAACAAGTGGATATTCTTTTCCATCTTCCCATGTAATGGTTTCTTTGGTATTTACAGTCGAACGTGTAATAAAGGTAAAGTCGTTCGATATATCTTTAAAAACTACAAGGCGATAATCCTTTGGGTGAATGTCTTTTCTCATGATGCTCTAAGCTTAAATTTCAGGGCTGCAAAATTATACATTTTTTGCTCACAAACAAATATTCCTTTCTTTTTATTTAACAATAATTTGTTTGCATGTTTTTTTACTGATCCAATTATATGCTAAGTAGAAACTTTATGGTATCGACTCCATCGGCATAATCAGCTAATCCCGGACTCTGGGTAGATCCCAGAGCTACAGTTTTAGTGTCTGTAAATGCATTATTAGCAATACATTGGATTAAATCGTCGTTCCTTTCCAGTTTTTCCTTCAAACTTTCCATATTGTCATAAAACTCGTAATAGAGAACCGGAATAGGAGATGAGTATTGATCAGATTCTGTTAAAATAAAAACACCGTTATCTAAGTGCGGAATCTTTTTTAAAAGGTATATAGAACTGTGGTAGCTATGATTGTTCATATATTTAAAATGATCATCCAGACCCTTATTGTAGGGCTCGATTGAAGCAAACAGTTTCTTAGGATCAAATCCTTCAGGCAAAAATACTTTAGTTACATTCCGGCAGCCCAATCCAAAATAGGTGCATATATCTGTTCCAAGACTTCTCAACGCCGCATCACTTTCGTCACCTGTCAATACAGCCACTCCATTCCGGTTTTTACGGATAATATGCGGATATTTTGAAAAATAGTATTCAAAATACCGTGCTGTATTATTACTTCCGGTAGCAATAATTGCATCAAACTCCTTAATAGTTCCTTCAGTAAATTGAATTTTTTCTTTAAATGAAGGTTCTATCTTACACAAAACTTCCGCAAATGCAGGAAGTAAAACCTTATCATCCGACGACAGTTTTGCGATTAAACTATGACCTGTCAGTAAAGTGCACATAAAATCATGAAAGCCTACCAGTGGAATATTCCCCGCCATTATTACTGCAACTTTCTTCGGTTCAACGTTCTCTATTCCAGGTCTGTAGTCATCGATCCATTTTATAACAGATTCTTCATTCAATGCTGATTCCCATGCCTTTAAAGCAAATGCAATGTTATCAGGAGTAAACCATGGATTATACTGGTTAGCTGCCTTTAACGAATTATATAATTCAGGATACTGATCATTGAATTCTGACCGTGTATCGGTAGAAAATTCTACAGCAGTTCCCATTACTTTGCCAAGTTCAACAAACGCTTTTATACGTATATCCAGTGATGACTTCAGGTTCATATAAATAAAATAACAATTGTTTAGTCCTAAATTTCCTTGGCAAAATTACCTTTAAATACTCTACTTTTGTAATTTACACAATAATTATTGAAGCCTCGATCGATGAGAATTAATAAACTATATTCTTTACTTACTCTGTTGTTACTGACAAAAAGCATTTCAGCCCAACCATTTTATAATGGTTCAGCAATACAGGATTCGCTTAACTTACTGAGTTCCCTGGTATGGCAACAAAAAGCGGATTCAGCCCGAGTACTGAATAACAATGTTTTTTTTAGAAAGTTCCAGTCTGCTCTTGAATCCGCGCAATCAATTGCATTTCCTTTTGATTCTGTTAATGGAATCACCAGAGTTGCGTCTGAAGATGGAGAAATACGAATCTTTACATGGAATATACCATTTTCGGATGGCACAAACAAATACTTTGGGTTTATACAACTCTTGCGTGAGAATCCTGTCTTAATTCCATTAGTGTCAACCTACAGCAATCCTGCCGATTTTACGACTAAACAGCTGACAACGCAAGAGTGGTACGGCGCACTTTATTATCAACTTATTCAGGTTAAAATCGGAAAAAAAATGGCCTATACTCTACTTGGATGGGATGGGTATACATCTAATTCAAACCGAAAACTTATAGATATTCTTTATATTGATGATAATGGAAATGTTGTATTAGGAATGCCTGTATTTAAAACTGAAAAAGGAATTCGTTCACGGGTTGTATTGGAGTATGCTGAAAAAGCAAATATGTTGCTGCGTTATGATTACCAGACAATCAGGATCGAAAAACGAAAAAAAATAAAAAAGGAGAAGGCCTGGCTGATTGTAATGGATCGTTTGGTACCAATGGATCCTTCAATGGAGGGCTTCAGAAACTATTATGTTCCGGCTGGAGATATATACGATGGCTTTATTTTCAGGGATGGGTACTGGGTACTGGTTGAGGATATTGATGTTGCAAATAAAGTCCAAATGAAAAAAATGTAGATAGTAAATATCTGGTTAATATAATGTTGAGTTTTAATTAGCTATTCGTAAATGAAAACCGAGTAATTGTTTTATTCACATTAATATTTATAATTTACGACTGTTTGAAAAACAAAACATCAGGCGTAATAGATTATCAGGCAATAATGGGTGTGTAAAAAGCGGCATAAAATCTTGAAAAGGTTCCATATTTATATTAAACTATCTACCTTGAAATACAGCAAAAGTAAGATGTTGTGTTTACGGTAGATTTGAAAAATAAAAACGGGTACTAAATTTTACATAAAATTATATTCAAAAAAGCTACAAATTAATTCACATTTTTTGGGCTGACCTTGAAAACATTTTATAGCTTTGTGTGAATTTATTAACAAAAACTTCTGTGTTCCCCCAATGCTGAATTGTCAAATTTAAGATGCAGTAAACCAACTTATTAATATCAAAAATCTGAGAAATGAAAAAACACAATTTTAATGCCGGTCCGTCAATCCTCCCGAGGATTGCAATTGAAAATACTGCTAAGGCTATACTGGATTTAAATGGTATTGGTATGTCATTGCTTGAGATTTCACATCGGAGCAAAGATTTTCAGGCCGTAATGGATGAAGCTGTTGCTTTGTTTAAGGAGGTACTCCATATCCCTGAAGGATACCAGGTTCTGTTTCTTGGAGGAGGAGCAAGTCTGCAATTCTGTATGGTTCCGTTCAATCTTATGAATAAAAAAGCTGCCTACCTCGAAACAGGTGTATGGGCAAAGAAAGCCATTAAAGAAGCTAAATTGTTTGGTGAAGTCACAGTTATTGGCTCATCAGCTGATAAAAACTTCAATTACATTCCATCTGGCTGGGAAATTCCGACTGACGTGGATTATTTTCACATTACCACTAACAATACTATTTATGGCACCGAATTCAGGGAAGATTTCGATTGTCCTGTTCCATTAATCGCTGATATGTCGAGTGATATTCTGAGCCGCCCTGTTGATGTATCAAAATATGCAATGATTTATGGTGGCGCTCAAAAGAATGCCGGACCTGCGGGGGTTACATTTGTGATCATCCGTGAAGATATACTTGGTAAGGTTGATAGGGCAATTCCTTCGATGCTTGACTACAGGATACACATTAAGGAAGGTTCAATGTTTAACACCCCTCCATGCGTCAGCATATTTACGCTAAAGGAAACTCTTAAATGGGTTAAAGAAATGGGGGGTGTTGAGAAAATGGAAGAAATGGACCTGGCAAAAGCAAATCTTCTTTATGATGCTATCGATAAAAGTAAAATATTTGAAGGAACAGCAGAAAAAAAATCCCGTTCACTTATGAACATATGTTTCGTGTTGAAAGATCAATATAAAGATAAGGAAGATGCCTTCATGGAATTTGCTAAAACGCGAGGTATGATTGGCATTAAAGGGCACAGGTCAGTTGGAGGTTTCAGAGCATCGACGTATAATGCATTGCCCATTGAAAGTGTACAGGCCCTCATTGATTGTATGAACGAATTTGAAAAATCCAATAGCTGATCCTGTATTAAGTAAATTATTAATTCTAATCTGGTCATAATGAAAAAAGTACTGGTTGCTACCGAAAAACCATTTGCTAAGGCAGCGGTAGAAGGAATAAAAAAAATAATTGAAGATGCCGGCTTTGAATTGGCATTGCTCGAAAATTATTCTCAAAAGGCGGAACTGCTGGCTGCAGTTGTTGATGCCGATGCAATAATTATCAGGAGTGATATTATTGATAAAAATGTTCTTGAAGTAGCCAAAAAGTTGAAAATTGTTGTCAGGGCAGGTGCAGGATATGATAATATAGATCTTGCAACTGCAACATCCGAGGGCGTTGTTGCAATGAATACTCCTGGCCAGAATTCAAATGCAGTTGCCGAATTAGCCATTGGTATGATGGTCTATGCGGCCCGAAATAATTTCAATGGATCCTCTGGTTCTGAACTAAAAGGGAAAAAACTTGGATTACACGCCTTCGGGTATGTTGGAAAAGCAGTGGCTGCAATCGCTAAGGGCTTCGGAATGGAAATATATGCTTTCGATCCGTTTGTCGATAAAAAAACTATTGAAGCAGAAGGAATATATTATTTGGATAATGTGCACGATCTCTATAAAACATGTCAGTATGTTTCGGTGCACATGCCAGCTAACTTACAAAC
This sequence comes from Bacteroidales bacterium, assembly GCA_038204995.1. Classification (GTDB taxonomy): domain Bacteria; phylum Bacteroidota; class Bacteroidia; order Bacteroidales; family UBA4417; genus UBA4417. The sequence continues at coordinate 24,562 of JBBRCH010000006.1, read as the reverse complement.
CAAAAAATCAATTAACTATAGCCTGCTTTCACTGATGCCAAAAGGTGCAACGCTAATTAATACGGCACGTAAAGAGGTTATTGATGAAGAAGGTTTACTGCAAATTTTTGCTGAAAGGCCTGACTTTAAATATGTTTCGGATGTTGAACCTGATTGCAAAGGATTAATTATTGAAAAATTTTCTGGCAGGTTTTACTTTACACCCAAAAAAATGGGTGCTCAGACTTCCGAGGCTAACAACAATGCAGGTTTGGCAGCAGCAAGGCAGATAGTGAATTTTTTCACCAGGAACGATAGGACTTTTCAGGTAAATAAGTAGAAATCACAGTAAATTGTATTGTTCCTTATTGTGAATAAGAAGGCTTATTGATTGTAATTAATTCGATAGATTTCGAAAATTTTTAACTCTGTAGCTGAACAAATTGGAAAAAGAATTTGTCTGTCAAACAACTTTCTTGTTTTCGTGTTTTTATCTTTGTATATTAGCTGAAAATTTTAGAAGTTGTTAGCTATATTTTCATAATAATATATCTCAAAACCAAAAACCGAATATTAATGGAAACTGAACTCGACAAAACTGCTACATTCTTTCGTTTCGAGGATTTACGAATTTACCTGAAAGCTCTTGATTATATAGATTGGGTATATAAAAAAGTAAATTCTTTCCCGGAAACAGGTTCAATCTCTTTGGCATCACATTTTTACAACTCAGCACAAGCTATTGCTTTGCATATTGCTGAAGGATCGGCCCGTAACAAAGCTCAATTTATTCATTATCTTAAAATGGCTAAAAGCTCAGTGCGTGAATGTGTTGTGCACTCTTCGATGGCATCAAGGCAAACATTTATTACCAACGATGAACTTGACGAGTCGCGTAGCCAATTGATGGAAATGACTAAAATGCTTGGCGCACTAATAGGATCTCTTCAAAGATCAGCCGGCATTGTTGACAGTGATGATGATTGACATCAAAATTATTATTTTAATTTTTAATTAATTCAATGACTTTAGATTCATTGTGGTTTTTTTTTGATTTTCTGTTGTTTCATTCTTAGCAATTGCATTATTTTGTATATTACAATTTTGTTTGGTTTTTACATAACAATAAATTGAATCAATGGCAATACTTAAAGCATTTAAGGGCCTGCGCCCTCCGGTGGAGATTGTTAAACAATTAGCCTCCAGACCATATGATGTGTTGAACACTGATGAGGCACGTATCGAAGCGAAAGGTAACCCATACTCGCTGCTCAGGGTTACCAAAGCGGAAATAGACCTCCCTGTAGGGGTTGATGTTCACGGACAGGAAGTTTATGATAAAGTAATTGAAAATTTCGCAACCTTCAGGCGGAATGGATGGCTGATCCAGGATTCAGAACCTAACCTATACATTTATGCCCAAACGATGAATGGGCGCACGCAATATGGTATTGTTGGTTGTACCAGTATTGAAGATTATTTTAATAACAAAATCAAAAAACACGAGCTGACCCGCAAAGACAAAGAAGAAGATAGAATGATTCATGTGCGAATTACCAACGCTAACGTGGAGCCTGTATTTTTCTCTTATCCCGCAAATAAAGGCATTGATACTATTGTTACTAACTTAGTAACTCATAACAAACCGATATATGATTTTATTGCTGATGATGGATTTGGCCATCATTTCTGGATTATAGAAGACAAAGCGATTATTGGTAGAATTATTGAGATTTTCAAATACGAGATACCAAACCTTTATGTTGCAGACGGGCATCATCGAACGGCAGCCGCTGCCCTTGTTGGTAAGGAAAAACGTAAGAATAATCCGAACCATAATGGTACCGAAGAATATAATTTTTTTATGTCGGTACTTTTTCCCGACAACCAACTGAAAATTATTGATTATAATCGTGTTGTGAAGGATTTAAATAAACTTACAGCTGAAGAATTTTTAAACGAACTTAGAAAAGTTTTCGTTGTTGAAAATAAAGGCGTTGATAAATATAGCCCCACTATTCTGCACAATTTTGCAATGTATCTTGATAGTAACTGGTATTCACTAACTGCACTTCCCGGAACATATGATGATTCAGATCCGATTGGAATTCTTGATGTTACCATTCTCTCGGCTATGGTTCTTGATAACATCCTGGATATTAAAGACCTCAGAACCGATACAAGGGTCGATTTTGTGGGAGGTATTCGCGGACTTGAAGAGTTGAAGAGACGCGTAGACAGAGGTGAAATGAAGGCAGCTTTTGCCTTGTATCCTGTATCTATGAAACAATTGATTGATATTGCAGATTCCGGTAATATAATGCCTCCCAAAACCACCTGGTTCGAGCCGAAACTACGAAGTGGACTGGTAGTGCATCTTCTCGAATAACATTCTGATCACTTTATCTTTATTTCAACCTGGTTATGAAGATATTTGTCGAGCATAGGAATCAGGTTTTCAGATTTAATAGGTTTAGGAATAAAATCAACAAACCCGGCCGAAAGACTTTTTTCGCGCTCATGAGGTAAAGCAAAGGCTGTATAACTCATCACAGGTATATCGGGTCTTATCTCCATTATTTCTTTTAGCGCTTCATACCCTGTTTTAATTGGCAGCTGGATATCCATCAGTATGAGATCAATATCAGGTTCCGATTTTACAATATCAATTGCGATTTGCCCATTCAGGGCATGTAGCAACCTGACTTCACTCCGTCTTAGAAGAGCTTCCATTAGCATAAAATTCTGTAAAATATCTTCGGCAATCAAGATAGTCTTCCCCTTCCAGTTAATATTGTGCACATCGGTTTTGATGTTTATTAAAGGTTTCTTAATTGCAGGCTTATAAGGAATGGTAAAATAAAAAATTGAGCCTTTTCCTGGATTTGATTCCATTCCAATTGTGCCGCCTAACAAGTCAACTAAGTTTTTGGAAATAGCCAAACCAAGGCCAGTTCCGCCATACTTGCGGGTTGTAGTTGGATCAAGTTGGCTGAACCTTTGAAATAATAGCTTCTGTTTACTCCGCAATATCCCAATTCCGCTGTCTTTTACGAAAAAGGAGAGTGTGTCATTCAGGCAAGTATAACCAAATTCAATATTTCCAAATTCAGTAAATTTTAAGGCATTGCCTATCAGGTTCGTAAGTATTTGTTGTAACCTCATAGGATCAGTCATCACAAATAAATTGCTACCAGAATCTGGCACAATGAGGTTTAATCCCAGACTCTTTTTGCCTGATGCATTTTTAGACTCTTCGAATGTGCTATGCAGATCTGCAAGCATATGGTTGATGTCACACTCTGATTCGGATATTATCAGTTGCCCGGCTTCTATTTTTGCAATGTCAATGATATCATTGATTAATGACATTAACGATTGTCCTGAATTTTTAATTTTTGATATGAAATCAATTTTATCCTCTTCAGTCAGATCATCCTCAGACAACAAATCGGAAAACCCGATTATAGCATTCATAGGTGTCCTGATTTCATGACTCATATTTGCAAGAAAAGCAGTTTTCAACCTGTCCGATTCTTCTGCTTTTTCTTTTGCCATTATCAAACGCTGGCGGGTTTCCTCCATTTCAGTGATATCGCGGCTAATACCAATCATTCCCAATAAGTTATTATCCGAATCGAAATATGGAGTTTTTAAGGTGTAAAAGAGACATCTTTGACCATTGGGATACTCAATCCAATTGCTAGTACGTTCAGGTTCTAACGTTTTAATAATTCGTTTATCAGATTTCAAAAAATCAGATGCTTCTGACTTTTTGAAAAGATCATTTTCAGATAATCCAATTATATCTTCTGACTTTTTATTGATGTATTTCTCAAATGCCTTGTTACAGCCCTGGAATTTACTATTCGTATCTTTAAAGAAAATAAGGTCGGGAATAGCATCAATCATATATCTGAGGCGCGATTTTTCAGCAGATAATACTGATTTAATGCGTTCTCTCTCATGAATCATCTGGTTAGCTGCCAGTGCCAATGAGTCAAACTCGGCAAAAGCAAGTTTATTTGTATCAATTATTTGCACGCCCTGGGCAGCTCGTTTGAAAAAATGGATAAAAAGGAAAATGTTTGACTTTGCTTTTACAGCTATATATCTCATGGTTAAATACGCCAACAAACTAAGAATAATAAGAAATACAAAAAAACGAATTAAGTTGTTTAAAATATCAGCCTTCAATTCAGCATTAAGATTTTTAATAATAGGATCAACATCATTGGTAAAGAAACCAGTGCCGATAATCCATTTCCAATCATTAATTCCTGAAAAATAAGATGTTTTCTCACTTCTGTCGACATCAGGCTGGTTCCGCCAAAAATAAGTGTAATACCCACCTTCGCGCTTTTTTGCAAATTCAAGTTCTTTTACAAAAATATTTTTCCAGTTTGTCTCTTTATTGTTGTTGATATTAAGTGGAGGAATCTGCCTTTTTCCTCTCGAAAGTAAAGCAAAACCACTAAATGTATTAATTATAACATACTCATTGTTGTTGTATTGAATTTTGCTTAAGCTATCTAAGATCACTTCCTGGATAATCTCAGTTTTTTGGTCTGTTTGATAAATACAACCAATTACCAGGCTATCGACACTACAGTTTTTGATCAACAGGTAAGAACCTGGCGATAGCTTATTTTTATATGATCTGCTGATCAGAGAATCAGTCTCGGAGTAATTTTTAAGATTAAATCCACTCAGCATCGTGACTGCTTCTTTATTTTTTTTCTGCTGGAACGGAAATTTTGGATACAAAACATTCCGTTTATTATTCAGGATGATAATTTTCAGAACTGATCTTTTGTTTAATTCATCAAGGGTATCTCTGAATACATCGGCTAAAGTTTCATTTTTAATAACTTTGCTTGAGTCATAATTTCTCAACAAACTTTCAATCGTGTTAATTCTTCTGCTTATGAGTTCAGTTGTATACTCTTCAGGGTGTGATCTGACCCAAAAAATATAATCCTGTAATAATAAAATTTTTGATTTTAATTCAGCGCGCTGTTTTTCAGGAAATTCTGTTTTTAATTTTTCAACTTGTTTGTTATATTTATAAATCTGTAGCCAGGTATAATAAGCAATTATTGTACTGAGACCGATTAAGAAGAATACTATAGGATAAAAATATAATATCCTTATCAGACTCATCTTTTTTTGTCTGAATCTATTAACCTTAACCTCAGTGTTAAAAATCTTCATGTATTCTATATTGCCGATCCGAAATATGATTTAATCCTTTTCAAGTGATATGTAATCAATGACTTATACTTTGTTTTAAGAATCATCCTTAGGGGGAAATCATCCAGAGTAACCTCTTATCAAAATAAGGGCTTTCAGTCAAACCTACTTTTATTTGTTCTACTATCCACATATTAATCCATTATTTATTAAAAGGTAATATAAATAAATCAAATAAATGTAATTTTTTGTGTAGTTGAACAATCCTGATCCCTGATAAGCTAAAATCAGCTAACAGGATATGAAGCAAATAATTAATTTATAAGGTTAATTTGTTCAATTGCAATCAGCACTTTATAGCGATATGAAATTCACAATAGCCCATGCCGATGAACATCGGGACAACTAAACGAATTTCTGATCGGTATTTACCACTGTAGAATTTTAAAACGGCCTTTGGCCTGTTATAAAATTCACATTGGTATTAGATTTCATTTCTTTTTAACTATTTATTTTCCAAAAAAAAATATTTGAATATACAGTCTTGAAAGGCATTAACTATTGCAAATCTTCCCGATCTTGTGTAGGTTTGTTAAATAAAATTGTAAATGATGAATAGTGTAAAAAGATTTGGTGCACTTAGAGCCGAAATACCTCAAAATGTGAAAATCGTTGCTGTATCAAAAACAAAACCAGCCTCGGAAATTGAAGAACTCTTTAGCCAGAGTGGACACAAAGCATTTGGTGAAAACAAGGCTCAGGAACTGTATGCAAAATATAAGATTTTACCGACACAAATTGAATGGCACTTTATTGGGCATCTGCAGACCAATAAAATCAAATTAATTTCGCCTTATATAAGTATGATTCAAAGTGTTGATAGTTTCAGATTATTAATGGAAATCAACAAGGAAGCCATAAAGTGCAACCGGATCATACCCTGTTTACTTCAGTTTCATATTGCCAGCGAAGAAGCAAAATATGGTTTTTCGATTATTGAAGCAAAAGAGATGCTTGATAATAATTTATTTCAGGGACTTAAAAGTATAAGTGTTAAAGGTATAATGGGTATGGCAACGTTTACTGATGATAGAAAGCAAATCAGTTCAGAATTTAAGACCTTGCACGCTTATTATGATTTATTAAAATCAATGTATTTTAGCCGGCAACCTGATTTTTGTGAAATATCAATGGGTATGACAGATGATTATCCGATAGCGATTGAAGAAGGAAGTACGATTATCAGAATCGGTTCAGGCATTTTTGGCGAGAGATCATTCAATGCAAAAGAAGATCATTGAAAATTAATATTTAGAAGGCTTCTTTTCTAGTTGTATCCCATCCAAACAAAAAGATAATACACAAGTGCGGCAATTATCATTGAAACCGGGATAGTCAGAATCCATGCATACAATAAGTTAATTGTAACTCCCCACCTGACAGCAGTTACACGTTTAGTTAAGCCTGTTCCCATTATTGCTCCGGTAATTGTATGAGTAGTGCTTACAGGGATGCCAAAAGCATCAGTACCGAATAAAAGCAAAGCGCCGGCAGTTTCTGCAGCTACCCCTTCAAAGGGAGTTAGTTTCGTGATTTTTGTACCCATAGTTTTCACAATTCTCCAGCCACCTGAAAGAGTCCCGACTCCTATAGCCGTATAACACCCAAATACAACCCAATGCGGGATGGCATGTATTTTTCCTGCTTCGTTAAGTGTTATATGTGCCCAGGAAGGAATTGCTGAAGGATCAACGCCATGAAAGTATACCATTAAAGTAGCTGCAATAATTCCCATAACTTTCTGTGCGTCATTCCCCCCATGCCCAAGACTAAAGAGTGCGGAGGATAACAATTGCAGTTGTTTGAAGTATTTTTCAAGAATATGAGGGTTGCCGTTTCTTAAAATATTTAATAAAAATATTGATATAAAATACGAGATTATCATTCCGAGTATTGGTGCCAGAAAAATAAACGAAGCAATCTTTATTATTTTATCCGTATGAACAACACCCCATCCTGCATGAGCTATTGCTGCTCCTGCAAAACCGCCTACAAGAGTATGTGACGAACTCGATGGTATACCGAGGTACCAGGTAAGCAGATTCCAGATGATTGCAGCAATAATCCCTGCAAGTATAACATGAAGCGTAATTATATTGGTATCAACTACTTTTGCAATAGTATCAGCTATTTTCAGTTCAAAGATAGCATAAGCCAGAAAATTAAAGAAGGCAGCCCATAATACTGCTTGAAAAGGCGTTAATACCTTTGTTGATACAATGGTTGCAATCGAATTTGCAGCATCGTGAAAACCATTTATGAAATCGAATAAAAAGGCAAGAGTTATGATAACTATTAACAAGGTGAAGTTCATCTTTTGCAGATTAATCCATTAAGATTTCAGTTTATTTAGTTGGTGCAATTCAGATTTAATATCTATAAACTATCCCATTTTTACTGCTAAGGTTGAAAACACATCAGCAACGTCATCACATCTGTCAATTGCTTTTTCCAGCGCTGTCAGAATATCACGTTTTTTAATCAGGTCGATTGCATTGACTTCATGTTCGAACAGATTTGCCAAGTAACTCTGGTAAATATCATCAACCTCGCTTTCCATATCACTTATTTTCTGACAAGATGCTGCATAATCCTTAAAGTCATTTACGTTTTTAACGCTTCTCAGAACCAGTTGAATCTCTTTATTTGCAGAATGTAAAAGATCGGCAATCGATACAAATTCTTCGGGGAAGACGGATATTTTATAAAATTGGATTCTTTTTGATGCAGCATTGATATAATCCACAACACCATCCATTTTACTTACCAGCTCATGAATATCTTCCCTATCGAAAGGTGTAATGAAAGTTCCGTTTAGTTCATCCATTAGTTTTCGTGTAATATCGTCTCCAACGTGCTCAGCATCTTTAATTGCTTTCATATAATCCTGCCTTTTATCCAGATCAGATTCTCTGATCAGTTTTATAAGCAGTTCAGAGGCCAGAACCAGATTATCAGCAGCCTCATTAAAAAGAGGGAAAAACTTGCGGTCTTTAGGAACCAGAAAACCAAAGATTTTATCGAGTTTCATTATTATTCTGAAATTAGTTGAAATAAAACTTTTAGGCTTGCGAAATTAATTAATAATAATAAATAAGTAGCAGTTCAGTCATATTGTTATTAACAAAAGTTTCAAATATTTAATATGGTATAAGTAGTCTTAAACAATTTATACATGCCAACTGTTTGTTAACCTGTATTGATTATTTCAAGCAATTAAAAGGCTTTTTTTTAATCGTATTTTATTAAATTTAATACAGATCTTATTGCCTGATCCTACTCTGGTTTAATATTTAACTATAATATTAAATGTTTGCGGAAGTTCATCTTTAAATCAATTAACTGAAATATAACATTATTAAAGTTTTGATAGTCAAATGATTTAGTTTTCTTTTTTTTTGATAAATACAAATCGATGTTTTTTGTAAGATGCTTTTCAAATCGGCGAATAAGATATAGGAAATACTTTCGAAATAAACTCAAAATAACTGCTATTACTATGAATAGTATCAAAATCTTGCACCTGAAACCTAAATATGCTGATTTGACTGATTCTTTTATAGCAGGAATAAATAAATATTACCTTTATCGGAAAATTGCCAATTTTGGAACAATTAGTACGTTACTGGGAAAATTTGTTGGTTATTACAAATACAGGACAAGTGTACCAAAATAAAAAATGTTCATAAGTGGGAATTACTACCATAGTACTGTTATACATACAATTACAGACTATGGTACATTTATTGCTAAGATAAAGCCGCATGAATAATTCAAAATCTATTAAAATGCGTTCTAACATGATGTCACTTTCTACCCGAGAAATCATGTCTAAATATTCATTCAACTAATTTATAATTTCAGGACTAGAAAACTTGGCTAAATGTTGTTAATGCATAGAATTGAGAACAGGAGAATGGTAAGTAACTGATCGTATGAAAAATAATAATTCACATTTTTAACCGAATTTCACATCCAATAATCAAAACTGGCAGACCTCTTTTTTTTAGAATATTGTTTGTTTAGAGTTGGGTAAATAGTAATGTTTAAATTTTGCGAATTCCGAATTCAACCAACTTCAGTTGATTGTTAAAAATCTAAATACAATAAACGGAGAAATGTGTTTGTGAAAAGAGAAAAACAGTAATTAGAGTTATATTACTTTTCACATATTAATGCATTATAAGTATATGAATTAATTTATTTTTTACAGCATATCCATGGATGTGACTGAAAGGGCGAAGCTGTAAAACCAATTAAGTTTATTATATTTTTTTTTGACTCATATTTTTATTTAAAATATTGTATTTTTAACTTCCATTCCAATTAATAATCCTGAATAAGTACTCCTTTTCTATTAACTACGAAAATAATATGGTTTATGATTTCATAGAAATATACATTCAAAAGGATGAAAAAGTATGGAATCTTAAAATAACCTTGTGAATTATAATTTAGTTACTAATTCTAAAAAAAAACAGTAAAATGAATAAATTGATAAAAAATATCAATTTGATACTTACAGGAATGGCTATTCTCCTGTTATCAAGTTGTGTTACTCAACGCGACATAGAATATATGCAGTTGAATGAAAGTTCAAATAAAATCTTTAAAGAAGCGGAAATATCTGATTACAAGTTAAAACCAAATGATGAATTGTATATTCAGATAACAAGCCTGGATGAAACAGCTGCAAATGTGTTTTCGAATTCCAGTAGTCAGCAGATTGGCAATGTTGGCGGTATTCAGCCTTATGGTGCATCATTGGCATCATATACAATCAACAAGGACGGTTATTTGTTACTACCTATAATTGGCAATGTAATGGTGAAAGATAAAACGCTAAAACAGGTTAGCGAAATGTTGAAGGATTCTCTTAAAAACATTCTAAGTCAACCAAATGTTTCTGTTAAATTAGTGAACCGTTATATTTCCGTATTAGGGGAAGTCCGGAATCCAGGACATTTTGCCTATGCTCAAGAAAAGCTAAGTATTTATGATGCACTTGGATTAGCTGGAGATATGACCATATATAGCAACAGAAAAGAAGTTACGTTAGCAAGGAATGAAAATGGAAAAAATTCGATAATTATGTTAGACCTTACAAAACCGGAAATACTTGAGTCAAATTATTATTACCTCAGACCAAATGATATGATTTATATAAAACCTCTCAAAAAACGTGTTTGGGGAATTAAAGAATTCCCATTTGCTGTAATCTTAAGTTCAATTTCTACTGCCTTATTGGTCTATACCGTTATTATTAAGTGATTTAACGATTCTATAAAAACATTGTCTCATGTCACAGATGCAAAATATTAATATTCAAGAAGATAATGATCTTAAAAAGATCACAGAACTTTTATTGAGAAATTATAAAATATTTATAGTCACTTTAATAATTGCTTTTGGCTTAGCATTTCTAAAAAATTATTTTTCAATTCCTATCTATAAAATATCTTCTTCAATATTAATTAAAGAAGATGAGAATAAAAACAGAGGGAATATGAATGATTATTTAAATAGTAATTTATTTGGTGAAAATCAAAATTTTCAGAATGAACTCTGGGTGTTGAAATCAATTCCTGTTATTCAACAGACAGTTAAAAATCTTGACTTAACCGTAAGCTATTTCAGGAAAGAGAAATACCAGTATACAGATGCATATAAAAATGCACCTTTCAAAGTTTTATTCTCCCAGAATCATGTTCAGCCATTGAATGTGCAGATTTTTATTACATTTCTAAAAGGAGGAGGTTTCCAATTGAAATCTTCAGGCGAGGATGTGATTTTCTTTGATTTCAATGCAAACGTAGTGAGAAACCAGAAAGATAAATGGTCAATAGATTCCTTTGGAAAGGTAGGGAAATTAATTCAGACGCAAGATTTTGCCTTTATCATAGAGTTAGATAGTACCAGAATAATGAATGAAGAAGAATATTCTTTGTATAGTTTTCAGTTTTCGGAAAACAATTCCTTAACGAGTAGATTTAAAAATAGTTTTGATTTTAATGTTGTCGATAAAAAAGCTACGGTGATTGAAATAAGTTTATTCTCCGAATCGGTTAATAAGGGTAAAGATTTGGTGAACGAACTCATGGACGTTTATTCTCAGCAGAATCTTAACAGAAAAAATCATATTGCCAGTATTACTATTGATTATATCGAAAAACAATTAAGCGAGATTTCTGATTCTTTGAGTATGACTGAAGATAATTTGCAGCGTTTCAGATCATCGAATCAGCTTTTAGATGTAACACAGCAATCGAGTGGTATTTCTCAGCAATATATGAATCTACAAAATCAAAGGGCCGAGTTAGTTTCACGAAAACGCTATTATGATTATGTTGCTGATTACATCTCAAAGCATGACGATTTTTCAAATATGGTAAATCCTGCATCAATGGGGATTCCGGATCAGATTTTAACTAACCTTATGACCGGTCTCATTACTGCACAGGCACAAAGGTCGAATCTGATAGCAAACAATCAGGAAAAAAATCCATTAATTAAAAAACTGGATATCCAAATTGAGAACACAAAAAGGACGATTACGGAAAACATATCTACTCTCAGGCAAACTACGGAAATATCTTTAGATGAATTAAACAAAAGAATTTCAAAGACAGAAGCACAAATAAGTAATATTCCTAAAACAGAAAGGCAACTTGGGGGTATTGAACGTAAATATCGTTTAAACGATGCTATATATAATTATTTATTGGAGAAACGAGCTGAAGCGAAAATTACTAAAGCCTCTAACTTACCTGACGATGTTATTCTTGAAAATGCAATCGTTACAGGGGCAGTTTCCCCCAACAAGCAAAAGAATTATATTTTGGCATTTTTATTGGGAATGGGGTTGCCATTTGGATTTCTTTTGCTCAAAAATGCCCTGAACAATAAGATAGAAACGCAGGAAACCATTGAAAGGTTATCGGAGTTTCCGGTATTAGGAAAGATAATGCACAATTATAAAAAGACCAATAATGTGGTTTTTGAATTTCCTTTATCAGTTATTGCAGAGTCATACCGTGCACTCAGAACAAATATTGATTTTTTTATAAAGGATGCAGGACATCATAAAGTAATTATGGTTACTTCCAGCATTCAGGGAGAAGGTAAATCATTTAGTGCTTTGAATTTGGCAATGAGTTATGCCCAACTAGGCAGAAAGACAATATTACTGGATTTTGACTTAAGAAAAAAATCTAATTATTTCAATAGCCAGGAAGATCAACATAATGGATTAAGTACATTGCTTAATAAAAAGGTCAGTTTAGATGAGATTATTAGTAAGTCGCCTCATGAGAAACTCGATTACATAAGATCTGGTGATGTTCCATCCAATCCTGCCGAATTACTCGCACTTGAAGAGACAACTGAAATAATAAACAAATTGAAGGAAAGATATGATTATATTATTATGGACACTCCGCCCTTAGCCCAGGTCACCGATGGATTTTTAATAATGGAAAATGCTGATCTGAAATTGATAATTGTTAGATATAACTATTCCAAAAAGAATGTATTTTCAATTGTAATGAGGGATCTCAAGCAGAAAAATGCGAGTAAGGTTTGCATTGTTTTGAATGATAATAGAATAAATCGTGATCAGTATGGATACGGTTTTGGCTATTATAAAACGAGGAAATAAAGGAGCTGTCCTAATACTAATAATTTATTATTTTAATTAAATGATTTTCTCGGAATCTAAAATTTATACATCCATTATTGGCCTTTTTTCAAAAGGTCAGGAGAGAAGTGTTAAGGCAAAGAAAAATATCCTCTTTTCTTTCCTGATTAAAGGATTAAGCATTGCTATAAGTTTGATTCTGGTTCCGTTAACTATCAACTATGTTAATACAACACGGTATGGTATTTGGTTAACCCTAAGTTCTATTATAGGGTGGTTTGTCTTTTTTGATATTGGCCTTACCCAAGGGTTGCGTAATAAGTTTGCCGAAGCAAAAGCAAATGGCAACCATTCGCTTGCGCAGATTTATGTTAGCACGACATATGCCTTACTAGCAATTATTTTTTTTGGTGTCTGGCTGCTTTTTATGGGTGTCAACTTTTTTCTTGATTGGTCTAAAATACTGAATGTGTCGGGAAGTATGGAAAGAGAAGTTACAATTCTGGCTATAATTGTTTTCTCATACTTTTGTTTGAATTTTGTATTTAATATAATTACTACAGTAAACACTGCAAATCAACAGCCAGCGCGATCTTCATTGATATCAGTTACCGGGCAGATTCTTTCATTAGCAATAGTAGTTCTTCTGGTGAAAACTACCGAAGGATCATTGATAAAACTGGCGCTAGCATTCTGCCTTTCTCCACTGTTAGTTCTTTTTTTAGCTAACTTATTACTCTATAACGGCGTTTATAAGCAATATAGACCAAAATTTTCAAAAGTCGATTTTTCCTACTCAAAAAGCCTTTTCAATTTAGGTTTGACATTTTTTATCATTCAATTTGCAAATATTTTGCAATTTCAGAGTGCCAATATAATAATTGCCCAAAACTTCGGAGTTGCAGAAGTAACATCATATCAGATTGTATACAGATACTTTGGTGTTATGATTATGGTGTTTACTATTTTTCTAACACCGTTTTGGTCTGCATCAACTGAGGCATTTCTTAAAAATGATATTCAATGGATCAAAAATGCCATTAAAAGATACAATCAGCTGAATATAATAATGGTAGTTATTGGGTTAATTATGTTGGTTTCTTCAGGCACAGTTTATCGACTCTGGCTTGGTGAAGGGAAAGTGCATATAGATTTCATTTTATCCTTGTGTGGTTTTTTGTTTTTTAATACCTCTGTTTTTGGAGGGAAATATGTGAGTTTTCTAAATGGAATAAGTGCGTTGCGAATCCAATTCTGGGCAAGTGTTATAAGTCCATTTTTGTATATACTTGTTACTCTCATATTGTTAAAATATTTTCATATGGGCGTTTATTCATTATTTATTGCAGCAATTATTGCTAATTTTAATACCTACATCATAGCTCCGATTCAATATCATCAAATAATTATTAGAAATAAAAGAGGTATCTGGGTTAAATAAATTCAATACTTGTTAAATGTTCTACTTAAATGGTCTACTCAACCTTGGAGATAAAAAATAAAATTTGGAATAAAATAAAGGATTATTTTTATGTTCAGCGAGCTCATAATCCTTTATTTGTTAGAAATATTAATTACGATGGTTTGAATTCTCAACCAAAAGTTCTTATCTGTTATCTTGAGAAAGGCTATTTTACAAACGTTGAGATCAACATACGCAGGACCATATATTTTGAAATATTTAAAATTGTAAAAGTATTTTCTGAATTGGGATATTGTATCGATTTGATTAATTGCAATGATACTAAGGCGATAGAACTAATCTCAGATGCAAAATACCATGTAATATTCGGATTCGGAGAAGCATTTTATCAAATTACAGAATTACAACCCGAGGCAATATCAATATTATACATGACGGAGCATCATCCTGTGTTTTCATATCAGGAGGAGAAAAAAAGAGTTGATTATTTTTATGCCAGACATAAAAAAAATGTCTCTCTCAAACGCAGTGGTATGTTTTATAAACCTGAACATTTGGAGAAAAAGTATACTCATGTGTTAACATTGAGTGAAACGGAACCACTCAAAGACCAATACGATAACCCATATACCATATTCCCGACAGGAATAATTAATCGTAATTTTAAATATAATAATAAGAACCATTTAAAGTCGGGAAATAAGTTTTTATGGTTAGGGTCTAGTGGGGTAATACACAAAGGGCTGGATATTTTACTGGACGTTTTTAGTCAAAGAACAGATATTGAACTTCATATATGTGGAATGACCAGTGAAGATATGAACATATTGAGCATTCCTGAGAAAGAAAATATTTTTGCATACGGGCATGTTAATATTAATTCGGATTTGTTCCAGAAATTAACAGAAGAATGTACCTATATTATACTCCTATCTTGTTCTGAAGGTTGTGCTACTTCGGTTTTAACCGGCATGCTTCATGGACTTATTCCGATTGTCATGCGAAATGCAGGTTTTAACCGTTTAGGGGAAAATGCTATTTTTCTTGACGATTTTAAAATTGAATACGTTGATCTGAAATTGACTGAATTAATCCAAATAAATGTGAATGAGTTGGAAATATTCAGTAAAAAAGTTTTTGAGTTTGCTCATAGTAATTTCACACTCAATACTTTTGAAAAAAGTTTCAGATCTATTGTTTCAAATATCCTTGTAACAGACCAAGTGGATTCAACCTTACAATAGCAATAAATGCCTTCTCTTTATTGCTTTTTCAAAATTGCTTAAAGAGTTTGCCAAAATTCTATTTTTTTTTCTGGCATATAATAATAAAATATATACAAAAAGTTAAATAATACATACAAATATTAAGATATAATTAAACTTAGCCTGTAATTCTAAAATGCAAGATAATACCAAAAAGTCATTTGTTGATAGTCTTAATATACAAAACATTAAGAATTTTCAATATTTTTGGATAGGATTTAGTATATATTCAGCTGCATATTCACTTATTGTCACCGGCGTTGTTACAAGCAGTTTAATAACATATGCTCAGTTATTAGGAGTATTAATATTCATTCCGGCAGCTGTCTTTCTTATCAGTTCAAATATCGAAGATAAATATTTAAGAGTTGTATTTACTATTTATTGTATTTGGATTGTTACTGTAATTGGTAGAGGATTTCTTTTTGAGAAAGAATTCATAGAACAAATGATTTTTGATGCTTCTCAAGGGCTTTTTTTATATTTCGTGCCTTTAGTATTGTTATTCCCGAAAAATATTAAATCTTTAAAGATTATATTCAATGTTATTGTACTACTCAGTGCTATTTATCTGTTTTTTGTTTTCTTAAATTTTGGCGACCTGTTACAAATTGGAAGAAATGATTATAGTCAGGCAAAAATTGAGTACTTTTCAAAAAACTTAAGTATAACCTGCGGTTTCATATTGCTAACTTTTGTTTATCACTCAAGCAAACGCAATCTATGGTCATTATTCATCATGCTTCTAACATTCGGGTTAGCTGTTATAAGAGCCCGACGTGGATTGATGTTTATGTCGGGAACAATTCTTATGATTTCAGCAATTTTGTACTTCATTGAAAATAAAGGTAAACTACTAAATAGATTTTTCCCCCTTATATTATTACCATTTGTATTTATGTTTTTATTCAATTTATACAATGCTAATAAATCCGGGTTATTTAGTTTAATCACTGAAAGAGCCGATGACGATACCCGTACAGGGGTTGAGATTTACTTCTACAATGATATGGAAACTCAGGATTGGATAATCGGCAAAGGTATTAATGGTAAGTATTATTGTCCAGGAGGTTTTGATCTAGGTGGTGGAGGTAATGAGGATTATAAATTTGGTATTGAAACTGATTACCTTACAATCATATTAAAAGGTGGGATTATTAGTCTTGGATTATTAATGCTAATTGCAATCCCAGCTATAATAAAAGCATTGTTTTATTCAAAAAATCTGCTTTCAAAAGCCGCTGGAATTTGGATCCTTTTATGGGTATTGAATCTATACCCAAACCCTGTTACAGTTTTTTCTCTCAATTATGTCCTGGTTTGGATATCAATAGGGATTTGTTACTCTGAAGAAATACGCAATTTTCCTGAAGGCTCTTTAAGAGAATATTTCAAAATGAGATAGTCATACAGTTTTATTTCGTTGTTAAACCAATTGAAGAAATTCCTGAATACTTTAAAGAAAGCTGTTTTCGAAATCAGAAGCATATGAGAGGTAGAGTATTAAATTTATTCACACCAGGAATCATTTTCTTAATAGAATAATTTTACATTGAAGGAATAATATTTAACATTTCAGAATTGACTTTTCTTTATGATTTTATTTGATTAAAGCAGAGGCCTTTATAATTCTCTTGCCACTGTTAGTCTTTATTCAATAATTACGATTAAAAAGTATAAGCGAATAATGCAACCCAATAACGTTAAAGTGTTAATTATCGGACAATACTTTGATAAAAGGTCAGGTGCCGGCATTACGATGACCAATCTCTTCACTGGTTGGGATAAAAAGTGCATTGCTGTCGCTGCTAATAACATTAGCAATCCTGATTTTTCTGTATGTGAAAATATATATCAACTTGGTGCTCTTGAAATTGCTCGTGAATTCCCTTTTAATCTGAAACTTTCCAAAGAAGGCACAAAGTCTGGAGTTATTCAGGTATCAGGGAACCATGGCGAGTATGCCATTCCTTCCAGACAATCAGAAAGTATGGCGGAAAAGATTAAAGATAAATTGCTTTTTTATACAGGGCAAATCCATCGGAGACGTAAATTTAAAGCCAGTAAAGAATTCTTAGAATGGATTAATGAATTTTCACCTGATATCATTTATACTCAACTCGCATCTCTTGAACTTATTCGCTTTATAAAAAAGTTGTATGATGATCTTAATAAACCTCTTGTAATACATATAATGGATGATTGGCCGACAACTATTACCAACGACCAAAAAGGCATTTTTCGTTTATATTGGCGATATTACATCAACAGGGAATTAAGGCAATTATTTAAAAAATCGGCAGTTTTAATGAGCATCAGCGAGTCAATGAGTGATGAATACTTTTTAAGATACGGTAGAAAATTCATGCCTTTTCACAATCCAATTGATGTTAAAAGTTGGTCACCAGGCATCAGGAAAGATTATTCACGTAAGGAACCTTTCGAAATTCTATATGCAGGTAGAATTGGGACAGGTCTCCAAAATTGCCTTCTGGAGATTGCTATCGCTATAAAGGCTCTGATAGTTAGGGGATTGAAGATCAAGTTTCTCATCCAAGCAACTACAGATAATGTTGTATTGAAAGAATTGGTAAAGTTTGACTTTGTCATACTGCGAAGCCCATGTTCATACAATCAGCTGCCTGATGTTTTTTCAGCGGCAGATCTATTGGTTTTACCGAATGATTTTGATGATAGAGCAATCTCTTTTCTTAAATATTCAATGCCCACGAAAGCAAGTGAATATATGGTTTCGGGAACACCTATTCTTGTATACTCCAGTTCGGAAACCGCTGTTACAAAGCATGCTTTAAAATATAAGTGGGCATATGTGGTCCCGGAAAATTCTACGGATAAACTCGAACGGGCAATTTATAACCTATATGAAAATCAGGATTTAAGAATGTCATTAGGCAGCCTGGCGAAAGAGTTTGCAATAAATAATTACAACAGCCAAGCAGTAAGAGAGAATTTTAAAAATGCGATCCAAAATTAAAATAAGTCAAATGGATGTTGATCAGAATGGTTTTAGTTTTCTATAGCTTTACCTGGAGACAAATGATATCAATAGTACTTCAAAATTTTGGTTACAAAGTTGATTGTTTAGACGATTAATTAAAACATTCATTAATGATTAATTGGAAAAGCAGACTTCCAGAAACCTGTTAAGAATGATCCACTCATATTACTGTTTACTTTCAATAGAAAAATTAAGCTGCATCAAATGCAATTTTATTTATAACTTTGAGAAATACATATTTAAAGTCAATAATTTCAATTACTAAAATTTAATAAACAGAAATGGATTCTATAAATATTAATATTGCCGGAGATCTGTTTTTAGGACGAAGAATAGAATCGATAGCTATTAATAATCCGGAATCACTGTTTGATGAAAAAATATACGGATTATTCAATAATTCAGATTTAAATATTGTAAATCTTGAATCTTCTCTTACTCATGCCGGGTCTGAACATCAGATTACTAAAACCGGACCACACCTAAAATCGACACCGCAAACCATAGGTGTCCTGGATTTTTTAAAAGTAGGTCTGGTAACATTAGCAAACAATCATATCTATGATTATGGGGATAAAGGATTATCAGATACACTTGATTTATGCAGAGACCATAAAATTTCGACAGTCGGAGCCGGATTGACAATGGAAGAGGCATCAGAGATATATTATAAAAAATTTGAACAATTAACCGTTGGTATAGTAAATATTGCTGAGAATGAATGGTCAAATGCAAATGGATCTCATGGAGGCGCTAATCCATTAAATATAATTGCTAACCTTAGATCAATTCAGAGAGCAAAAAAAGAAGCAGATATAGTTATTCTTGTAATTCATGGAGGAATAGAATACTTCAAATACCCAAGCCCAAGAATAGTTGATCTATATCGTTTTTATGCGGAACAAGGTGCTACTATTATTATCGGACACCATTCGCATAGTATTAGTGGATATGAAATCTTTAAGGGAGTGCCAATATTCTATGGATTGGGAAATTTTTTATTTGATAGCACCACCGATTTTGAAGGATGGTATGAAGGAGTATTACTAAATATTCAAATTAATAAGCGTATAGAAGTTTCATGGTCATTAATTCCTTACAAGCAATGTAAAGGGCAATTGAAAGTTGAATTATTTGATGAAAATAACAGACTTGAATTTGACAATTCGATAAAGGATATTAATGAAATTATAGCGGATCCTGAACTTTTGCAAAGAGAATTTGATACCTTTATAGATACTCAAAAGAAATATGTATTGTCGAACTTTAGCACCTCATATGTACTAAAGTATAATTTTTTAAGGTCAGTCATTCGTAAATTAAAATTAGAACAATACTTTATCAGACGAAACCAATTGAAAGCAATTTTAAATTTTTCGAGATGCGAATCTCTTCAGGATGTTTCTCTAGCAATTATAGAAAATTATATAAAGACCAAGTGAAGAAATCAGTGATTTTACTATTGAATATTAATAAAATGCTGTAATAATTATTGCTGAATGGAACCTGAATTATTAACGATCCAATTTCAGAACGAAGGAGTTATTTTGAGTTACCGTTTTTTCTGTTTTAATATGCATAAAACTTACAATTCCTGAATTTCAGTTCATAGTGCCTGATATGAAAATGATATGAAAATTGCTATACATAAAAGAGACAATTCTTATAGTGAAGAATGGATAAAATATTGTGAAAAGAATGGTATTCCGGTTAAAATTGTCGATTGTTATCAAAGTGACATCATTGCTCAACTAGAAGATTGTGATGCTTTGATGTGGCATTTTCATCACGCGATTCCAAAAGACATTCTCTTTGCCAAACAATTAATGTATTCATTAGAAGCAGCTGATAAAATTGTTTTTCCTGACTTTAATACTATTTGGCATTTTGATGATAAAGTTGGACAGAAATATTTAATGGAAGCGAAAGGTTCCCAAATGGTTCCTTCCTATGTGTTTTATTTTAAATCGGATGCTTTAAAATGGATAAATGAAACTGAGTTTCCAAAAGTGTTTAAACTCAGGGTTGGTGCTAGTTCGCAGAATGTAAAATTAGTAAATTCGCGAAAAGAAGCCATCCAACTTGTAAGACAAGCATTCGGATCAGGATTCAAACAATATAACGCATGGATAAGTTTGAAAGAAACTTACAGGAAATATAAAATCGGAGACACTAAATTGCTCGATGTAATAAAAGGAATAGTCAGGTTAGCATACCGAACTGAATTTGAAAAATTCTCTGTTGATCAAAAGGGGTATATTTATTTTCAAAACTTCATACCCAATAACACATCTGATACCAGAATAGTTGTTGTTGACAACAAAGCTTTTGGCGCTAAACGATTAGTACGCAAAAAAGATTTCAGGGCTTCAGGCAGTCATATGGCCCTTTACGGCAAAGAGTTAATTGATGAGACAACCTTGAAGATATCATTTGATGTTGCAAATAAGCTTCAACTTCAAATTGTTGCCTTTGATTTTGTTTATGATAATGGGATCCCGCTGATTGTCGAGATTAGCTATGGTACCTCAATCTATCCATATAAATCCTGCCCGGGATATTGGGATAGTGACTTGAATTTTTATGAGGGAGAATTTAATTTTTGTAATTGGATGGTTGACCAGATCGTACGCCAAGTAAAACAAAAAGAACTACCAGGCCACTGATCGGACAATAGTAAAGATTTATTCAGGAGTAAATCGGCTATAATTACCTGACGATTATAGATTTGTAAATTATCGATAGTAGGAATCTAATGATATTCAGGCGATAATTTCATAGTTTGAATTAATACCTCAGTTTTTAAATCTAAATTTTTTTTATTCTGGTTCACTCTTAAAGAATTGAAAATAGCATGAGGTTTGAGTTTGGAAATAGTTTGGAAAATGTTATAAAATCAAGAATAAGGTCAAATTAAATTAAGTAATTGAATTGCAGCAAATTTATAATGATTAGCCTCTCTGTGAAATAATTTAGTCTGCAATTAGTGTAATTAATAGTTATCCAGTCCCCAATACACATGTATATTATCCATTTAGGAACTTCGGGATTCCCCATAGGAAATAATGCTGTAATTCAACGGATCAAATTAACCTTCAAGGGCTTAAAACTTGCTGGCTGTAACCCTCTTATTATTAGTAAACACAGTTTGTACAAAACTGAATTGACCAGTAGAATTAATAGATATCAGGGAATCCCGTATGTTTCAACCTCAATGTTAATAAATCGTCCTGATAATTTTATTGTTCGAAATCTGAATAGAATATCAGGATATTTAGGGGAATTAATACTCTTAGTTAAGAAACGCAAAAGCATTCATACTGCAATCGTAACCGGAGTAACTTTTAGCGAGCTATTATATTACCGGTTGCTGTCCAAAATACTTAATTTTAAAATTATAATTCATTATGTTGAGCTTGTATCATCAATTTCAGGCAGAAAAAACACATTTTCTAATTTAAATGCAAAATTAATTGATAATTATAGTTTTTTTTTCTGTGATAGTATCATTGTAATAAGTGAATTTTTGAAAAATCGGGTTCTTGCAAAAAACAAGACTCTTCCAATTATAAAAATACCTGCAATATGTGATTTTGAAGAATTCGACTTTGTCGAAGATGTAACACAAGGCCAATACCTGATGTATTGTGGTTCAATAGGATATTTGTCAGTTATTGAATTTATAATTGATCTTTATAATAGCATAAGGGAATTGAATTTTTATCATGGAGAATTGTTGCTGGCTATTGGAGTTGGTGATAAAAACGGGGAGTCATATCGGACATTAATGAATAAAATTGCTCAGAGTCAGTTTAGCAATGATATTGTTTTGAAAACTAACGTCCCTCATAATGATCTGATAAAAATTTATCTGGAATCAGAATTACTCATAGCCCCAATGAGAAATGTCGTTCAGGATATTGCAGGTTTTCACCATAAAGTAGGGGAGTACAGTGCGGCTCGAAAACCTATTATATCAACCAAACTTGGAGAGATGAAATATTATTTTACCGATGGAATATCTGCTATACTTGCTGACGAATATACAGTTGAATCATATATTCAGAAACTTAGAGAATTTTTACCCTTAAAGGATCAATTGAAAAAGATAGCTGAAGAAGGAAATAGAATTGGCACAACGAATTTGAATTATTTAAAATATGGAGCTGAATTGAAGCAATTTATTGACATTAAGTAGTATAGCAAATCATTTGCAAAATATGATCATTTTAACCAAAATATTTCAAAACGAGATAAGTTAACTCAGAACTTAAATGTGTAATAATTGTTGTTTTCAATATGTTAATATAAATCTATAAAACTTATAGATATATAGATTTAGTTTGTTTTAACAGGTAATATTCAAATATATAAGTAACTAAGTCACGGGATAAGATCGAAAAAATTGCTCAATTTTGTACAAATTGAGCTGATACGAAATTAATAATCCATTGCTATGAAAATTGCCTTGCATAATAGAAAAAATTCGTTTAGTGAACTCTGGAAAGAATACTTTGAACAAAAAGGTATTCCATATAAAATTGTTGATTGTTATCAAAGTGATATTATTGATCAATTGGATGATTGCGATGCTTTGATGTGGCATTTTCATCATGCAGTACCTCAGGATATCCTTTTTGCACAACAACTTTTATTTGCAATTGAATCAGCAGGTAAAATTGTTTTCCCCAGTAGTTCAACAATGTGGCATTTTAACGATAAAATAGGACAGAAATATCTTCTCGAAGCTATAGGGGCTCCTTTAGTTCCGTCATATGTATTTTATTCCAGGGATGAAGCGTTTAAATGGATTAATGAATGTGTTTTTCCTAAAGTATTCAAACTCAGGGTTGGCGCAAGTTCTCAAAATGTAAAATTAGTCAAAACCAAAGAAGAAGCTAACCGGCTCGTAAAACGTGCATTCGGATCAGGATTCAGTCAGTATACTGCAATGTCAAGATTAAAGGAATCTATTCGAAAATACAAATTGAAAAAAGCTACATTTCTGGATGTTGTAAAAGGAGTAATCCGATTTATCTACAAAACTGATTTTGACAAACTTTCAGGTAAAGAAAAGGGATATGTATATTTTCAGGACTTTATACCAGATAATAGTTATGATATCAGAGTAATTGTGATTGATAATAAAGCTTTTGCTATCAAACGTTTGGTAAGAAACAACGATTTTAGAGCTTCGGGAAGCGGGATGATATATTATGAAAAAGATCTGTTTGATGAAACAACTTTAAAGATATCATTTGAATTAGCCCGGAAACTGAAAACACAATGCATTGCCTTTGATTTTGTTTACACCCAAAACCATCCATTGGTAGTAGAAATAAGTTATGGCTTTTCAGTTGATGGCTATAAAGATTGTCCTGGATATTGGGATAATGAATTAGTGTGGCATGAAGGTTATTTTAATGCGTATGGTTGGATGGTTGATGAAGTAGCCAGAGATATTGAAAACAGGACGGTTCTGAAATAGACCCTATTAACTTTCTTTTAAGTTCATAATAACAATAACGTCCCTTAGCTGGTTATTCAGTCAATCCAAAATCAATATATATTATTTATTCATAAAAAGTTTTCTTTGCTTACTTACGATTTCTAAAGCAGGAATACGGCGAGATCACTTAACCAGACTGTATATATTGAATACTCAAACACAGGGAAATTGTATTTCATTATAAATAAGTGAAACTTTCAAAATAACTTCCCCAAATAAATGTCGGATTCAGAAAAACTTTCTTATGAAGGACCGTCCTTATAGAATTTCAGTAGTAGTTCGAGGAAGGTTTTATAAGCGTAGGGCATTTCAAGCCATGCAGAAGTGAGCGCCGCTTTGAAGCAGCATATTTGTTCAATCCTTTCAAGCGAACGGCTTGTCCCGCAAAAACGGGATAAACTGTGGCGTGGCAAAAACCTGACGTAGAAAAACACTGAAATTATATAAAGACTAGATTTTTATGCACAAATTGTTTTGT
>JBBRCH010000005.1:0-93066 GCA_038204995.1 Bacteroidales bacterium | reverse complement strand
TGTCGGATTTTTTGTTGTAGTTTTGATATTACGTAAATACGTAATGTTATGATAAATCATCCTGATTGGGCATTAAATCACAAGCAAAAAGGAACAGAGCTAAGACTTCTGAAAGGGCACTATTATCTTTATGAAGTACATAGCAAGTGGGATCCCGAGAAAAAGCGGGCAAAAAAAATTACAGGTAAACTCTTAGGAAAGATAACGCAGCAGGATGGGTTTATAATGTCTGACAAGGATCGCCTTCGAAAAAAGGAAGTATCAATATCAAAAGTTACTGTCAAAGAGCTAGGCGTTACAGTCTTGATTCAAGAGGTTTTAGCCAACTACATTGCCTTGCTGAAAAAACATTTCCCCCTTCAATGGCAAACCATAATAGCACTTGCCTACGGGCGAATACTATACCAGTCACCACTTAAAAACATGGCCTTTCATTTTCATCACAGTTATCTGTCCGAATCCTATAATGAGGTAACGCTCTCTGGCAAAGATCTAGGTGGTGTGCTCAGAGAACTTGGGTATAACCGAACATCTATTGTTTCATTTTTCAAAGAGTTTAATAAAGCCAATGACTGTATTTTGTTTGACGGAACGGACATAACGTCCTGTTCACATGAGATGGATATCAACAAACTGGGGAAAAGTAAAAAGGGAACATTTAATTCTTTGATCAACCTGATGTTTGTATTTTCAGTTGATCAGCAATTGCCCATTTATTACCGTATTACACCAGGGAATATAAAGGATGTAAAATCATTCAAACTGTGTCTTGAAGAAAGTGGCGTTAAAGATGCGGTGATAATTGCAGATAAGGGGTTTTATTCAGAAAAGAATGTACTACAGCTTACAGACGAAGGACTGCAATTTATTCTTCCATTAAGAAGAGATAGCCTGCTAATAAACTATACACCGCTTGAGGATGGAAACAAGAAAGCATTGGATGGCTTTTTTAAATTTGAAAAGCGGATAATATGGCATTATTCTTTTTATGAACAAGGGCGGAAGGTTATTGTGTTTCTTGATCAGGAACTTAAGACAACCGAGGAAAAGGACTTCCTTGAAAGAGTTGACTCTTGTCCGGAAGAATACACAATTGAAAAATTTCATGAAAAGCAATACAGCTTTGGAACCATTGCCATGCTTACTAACATTATAAAAGAACCTAATGAAGTGTATTCAGACTATAAAAGTCGCGGTGGAATTGAGCAAATGATAGACACCTTAAAAAATGTTGTGGAAGCTGACCGAACTTACATGCAGAATGAACAAGCTTTAGAAGGATGGATGTTCATAAACTACATTGCACTGCATTGGTACTATAAAGTATACCATCTGTTGCTGAAAAACGAACTAAACCATAGGTATTCTCCAATTGATATCTTGCAAATCCTAACCGAAGTACGCAAAGTTAAAATCAATGATACCTGGCACAATTCAGAAGTGACCAGCAAAACTTCTGACCTAATTGCAAAGCTTGGAGTGCATATTACGTAAAAAAGAAAAGTTACGGCTTAAGTACATGATAGGTGCCCTTTCTTTTCTCAATAATCTGAACACTTATTACTCCGCTTGGATTCTTTTTATTTCGTATAAACATGGAATAAAGATAGCATTTTTAGGCTGGGACACCCATTTGGGTGTCCTGAAAATTGCAATAGACTAATATATAGTATGTTATAAAAATACGAAATTTTAAGTGTCAAAGTCAGGAGGCAAGTACCTGATCTTCTAAAGTTATATTATTCTGTGGCTCTCTATGTAAGAAATTGTTTTACAAAGAGTTACACGGTGATTTCACATACCTGCCTGTCGGCAGACAGGGTTGCACAGAGGTTGATTGCTTTAATTAGTCTATAATCAAAAGAGAATAATTTTTCTATTTCGAAATCTTAATCACCTTCCTGAACTTCCTGCTTGCAGCAGTTTCAATACTCAGCAAATAAATTCCAGGCGAAAGAAAATACCCTTTTTCAGCAGGACGTAAATTTAATATTGATTCACCCGCAGGGTAAACAGCATCCGAAAGGACTACACTCCTGCCACCGGAAACCGGTGTAAGAAAAATCTTTACCCTGCCAGCAATTTCGTTGGTAAACCTGATATTCAAAATATCATTGAAAGGATTTGGAATAACAGTGAAAGCGCCTGCTTGCCTTAATTCAGTTACTTCAACATTAAAATCGAGGTAAAAATCATGGGTAGTCTTCATGCCGGGCGCTAATTGAAGTGTATCGCAATGGGAATTATAGTTAGGCATTTGGGCGCAGGCTATGTAGGAACCTCTTACCAGGCTTAAAGAATAATATCCTGAAGTATCAGTTACAATAGTAGTGTCGGCAATCGATAATGTGGCACCTGAAATGGGTACACCTGTATAGAAATCAGATATTTTCCCCGAAAGTTGCGCCAGGGTATCCGGCAGAGGCGGATGCATGTTTGCAATTGCATCCAGGTCAAAACCTGCATCATTCACATTGGCAGTTCCATTGTTATCATCCAGGACAACAAAGAACTGAGCTTCGGTTAACCCGGCTGTAGCAAGGTCAAAATCAGCAGTGCCAGTCCCGGATCCTATATAATTCCAATACCCGTCCATTTCAGTCAAGGCATACATGGCATAGCCTTCGGGGGTGTTGTCTCCTTCGTAAACCGTAACATCTGGACCGGGTTCGTCCAATACAGGTGTCTGCATATCTACCATAACATATCCGCCCTTACCCAGAGAATAATTAACCTGGTCAGGCGCGCCAAGGCATGCAGCGGAATAACCTTCGTCGCCGGGATTCTGAGCACTGAAATTAGGAATACGCGAAGTACATGTACGGTAAGCATACTGCGAACTTACGGGTTGCAGCTGAACATCGGTAACTGTACTTTGCTTGTTATTTACAGTCACATTATTCACCACCAGAGGCTCATACCCATTAGCCGTAAAGCGCAGGTTGTAGGTACCCGGAACCATATATTTGTGATAATCACCGGCATCGCCGTCGGTAAATGTCGGGTAGTTATTGCCTGCCCATACGGCCCCCCTGACCGGCATTCCGGTTACTGCATCGGTAATGGTACCTTCGATACCATAACCTGAATACTCAATAAGTGCCAGCATTGCAGGTTTGTTAACGTTATAGTAGTATTGAATGTTAGGTCCGGCTGGTTGTTTATCCAAGGAAATTTCAATTGACCAGGCAACCGAACCCAGACTTCCGTAGTTAAAGTCCTTGGTGCTTCCATTTATCAGGTACATAACCTGGGATCCCTGTCCATAAGGAAGGCCCGGGTACCCGGAATTGGCAGAATATATATCTGCAAGACCCGCAATGTGCGCGTTATCAGGTGTAGGGCTGTAACGGTAACTCCATGGATAGGATATGATTTCGGCACCACTGTGATAATTTGTATAGCTAACAAACTGGTTTGAATACTGGCAATCGCGCAGGGCTTTGGATTCGGGCTGCGAAAAAGGGCCTGAACTACCACCTTCGCCTGCCCATACATAACCGAAGTCGCGGTTAAGATCTACATTGTTGCTGTTTTCGCGGGTCATATAGTCGCGGCCAAAGGGATTTACACAATAGTAAATCCAGATTTCACGGTTATTTACCAGGTCGGTAATATAGGGATCGTTTCCGTAAGCCAGGCAAAGATCGCGGGCGAAATAAATGCAGTTCTGTGAACCTCCGATCTCATTGCCATGAATACCTCCATCGAACAGAATTTCGGCTTCGTTTTCATCAACATTCACGTTGTCGCTGATTTTCAGGGCGGCTAGTTCCTTCAGTTGGGGCGTGTAGCCATAAACAACCTTCTTACAGATATCCGGAAAGTTGGCCACAAGGCTGTCGGCAATATCCTTAATCTGGTTAAAAGTATAATATCCCGGAGGTACCATTTCAGGTCCGAAAGCGACCGACCATTTGTTCAGGTCAGGGATACTTATCGTATAATTCATACCTGTTTGCTTCAATTGCTGCAATTCCGCGGGCGTGAGGTAAAGCCAGGCGTGATCGTTATAAATATCACCTTTTAATCCAAGCGAACCAACAATTTGTGCCTGACCGGGATCAGTAAAAGTTACTTTCACTTCCATTTCGCCTTTACGCCATGGAGTGTGCTGAGCCATCGAAGATAAAAATGAGAAGGTAACTACAAGTATGAGTATATATTTCTGCATTCGAAGTGATTTAATTTGATGATTTTAAAAACCATGAAAGGTTTTGAACCTGCTGTTCTTATTCAGAAGATTGGGTTGTGCAAATATCGGTATTATTATCTTATTTGGCGGATGAATTAAGAATGAAATAAATTAAGTAAGCGGTTTATATCCAACAAAGAATTTTGATGACCAACTTAATAATAAAAAATATCTTCCCACATTAGCAGTCGGGAGAGATCATACGCTTTTAACAATTTATTCCAGAATACAAATGAGCCAAAGCTTATATCGTATTGCCTTATACATCAAGAATTTTATAATACAAATCCCAAAGAAAAATATATCGAATTTGTTACAATTTTCTGATCAACCTGATTATGTGATATTTTAGTAAAATCACCTTGGTTTTCAAAACCAATACCCAAGCTCAAAATATCAGAAACATTAAATTTAAGACCAATTTGAGTGGAAAGGCCAAAGTTCCAACCTAATTTTTTTTGATTACTTTCCTCCGTCACTGTTTCTGTTTCTTGATTTAGTAAATAATTCCCATATAATCCCATACCAAGAGCCAACAATACTTTTTTGTCTTCCGGTTTGATATGATAAAGATTGATATTGGCTTTTAGATTTAAAGGAATATGCAAATATGTATTTTTTAGGCTTGACATATTTCCCTCATTAGTTCTATTTCCATAAAAATTAAAATAGCCAATTCCTGTAGATACATTTAATTTTTTAGCAATTCCTTTAGACAACAATAGTTCACCACAATCAACAAATCCAGTTAATGGCACATTCCCAGTTTCTTGTATTCGGGCAAATCCTAATTTAGGCAATACAGCAATTTCAAATTTATTGTTAGGCGTTCCTAACGTATTCATTTTAGTTTGTGCAAATAGTGAACTAACACAAATAAGACAAATGATAATTAAAAATTGCTTTTTCATGGCTATTATATTTAAAGATTCTATATGTAAACTACATTTCTGTCCATTTATTATTTGATTCATAGTAAAAACACCAAAATTTATACTCTAAATTAGCAGCTTAATTTCTATTTATTTTTGACCTCCGATATCATGTGATCGCATTTAAGGATAAAAAAACCTCCCCGCTATAGCAGCCGGAAGGGATTATTCGTTATTCATTATTCACTTTCATCTAACCAGAGCATAATCGCTTGAATTACAGAAAGATAAATCTACTAACTATTTCTATGTATTTCTAACTATTTCTATGTATTTCTACGTATTTCAATGTATTTCAATGTATTTCTACGTATTTCAAATTTTTTAGTTAGTTCCCGTTTGTACCATTGCTAAATGGTGGTTGTCTATTCATTATCCACTCTTCATTATCCACTCTTCATTATCCACTCTTCACTCTCAATGCGCCTCCAGCCAGTTATCGCCTGTGCTCATCTCAACTTCTACGGGGATATCCAGGGGCAAAGCATTCCGCATAAGGTCTCCGACAATCTGTTTTACCTGTTCCACTTCGGGGTTATAAACATCAAACACCAACTCATCGTGAACCTGCATGGTCATGCGGCTTTTCAGTCCGTGTTTAATAAATTCGTTGTAAATATTGATCATAGCAATTTTGATCATATCGGCGGCTGAACCCTGAATGGGAGCATTGATGGCATTGCGTTCGGCAAAACCGCGCATCACACCGTTGGCTGAGTTAATATCACGAATAATGCGGCGACGGCCCATCAGAGTTTCAACGTATCCTTTTCCCCTTGCAGATGCTATTGTATTATCCATGAAAGTCTTGATTCCGGGGAAAGTAGCAAAATACTGATCAATTATCTCGGCAGCTTCTTTGCGGGGGATACCTAAATTTTCACTAAGTCCAAATGCCGATATACCGTATACTATTCCGAAATTTACTGATTTGGCATTCCTCCTCATATCACGGTCAACTGCTTCGAGCGCCACTCCATAAATATTGGCTGCAGTAGCTGTATGGATATCCAGGCCTTTGCGGAAAGCCTCCTTCATGGCATCGTCGCCACTCATAGAAGCAATAATACGTAGTTCGATCTGCGAATAGTCGGCTGATAAAAGGGTATATTCGTCATTTCGGGGAACAAAAGCCTTGCGGATTTCGCGTCCACGCTCAGTACGGATAGGGATATTCTGCAGATTTGGATTGGTTGAACTCAGCCGACCTGTTGCTGCAACCGCCTGGTTGTAACTGGTATGTATGCGGCCGGTAAGCGGATTTACGAGTTGGGGTAAGGTATCAACATATGTCGATTTCAGTTTGGCAAGTCCGCGGAAATCGAGAACCAATTGTACCATCGGATGCTTGTGTACCAGTTTTTGCAGCACATCTTCGCCGGTCTGATATTGCTTGGTTGCGGTCTTTTTAGGTTTATCATCAATTTTAAGCCTGTCGAAGAGAATTTCGCCCAACTGTTTAGGAGATGCAATATTAAATTCAACCCCGGCATGCTGCCATATTTCCTCCTGCACTTTGATTAATTCGTGGTGCAGCTCCTTTGAGAATTCATTCAACGCCTCCGAATCAAGTTTCACACCTGCAGCTTCGATTCCCGCCAAAACAGGAACAAGAGGCATTTCTATCTCGTTGAATATTTTTAAGGTCTCTGTATCTATAAGCTTTGGTTCAAGGACATTTCTTAATTGAAGTGTGATATCAGCATCTTCAGCGGCATATTCCTTAATCTCTTCCAAAGGAGCTGCGCGCATCGAAGTCTGGGCTTTCCCTTTTTTACCAATCAGAGTTTCGATACTCACTGGCGAATAATTGAGATAGGTTTGCGCCAGCAAGTCCATATTATGCCTCATATCAGGCTCGATCAGGTAATGTGCAAGCATGGTATCGAAGGTCGGACCTTTAATTTCAATACCGTAATTGCCGAGAACTGCCATATCGAACTTCATATTCTGAGCTGTTTTACCAATTGCCGGATTGCTGAAAACCTGTAAAAACCGCTTTACCAATACTGTTGCTTCTTCACGTTTTTCGGGAACAGGCATATACCATGCTTTGCCCGGCCGGGTGGCAAACGACATACCAACCAGCTCGGCGGTAATGGTGTCGAGCCCGGTGGTTTCAGTATCGAAGCAAAACATTTCAGCATTTTCCAGTTCGCTGAGTAGTTCGGAAAGACTGCTTTCGGTATCCGCGGCACGGTATTCGTGAGGCGTCTCATTAATGGTTTTGTATCCGCTCTCAACGGTATCGAAAGGAACTTCGGCCATACTGAACAAGTCGCCCTGCCCGGAGGATGCAGCGGGTTTTGAGGAGCTTGTTTTTATTGCAGATGCAGTTTGTATTCCGCCTGGATTGAGTGACAGATCAGTAAATACCCGCTGTGCAAAAGTCCGGAATTCGAGTTCATCCAGTAAGGTCTTTAACCGCTCCACATCGGGTGGATCAAGGTGCAGTTTCGTTTCATTAAACTCGACAGGTACATCGAGAATAATAGTTGCCAGTTGTTTTGAAATAATGGCTGATTCGCGGCCATTCTCAACTTTATTGCGGAGGGTATCGTTTTTAATATTCTTTGCATTTTCAAGCACGCCTTCAACCGTATCAAATTCAGCGAGCAGTTTTCGGGCCGTCACCTCCCCTACTCCGGGAATGCCGGGAATATTATCCGAAGCATCGCCCATAAGACCCAGGAAATCGATTACCTGCAGCGGACGTTTTATCCCGAATTTTTCGCAAACTTCGCGAACGCCCATAATTACAGGCTTTTCACCTGATTTCGCAGGTTTATACATGAAAATATTTTCGCTTACCAGCTGCCCGAAATCCTTGTCGGGCGTCACCATATAAACCTGGAAACCTGCCTGTTCCGCCTCTTTGGCAAGGGTGCCGATTACATCATCAGCTTCGTATCCATCCACATAAAGTGTTGGAATATTGAATGCCCTGATGAGTTCTTTAATATAGGGAATAGATGCTGCCAGGTCTTCGGGCATTGCCTGCCGGTTGGCTTTATAACCTAGAAAATCTTCATGACGTGCCGTTGGCGCCTGCGTATCAAAAGCAACGCCGATATGCGAGGGTTTTTCATTTTTCAACAGTTCGTACAATGTATTGGCAAATCCCATGATGGCAGAAGTATTAAGCCCTTTGGAATTATAACGCGGCGTGCGCTGCATAGCGAAAAAAGCACGGTATATCAATGCCATGCCATCTAACAGGAATAATTTTTCCACGGTGGTAGTTTTGGAGGTGTAAAGATAGGAAGAAGGAACTAATAAATTTAGGATTGCGCAGGGCGGTTTGCGGAAGGCGGATTATAGATTTCGAAGAAAGATTTATTAAATATTCGAAATCCTCGTGAATTACATGAATAGTATTAATCCGCTCCTAACTAAACAAATTCCAGGCTCCAGACTATCTCTATTATTTCCGGTCTCCCATCGCCGTCTTCCGTCTTCCGTCTTCCGTCTTCCGACTTTAAAGCGTAATCTTTCTGTTGGTATACCACGAATAATCAGTGGCTATAATTTTGTATTCGGTTTTAAAAAGTTCTGATGAGATTATAAAATCGGCAGTCGAACGGTTGCATGCAACCGGAATGTTGTAGAGTACCGAAATACGCTCCAGTGCTTTTACATCAACTTCGTGAGGATGCGGTTCCATAGGATCCCAGAAAAAAATAAGCACATCAATTTTGCCTTCGGCAATCATGGCTCCCATTTGCTGATCGCCTCCAAAGGGGCCCGATTTTAATCTCTTAATGCGCACACCTTTACTTATGCTTTTGTCCATGCGTGATGCCAGAGCCTCGGCTACCATGCGACCAGTAGTACCAGTACAAACAATTTTATGATCTTTAAGGATTTCCCAGTTCCATTGCACCCATTCCACAAGGTCTTTCTTACAATTATCATGTGCCACGAGGGCTATATTTTTAGCTTTTGCCATTGAAATTATACGTTAAAAGTCATAGAGTTAAAGACTGATTTTGGAAAAAACACTTATGGGTAATCTACCCTTCTCAAATGTAATTTCAGGCTACAAAGATACGATTTGTTAACGGAAGCAGATCGGCTTATAATCCAGAACAATGCTATAAATCACTTCACTCCAAATCCGCATGATAAAACCGGATTATAAGTTGTACCCGTAAAACTCTGCCCTTTCCTTTATTTTTAACATAACGTCATCAATAGTTGACTGCAATTCGGGTGGAATTCTTAATGCCAGGTTCTCATCCTGCGATTTATTTAAAAGCAAACTGACATAATACAGCACTGTGTACTTTTCCTGTAGCATTTGGTCGAATTCCGGGTTAGAAAACAATCTTAATATGAGATTTTTTTGCTGATGAATTAATAAATCAACAAAAAACTCATTAAGGTCATCACCTTTACTCTCATTAATAATTGTAATTATTCTGTTCTCGACATTGTTGAAAATTCCGTTCCAAATTTCAACAACAAGTAGATTTTGTTGTACTAAGATTTGAGTCTCGGTTTCATTTGCCCTATTCAAATATTCCAATGCCTTTTCTTTATTGGAATTTCTTTCATAATAAAATCTCGCTAAATTATTAATAGCTCTTTTATCCCCTTTTTCAATTGCCATCAAATAATACCCTTCTGCTTCCACAAATTTACCCTGACTAATATACAGTATAGCAAGATTTATCATAGCCATTACTTCTCCCATTTCAATTGCCAT
This sequence comes from Bacteroidales bacterium, assembly GCA_038204995.1. GTDB lineage: Bacteria > Bacteroidota > Bacteroidia > Bacteroidales > UBA4417 > UBA4417. The sequence goes on along the minus strand of JBBRCH010000005.1, from coordinate 83,231 downwards.
CAGATAATACTTTTCGGCTTCTACAAATTTGTCTTGATTGTTGTAAAATAAAGCAAGATTAAATATAGCCTCAACATTCCCTTTTTCAATTGCTAATAAAAAATACTTTTCTGCCTCTCTATACCTCTTTTGGCCGTAATAATAAGAAGCAATATTATTCATTGCTTTTGCATGCCCCTTTTCAATTACCAACAAATAATACTTTTCGGCCTCTGCAAATTTCTCTTGATTATAATACAACAAGGCAAGATTATATAGGGACTCAACATCCCCTTTTTCAATTGCTATCAAATAATACTTTTCTGCATCTGCAAATTTCTCTTGATTATGATACAATAAGGCTAGATTATACAGGGATTCAACATTGCCTTTTTCAATTGCCAACAAATAATACTTTTCGGCCTCTTCAAATTTCTCTTGATTATAATACAACAAGGCAAGATTATGCAGAGATTCAACATTCCCTTTTTCAATTGCTATCAAATAATACTTTTCTGCATCTGCAAATTTCTCTTTATTATCATACAATAAAGCCAGATTAAACAGGGATTCTACATTCCCCTTTTCAATTGCTATCAAATAATACTTTTCAGCTTCTTTATATTTTTTCTGATCATTATAAAGTACGGCAAGATTAGAGAGGGCTTTAACATTCCCTTTATCAATAGCCATTAAATAATACCTTTCGGCCTCTGAATACTTCTTTTGTCGGAAATAAAAAAAAGCTAAAGTATTCAGCACTTTTTCATCTCCTTTTTCAATTGCCATCATATAATACTTTTCGGCTTCCGGAAATTTTTCTTGATTGTCATACATTAACGCAAGATTAAAGAGGGCTCTGACAATTCCTTTTCCAATAGCCTTTAAATAGTATTTCTCTGCTTCTGTATATTTACCTTGCTCATCATACAAAACAGCAATATTATACATAGCATAAACATTTCCTTTTTCAATACCTTGTAAATTGACTCTTTCTGCTTCCATTATATCTTTAATCTGGGAATAAAGAGATCCCAAAATTACAAACTTATACCCATCCTCTTCATTTTCAATGTTATTCACAATTGTTATTGCTTCTTCAATTTTGCCGCCCTCAACCAAAATTGAAGCCTTATCCATTATGTCATCAAACCTCTCAGGTAGTTCAATGAGACAGTTTTTGACTTTTCTATCTCTAATTTTTTCTGTTAAGTCAATAATTTTATCCCTTTCTAATAATGAGATATACTTGCTTTGACTCAGTGCTTTTGAAAAAATAAGAGCTTTATCCCAACTGATTTTATTGTTTTTTAAATTATCAATATGTTGTTTTGCAAGGGTTCTCAAATCAGAAGCATCATACCAATTTTCAAGAAAAATACTTAACCATTTGGCTTTCCGTTTTTGCTCGGGGTTACCTTGTGTAATAATAAGCCACATATTGAAAAAACGCTCCGAAATGCGGTACAAATGGTTCTTTTTGCTGGTTTCAATTTTATCTGCAATGCCTTTTTCAACTAATGTTTTTAAGTTGGCTGAAACTAATTTGCTCTCCATTTTTACTTTTTCTACCAATTGTTTGGTGGTGCTAGCTTCCCATATAAAAGCCATTTCCAAAACTGTTTTCTTTAGTTGAGCCGGCAGGCTATTCAATCGTTCCTGGTACAAAGGAGTTACATTATCCATTATCTTTTTCAGATAATCGTAACTATTCGCAGCCTCATTTTGTAACACCATCTGAATAAAAAACTGCAGTGTACGCGGCAACCCGTCAGTAAGCAACCTGATATTTTCTATTTTACCGGGATTGTTGTCAACAAATGTTCTGAGTTTAGCAATCTGCATCACATCACTCCAATGGTAAAGTAATTTTATAATTTCTTCCCTGCTAAGTGCATCCAGTCTGTGCCTGCGGAAGAATTCGTAAAAAGGCATATCATATCGCCAGAAATGTTCGTCCATCCGGGTACTGGCGGCAATAATCTGTATATCGCTATAATTGATAAGGGTTTCTCTCAATAAATTTCCGTCATCGGAAAAATTTTCAACTATTCTGTCAAAATTATCCAACAGCAACACAATTCTCTTTTTGTGTTTTGCACATAACTCATGTATTAACTGGTATAAATAGCGTGTATAATCCTGGTTATTACTGAATCCGGCATAATCTTTAATAACAATTTCTATATCTAATTGATGTTTTAGTTCTTCAATTACCTGCTCCCATAAATCGAATAAACGATATATACCGGCTTGCTCTTCAGCAAGGTTAATGGCGATATACTTTTTACTTAACTTATTGTTTTCAAGAATTTCTATTTCAATTCTCTTCATTAAAGTTGACTTACCACTGCCCCTTCTTCCCAAGACAAGCTCGTGTTGTAGAGGATCGTTTACTTTTTTATCTAAAAGCGAATTAGTAATAATTTCAAATTCAGCCAGTCTGATAATGAAGTTGTTCTTTATCGAATCAGAATCACTATTAGCAGATTGGTAAACATTTAATTGGTCGATAAACCAATTTCCGGCATTTATATTTGTGTTATCCATTGTAAACAGGGTTATTGCGTTTCCAGAATTCCTTTAAAAACGGGGAAATAAATACGTATTGCAGATTGTTTTCCACAATATATCCATCGCGTTCAAGGTCACTCACAAATTCCATAAAATCATCCACCTTATTATAATTAACGGCCTTGTTGTAAATTTCCTGAATGGAGATTTTATCTTTATGGGCAATATGAATAAGCAATTCATTTACAAAACTGAAATCTTCTTTTGGCAGATAATCTGAAAGTCGTTTTTTCCAGTCTTTAAAATAGTCATTGTTTTTTATCACCAGATCAAATGCCGCATCAATACTTTGTTTGGTAACGGCTGGGTTTTTATCTTTTTTCGACCTATTGTCAATCACATCTAACATTATATTGAAAAAATAGGGGACAAAATAAAGTATCTTACTCAAAAGGTATTCTCTCATTTCGACAGTGTATTGAACTGTGGCGTTTTTGGTAGCCCAATCGAAATAAGCGTTGGTTTCTGTTTTCTCTAATGGATTGCAAGGAATTTTTACCAGATCATTCAAATCAGAATTTCTACCTTCAATTGTATTTACTACATAATGAATGCCAATTGATCCAGCCAGAACAAATCGCATTTTTTTGAATTGACCGTTTTGCCTCCATCCTCTAAGATTCTTCAAAATGGAGATAGCCTCTTCCTTTTTACCGTTCTTGTTGAGTTTGTGCAAAACCTCCGGAAGTTCATCAATTAATAGTACTATCGTTTCACCATTATCCTCAATTTTGGGAATTATGTTGTCAATTTCTTCCTTAAAATCTATATCTACATCTGAAAACTTAATATTGCCACTTAAATCTATTTCTGAAATTGACTTAGATTTCAAATATTGTCCAAACCACTGTTTCAGTTGCGTACTTTTATTTAAGCAGCTCAGGATAAGTCTGTATAATTCCTCGTATAATTCATTTTCTGACTTTATACTTTGAATATTTTTAAATACAAGTTTAAAATTCTCGAGTGGATTCTCTTCCATATATTTCATAACAGAAGTTTTCCCAACTCTGCGGGGAGCAGCAATCAGGATGTAATTCCCCTTTTCGAGTTCCTTCCAGATTTCATTTACGATCTCATCTCTTTGGAAGTAATAATTCCCTGTTGCGGCAGGTCCTATAATAGTATTTGGGGATTTCCAACTTTGCTCCATTTTGACAGCATTTTAATTGTTAAATGTATTTGACAGCAAATATACTGCTAAAAACCATTAACAGTGTAATTACTGTTAAATATTTTTTCTTTTTTTGAAAGAATAAATTCGTAAATCGTGAGCACATTTACATGGAAGCCTTAACTGGGGAGCATTCCGACTCATTTACATCCAGCTATTTTAATGAACAAAAAATAGGTATAGCACAATTCAAAAGTAAATACTTATGAATATTATAAGTCAAGAAATCTAATTTTCTCACAATTCCACAAATCGAATAAAGCTTTTTTAGCCTTATTGAATAATAAACCTAAGAAGATTTTTAAATCAGATTTTCTGCTCCCTGATCACCAGCATATAAAAATCATTTTCCAAAGGCAGGTAACCAAATTCGTAAACAAAACGATACGAACTGCCTTTTTGCGTTGTATACAAATGAGTAAAGTAGTTGAAAATGAATCCTTTACTTATCAGCTTATCCTTATGAAGGTTTATTTTCCCCTCCGGAGGAATAAGCTCGGATAAAATTCTTCGGTTCTTGCGAAGGATGGTATTTATATTTCTTACATAATTATTGGTTTCGCTGTTCAGGCGGTTGTTGTAATTGTTCCGGCACATATCTGAACAGAATTTCTTATCCATTCTTCCTGTTATAGGTTCTCCGCAATCGAGGCATACTTTTTCCATACCCGGGTTTTTAAAATAATTTATAAGTACAAAGTTTGAATTGTCTAAAAATAAAGAACTACAAATCAATAAAACTCACTCTTCCCTTCAGCAATAATTTAATCTCAAGTATCTTAAATAGTTATATAATGTAAAGGTATACAATATCCATTTATAAACGACAACAAATGTTTATAAACATTTTTATCCGAATACAAATATTTATTAACCGAATCACCAATAATAGCCACCATACCTTTGCTTCATCAAATCGGGAATAAACCGGCTGACGAAAACGAAATACATTTTGAAATCCTTATTAATTAACCTTTAACACACACAACATCATGAACACACTACGCAATTCAGTAAAATTAATCGGTCGCTTAGGCCAGGATCCTGAGGTAAAACTTTTGGACAAAGGTAACAAAGTAGCAACCTTCTCACTCGCCACCAGCGACAGCTATACCGCTAAAGACGGCAGCAAACAGGAACAAACCCAATGGCACAATATTGTTGTGTGGGGCAATCTGGCAGGCATCTGCGAAAAATACCTGAAAAAAGGCAAGGAAATTGCCATTGATGGCCGCCTGGCTTATCACACCTGGGAAGACAAGAATGGTACTAAGCATTTTAAAAGTGAAATTATAGCCAGCGATCTTCTTTTTGTAGGTTCAAAAGGAAAAATAAATAACTAATCCGCAACCACATATCCAAATCACTAAAACCTTACAAAAATGAACATACTGCGCAATTCCGTAAAATTAATCGGCCGTCTCGGCCAGGATCCGGAAGTAAAAACACTGGAAAAAGGAAACAAATTAGCAACCTTCTCGCTCGCTACCAGCGACAGCTATACCGCTAAAGACGGCAGCAAACAGGAACAAACCCAATGGCACAATATTGTTGTGTGGGGCAACCTGGCAGGCATCTGCGAAAAATACCTGAAAAAAGGCAAGGAAATAGCTATTGACGGCCGCCTGAACTACCGCAGCTGGGAAGATAAAAACGGGATAAAGCATATCAGTTCAGAAATCATTGCTAATGAAATGCTTTTCGTAGGCTCAAATCCTGAATCAAAAAAGTAAAGTCTTAGGTCAAAATGCAAAGGTCAAAAGTTAAAGATCTCTAATAAACAATCCAATAAGGCATAAAATATTCGTTGTAACCGCCCACTGACACATTCGACTTTTGCATTTTGCCCTTTGCATTTTAACTTCAAAAACCCTAACCCCTAGCTCCTAACCCCAAAAACCAAACTAAAATGAACACACAACGCAATTCAGTAAAGCTAATCGGCCGTCTCGGCCAGGATCCGGAAGTAAAAATCCTCGATAAAGGAAACAAATTAGCAACCTTCTCGCTCGCCACCAGCGACAGCTATACCGCTAAAGACGGCAGCAAACAGGAACAAACCCAATGGCACAATATAGTTGTTTGGGGAAACCTGGCAGGTATCTGCGAAAAATACCTGAAAAAAGGCAAGGAAATCGCCATTGATGGCCGCCTCATCTATCGTAACTATGAAGATAAAAACGGAACCAAGCATTATATCAGTGAAATTGTGACCAATGAGTTGCTTTTTGTAGGGGCTAGCTCTGACAAATCAAAATAGGTCACCGGAATTTTGAAACTTGTAAATTATTTCTGCAAAATGCAACTTCAACAGATACAATCAAAGATTTTCGGACTCAGAGGATATAAGCTGATGCAGGATTCCGACCTGGCCGAACTCTACGAAACTGAGACCAAAAGGCTCAAAGAAGGTGTGAGGAGAAATATCAGCAGGCTTCCGGCTGATTTTATGTTCGAACTCGATAAAAATGAATTTGAAAATTTGAGGACGCAAATTGCGTCCTCAAACAGAGGAGGAACCCGGTATCTTACATTTGTATTTACCGAACAAGGTTTAGCCATGCTCGCTAACGTTTTAAATATCGCCAAAGCTATTGAAGTTAATATCCAAATTGTCAGAGCATTTGCACTCTTAAGACAATATGCCCTTATTCATTCGGAACTGACGATTAAACGTAAAGGACTCGAAAAGAAGTACAATAAAAAATTTAAGATGTCTATGAAGCATTATATTATTTGTTAAATAAAGACAAACAAATAACTAAACAGCATCAGCGGAACAGAATTGATTTTAAGACATATTCAAAAGTTGAATTATAATAAACAAAAATCCCTAATACCTAACCCCTAAATCCTTAAAAAAATGAACACTCTCAGAAACAACGTTAAACTGATTGGCCGGCTCGGCCAGGATCCTGAAATCCGTAACCTGGAAAAGGACAACAAAGTGGCAACCTTCTCGCTCGCCACCGGCGACAGTTACACCGACAAGGAAGGCAATAAGAAAGAATCAACCGAATGGCACAACATCGTTGCCTGGGGCAACCTGGCAACCATCTCCGAAAAATACCTCAAAAAAGGAAAAGAAGTTGCAATCGATGGACGAATTACCTACCGCAACTGGGAAGATAAGAACGGCGCGAAACATACAACTACGGAGATTGTCGCCAACGAAATCCTTATGGTTGGAGATAAAGCAAAAGAAAAAGAATAAGCTTTTCGATCTGTCTAACCGAAAAAGCCGCAATGTTTCTGACTATTGCGGCTTTTTTTTAAGGCTTTGAACGATAGCTAAACTTCTCAGGTCTATATCCCAAACAGTTTCAAATATTCCTCTTTAATTTTCAGATCAAGCAACCTGCAGAATTCCGGGATTTCCTGTTTGAAATTTTTATTGTTTCTCCATTCCTGAAGTTTTTTGTATGATAATTCGAATATCATATCATCCAGCGGTTTCAATTTTTGCATTATCCCGGTTCCGGCTCCGTTATACAATGCATTCACATTAACATAATTTTCACCATAAGACTTTTTGATAGGGAAAATTTGTTGTTTCAGTTGTATAGCTTTGTCGCAAAGGGGAGCCACTCCATTTTCATTTAGGTTACAAGTGTCGGCTGGTTCTTCTCCATGCATATCCACAGTGGTGTAACAACTGAAGCAAGAGGGAATCCAAGTACAGTCCACATGGTTGTGTAATCCGGACTTTCACCGGGCTTCACTCCTTGAATGGCAACAGCAGAAGAAGAAAAGTAACGCGGAATAAAGTCCGTGAAATTCATAAATTTCTGTTCAGCCGGATTTTCAACACATGATTTTTTTAAATCCGTTTTTGTGAGAGAATGCCACAATGAACGACTCACATCCTGCAAAATAAAACGAACAGTCAGATTATTTTCCTGCGCAGCCTGGTAAAAGAGCTCCTCCGCGGTTTTATACCGGATTTGTCCGCTTCCTGAATTCGGATCACCGGTAAATGAAAAATTAGTATGAATCATGCAACCCATCGGGGCAATGGAAGGGTCATTCACATCGAGCTTTTTGAACGAAAAATTACTTACTTCAAAATATGCCGCTCCGCCTCTGGCGTCAATAACCCCAAAATTGGTTTCCACACCCAGGGGTCTTTTGCAGTTATTAAGAAAAGATTCGAATTCGCCAACCGATGCACATTGCATCAAAGCTTCTCTCATTACAATTCCTTCACGATCCTTTATATCTATAGTATCGTCCAGAATCAGATTGTATGAAGCAGTATTCATGATTGCAAATCCAGCTGTATTGGATCCTATCCATACGGACTTCCCTGTCGGATCATCAGAATCTATCAGACCCATTGAACTGTATTTCCCACCATTAACAAACATGATTGCATTCTGATACGTGTCAGTATCACGGTTTTTCCACATGATCGGTCTTCCGTCGGGTGTGTTTTTACCCGAAATAATGATCGAGGTACATGCATTACCAGGTAAATCGGCTATAATGAAGATAAAAACCAAGAGAAACAGGACATTTTTCATTTCGTAATGGTATGATGTGAATATTTTCTATCCTTACAAAGTAAAAGAAAAAAGCAATCAGCATGGTGCAATATGAATTGAATATTTACTTCATAATGATCCACTCATATAATGCTGACTTCTTACTTTTTAGGGTTCCAAAGCCTGAATAGTAATCGCATGCGGGAAACCGCTGCAACTAAAACCCTGGAGATTGGGATAAGTGCGGGAATATTAATGATTAATTTTTGAAAGACAGGCCGGATATTTTAATGCAAAATTATAAGACTGAACATTTTGACTTAACTTTACAATTAAATCCCGCATAATAATGAGACTATTTCTATCCTATATACTTATAGCCTTTCAATTACTAATAAACTCCTGTACAATGGGCCAGAATTTTCCAACTGTAACCGATTCCGTCGACCTGAAGAAATATACCGGAAAATGGTACGAGATCGCATCATATCCTATGTCGTTTCAAAAGGACTGTTTTTGCGTAACTGCTGATTATACTCTTACCGGCAAAGGATATATAAAAGTATTTAATTCGTGCCGCAAAGGAAGTGTTAACGGAAAGGAAAAATCTATAAACGGTAAAGCCTTTCCTGTAAAAGGAACTTTTAACGTCAAACTGAAAGTTCAGTTTTTCTGGCCTTTCAGGGCTGATTACTGGGTGATTGATAAAGCCGATGACTATTCATGGGCTGTGGTTTCGGGCGCCAGCCGCAAATACCTCTGGATATTATGTCGTATTCCTGAAATGCAAAAAGAAAACTGGCAGCATATAACTGACAGGTTGGTTAAAAACGGATTTGATCCAGGAAAACTGAAAATGATGGTACACAAATAAATCAGTGATTTTTATGTATTCCGTAAATCATATTCCTGACCATGCCGCGTGGTGAAAAACGCGGTGTCAAAGCGCTGAGTTTATTTATTAATCCGGGTATTTCAATTATTTTACCTTTCATCATTGCTGTATAGCCTGCCTTTGCCACCTGCATTGACGATGCCGGCGCAAGCATGCGGTGCATAAGCGATTTGCCCAGACCGGCAGATGAAGCAAAACTTGTGTCTGTTGGACCAGGACAAAGCGTAGTTACAGTAATTCCACTCCCTTTCAGTTCACGGGTAAGTGCTTCTGAAAAAGATAAAACATATGCCTTACTGGCATAATATACAGCCATACCCGGACCTGGCATAAAGGCTGCAGTTGAAGCCACATTCATGATTCTGCCATTTTGATGTTTCAACATTCCTTGTAAAACAAAATGAGTAAGCTGTGTGAGAGCACTGATATTCAGCCGTATCATTTCCATATTTTTCGTAAGGTCAGCGTTGGCGAAGTCACCAAAATCACCAATTCCGGCATTGTTGACCAGGGTATCAATCTGAATATTCGTCTTTACGATCTCAGCAATAAGTTTATTTACTCCCGATTCCAAAGAAAGGTCAACGGCAATAGTAACTACTTCTGAATTAAGGTTCTTGCGGATAGTTTCAGCCAGCAGGTTTAGTTTATCAGCAGAACGAGCCACCAGTATCAGGTTTTTATCATCATTGGCTGAGAGCATTGCCAGGTCGCGCCCAATACCCCCTGAAGCACCTGTAATAAGTGAATACGTTTTAGAATTCATCAGAATAGCAAGTTGTTGTTTAATTATTATAACTGAAGTCTTAAACGCCCGGAATGCTCTATTGTTTTATTAAGGATGTTAAATGTTTATAAATCAATACAGAGGCCATGGCTGTTTATAACTTTTTCATAATCTTTGGTCCTATGGCGTAAAAAAAGCATTTTCTATATGTTATTTTGCAACAAACAGAGGGTAATTTGTCAGCAGGGAATTTGAGATATTGGAAAAAGAAACACTGATTTCAACCAGCAAATTTCAAATACTGCTAACTGATGCAAATACCTGCTACCTGTGGCCTGTATGGGTCCATCTATAAGGTTTGGCTTCCTGTTGTTTAACTGGTTTAATTTGCTAAAATTATTTCGTATGCCTGTAACTCCCATTTCAAAAAAAAGTAAAAAAGTAAAAAAGATATTCGTTCTCGACACCAGTGTGATTTTATACAATCATAATGCAATAAACAGTTTTGATGATAACGATGTCGCAATACCAATTACTGTACTCGAAGAACTGGACAACTTCAAAAAAGGAAATGATAATATCAATTTTGAAGCCCGCGAGTTTATCCGCATAATAGACCGCTTGTCAGAAAAACGAACGCTTACAAAATGGCTGACACTGCCAAAATCCAAAGGCGGAAAGTTTAAAGTGATCATGAATGAGCAGGGAGACATTGATGCCCGCATTATATTTGGTGAAAACAAACCTGATCACCGAATACTGAATGCAGCCCTAGCCATCGCTAAAGAAAACCCGGAATGCAAGGTTACACTGGTTTCGAAAGATGTAAACCTTCGCCTTAAAGCCAAATCACTGAATATACAGGCTGAGGATTTCCTGACTGGAAAGATCAAAGACCCGGAAGGCCTGTATACCGGGAAAACAATAATTGAGGGCCTGCCTTCAAAAGTTATTGATTCAATTTATCAGAATGGTCATTGCGAGCTTAGCGACATTGGGATTTCAAATCCGATACCCAACCATTATTACATTCTGAAAAATACTAAAAATTCAGCCCTGGCATTTTACAATGCCACCACCCAGCGCATCGAGCGCCTTGACAAACGACCCGCATACCGCATTATGCCACGCAATGCCGAACAGGTTTTCGCCTTGCATGCCATCATGGATCCTGATATTAAACTGGTAACTTTACAGGGTGTGGCAGGTACCGGGAAAACATTGCTTGCCCTGGCAGGCGCAATGGAACAGCGACGTGATTTCAAACAAATATACCTTGCCAGGCCTATAGTTCCGCTCAGTAACAAAGAGATAGGTTTTCTGCCCGGTGATGTTAAGGAAAAAATTGGTCCCTATATGGAGCCATTGTATGACAACCTCAAATTCATCCAGAGCCAGTTCGGTGAAAAGGATAAGGAACATAAGGTTGTTACTGAGTCGTTGCAGAATGAGAAACTTGTAGTTACTCCCCTGGCATATATACGCGGACGAAGTATCAGCAATGTATTTTTTATCGTTGATGAAGCTCAGAATCTCACTCCACATGAGGTAAAAACGATCATAACCAGGGCAGGCGAAAACACTAAAATTGTTTTTACGGGTGATATTTTCCAGATTGATACTCCTTACCTGGATTCGCAAAGTAACGGGCTTTCGTACCTGATTGATAAGGTAAAATCGCATCCCATGTATGCACATGTCAGGCTCGAAAAAGGCGAACGCTCGCAATTGGCTAACCTGGCTAACGATTTACTATAAATCACTAATCAACCTCTGATTGACAAAATTAGCCGGCAGCTCTGAACAAATAAAAATGTGTATTGAAGGTTAACCGGTGTTTCTTCGTGGATTATTTATTTCTCATTACGAACAGCGGTTAGCACCGTTTGCCCGACAGCCATAAGTGTTGGCTTGCTTATGCCTTTCATATTATCCTTTATAGTATGCCAGTACTGGTAAAAACCTGATTGCGTGGATTGGTCATGTTGGATAATATCAATGGTCGGAACCTGCCGCAACTGGTTGATATACAAATGATCATCCGTTAATGCATTGGAGCGTTCCGTTGAAAAATAATTGCTGTAACCAATCATAGCTCCGATTTTCCATATTTTCTGAGCAACGTCGGGGGCATAATACATGCTTGTTCCTTCCATGGTAAAAACCGCATTTTCGGCCCCGACCATATCCAGTAAAATTCCGTATCGGGCACTGTAAGCAGGAACATGCGGATACCTGGACCAATATTGTGCTCCCAGCGCCCAATCGTCAGTGCCGATAAAGCCTGCATCCTGAGGCGCACCATAATCTTCGCCATCAAGTAAAAGGATATCAACACCTATAGCCGGAGATGATATTCTCAGTTGTCTGGCAATTTCCAATAAGATTCCTACCCCGGAAGCCCCGTCGTTGGCCCCGTCAATCGGTGTACGATGCATGGCGGTGTCGGGATCGTTATCTGCAAAAGGACGTGAATCCCAGTGAGAACATAATAAAACGCGGGTTGCGTTTTTGGGATTAATAGAGGCAATAATGTTCCTGCAATTTAACGAAGTTCCATTGTAGGCTTTGGCTATAAATGGCTGAACAAAAACTTGTGATGTATATTTTTTTAATGTTTTTTCGAGCCAGGCTGCGCACTCTGCATGTGCTTTACTATTTGGCACCCTTGGTCCGAATTTGACTTGTTCATTTACAAAATACCAGGCTGTATCGGCATTAAAATCAGCAGCTTTAATTGCAGGGGCTGATTCTGATTTTTCAGGCTCTTCAACTGTTTGTGACGTTTTTTGTTTGCAGGCACTGAATGATGCTAATACTGCAAATGAAAGTAAAACAAAAAAATATCTCATACTCATTCATTTATTTGCAGTAAAGGTAATACAAACCGGTTTAAAAACGCTTAAAGGAAGTCAGCCTTATGTCCGAATGATCCTGTAAAAACTGATTCAGCAACGCTTCGGCGAATGCGCGGGCTCAGTTCAAGCTTTTGCAGGTTTGGATGAAGATTTTCAATATCGCCCCGATAGCCAAGTGTAAATGCAACCAAAACTTTATACTCATCAGGGATATCAAGTGAAACTGTGGTAGCTGCTGCATCAAAACCTCCCATTTGATGTGTATAAACGCCTTCAGCCATGGCTTGCAATGAAAGCACTGCAACTGCTTGTCCAAGATCGTAGGCAGAACTCCTGTTTGGTTCACCCCTGGAGTTGATACTTTTTGCAATAGCGAGAACTAAAACGGGTGCGTTAATAACCCACAGTTTGTTAAATTCAACTAATGTTTCAAATATTTTCTCGTAAACCTTATCGCCTTTGAATCCTACCAGGAAATACCAGGGTTGTATGTTGCTGGAAGATGCCGCCCAACGGGCTGCTTCAAAAATGCGTTGAAGTTTCTCCGGTTCAACAGGCCTGGTATCATAAGCACGGGGACTCCACCGGGATGCTATTAGCGGATGCACAAGGCGCTCTAGATCAGGAAGCTTGATCGATTCAATATTTTGCATGGCTTAATGTTTATTCTTTATTTACTAAACGTTTCTATGAAAGTTATCCGGCAATATTATTGTTTTTTTTATTTGCTTAAATTCCTGAGTTTACTATTTTCATTTCCATGACTGATTTTTGGCATAATTCATATAAGATGATACAACCGGTCTTTATATGGATTGTTCAATAATACTAAATGGGTATAAAAGTAATGCCATTAAAAGTATAATTAAAATCATTACTATATTACAGAGAAAAAAACCACGTGATTAATTACATAACAGGAGATTAATTTTGAATATGGATTAATTTCAGATCAGCACAAATAAGACATAACCGGCCGTTCAATGATTATTATATGATTGCGGTATGCCAATCACGCACATTTTTTAAATCTAAATGAGTCAGGTTCTCTTTTTATTTCATATGCAGACGTGTTGGAATAAAAATATATAGTTAATCCGACAGGAATATTATAACTTTGTTGTATGATTTTAATATATCATACGTAAGATGAAAAACAAATACCTCGATCTGATCGAACAGACTTTTGACTTCCCCACTGAAGAATTCAAGGTGGAAGACAGTGAATTATTCTTCAATAACATACCGCTCATGGAAGTGATCAAGCAGTATGGAACACCTTTACGTGTTACATTTCTGCCTAAGATTACAAAGCAGATCCAGATAGCCAAACGCCTTTTTAATGTGGCCATAGCCAAGGCAGACTATAAAGGCAGTTATAATTTCTGCTATTGTACGAAAAGCTCACATTTCTCGTTTGTACTCGAAGAGGTTCTGAAAAACGATATACATATTGAAACATCATCGGCCTTCGATATTCCGATCATCGAATCGTTATATGAATCAGGTAAAGTAAAGAAAGAAACGTATATCATATGCAACGGATTTAAACGTCCACAGTATATCGAGAACATCTGTAACCTGATTGAAGAAGGATTCGAGAATGTAATTCCTATCCTTGACAATAAGTTTGAGCTTGATGAGTACGACAGGAACATTACACGCAAAATCAAAATTGGTATTCGTATTGCATCAGAAGAAGAACCTAAGTTTGATTTTTATACATCACGCCTGGGCATCCGATACAATGATATAGTATCCTATTACGAAGAAGAAATCAAAAACAATCCCAAGTTCGAGTTAAAGATGCTGCATTTCTTTATTAATACAGGCATCCGCGATTCAGCATATTATTGGAACGAACTATCAAAGTGTGTTCAGGTTTACTGCGAACTTAAAGCAGTTTGCCCGCAACTTACCAGTTTGAATATCGGCGGCGGCTTCCCAATCAAGAACTCGCTGAATTTCGATTTTGATTATTCGTATATGGCCGAGGAGATTATAGCCCAGATCAAGAGTATCTGCCAGCGAAACGGCACCCAGGAACCAGATATTTTTACCGAATTCGGATCGTTTACTGTAGGTGAAAGCGGTGCAATACTGTTCAGTATCATCGACCAGAAACGTCAGAACGACAGAGAGTTGTGGAATATGATAGATAGTTCCTTTATTACTACATTACCTGACACCTGGGCAATAAACCAGAAATTTATACTACTCGCTGTCAATCATTGGGATCAGGAGTACGAAAGAGTCTTCCTGGGAGGATTAACCTGCGACAGCGAAGATTATTACAATGCTGAGGCCCATACCAATGCGATATTCCTTCCAAAGCTGATGGATGATGAACCTCAATATATAGGACTATTTCATACCGGTGCTTACCAGGATTCCTTATCCGGTTATGGCGGAATCCAGCACTGTCTTATCCCGGCACCCAAACATATTATTATTGATATCAACGAGGACGGAGAATATTTCACCAAACTTTTTGCTAAAGAGCAGAGTCATAAATCAATGCTGAAAATACTAGGATATTAGCTGAACCATGATTATCATATCTTTCTTTTTTGTTTATTAATCTTGTAAGGTTCAGTGGATTTCCTTACAAATATGTAATCACAAAACCAGATAACATCAATTGGACAAAGCTCAATGGTAATCATTTTGGACTAAAATATTGACAACAAGTTTATGGTCAGGTACAAATCGGTATACTTTACGAAAATGAAAAACATACAAAACTTTCATTTTCAGGCATTTCAAGACATATTAAATTAATACAATAGCCATTGAGAATTTCATTTTAATATGTTAAACCCCCATACAAAATGGAATTACTATGCCATAAAAAGTCTCATGTTGAGTATTATTCATTAAAATTATTTTGGGATAAGGGACAATATTCACATTCCAAAATTTCATTTCATTCCTTGCACATAAGGATTTATTTTGCATGTATAAAAAAAATTGTATTTTCGCATTACCGAAACAAAAAGCATATTAACCTCACTCTTTACCATTAAGCTGTATTTCAATCATTGAGACAGAAATGCAGTATGCTCTTAATAAATGAACATTCCAGAGCCTCGTTCAACGGCAGATGTTCTTGATAAACAATGGTCAGGAGCTTTAAATACAACTTATATGAAACAGTATGGAGATTTACCCAAAGAATTCACCACGTTTGAAAGTTCGAAAATTGTAATCCTTCCTGTTCCATATGATGGAACCACTACCTGGATCAAAGGATCAGACAGGGGACCTAAGGCCATTATTGACGCATCTGTTAATCTTGAAATGTATGATATTGATACTGATAGCGAAGTTCATAAACTCGGAATTCATACTTCCGAACCTCTTATTGAAACTTTATCAGCCGAAGCTATGGTAAATGAAGTATATTCAAGTGTGAAAGCAC
Source organism: Bacteroidales bacterium (assembly GCA_038204995.1). GTDB lineage: Bacteria > Bacteroidota > Bacteroidia > Bacteroidales > UBA4417 > UBA4417. The sequence continues at coordinate 67,119 of JBBRCH010000005.1, read as the reverse complement.
TGTTCAAAAAGAAAAAATTTCCGGTAATATTAGGTGGGGAACATACAGTTGCTATTGGAGCTTTTAAAGCTGCCAGTGAACAGTTCAGTGACCTGACCATTCTCCAGTTTGATGCACACGCTGATATGAGAAATGAATATAAAGGGTCAAAATTCGATCATCATTGCGTAATGGCAAGGGCTTCGGAAATGGCACCCGTAGTGCAGGTAGGGATTCGGAGCATGAGCGCACAAGAGCGCGAGGATATTAAGCCAGATCGGGTATTTTATGCCATGCAGATCTATGATCAATCGACGTGGATGTATGAACTGCTCAATAAACTCAGCCGAAACGTTTACATCACAATTGACCTTGATGTGCTTAATCCTTCAATAATGTCATCAACAGGCACCCCTGAACCTGGTGGAATGAATTGGTTTGACATTATCAATATCCTTAAAAAAATCAGCGAACAGGTTAATATTGTCGGGTTTGATATCACTGAACTTGTGCCAAACAAGGAAAATAAAGCCCCGGATTATCTGGTAGCCAAACTGGTTTATACCATGCTTACCTATAAATTTATTACAGGAATAAAGTAATCAACTCACTAGTAACCTATGTCAGCCTTAATAAAAGGCATACCATTAATTTAATAAGCTGAAATGACTCTACTCCGGTTAGTTGAAAAAGAAGAGGCTAGCGGTCGCGTTGCCGAAATTTACGAAACCATGATTAATACTATGGGATTCATTCCAAATGCTTTTAAAGTATTTAGCCCGAGCGAATATGTACTCGACAAGCAGTTCGGGAACATGGATTATTACATGAGGCACAAAACACTGGGAGGAAAATTGCTGGCCTTTATCCGCTTGTTGGTTTCGGAACATGAACATTGCAAATACTGTATTGGAGCTAATTCCGGCATTCTTCTGCAATATGGTGTTTTACCTGAAGCCCTTGCCTTAATTAAACAGGATCCTTCCAAAGCGCCACTTACAGAAAAGGAACTGGGCATGTTGCTTTTTGTACTGAAAATGATTAAAGATTCAAATTCCATTCAGCAGGAAGATGTGGATAAGCTAAAAACCCTGGGCTGGAAAGATGCAGATATCATGGATGCAACGTATCATGGCGCTACTCAAGCAGGTGTTGATAAAATTTTTAACGCGTTTAAGATCGACTCTGATTTTTAATAATCGTTAAAAAAGGATTACCAAAGTTAAGTTAATGGGTAATCAGTAAGGTAAGAGCCTTTTGATTTATGGCATACCAACTTTCATGACTTTTTTGCATTTCCCCAACACTTAAGGACCTTCAAAAATACCTGGGAAAAGGTGGCTAAGTTTAAAAAGAATGTCGAAATCGTTGAATTAGTATAACTTATAGATCATCTAAGTTTTTAAAATCTCATTTTTTAACTACTATTTTATCCGTTAATTCACCTGTTCCACTCTTTACGTTCAGAATATACGTACCCTGGGCAAGGAATCTCAGGTTAATATCAAAAGTTTTTACGCCATATACCTGGATTTTTTCAAGGGTATATACCAGCTTATTATCGATTGTTCTGATGCTGATATCTGCGGTTTCCGGGTTGGATGATGACAACATAAGAGTAAATTCGCCACTTGTTGGATTGGGATAATACCTTACATCCATATCCCCGGCTTGCTGATCCACGCAATCAGCCACAATCTCTACTATAATTGAGTTGGAAGCAGCGCAACCATTCTTACCTTTTACTTCTACTCTATATTTTATATCCTCACCAACATTACCTGATATTCTGGTGCTTATGAAGGAAGATGTCATTTCGCCCGGAGTCCATCGGTAACCTGCCACACTGTCGGCATTTGCTTGAAAAATTACCTGCCTGCCCTTACAACTCTCAACCGGACCAACCATTTCGATATCCGGAGGCAATATAACATTGACTTTCGCTGTTAATACAGATCGTAAGATACATCCTGATAGGTTGAAAATTGAATCAATCTCATATATAGTAGTCTTGTCCGGGGATACAGGAATCATCAACAAGGGTTTCATCAAATTCAATGCACTACCATCAGGAAGAAAAACCCTCCAGGGTCCCTGCCCGCTTAGTTTAAGTCGCAGCGTTGCAGTATCGCCAAGGCAAATAGTTGTGTCACCGGTGAGGGCTGCAGAAAATCCCGGATAAATATTCAACAGCAACGTATCATAAAGTTGTTGGCAAACCGCTTCGGGTATGATCTGTAAAACCAACCTAACTTTCCCGTTGTGTATATCATTGGGTCCGGGTGAATAAGCCGTTAGTAAAGTATCGGGATTGGTGAAAAGTCCATCTCCTGAAGTATGCCATTGTACTGAATTGTAATTTGATGCCGATGGCGAAAGCACAAACGCCTCACCGTTACAGATAAAAGTATCAGATCCTGCGTTAATGGTTGGTTTAGGAGTAATACTTAGCAGCAAAGTGTCTCTCATTGTTTCCCCGTAAGAAAAACCTATGATTGTTATGATAAGTTGTACAGAACCGGCTTCGATATCTGCCGGACTAAAATAATAAACAGGATTAACGATGCCGGCATCGTTAAAAAAGCCTGTCCCCGTAGTACTCCACAACAACGATTGATAGTTTGTAGCAAGAGCTTCAGGTTGAAATGTATTACCTTCACATACCCTTGTATCTGGTCCGGCTTCAACAGTCGTTCGCTGCTGTACCGGGAACTCGATAAAATCGATCCAGGCGGCATCCCACCCTACACTCAGTCCGAGATCCTTGGTATATTCCCATTTTACGGTATGAACACCGGCCGGAACCGGAAAAGAAGCCCTGGCCCAGTCCTTCTCACCCGACCATTGACCCACTTTCATATTATCAATATAAAAACTCAGAAAATCAAAATTCAATTCGGATGATACTTTTCGGTAAAACGAAATGCTGTCGTCAGCTGCCAGGTTTAAACCAATGTACAATGATGATGTATCCAGACTTTTAATATAGCCGGAACGCAGGCTGTATGTGCCTTCGTATACCATGAAATTATTAATACTCCATGGCTTACTGCCCCCGGTTTTCCAGGCCATTTCTGAGAGATCACCTGACTCCCAATCTTCGGTGAGAACACCGATTTTTTTCAGAAAAAGTCGTTGTGTATACTGTCCTGAATAACTAAGACTATCCATAAAGCCTACTGACGATCCGGCTGCAATGCCGGCATCAATATCCACATGCCAGTAAACAGTATCATTCTGGCCCGGAGCTAATTGTTCCTTAACCACTTCCGGGTTGCTGATATGACAAAACGGTTGATTAGTAGAGAGGAAACTAATAGCTGAAGCCACTGGATAATCGCCTGTGTTGGACAGCAAGCTGCCCAGGATGAGCGATTCACCGGGATCGGGCTGGTTATTGCCGTTGCCGGCTGTATCAATTACAAACATCGGTCCAATGGTTAAATGAGGAGCATGCGAATGGATGAGCATACTGCTCAGATAGGTGCTATCGTATTTATCCCTTGAAGCAAATGTAAAAACAAGCTCATAATTATCCGGTACTGAATCCGACAGGCGGATAAGAAATGCCTGTGGAATATTTTTCATCTGTCCGATATTAAAATCACCATAATACTGGCTGTCATTTAGTATTTGCACGAAAGGTGATTCGCAACTCAGAGTTACATTAACTGAACTGTCGGGTTGATCGCCGATATTTCGCATAGTGAGTGAAAGAGAAAATGATTCCCCAAATTCAGCTCTGCCATTTCCGTTTCCTGAAAGGGTATCGTTTACCAGGTGCGTATAATAGTCAATAAATGCCTGCCCAGGCGGCGGTCCTATTCTGAATGGCGATACGTAACCCATTGCTTCGCCGGTTCGGTTATCGGTCCAGCAGGGATACACCATCCCGCCCTTTGAAGTAATACCGAGGTAATCACCAAAATAGTTATCCGCTGCACCGGTAAGAGGCTCAGGAGTAAAAGCTACATCGCTGACCCTGAAATCCTGCCAGGATATACCCCCGTTTTTCGATACAGCAACCCATGTTTCGCACATATCATCAGCCACATTCCTGTCGTCGTAAAACACTACTGACAGATTTCCATTATCCGGATCGCAGGTAATCCAAGGGAAAAAATGTTGTTTACCCTTGCCGGGATCATCCTGGTTTATTCTGGTTGGTCCGCTCCAGGTATTCCCTTTATCCGTTGATTTCAGCATATAGGTATCAACACCAATTCCCTGATTGATTCCGGGATTGCCTTTATTTGCCCATACCACATAAATATTCCCCCGTTCGGGTCCGTTACTGTTATCAACGGCCATGGATGGGAATGAATTTACCCTCATGTACTTGTTAACTCCCTGTGTTCGTATTCCTTTAATGCTATTGATAATGCGCTGAGAGGGTTCCCAGGTATGACCTCCATCCGGAGACCGGGCAAAACCAAGGGCACTTTCATCTGCCGGCCAGCTGTCATATATGGCCCACACGGCGTAAACCTCACCTAAAGGGCCTGTATGAAGGTTGATCCCCTGGTTGTGGCTTCCTGCCATTACCTGATCACTGATGGTAACAGGGTTCTGCCAGGCAAGACCCCCGTCCATTGACCGTGAAATCTCAATGTACCCTGAACCTGTGCTGCCTCCTATTACTGTCCATCCATCGTAAAGATATCCGGCAAACGGACTCGAGAGGCTGTTATCAATCCACAAATGATTTTTATCCAGGATACTACCCATTCCACCAGGGGCAGCTGCTATACCTCTTTTTTTCCAGGTTTGTCCGTTATCGTCAGAATATGAAATGCCTTGTCCACCTCCGGAAAAAATATAGCCAACATACATGCGGCCTGAGCGTCCAATTGCTGTAGCCGGATCACCAAAGTTGTATCCGGCAACCCCTTGAACCGTACCTCCCCAGGTTAATCCCCCATCTTCACTCTGTAATGCATCAGCCCCGAATTGTGTCCCAATATAAGGCGCAGGATGCGAATTATTGGAATTAAGCAGGCTTATTCCATCCACCGGATCTACGAAGATAGAATTTTCCGATTGTAGCGTATTGGTTTCCGTAACAGGAATATCAGGCGAATCATAGGTAGTAATACCCGGAGCTGATAATTTTGAACTTTTCGGTATAGAAAACGGTACCGGTTTGGCAGGTTGTACTGTCACCAGGCCGAGTTCAGCAAGACGCCGCCAATAACCCATATTGTCAATGCGGGTATCAGGAACATATTTAGCAGGAACATCCCCGGAAGGCATATATTCCTGAGCATTGGTATTTAACTGGATTAAAAAAAATGACAGCAAAAGAATTATTCGGGACAACAATCGGAGCGTCCGGATTATGCTTTGACACTTTTGATGTTTCCCATCCGTTTTCATAACTGAATGCTTGTTTTTTTCAGATTAAAAGACCATACGACAATAACAAATTTACCCAGGAGCTTTCATGATCCCGGATAGAAAAAAATGAATCAAGAGGATGTAACTCTCTTTATGTTATTTCCTTAATTAATAATAAAAGTCCTGGAAATAACATTCCTTCCGGATCTTAATTCGCAGGTATAAAATCCCGGATTCAATGCTGAAACATCAAGAATATGAGTAGCTCGTCCGTTGTTGTCGGTCGAAATTTCATCTGTTGACAGTACAGTTTTGCCATCGCTGGCAAAAACAGTGATTATAAAGTTACATTTTGCCTGAAGCAAGGTTTCTACCTTAATCTTTTCAGTAGCGGGATTTGGCGAAACAGTCATCATTACCTTTTTAATATCCGTCTCTCCGGTACCGGTATAATCAATAAAAGCAGGAAACACAATAAAATCGACCCAGGCACAATCACTGCCTGCGAAGCCCGACGGATCTTTTGAGTAAATCCATTTGAAGGTGTGAACCCCGGCAGTTACCGGATAGGAATGCCGTTGCCATGGAATTGTGCCCGACCACTCCTCCATTGGTTGTATATCAATGAAAAACTGCAACTTATCGAAAATTTCTTCGGACGACACCTTTGTATAGAAAGAAATACTGTCGTTTCCAAGAACACTGAGTGTAATGAACAAGCTGGACTGCTGATTATCGCCAATTGCTGCTGACTTGCTGCAATACAAACCTTCAAGAGGTGAGTTATTGCTTATTTTCCAGAAGTTCTGTCCGAGTCTGCTCCATGGAAATGCATCAAAATTACCAGTTTCAAAGTCTTCAACAATCAGCCTGATTGCCGGGAAGTAAGAAGCTGAAGCCTGGTAACCCCCTGCTGACAATAAATAGTTCAGTTCAACTATTGAAGCTGCAGGTGCATCGTTGCTGACATGAGCCTCAAACATTGCATTTACGGATTCCCCTGACGCAATGGAGCCAATCTGGTAAACCGGTGATACGAGACTGATCCACGGATTGGTAGTAGTAAGCGTTCCGGAGGTATTCACGCTGGCGCTATTCCCATTGTTGATTGAAGGAATAATAAAGGTAACGGTTTCACCGGGATCAAGTTTTCCATCACCATTGCCGCCGGCGGCATCATCAATAATCAGACTTCCTGCCGCAAGAACAGGGGCATAACAGAAAATAGAAAATTCCGAAAGCCAGGTAGTAGCTCCTTCGACTGCTTTCAATGAAAAATGCACTTCATGATTGTTGGGAATGGTATCTGAAATAGTGAATGTATATGCATTATCAATAGTGACCGTATCACCTGCAGGTATAGATGCATATAATTCGGTACTATCGGTAACGGATATGTATGGATCAGTAGTAGCAAGTGTTACCAAAACATTAGTTGCATCTGTCCCCCCAATATTCCGCATTCCATTTGAAAGAAGGATAGTTTCGCCGAAATCGGGCTGATTGTTTTGGTTTCCGGCAGGATCATTCATAAGACTCTGAGCATGCACCACATATGGACCTGCCACTGATAAGAATGCAAAATTGTAAGTTGTAGGGGTACAGTTATATCCGGACACAATGAGTTGTGCATCACCGGCATCCTGAACCGTTACGTCAAAATTAATAACAGCCTGTCCGGCTGTATCCGTGACTGACTTTCCGAGAATGAAACCGTCTTTCATTGCTACACAGGTCAATTCGGGGGCAGGGAAACCAGCTGAAGTAACATTTATGTTCATTCCGGAAGTACCTATCAGAACCGTAGCAGGATAGGTGGTATTTATTGAAATGGGATTGTCAGTGAAAATCGCCAAAGCAGGATCACCCAGTACATTGCAATCGTAGAAACACCAGCGCAGAGCACCGGGTTCCCATTGTCCCGGGGCAGTTACCCAGGATGCCGTGGCTATTTTCGATTCCATATGAGCGCTACCGATACGATTAAGACTGTCAGTATATAAGGCATCCATATATTCGCGATGGAGGTGTGCTGATGGGCCTTCGGTTTGTCCTTCGTTAAACCAGCCATAGCGGGAGTTCCCTACAAATGCTGCGGCAAAATTATTGATAGTTACCATTTTTTCGGCTATACAGTCGTTATAATCAAAAGCGCCGCACAAACAACCATGTGTATAAACAATTGTGAAATTATGATCGATTCCATTCAAACCATAGAAATTTGCATCAGTAATGTCGTTATTTGACAGCTTCATTACATAAGTTTCGTTGGCATGGCCGACATGGTTGAGCATAGGACGTCCCAGATTCAGGTGATTTATCAGGTCCTGACCTGTCCAATAGGTGGTTTCATCATACAGATGGTCAAAATCAAAATCCACAGGAATTCCGGTGGTGGTGTAACCGTTATCGGAATGTTCGCCTTTAAGCAACTCAAGATAATCACTTCCCCAGGTATCAGGATTCGACCAGAGATTTTCACCAGCCATCAGAATATTGCGGAATTCGCCTGCTATGGGAGTAAACTGGTATTTATAACTTTTATTCAGCATATGATCCAGTTCGGTAGCATTGGAGAAGGGCATTCGTGCAACTGCAACATCCGGTAACAAATCATCCTCACCTGGTTCACCCCAGAAAGCGTCACCATCATCATTCCAATTTCCGTCAAGAGCAGAATAATACAAATCGGCGGGGATATTCTGATCAGAATACCCGTTTCCTGAAATTACATAACAATAAAATCCTCTGTGTGGAATCAGTTCATCATCACCAGCAAGCAAAACATATTGTATGCCATGGGTCTGGTACTCCTGTATGATGAAATTCCTGATCTTTTCGGGAACATCCATACCCGTCATGGTTGATGTAATACTATCTCTAGTAACTACAAGTGAAGTAATTCCTTCCTTGAGATAGTTTGCCTGCAAGCCTGTAAAAGAATTAGCAAATGCTGAAGTAGTTATTATCAGGAAATCATAACCATTGGTTGAAGGCTGACGAATAGAAGCATATGCATGATCCTGATCTTTGTTATCAGCAAGTTTTGAAGCTTCGGCACTATATAGAGCAATATTATCTAATGCTTTAGCGGCTTTAATATCAGGGGCGGTGTGTACAATTACGCGGGCTGTTGCATAATAAGTAAGTTTCCCGGAAACAGGATTATAGCGGACCGGCGTAAAGGTAGTAAGGGCAAATGACCGTCCATTCAGGAAGGCCGTAATCAGCCTGCCTTTCGGATCTGCCGGCAAGGAAACATTGTTGCTGTATATTGTATTATCTTTTAAAAATGAACCTGAACTTCCAACTGATACAGGACGAACTTCCTGCTGAGGGTAGAGATTAAAAGTACCAGGAAACGACACCTCATCTGTAAATAAAATTTCTACGCTAACAGCCGATTCCCCTGGTGGTAGCATAAGATTAACCTGCCGGTATGGCAAAACAGGATGCCCGGGTAAAGCTGTCAACATGGTATTATTAAGTTCAAACATCTGGTATTCACCGGAATGACGTACTGATGGATTCCCAAAATGATATAAATATTCTACATTGCCAGCTCTGGCAGTTATCAGAAGTGCGAGTAAAAAGCCGATAAATAGTGATAGCGTTTTCATAGGTACAGGTAATTTCATTGATCGTGTTTTACAAGGTCAAATTTCAGCATAAAATTAATATACTTTACATTACTTTTAGAATTGATTGCAGATAAAAAAAAGGCTGTCAGAAAACCGACAGCCTAATCAAACTATTTTCTGTAGTAAACTAGTGTTGAACAGTAACTTTCTGGGAGTAATTTAGTTTCTTACCTTCAATATTGAGGAAATACATTCCTTCGGCCAACCTGCCAACATTAATGGCGTGAATAAGTTTGCCTGTTGTGTTGATTTTCTCAGTATAAACAACTGTACCCAGGGAATTCATCAGTTTCAGGGTAATGGTTTCTGCAGTTCCCGTATTAACCGATACATTCATATCCTTTGAAGCCGGGTTAGGATAAACAGACACCGGCTGAGCTTGTTCTTTTTCATCAACACCAACGCATGTAGTACATACAATATCCATGTATTCAGTCCAGGGGCCCATGCCGCAATCATTTGTACCTCTAACCCTGATGCTGGCTGTTCCGTACCAGTTGTTTGCCCATAATACAGTACAGGAAACGCCGTTGTTGGTGATGGTTCCAGCATTAGCAGGATACAAATCCCAAGTAAAAGACGTAGCAGAAGGACAGCTTGTTGTATAGTCGGTTGTCTGATTCACATTATTGGTGCAAACCAGGTTATTCCCTGCAGGAGTGGTTGTAACAGCACCCGCACGAATGGTAACATAATCATTTTTGACAACTGAATCCGTAGTCAGGCCGGTTTGTGTAACCATAATTACATCATAAACGCCAGGAGTTGTATATAATATCGAAGGGGCATCGGAAGTGGATGTACTTGGAATTCCACCGGGGAAATACCAGGAAACCTGCGACGGGCGGCCAATACTGTTATCATAATAAGAAATATAACTATTCTGGCATGTATTTGTTGTTGAAGAGCTGAAATCACTCATAACGGGGCGAATAGTATTCTGAATCGCTTTAGTAGCATTATCCTGCACAAAGGCTACAAACTCGATATTTTCCATAGGCCATAATGGATCAATGTTAGCAACAATATTTACATTCTGAACGTCGGTGCTGGTAAAATCAAGGGCTGTACCATTTTGATCCGGGATCATAAGCCTGTCAACGAAATTAAGTTGCGTTTGCCCCTGCCAAACCTGCGAAATTTCCGATTGTGTTGCAGTAAACTGGAAAACCAATTGATTATTGGGCAGTGCTGAAACTTTGGTAATTGTAAAATCGAATACGAACTGCTGCCCGTTGCGGGTTACGGTATAATCGATAGTAAGTGGCGAAGGAATTGCAATGCAAAGATTGTACTTTGGGAGATAAGAAGGATACATACTTATGGAATGGTCACCTCCGACTACTGTATTACCTCCGTCGAACCTGGCAGTTGGATATCCCGAAATTGCATAATACGAATTTCTTGCATTTGAATAGTTGTTTGCATAGATATCACCATTGTGATTTTCGATAATAGCAACTCTTTTGCCATTAGAAACCAGGTCGTCAGCACCCAGTGCAGCGCCAGGACAATATTGACACCATGTACCGGTTCCGATTTCAACGGCAACCATATTGCGTTCTACTTGTGCCTGAGCAAAAAGTGTGATCAGCACAAAAGAAGCAAAGAGAAGAGTAAATTTTTTCATAAGCGGGATTTTTTTGATTCGATGTTGATTTCTTGTTTTGAATGAAATACATGAAGATCAGATATTTGATTCTTCACTTCACAAAAGTAATATATAATTAATAGTATGATACAAATTCTTTAAAAAAAAAATTATAATTAGATAAAACAAGGAAATATATTTATTAAATGCATATATAAATCCTTATGCATAGAGGATTAGCTTATGATCAGTGCTAAACTCTGCTGATTTGGGTCCAACTCAAGTTCATCCGCTTCTTACAGTAAATCGCCACCAAATATATTCAGGTAAAGCGATCCTAAATATAATTTCGGAGAATAACAGAAAAAGCAGCAATGACTGTATGGTAAAACAGTTCAAAACGGAAGAAGAATTAAGGTTTTAGCGAGCAGTCAATCCGCCGCTGAAAGCCAGAAGAAAGCTACGAAGTCTAGTCCCTGCAATGGCGCGGATTTCCAACTGAGATAATTGATTTCTTTAATTAAAGGCAGAAAAACCTGATCATTTAATCTTATCTACTTCCAATTTATTTATAATAATTACGGAATTGAATTTGTAAATATGAAAGCCAATGGGTATTTATTCCTGGTTAAATACAAGTTATTACAGCAAGGCTGACTGGCCTTTCTAAATGCAGTGTTTTATTTGTGTTGTGTTATTTAAACAATTATATACCTTTGAATACTATTTTAACCCAATTTACGCAGTAGCGTAATCGATAAAAATGCCGATGTAACAGTCGTTTAGTCCAAAGCATTTGGACTATTACGAATGTACAATGGGTGTAACGCAAATAGTTCGACTTTGTCTCCTATTGCGTAATTTGGGTTTAATCTATGCCAGGCACTGATTTCAGTATTGAAAACTATGAGTAAACATATTAATGTCAGAACAATCCGCGCACACCTGATCATAACCTTTGGCCTGTTGCTGAATGCGCTTGGTTGGACAGCATTCCTGATCCCTGCACAAATTACAGGCGGCGGTGTTACAGGTGTGGCAACCCTGATTTTTTATGCATCGGGTTTCCCGATGGGGATAAGTTTCCTGATGATCAACGCGGTTTTGATTGTATTTGCCATTAAAGTCCTGGGCAGGAATTTTGCGGTGAAAACCATATTTAGTGTTGTAGTCCTTTCTGTATTTTTTTCGCTGCTGCAAAAATATATCACTAAACCCATAATAACTGATGCTTTTATGTCGACTGTTATCGGTGGAATATTGGGTGGTGCAGGTGTAGGTATTGTATTTTCGCAGGGCGGCAGCACAGGAGGAACCGATATTATAGCCATGATCATCAACAAATACCGGAATATCAGCCCTGGCCGCATTATTCTGTACCTCGATGTTTTTATTATTGCTTCTTCTTACCTGATTTTCCAATCACTCGAAAAAATCGTTTATGGCTATGTTGCTATGGGAATTACCGCCTATACTATCGATTTGTTGTTCACCGGTTCAAAACAATCGGTACAAATGTTTATTTTTTCGAAAAAATACAACGAGATAGCTGATCGCATCGGGAAAGAACTTAGTCGCGGAGTTACCATCATTGATGGCAAAGGATGGTATTCGGGCGAGGATACAAAAATACTTCTTGTAATGGTCAGGAAACCCGAAGCAAGCCAGTTATTCCGCATTATTAAAGAAGTTGACCGCAACGCTTTTATGTCGGTAAATAATGTGATGGGCGTGTATGGGCAGGGGTTTGAGAGAATCAGACCCTAAGGCTGTTATCAGAAGAGTTCCTTTTCTTAAATATTCACTTACTGCTGTGAAACCCGGATTTTATTTAATCCGGGATGAGTTGATTACTATTCATTTTCCATCGTGATAATCATATTTCACAACTGATATAATCAGTTCCCGGGAAGTAAGAGAAATGACTTTCCAGGTATAATCCACTTTTCCTCCCCAATAGCCAACATTAATCTCAACAATTGAATCATTCCAGATCCAGATTCCATCGTAATCGGCCATGGTAACGGGAGGAGTGCCGCACCAACCGCTATTTTGACGGCTGATGAGCTTGTTACCGGATAAAAAAGTAATACCCAATTCGTTTTCCAGGAGGTTATCAGCTCTCTGGTATGTAATCAGGGTATCATTATATTGAGGATGTATCCAACTTCCAAGAAGGTTATCATTACTCTTTAAAACCGGATGTTCATCCTTACGACATGAAATTAAAGCCAGTGAAATAAGTAAGACGATCAGTATCTTCTTCATATATAATTAATGTCTCTTCCTTCCATTTGAAAGATAATGCACTTCTATTTTTCTTTGAACAACCTGAATGAACACGGAATATTTATGTCCATTTTCAGTTCATCTGAGCAATTTATGGATTCCGGAATCCAAAGGCTTTCTATCCTCCTATAGGAATTTTACTTAGTTGCTGAATATTCAGCAGATCAGCGTATGAGTATTGATAAATGCCATCTTCTGCAATCATAATCAGCACGTTACCGAACGGAATTACATCCATCGCTTTCAGATTGTTATATTGTTTCAGCATATGCTGATCAATCTGTAATGGGTCATTGGCATTAAAGATTTTTAATCCTGCCGGACCGTCGCAAACAAAAAGGGTATTTTTATCGATACCTAATCCGTAAGGTTCAGTCATTGGGTAGCTTTTCAACAGCACAGGGTTCATGATATCTTTAAGGTCGATTACTTCCAAAACACTGAGCCAGTTTCCACAACGGTTGCCCTGCCGTAAAGTAACATATGCGAGATTATCCTGAACTACCACAGGGTCGCAACTTTGAATATGACTGTATTCTGATTTGAATACAGGAGTTGAAGGCAACGAAACATCATAAATCAACATGCCCGTCTGAGTACCTACAAAAAGATAGGTGCTGTCGATAAACACAGTTTCAACCATGCGTGACATTTCAATTTTAGCTCCTACAAGTGGCCTTAATGGCTCATTAATATTAATAACCTGCATATTGTTCTGGTTCAGACCGTAAAACTGATCACCATTGATAATAAACCGGGCCATGGATCCTCCGATACCAATAGTTTGGGTGCTATTCATTCCCCCGACGCCTAGTGCCTCGTTCCTGAAGAAAATACCTGTTCCTTTGTCAAAATAATAATATGGCAAATTATGGTTGTTATCAACTTCTTCCGTTACCTCCTTAACCTGCCAGCCAACAATTACACCTTTTTCCAGGTCGATAGATGAGATGGGATAATTTTCAACAGCCTCCGGAATAGTGTAGGGAAAAATATCTTTGATACGGGCAACCTCAAAAGGTGAAGTGATACTGGAAATATCGAGTACCACCAGGTCCACATAGTTATCAGCAAAGAGATAGTTGCCCCTGACGGCCAGGTCAACATTTCCCGGGATATCAATGAAAGTAAGATTTACCGGTGATGCGGGGTTTGTGTTATCAAACACATGGATTCCCTTGTATTTTTCGTTAACAAACAGGTAGTTCCCCTGAATGTATATTTTCCCTGCGGTTAGTATTGCATTTGCAGGGGTGGATTTTACAGGCTGGCGCATCTCGTCGTACGACATGTATTGCGGGACATTAGCCACATATTTCCGGTATTCGACCGAACTGTCCTTGCAGGAGATCATACTCATTAACATAAATAGAATCATGGGTGTTGCAAGGAATAAATTTTTGGTTTTCATGGGAATATTTTATTTGTTAGGGATGTTTTTGTTTGAAGGTTTTGAAAGTGTTGAAAAATTTGAAGGGTTATAGTTTTACAGGTTAAGAAAGTTGCTCTAATTAAAAAGAAATCCTAATGAGAAAGTTACGCGGTTGAACTTATTATACAGGATAGTGTCGTATCCCTGGTACGATGAAAGCCAGGGATAGGAATTAGTTACTGTCTTGGTTTTCTGATACCTGTATCCTAAACTGAAAACCAGGGCGTTATGCTTAGTAAAATTGAATCGTAAACCGGCACCGGTACCCGCCAGAAAACCGCCATAATATTCGGACCAGTCACCATCCACTTTCTTCGATAATGGAATAGAATATCCACAAAGTGCAAATACATAAGGTGACCACATGCCTTTGAGGAAACTGTATTTGAAATCGGCAATAAAAGGTATTTGCTGGTGGTCGAACCATTCGTTTCCGATACCAACGCCAACCGATATGCGCGACGGGAAACGATATGAAGTTATAAAACTGCAACCTGCCGAATTCTTTGATCCACCAAAAAAGCTCACAGTTGCGGCCATTTCAACAGGCGAAGATTTATCTGCCCGGTCTTTCGACGGAATAACCTGGTTCGTCATGATCATTTTAATTGCCGAATCAGAAACCACAATTGTATTGTGACCCACAATTTCAATCGTTGACTGAACACCGCTGATATTTTCGTTCAACTTTCCCCGCAAAATGCTTCCGTTGTTAAGATAAATTACATCCTCCCTGGCTTGAGCATACAAATTGCCCGCCAGAGAAACAGAATAAAAAATAATAAACGAAAGTAATGCCTTCATTTTGCAAGTATCAACATTTTAAAGGGGGGAAATTGTATCATTTGGTTGTATGCTTGAGAGGTGAAATTCTCATCAATTTTAAGCTGTATCGATTTAACTTTATTTATAATTAACAGAGCATTGCTATATATAGAAAGATAATAATTTTCAAAGTAGTAAGGCGTTAACAGAAAACAAAAAAGCCCTCTCCTTTTTTTGGAGAAGGCTGTTATATATTTCTTTACTTTTTTTATTTGCCACACCAACCACTCACCTCTTCCAGGCGGAGTGATGGTATTTCGAGCTTCAGCTTTTTACGCAAACCGCTCAATTCATGCAGTAATTTATTGGGATTGGCTTCAGAAAGATCTGAAGGCATTTTTATCCCGGCTTTGCGCAATACAGGTACCCATTCAGCAGGTATTCCCAACGCAACAAATTCCTCATCTGTTGCACCTTGTATAACAGTCGCTTTTTCTGGTCGCATCTGAGGAAAGAAGAGAACATCCTGTATCGAAGACTGGTTGGTCATGATCATAGTGAGGCGGTCGATACCGATACCCAGACCTGCCGTTGGAGGCATTCCGTATTCGAGAGAGCGGAGGAAATCTTCGTCAAGAACCATAGATTCATCATCACCGCGTTTGCCCAGTTCGAGCTGCTCTTCGAAACGTGCCCGCTGGTCAATCGGGTCGTTAAGTTCGCTGAAAGCATTGCAAAGTTCTTTCCCGTTACAGATGGCTTCAAATCGTTCAACCAGCCCGGGTTTGCTGCGATGCTTTTTGGCCAGAGGCGACATTTCGACCGGGTAATCGGTAATAAAAGTGGGCTGAACCAGATTGGGCTCTGCTGTTTCGCCAAAAAGCTCATCGATCAGTTTTCCTTTACCCATACTTTCATTGGTTTCAACATTCAGTTTTTTACAGGTTGCACGCAATTCATCTTCTGTCATTTCTGAGATATCAATTCCTGTGAAATGCTGAATGGCTTCGTACATGGTGAAACGTTTCCAAGGACGTTTGAAATCAATCTCCTTTTCTCCTACCTGCACTTTGGTAGTTCCATGTAAATCAATGGCAATCCGCTCAACCATTTCCTCAACGGCATCCATCATCCATTCGTAGTCCTTATAGGCTACGTAGAGTTCCATCTGGGTGAATTCAGGATTATGGAACCGGTCCATCCCCTCGTTGCGGAAATCCTTTGAAAATTCAAAAACCCCGTCATACCCTCCGACAATTAACCTCTTAAGATACAATTCGTTGGCAATACGCATATACAGCGTCATGTCGAGACTGTTATGATGTGTTTTAAACGGGCGGGCGGCGGCACCGCCATAAAGTGGCTGGAGTATGGGAGTTTCAACTTCGAGATAGCCTTTGCTGCTAAGGAAGTTACGCATGGTATTCACCAGTCGGGTTCGTTTTACAAATATTTCGCGGACTTCAGGGTTAACGATCAGGTCGACATAGCGCTGGCGATACCGGACTTCAGGATCGCTGAAAGCATCGAAGATCTTTTCGTCTTTTTCTTTTACAACCGGGAGTACCCGAAGTGATTTGCTCAGTAATTTTAATGATTTCACATGGATGGATATCTCGCCCATCTGGGTGATAAAAACATAACCGCTGACGCCGATAATGTCGCCGATATCCATCAGGCGTTTGAAAGCAGTATTGTACAGGGTTTTGTCTTCTCCTTCGCAGATCTCGTCGCGTTTGATGTATAATTGAATCCGCCCGGTGCTGTCCTGCAGATCTAAAAAAGAAGCTGCGCCCATAATACGGCGCGTCATAATACGGCCGGCAATGCTTACATCCTGAAAGGCATGGGTATTACTGTTAAAATCGGAAAGTATCTCCTGTGCTGTAACATTTACCGGAAAACTCTCCGCAGGGTACGGATTTATTCCAAGTGCATTAAGTTCGGTTAATGAATTACGTCTTATTTGTTCCTGTTCGCTAAATTCAATTTGCATTTTTATTTTTTTTTGCAAAGATAGGAAAAGGAAGTGAGATGGGAATTGGCAGGCAGCCAGAGGAAAAACAAGGAAAGAATAGTTTAGCGCGACTTGCATATTTCGGAAAAACTTCCGGAACAATGAGAACACCAGAAACACCTGGAAGAAGTATTTTATTTTATCTTTTCTTATATCTCTTACAGTTACAAAAAAAGTTAATTGCAAATGGCACATAATGCTCTTCTGATATGAATGGTGAGATTTATCGGTAAAAATTTGAAGCATATTAAATACTCCTTAACTTTGAACCGGTAAAAAACATCCGGAATGGAAGGAAACATAAAGCTTCGCCTGAAAAATATCTTATCAAATCCAAGGTTTGTAATAATTGCAGCCGCCATTCTTTTTCTTCCTCTTTTGTTCATGGGTACCCGCACCAGCCACGACTGGGGCGATGATTTTGCCCAGTATATCCACCAGGCAGGCAATATCGTGCAAGGTATCCCACAATCGGAAACAGGTTTTATTTACAGCCAGGTCAATTATATTGGCCCCCAGGCATATCCTGTAGGATTTCCCCTTCTGTTGGCCCCTGTATATGCTATTGCAGGTAACAACATGCTGGCTTTTACAATTTATATTTCACTGATTTACATCCTGCTAGGATTGCTGATGGTGATTTTTTACAAGTATTACTTTTCTTGGATCACGGCATTGGTGCTGGCAATTATCTTTATGTACAACCCTCAAATGGTTATATTCAAACGTGAGGTTATGTCGGATATACCTTTCGCAGCTTTGCTGGTGCTGAATTTCATACTGTATCAGAAATTAAAACCCGATAACCTGAGACAAATAACCTTACTGGCTGTTGTAACCGGTTTTATGCTGGCAGTAAGACCCGCGGGTATTGTATTTATTGCAGCAGTTGTAACTGAACAATTAATCGCATTCCTCAGAAAAAAAATCAATTTCAGGAATTTTGCCATCTATGCCGGATTTTTAATCCTGATTCCTGTATTGTTCTATTTCATAGTCAATTCGTTACTTTTTAAAATACCTGCAGGTGGCAGTATCCGCGATTACCTGCTGTTCTATTATTCAGGTAATTTCTTGCAGATCATCCCCGAAAACCTGGCTCATCATATTGAAGTGTTCAGGTATTTATATATTCCCGAGGCAGGGCCTTTACAAGGATTTTCGTTATTGCTGGGTTCCGTTATGGTTGCAATGACTTTGCTTGGTTTTGTCAAGCGTATGCTGAAAGGACCAGATGCAATAGAATGGTTTTTTATTTTTTATACAATTATGTTGCTGATTTTTCCAAATAACTATTCGGCATACAGATTAATGGTTCCGCTGGGATTTATCTTCCTTTTTTATGCGACAACGGGTTTAAAAACTATGTCTTTATTATCAGGAATACCTGCAATTAAAAAGGCATTAGCAATCGGGGCTATTATCATCATGTTGTTTATGCCCGGCCTTGTAAGTATTGTACTTGCGGGTGCTAACATACTCGAAGGACCACAGCAGGAATCAGCAATTGAGGCTTTTAATTATATCAGTAAAAATGTCCCTGCTGATGCAGTTGTAGTATTTGCCAAACCACGTGCACTCGCATTATATGGAGGCTGCCGGAGCATGGCTGATCCGTTTACCAACAATCCTACGTTTTTCCACAAACAGGTAATGGAATCAAATGCATCTTATCTGCTAATAAACAACAGATTAACATCCGAAACCATGCAGCGTTATTCGCGTGTGATGCAAAGCCGGCTTACGAAACAATGGGAAAACAAGGATTTTCTTCTTTACAGGATCAATACTAATAGTCCTTCAGCACATCACTAAGTACCTGTATTGATTTTATTTCGCCAAAAGCGGGAATATGAATCCTGAAATATTCAAGCATTTTCGATAACAAATCACTGCGGGTTGAATAATCAGCTTTAATGCTTTCAACACCAACATTAAGGGCTGTCAGGACTTCGGAAAGGCTTTTGCTGAGCGGTGACGAAAAATAGTAGGGATGATCCGGAGGATGAGGGCAGAAGTTTCCACCAATCATATCGAAATACGTATTGGAAGTACTGAAGTTATTGTGCGGATCGAAACCCAGAAACTGCGTAAGACCGATGGTAAAAGCCAGTGGAAAACCAGCTATGGATTCGTTTGCACGGTCAAGGTTAAGAATAGCATCCTCAATAAATCCATACAGGTTCGAATCGGTCATTTGTGCTGATACCGAGCGGGAAAGCAGTTCACTTATATAAATACTTACAGCTGTTTTAGCCATATCAGTTGCAATACTGTTAAGCTGGTATTCGCATGATGCATCACGCATGACACGTAATCCTTCACCTTCTTTGTGGTTGGCAACCAGCTGAATAATCGAAAGAGGAGAAAACAGGTTTCTTTTTATCCTTGCACCTTTTTTCCGGACCCCTTTAACAATATACGATTGGATACCCAGTTGTTCGGTAAATACACGGACTATGATGCTGGTTTCGGAATAATCTGAACAATGGAGTACGACTCCTTTGGTTGAAAGTATCATAGTCGGCAGGAATATCGAAGATAATCTTTGGTTAAACTTCCTCTTTACCGAATAAAAAGCACTTTCCCTGCTTTTTTCTGGCTACCATCGGTATTTGCTACAAAAATATAATACATCCCTGTATTAACTCTCCGGCCCTCAAGATTTTTTCCATCCCATATTACCTGACCGCCCTGAGCCTGAATTTCCCAAACCAAAGCTCCGGATACGTCTGTAATTTTAACATTGGACTCGGCAACCAGGTTACTGATATACACCGGACCCTGATACTCAGGCCGTACCGGGTTTGGATATATAAACAACGAATCAAGGGTAAGTGAATTTTCAACTTTATAGTCTTTGTAGGACACAATTCCCAGCGAGGTGGCGAAATACACTTCACCGGTGCTGGCAATTTTTATCGCCTGTATTGAGTTTGAAAGTAACGGGCTATTACTTTCGGTAAAATGCAGTAGTTCTTGTGTGCCATCGGATGACATCAGAAAGATGCCTGCCTTGTCAGTGCCAAGCCATTTTTCGTTATTCCCATTTATAGCAATTGCAGTAATGGCTTCGGTTTCAAGCAAAGGATGAAGGTATCCTGCTTCTTCAACCATAACCTGCCGCGCATCATAATCACCTCCGTTAAAAACATTCTCCGGGGAATAAATAACAGCAACACCCTGATCGGAGCCAAGCCATAGTTGTCCGTCGCGGTCAACTGCCATGCTGGCAATGCTCGAGCCGGGCAGGTTACCGTTACCAGAAGCGTTGGTAAGTTTTTTATATTTGTCGTCGGCTGTATTATCCGGGGTGTTGTTATCATTAAAAACGAATAATGCCAGGTCGCGCTGCTGTATCCACTTCTGGTTTTCCTTATCAATCACAAGAGCGCCAACATCGATAGCGGTGCCCTGAATTCCCAGGTTATATGATTTCCATTCGCCAGTTGGTTTGCGCACTGATAGAATATTGGTAGCGCCATCGTTGGTAACCCAAAGGTTATTATACGAATCGAAGGCAAGACCGCCGATCCGGAGGTATCCTTCACCATAATTACCGTAATACTGCAGGGAACTATTGCTTGTGTTATAAATCTCTTTCAGCTCTCCATTGTCCATCTCAATCAGCCCCTGGCCCCAGCTACCCAGGAAAGCATGATTTGCATCGGTCGGATCAGCTGCTACACATAATATATCACGGAAACTGGAGATGTCGGGTATATTTGCTGAATTGTAGCTTTTCCAGGTATTGTCAGCCAGGGTATAGAACTGAGGGTTACGGAAAAGGCTGGTAAAGCCTGCATCCCTTCCTCCCGGAACGGCCCATAATTGTTTACCGCTGATATCCATAGCAGCAACTACAGGTGAGGCCGGACCGTTGAATTCATATTTTGATCCGACTAAATCAGTGCCAATAGACCACAGACCCTGATCATTATCGGCAATCCACATTTGACCCTGCTTATCAAACATAGCATCATTCGGCCTGATCGTTCCTGGATAGTACGAATAAAATTGATTCTCAAGAGTTCCGTCGGGTTTAAAAGTATTTACTTTTAAGTAATTACAGATTACCAGCCGATCCTTGCTTGAATGCATAGAATTTCGGTTCGAATGATTACCCGGGTCAAAGTAAGCCCAGCTATTGCCATCGTTCACAAACATGGTATCAGTATCCCAGCTGTACTTAGTCTTGTTTACATAAACCTTACCACCAAACGAAACAATAAGGTTAAAATTATCATTCGCCCCGGTAATAGTATTGTCTTTGGACCAGTTTATATAATAAGCCAGATTTGATGATGCAGGAGCTGAATAAATACCCTTTTCAGTTGCTGCATAAAATTTAGTATCGGCTTCATGAAAAGCGAGTCCCATCACATTAATCTGAGTGCCGGAAGGACCTATGTAGTAAGTATCCTTGATTTCTTCCTTTTCAATATCCAGCACTACGATGCCGAAGCCACATGACAGGTAAGCAAGTTTATCAATAATCAGGATGCTGTTAATTGTTTTATTCCCTAGTATTGGTTTTCGCTTTATATCCGGAATATTTACAATATCTGAACTCTTAACCAGATCGATATTCGTGTTAGCATAAGCTACAACCAGCGTTTTCAACTGACTGCAATATGCAATACTACTGATTCCGATATCCGAAAGTCCACCGGGGGTAACTTTATTCAGCCGGTTAATGCTGTTATCGGTTTTATTAAAATAAAATAAGCTAAAAGGTGTTGCTGAATATATCAGGTTGTCGGCTTCGGCTAAGGCTATGCAGTTGTTGTAAGGCAAATGATCTACCCATTGGTTATAACTTCCGCTTTGTGCAACAACATGAAAAATTGTGACTATCAGTATGGAAAATACCAATAATATGCGATTCGAAACCTTCATAAGACTAAAAAATAACTGGATGCTTTATTATAACTGTGCGAAATGGTTTTTAGTATATCGTATGAATAATTGTGTTAGGGGACAAATGCCTCTTTTATCTGACTTGATACCGGATAAAACGTTAATGACAATCCATTACTTCTCAATTAAAATCTCAAAATTTAGCAACTCCGGAAAAGTCAAAAGATAATTGACTGAAGATAAAAGTTTCAAATCATTATGAAGCAAATTGTTTATGAATTCATACACAAACATCTAAGAACTTAGCTTACATAGCGCGGCGGCATCATAAGCGAATAACAAAACGATCTCTCCGGGTTAAAAATATCAAACATACACATCTATCCGCCTTTCAAAATCAAAATTATTTAAAGATGAAAAACGATTGCTAAAAGCATCTTTCTCAAATACAAATGAAAATGGTTTTCAACTGCATAGTTTCTCCCTTGTACTTATATTTTCTATAAGAATATTTTCACTAAGGAAATAAAGATAAAGCGTTTTGCTTTGATAACATTAATACATTTGCGTTACAAGGGCAAATGAATAATTTCGACTTTCCGGAAAAAGAATTGACTCCATAATCCACTCTTTATACTGTCTTTTTCTGTATTATAAAAACTCTTATCAGTAAGAAATACAGGCAAGAATTCAAATATCAAGCAGGTAAATATGCTATTTTTCAATGATTCAGATATAATTATAAATTAAATAATGTTAATTTTGCCCTCTCATTTCGCTGAATACGAATTCAGATTCTGTAATATTTAAAAACAGGCTTGGGTAATGGCAAAATAATTGTTTTGAATGCACGTTTTCAACCAATTACAACAACAGATAGAGAATGCATTGCTCACCTGATCAACTGTCAATAAGTTTAATAACAGGGTTAAGTTGATAAATGCAAAAACATAGAGATCGGTTTTTTAAAATTTTTATTACCTTCACAACCTAAAAGCCCGGTTAATCTGCATTAAACCACTGAAGATCACCATTTTATTCGTGATTAAAGTAATTTTAATAACTTACAAGTACCATTTGAATAAAACCTCTACAAAGTAAATGATTCACTATTCTGATTATGCCATAGTAGAAGGCCTCCGGCTAAATAGTGATTTTATCATTCGGTATGTGTATAAGGAATTTTTTCCCTCTATCAAGTATCTCATCAAAAACAATGCAGGACTCGAGGAGGATGCAGAGGATGTATTCCAGGAAGCTTTACTGGTAATATTAACTAAAATTAAAGATGATAATTTCGAACTCAGTTGTTCGTTTATTACATATTTATATTCCATCAGTAAGAATATATGGCTTCAAAGGCTTAAACGTAAAAGAATGACTTATAAAAACCAGGATGAACTAACACGGTTCCTTGATACGCCTGAAATTGGAGTTGAGGTACACCTGGAATATGAAGAAAAGTACCAGTCGTTTGTCAGGCAGTTTGAAAACCTAAGTGAAGATTGTCAGAAGCTTTTAAAACTGTTTCTTACCAAAATGTCGGCTAAGGATATAGCCGAAAACATGGGGTATAAATCAGAATTTTATGCAAAAACCAAGAAATATCTTTGCAAAGAAGCTTTGAAAAAGATGGTAGAGAATGATCCTGAGCTAAAAAAAATTATCACCTGATTCCCAATCTCATTCGCTAAAACCGGCCCTGTGGTAATATGGCACTCAAAATGAGCCAGGTATCCGGAATCCAAATAATATTTTTACAAAAAACTGACTTATTCCACCGAATTCATGGGTTTTATTTATCCTCGAAGCAATCATACTGAAAGATTATTATTTTTGGATCCCTATCAACCGGAACTAATTGTATTGATGCAATGCTGAATTTTTTCAGCCAACGTTACAAACGGAATTAATTTAAGAATCTGAAATCCTGATGAAATTCAAATTTTTATTACAGATCATCATCTTTTTAGCTTCCGTTTTTTATTTTTCAACTGCTCAATGCGAAAAAAATCAAACAAAATCGTTTAAATACTATGATAGTATTACTTATCAGTATTACCTGGCAGGTAGCTGGAACGATCTGATATGGAACGGCAATCAAGCTTTGTCTTCAGGTTATGATTATAAAAACCTGCGCCTGAGAATAGGGTTTGCCTACTTTTTCAAAAAAAATTACAGGTTTGCTGCGGATCATTTTTATAAAGCACTGCAATTTGATTCATACGATTCAGTGGCAGCAATATATTTTAACTTATCGTGCCAGGCATCTGGCAGAAGTGATGAAGTTTACCAGGTGAAAGGGTGCAAAAAGCCCCATCGTTTGTTGGATTATGTTTATGCTGATGCCGGATTCATGGCGCCGGGCAGAGTAAACAACAGTGCATCAATCTCCGATTCGATCACTGTTTTCAAGGAACTAATTCAGCCGGTAAGCCGCTCCTATGCAAGCCTGGGACTGAACTTTCGTCCGCATTCCAGATTATCAATATTCCTCGGGTATTCAGACATGAGAATTACTGACAGAAAAACCTTTGGTTATCTTTCACAGCATGCTGAAAGAGATACTATTATCGAACTTGAATATGAAAGGGATTATTTTTACACTTTCCCTAACGTTAAAAACCTGGCAGAACAGGAATTTAATAACCAACAATCAGCCTTGTATCTTAACCTGACTTATTACCCTGTTTCCGGATTGAAAATCACACCGGCATTTCATTACCTGCATATCAATTCAAACAGCATTATTGCCTCTCCGGTTGCAACAACAAAAAGCGATACGGCCTGGTACAACAAATTCGACAACACCTGGCATATGTTTGAGTATACGGCCTATGATTATGAAATAAAAAGCTACGATTCCTCATACTCTGATTACATAATTTCTATAGGAGTAAGCAAAGAACATGGAAATTGCAGCCTTGGTATAAACGGAACGTATGCTGAACTGCTCAACAAGAAACTTTATCAATTTGGGGCATCTCTCACTTGGTATCCTTTCGGAAATACAAATCTTTACACGAACAGCCGTATTACATATCTGTTCGATCAGAAAAAAACAACCACTGTTTTTGAACAAATGGCAGGCGGTAAAATATATGAAAACGGCTGGCTCGAGGGATTCTTTACATGGGGAGAGATAAAAAACTACAATGAAAAGAATGCTTATATCGTTTATAACCAGGTTTATCCTGTAAAAATGAGATGTGGAGTAACTTTGTACCCATACTTAGGTGAACATTTTGAATTGATGCTGATATACCGGTTTCAACGGATCGGTTTATTGCTTACTTCAGCAACTTATACTGATTCTCAACCTGTTGTTTCTAATCCTGATCTAAAATTCTCAACTTTTGTGGGAGGTGTAAAATGGAAGTTCTGAAGCAGGATTCATCCTATCAATGAATGGGAATAAAGTGGTATTTTTGATTTGCGTTTTGGTTTAGATGAGAGAGAGCATAAGGAAATGGGGCGAGGGACATGAGGCTGAGTGTCGTAAATCTTAAATCATAAATATTTAATACCACTAAAAAATAATTCCTAACCCTAATTGCACTTAAAATGGCATTATCATACACATCGGGCATAATAAGCATAGGCGATCTGTTACTCGGAGGGCACCAGCCTATCAGGGTTCAATCCATGACCAATACCGATACAAATGATATTGATGCTACAATTGCTCAATGCACCCGTCTTGTGAATGCAGGCTGTGAAATGGTGCGCATTACAGCACAGGGAATAACCGAAGCAAGGAACCTGGCACTGATAAAAAAAGGATTACGACCAAAAGGTATGAGTGTGCCTCTGATTGCTGATATACATTTTAACCCCAGAGCAGCCGAAATAGCAGCAGAGATTGTTGAAAAAGTAAGGATTAATCCGGGTAACTATGCCGACAAACGCAATTCAAACACTGTGCTGTCAGTTAAAGAGTATGATGAAGAACTGGAAAGGATTGCTGAACGGCTGCGTCCGCTATTATTAATCTGCAAGCTGAATGGCACAGCTATCAGGATAGGGACTAATCATGGTTCGCTTAGTGCACGCATTATGGACCGCTATGGCGATACACCCGAAGGAATGGTTGAAAGCGCCATGGAATTTGGAAGGATATGCCTGGATGAAGGGTTCCCTGCTGTGGTTTTCTCGATGAAATCAAGTAATGTTCGTGTCATGGTGCAATCAACAAGATTACTGGCACAGAAAATGATAGCTGAGGGAATGAATTTCCCGCTTCACCTGGGCGTTACCGAAGCCGGTGATGGTGAAGACGGTATCATTAAATCGGCAGCTGGAATCGGCGCATTGCTCGAAGATGGTATTGGCGACACTATTCGTGTTTCGCTTACCGGTGCGCCCGAAATAGAAATTCCTGCAGCCCTTGCAATTACTGAACGTTTTAATGCTTCGCGAAACAATAAGAAAAGAGAAGTCGCCCATCCATCAAGCCCGTTATCCTTTCAATCCATCACATGTGAAACTATGGCTGTTTCAGGCATTGGAGGGAATTATCCGGTTGGAGTAATTGCTGACAAGGATGGACAGGTGAGTGTAGTTGATGAGCATTTTTCGGCAGTTAGCAGATTGCCGGATCATTACCTCAATTTGATTGACTTAGCTGAAGGAAATGCGTCAGAAATGCAAGAAGTACTTGAAAAAATACGTTGTGAAAATACTCATCCCATTATTCTTAAAAATACTTACGATACTGATAATCTGCTTCGTTTTCAGGTAGATTCGGCTATTGATTTCGGCAGCCTGCTGATTGACGGAACCGGCAATGCTATTTGGCCGGTTGCACCACATTTCGCGGCCGAAACCGTTAATCATACCGCTTTTGCCATCTTACAGGCCACCCGTGCCCGCATTACACGAACCGAATATATTTCGTGCCCATCGTGTGGCCGTACACTTTTTGATATTGATAACACGCTTAAACAAGTGAAAGCTGCTACCAGGCATCTGAAAGGGCTTAAAATAGCCGTAATGGGATGTATTGTTAACGGTCCGGGTGAGATGGCTGATGCCGATTACGGATATGTGGGAGCAGGAAAGGGCCTGATTACACTGTATAAAGCGAAAGAAATTATCCGGAAGAATATTCCCGAATCCGAAGCCCTGCAGGAATTGCTGCAACTTATTGATGCTGACCTGAAACACAATAGCCCATGACCCTTTAACTGGACAGATTATTGCTTTACAAACTTTAGAGACTGTTGGAGTTTGCCTTTTAATACCTGTAACACATATATACCGGAAGGTAAACCGGATACATCTATCCTTGGTATTGAACCACCATACTGTTGAATTCTTTTACCCTGGTTATTGTACAATTCAACCCGTTCAGGAATGTTTTCCCCGACAATATTCAAATATGTTGAAGCGGGATTAGGGTATAGCTTGTAGTCAGCTGATTTTTTCGCAACTGGTTCTTCAATACCTACATTCAGATAAGTATACTTTTTTATAAGTCCTTCATCGCGGCACATCCAGCCTGAGCCCATTTCTGTAAAACATGTTCCAAGAAGCCCTGTAACTCCTTCGGGCTGCAACATATCACGGGTTTCATGTTTGCTAAAAGGTTTTTTACTAATGAACTGATCTGCCTGGCTGCCATCAATAAGATCGACCTGTTCCCATTGTTTTCCGCCATCGTACGAGTAATATACCCCGCCGTTTGCATCTGTAGCAACAACATCCTTCATATTGAACATTTTCAAATACCAGATTGGCTGATTTGAAATAAATCCCACGTATTCCCAAGTGTTCCCGCCATCTGTGGTCCGGGCAAGTCCTGAATTATACATGCTGATAATACCTGTATCCTTTGTAATAAAATCAGCAGCCAGAATTTTTAAACTATCACTGTTACTATCGTATACAATGTCTTCCCACGAAATTCCACCATCACTGGTACGGAGCATCTTTCCCCAGACAGGTGAAGATGTTTGTGATTCCCAAAGTACAAGAAAACCGTTCAAGGGATCGGTGAAAATTACTCTCCGAATAGTATAGCCCGGATATCCAAAATCGTTCCATTGCCAATCTCCACCGTTATTATCAGAATAAATAAGTATGTTACCTCCTGCGTATATCCGTCCGTCAGGAACTGAGCATACAGAGTAAAAATAATTTGTTTCCTTGTCAGTAGGATTGATCATGACCCAGGAATTACCTCCATCAGTTGAATGATAAATCCGGTTCATGCTGCCGGATGCCCATGCTTCAGTTTCTGATGTATACATAATGTCATAGATCCATCCACTGTTGTATGTAGAATCTAAGACCGAGACCCATGTTTCGCCACCATCCGTGGTCTGGCATATGTAATCAAAACCCTGTTCGGAACCTACGGCACAACCTATTTGGTTATTTGCAAAAGCGAGATCGCTCAAGGCCCCTCTGCTACCGGATGATAGTTCAATCCAAGTACTTCCTCCGTTAGTTGATTTTGCTACCCGACCACTTTGTCCTACCACGAAACCAACATTTGCATTTACCCAATCACCTGAGAATATGGCTCCGGGCCAATCCGGAAAGTAATAATACTGGCTCCATGTTTCCCATCCGTCATCGGTCGTAAAACAACTGCTACTGCCAACTACATTCGACTTTAGAGAATCAGCAAAAGAAATTTTTTGACCCGGGCTTGTTAAATAACCAATATTGACAGTTTGCCATGTTACTCCGGCATCGGTCGAATGATATAACCGAGTATTGCCTTGAATCTGGTGACCTTCACATAACCAGATTTCGTTTTCACTTATCATTTCAATATCAGCAATTTCTTCGCTTAATGCAGGCAATTCAACAGGTTGTAAAGTTACACCACCATCAAATGTTTTATATAGAATAGCTTTAAAAGGATATTGATCGGCAGAACCGCCTATAAAACCAGTGTCTTTATTAATAAAATCAAATGTGCTGAACGAATTATGTGTCCCTATATTACCTGATAGTTTTTGCCAGGTATTTCCACCGTCGGTTGTCCGTATTATTGTGCTGTACCAGCCACAAATCCATCCATGCATGTCGTCAATAAAATTAACATCAAAATAAGTATACCCGCCAGGATCGATCATCTTAGTCCAGGTTAAACCGCCATCAGTAGTTTTTCCTAAGAAATTGCCACTATATCCAGACTGCCCTGCAACGAAGCCTCTTAAGTCATCAATAAAATCAATTCCTCTAAATGTATAGGTATTGTCATTGAATACTTTTTCGAATGTCAGACCAGAATTGGAAGTTCTGAAAATTTCACCTTCGTCAGTTATTAAACAACCGGTAGAATCGTTTATGAAACTTGTATTGTAGAAACTATTCGATGATGGTTTAGGATTAACAGTTTCCCATGATTGGGCTGTTGAAATCTCAGAACAAAGTATTAAACTGAAGAACAGGATAACAAAATAACTCTTCATAATCAGAATAGTTAGAAATGATAAAAAATCAAATAATAATTCCTGAAATGTAAACTTAATCAAGCTCCTCAAAAATACGATTTTTATAAAGGCAAATTAAAAACCTGAAAAAAACTTCATGGTGTTCTCTGCGAAACTTAAATAATAACCCGTAGGTCAGAAAAACCTAGTGACTTTACTTTGCAATTAAATAAAATCAATAATTCTCAGCAAGAAAAAATAAGGAAGCCATAGCCTTCAGGATTTCGGATTTTCAGAATAAATATTCTACTTTTCCGCTCTACTCTTGTAAGCATAATTACTGAAATCCCTGGTCAGGCAAACGCATAGGTACATTGAAGGGGTGAACTGTATACCCTGGTAATTTTCGCAAACAGGCACATCGCAGAATTTTAAAACATTGTACAGGCCTGCTACAGAATAAGAAAGCCGGGGCGTAAATACAATCAGAGGGTATCCGGTATTGATTTATCTTTCTCTATCATGAAATTCATTACCATGGATTTCGTCATATAACTGAACAAAGACGAATACTCGTTTTGCTATCTTTTTGTTGGAAATAAAAAATTCTTCTTAATCTCCATCTATACATTGCCTTTTCATCAGCAGGGAGTAAGACTATCGCAGTGAATATTTTTTTGATTTTCCTTTTTCACTTCACAATGCCGCTTACTATATTAAGGCTTTGAGGAAAGATATTAAACACAAAAGGCGTATGTCCCAGCGATTCACCGTCAGCTTCCATATACATCGGAGGTTCTGAATGAATAATAATTTTCGACGACCGGAATGTACTCACTTCCGGCAAACGGGTAAAACTCCCGTCAAAAAGCTTAATAATGTTACGGATTATTTTAAATTTGCCTATCGGTTTTATCAGTGTCATATCGAATAATCCGTCATCAGGCAAGGCATCAGGAGCTTGTTTCATGCCACCGCCATTGTACTGACAAATTCCTACGCTCATACTGAAGATATCTGAAATCACCTTTTCCTTGTCGAGAAGTATAGTTACTTTAGTACTGGTATATGCAAAGAGGCTTGCAAAAATATTTACCACATAAGATAAAGGGTTGCTTTTACCCAGATCCTTCTGCTTATTTGTTTTTTGGGCTACCAAAGCATCAAATCCCATACCGGCCATATTGATAAAATAACGGGTGATTTCATTTCCCTTGGAAGAAATGTATTTAATTGTTCCGGTATCCTGAACAAAAATCTCCCGTTTTGTGATAAGTTTTATGGCCTGCTTGTAGTCGCCAGGTATGTTGAACATCCGGCACCAATCGTTGCCCGTACCCACTGGTATCATAGCAAGGGTTATTTTGTTAGTCGGTAAATGAGACTGGGTAAAAATTCCGTTAACCACCTCATTTAGTGTACCATCACCACCAACAACTATTATATTACTGTACCCGTTTTCAATGTATTTGCGCGAAAGTAATACAGCATGTCCGCGATGCTCGGTAAAAACGTTTACATACTTAATTCCGGCTGCATTCAGCTGAGCCGCAATTTCGAGCCAATCCTTTTCCCCCTTGCGTTTTCCTGCATTGGGATTAACAATTACGAACCATTCCATAGTTTAAACGAGAAAGAAAAATCCGGTTAATAAGTCCGAAAGATAAGAATAAAATATAATAACCTGTAAATATACCTCTAAAACAAGAGTTAATTTGGTCAAAATATTTTTTTTCATTTAACATATAGTACTGTATATAAATACATTACAAATATATTTCTTTGGTTGGTAAAAGGTTCTTTACCCAAGGCTATTTTAAATCCCAAGTCGCAAAGTATAAATCCTCTTCGACCCATCCAGTCATCCTCAGATAACTCTTCCTTCCCACTTTCCTCTCCTGAGGTAAATCCACGAGAGTGTTCCGAGAACCGTTGCATACATATATTCACACATCCAAACAATCTCAATGGGCTGATGAAGTTTCACAGCCAAAAGCCAGGCAAAAACAAGGTATAAGCTAAGTGTTGAAACTTCGATAGCAAGTCCGCTTCGGGTGTTGCCGGTTCCAAGAACGCCATTAAATAAAACAATAGTAGCTGAAAAAAGAAATACAGCGCCCAGAATTATATAATATGAAGCTACCGATGCTTCGTGAAGCTTCGTATCGCTGGTATAAATTGAAATCATAAAGTCCGGTACCAAAGCAGCAAGCAAAGAAATTACGAGCATTATTCCCATACTGAAAAGCAATACTTTAGTAATTATGGGCATAACCTGTTTCGAAAACCCTTCACCAATCGCATTGCTCACGATACTGCTTGTGGCTGAACTCATGGCCCAGGCGGGTATCATCAGCAGCATATAAATACTACGGATAATATTGGAGACCGCAAGAGACGTTTCGCCCATTTTTTCGATAAGCAGGAAAAATCCAAACCAGACCGCATGGGACAAAACAAACTGGATCATGATAAACAATGAAACGTCAAGTGTCCTTTTAATAATTGACAGATCAGGTTTTACGAAGGCAAAAAGTTTAAATTTCTCCAGGTGCGCTTTACGGGCTGTAATTGCGAAAAAGAACAACATAGCGCAGACTTCGGAGATGGATGATGCAAGTCCGGCGCCAGCAATGCCCATTTCCGGAAATCCGAGTTTTCCGAAAATCATCCCATAATCGAGAATTACGTTAATGCCTGCCATTATGGCTGCACTGATGCTGATATATTTTGTAAAAGTGATGCCTGTATAAAACGAACGAAACAGTAAAGCCGATGATGCAAAAAATAAACCGAAAATCCTGTAATCTAAATATACAATGCTTGCATGAAATACATCAGCCGATGCAATAAAAGGTTTTAACAACTGGGAACCGAATAACAAGATAAGAATTGTTACCACAAGGGTGGATATGCCCAGGAAATAGAAACTATTATCGAAAATGGAACCAATGGCTGCATATTCCTTTTCACCGTGCCTGCGTGCAATCAATATCTGCACACCGGTTGAAAAACCATATGAAATCATAAATAATGTAACATAAAACAAGCCGCCAATGGCTGATGCACCCAACTCTATCACTCCTACATGCCCGAGAAAAGCTGTATCGGTAACATTGACAATATTCTGGGCTACCAGGCTGATCATGATAGGCCATGAGATATCCCAGATTTTTTTTATGGAGGGGGTGTTGGAGGACATGAATTTAAAATAGACAGAGGATAATTATAGTTTCTATAAGCAAATCTGACACAACCGATATTTAAAATCCCGTCAGATCTATGAGGCGTGGTAATGATTCGGGTTCAAAATTAAGAGATTAAATTTTAAAAGTTGATAAAAGTTTAACCTGGTATTAAATCTGAAAGAATAAAAAAACGGACAAACCCGGAATCTGATTCCAAATTTGTCCTGTTAGTTTGCATGGTATAGATCTAATTCGCACTTAATCCTTGTCAGACACTAGAAATCGAATGTAATTCCTTGTGCCAGGGCTGTTTGCCCGCTAAAATTGACCGTGTTGGTCTGGCGACGCATATAGGCTTTCCAGGCATCGGAACCTGATTCGCGGCCACCGCCTGTATCTTTTTCACCTCCAAAAGCTCCACCGATTTCAGCTCCTGATGTACCCAGGTTCACGTTGGCGATACCACAATCGGAACCGGTTTCGGAAAGGAACTTCTCGGCTTCTACCAGGTTTTCAGTAAAGATACAGGAAGATAATCCTTGCGGTACCTGGTTATTAAGCCTGACAGCTTCTTCGATGGTGGTGTATTTTATCAGGTAAACGATTGGGGCAAATGTTTCTTCCTGAACCATCTTGTAGTGATTTTCGGCCTCTACAATCGCAGGCAGCACATAATTGCCGTTTGGATACTTTTCTCCTTTAAGGCTGGTACCACCGTAAGCCAGTTTCCCGCCTTCTTTTTGGACTTCTTCAATAGCGTGAAGGAAGTTTTTCACGGCTGTACCATCAACTAAGGGTCCGACAAGTGTATCCTTGCTGAGCGGATCACCTATGCGGTCACTAATACTTTCATAGGCAGCTACCAGCCGGGTTTTGACTGTTTCATAAACCGAATCATGAATAATAAGTCGTCGGGTTGAGGTACAACGTTGTCCGCATGTTCCCACGGCACCAAATACAACGGATTGAAGCGTCATATCAAGGTCGGCATGTTTTGAAATAATTACTGCGTTGTTGCCTCCCAGTTCGAGTATAGTTTTACCTAAACGTTTACCGACAATGCTTGCCACCCTCCTTCCAACTTCGGTTGAACCGGTAACTGAAATCAGCGAAATACGTTTGTCGGCTGCAAAGTTATCTCCAAGTACGGATGATTTTGCAATGATCATATTAAAAACGCCTTCCGGAACATTATTCATCCGTAGTGTTTCGGAAATGATTTTCTGAACGGCTAATGCACAAAGGGGCGTCTTTGAGCTGGGTTTCCAGATAACCACATCACCGGCAATGGCTGCCAGCATGGCATTCCAACCCCATACTGCCACCGGGAAATTAAAGGATGTGATAATTCCTACGATCCCGATCGGATGATATTGATCGTACATGCGATGAAACTGACGTTCCGAATGCATGGTTGCCCCGTTGAGAAGACGCGACTGACCTACAGCAAATTCACAGATATCAATCATTTCCTGAACTTCCCCCAGTCCTTCTTCATATATTTTACCCATTTCCAATGAGACAAGGTATCCCAGTTTTTCTTTATTTACCTTCAAGGCTTCCCCGATCTGGTGAACCACTAGACCCCGTTTTGGTGCCGGAATTATTCTCCATTTCAGGTAAGCTTCCTGTGCCTTTGTTACCAGGTGCTCATAGTCATCCAGGGTGGCATTTTTCACTTTTGCAATAAGTGACCCATCAACAGGTGAATACGAGGATGTTTCATCGCCTTTTGTGTCCAGCCATATGCTACCGGTACTGGCTCCCGGGTTAATTGCCTCAATTCCAAGGTTTTTTAATTTGAAAGTCATAAATTATTGAGTGTAAATTCACATAAGCAGAATGCGTATACATGCAATCCGATACTGAATACGTTAATAAGTTATTTGATTACACTCTATCAAACAGCCTGTTTAATCAAATGTTTTGTTAAAAGTATGAAAATGATGAATACATTTAAAAGAATGAACAGAATTTTGATAATTATCATAATAATATCCATTTTACCAAAAATATTTCGAATTTTTTTTGATTCAAAGAAATACAGACGCAAAGTGCTGTTTTAAAATGGCTTAAAGATCAGCGTGCAGTATAACCTATCTTATCCAGCTTTCAGTGAATACTTTTCCGGGTAACTATTTATTATTAAAATCCGACATAGTCTGTGTTGCTCCTGCAAGAACGAAACTTTTGATAATTGAAACTGCTGATTCTATGCGCGGAAGCAGAATCTTCTCTTCCTTCTTCGCCCATTGGCCCAATACATACTCAACCTGGAAACCACGTGCATAATCCTTGCCAATGCCGAAGCGAAGACGAGCCCAATCTGTGATAAGAAGTGTTTCGATAATATGATTCAATCCGTTATGGCTTCCTCCGCTGCCTTTGGTGCGCATGCGCAACACACCCAGGTCGAGGTCAACGTCATCGGTTACAACAAGTATATTTTCAAGAGAAATTTTTTCCTTATCCATCCAGTATTTTACTGCCTTCCCGCTCAGGTTCATGTAGGTAGTGGGCTTTATAAGGATAAGTAGCTTGTTTTTCAGTTTGGCTTCGGCCATATAAGCGTGCCTTTCGATAGTGAATCTCACACCAAGGTCGGCGGCCAGAGCATCCATAACAATAAAGCCGATATTGTGGCGCGTATTTGCATACTCTTCGCCAATGTTGCCCAGGCCAACGATTAAATATTTATCCATGCGTAGTTTTTACTTCGGCAAAGATATTGCAAGTTGCGGGAATTAAGGGAACGGATTATTAGAAAATGAGGGTGAATTGGTGAAAGTCGAAGCAGCGAGGGGCTGAAAGACAAATATTGAAAAAAGCTAAAAGTTAAAGGTCAAAGGTCAAAGGTGACTTAAATCAGGGAAATTGTCAAACTTCCAAATATCTTCAAACCCCAACATATATGCATTCCCTAAACCCTAACCCCTATTTTTCTATCTCAAACCTGTCCCAATCCATTCCAACGGTAAATTTATCACGGAAATCAACAAGCTTATCATAACTCAGATTCAGCGTTTCAATGCCCTCCTCATCGGGTGCAATTTCGATCAGGTGCTTTCCTTTAAAATCAAGTATCGTTGAATCGCCCTGGTGATTAGTTCCTTTTCCATCAATCCCGACCCGGTTAACGGCAACCACATAGCATTGGTTTTCGATGGCACGTGCAATCAGCAACTGCCGGTATGCATAACTTCGGGTAGCTGGCCAGTTGGCCATGTATAACAGAATATCGTATTCGTAGGCATTGTTTATCCATGTATTTTTACTCCAAACCGGGAAACGCAGATCATAACATACCAGTGGACAGATTTTCCAACCCAGCAATTCAACAACCAGCTTTTCAGAGCCTTGTGCAAACTGCTCATGTTCGTTTCCCGGGTGAAACAAATGGCGTTTATCGTACGTAAGGTATTTGCCATCAGATTGCATCCATATTAACCTGTTAAAATACTTCCCGTTTTCCAAAATAATAAGGCTTCCGGTAATCACACTGTTAAGGATGGATGCCTGTTTCGCCATCCATTCCAAAGTTGGCCCATTCATATCCTCAGCCAGGGCATGCGGTTCAATCACAAAACCTGTATTGAACATTTCGGGCAACACTATGAGGTCGGTTTTCCGGTCGATCTTTTGAAAAAAATCCTCAAATTTCAACAGGTTATTTTTTTTATTCTGCCAGGCAAGATCAGGCTGAATAAGGGTTACGTTTAGATCGTACATAATATCCCTGCTGCTTTAATTATAGTTTCTTCGGTTTTGGCAAAACAAAAACGCAGCACATGATTATCCTGCTTATCATGGTAAAAAGGTGATACAGGCACCGACGCAACACCATACTCTTTTGTGATACGTATTGCAAAATCCAATTCTTTTTCATCGGAAATTGCACTGTAGTCGAGCAACTGGAAGTAGGTACCATAGGAAGGGATAATCTTGAAACGTGATCCGGCTATCAATCCGGCAAACAGATCGCGTTTCTGCTGGTAAAATGCAGGCAACTGCATATAATTCTCCTTGTTTTTCAGATAATCTGACACTGCATATTGTACAGGAGTATTTGATGCAAAAACTACAAACTGGTGTACTTTTCGCACTTCAGCCATTAAGACTGCCGGGGCCATGATGAAACCCGTCTTCCATCCTGTTGTGTGGAACGTTTTCCCAAATGAACCAATCACAAAACTGCGGGCTGCCAGTTCAGGATAATAGCAGACGCTTTCGTGCCTGATACCATCGAAAATAAGGTGTTCGTAAACTTCATCGCTCATTACCACGATATTGGTGTCCCTTGTTATATGATCGAGTTCAACCAGGTCGGATGAGGAGAGCACACTTCCGGTAGGATTGTGAGGGGAATTGATCATTATAAGTTTGGTCCTGTTACTGATCAGACTCCTTACTTCCGGCCAGTTGATGGTGTATGACGGAACCTCCAATGACGAGTAACGTACAACACCTCCGTTGAGCAAAACTGCCGGTGCGTAACTGTCGTAAGCAGGCTCGATAACAACCGCTTCATCACCGGGATGTATCATTGAAGTGACAACACAATAAATGGCTTCGGTGGCACCTGCCGTAATAGTAATTTCACTGTCTGCATCATACGTGACTCCAAATGTGTCAATGGCTTTTAGTGCAATAGCTTCACGCAGAGCCATCACACCAGGCATTGGCGCATATTGGTTATAACCCTTGTGCATATAATGATTCACCAGTTCGACCAGTTCCATCGAAATGGGAAAATCGGGAAATCCCTGCGAAAGGTTAATTGCACCAACCTCGTTAGCTAATCCGGACATTACAGCAAATATGGACGTACCGGATTTAGGAAGCCTGGATTTAACAGTACCATTATAGATCATAAACACAATGTTTTAAAAGTTTCAAAGGTAATTGTTTTTGCGTGAGGACAATTTCCATGATATAAAATTCAGCAAACATACATTATTGTCTATTTGACAGTTCCCGCTACACAACTTCGCGGGACTTTCAATTGCTAAAATAATTTTTTATCTTCGCAAAACGAAATTTCAAATTCTTACTATATGAAAAACATTGATACTTACGATTTTAAAGGCAAACGAGCCCTCATAAGGGTAGATTTTAATGTTCCGCTAGACGATAACCAAAAAATTACTGATGCTACCCGTATTGATGCAGCGTTGCCCACTATCCGCAAGATTCTGGCTGGCGGGGGGGCCGCCATCCTTTGTTCGCACCTGGGTCGGCCGAAGAAAACCGGAGAACCCAAGCTGTCGCTTCGTCATCTTATTCCTTACCTCGAAAAGGTTTTACAGACTACTGTAAAATTTGCCGACGATTGCATGGGGCAATCAGCCGCTGATCTTTCGGCTGCGCTTAACCCCGGCGATGTACTTCTGCTCGAAAATCTGCGCTACTATGAAGAAGAAGAAGGAAAAGCCCGTTTGCCTGAAACTGCAACTGACGAAGAAAAAGCTGCAGCAAAAACCCGGGTAAAAGCTTCACAGAAAGAATTTACGAAAAAACTCGCCAGCTATGCTGATTGTTATGTAAATGATGCTTACGGAACAGCCCACCGCGCTCATGCTTCAACAGCTCTGGTTGCAGCCTTTTTCCCAAATGATAAAATGTTCGGGTACCTCATGAATAACGAAGTAAGCAACATTACAAAAGTATTGCATGAAGCGCAACACCCGTTTACAGCCGTGCTGGGCGGAGCCAAAGTTTCGAGTAAAATCGAGATTATCAATAACCTGCTCAGTAAGGTTGATAACCTGATCATCGGGGGCGGAATGATGTTTACTTTTATCAAAGCCCAGGGCGGCAAAATTGGCGGATCGCTTGTTGAACCTGAATACCTCGAGCTTGCAAGAAACATTATGGCCGGGGCCGAGAAACTCGGGGTTAGAATCCTGATCCCTACGGATGCAGTTATTGCCAATGCTTTTGCTGACGATGCCGAACGCAAAATCTGTAAATCCGACGAAATCCCTGACGGGTGGCTTGGTCTGGATATTGGCCCTGACAGCA
This sequence comes from Bacteroidales bacterium, assembly GCA_038204995.1. Classification (GTDB taxonomy): domain Bacteria; phylum Bacteroidota; class Bacteroidia; order Bacteroidales; family UBA4417; genus UBA4417. The sequence goes on along the minus strand of JBBRCH010000005.1, from coordinate 28,611 downwards.
TCAAACATTTAAGTGAAGTTCTTGTCAGTTCCAAAACTATTCTGTGGAATGGCCCGATGGGCGTTTTCGAATTGTGTAATTTCCAGAAAGGGACGAAAGAAATTGCATTAGCCATTGCTGAAGCAACAGCTAAAGGTGCTTTCTCACTAGTAGGCGGTGGCGATTCGGTTGCTGCTGTAAATAAATTTAAACTTGCCGATAAAGTAAGTTATGTTTCAACCGGAGGGGGCGCCATGCTCGAATCCATCGAAGGTAAGGTGCTTCCGGGGGTTAAGGCTATAATCGAAGATTAATTTAACCGGTTGTCAGATTGAAGCCTGACTCCTAAAACACTTTTTGAAACAATAAATCAGACTGTGGGAATGATACTAATTTTTATCATTTCTGCAGTTTTTGCATGATACAATTCAGATAAAAGATTATCCGTGATTGCTTCCTGATAGCAAAATGCATGAAAATCAGACATTACATTTGGCATAGCAAAAAAATATGTAATTTCCATTCCTGAAAATTATTGATTTTTATGAAAATTCTGATGCATTATATTGCTGTTGCAGGCATCATCATTCTTTCCTTTTTATGCTATTCCTCAAACTTTTACACACTCTTAGGATCCGATGATGCAGTGCAGATTCTGATGATCCACAATTTTCATCTGCCCCACGATTTGTATTTCTGGGGTCAGGACAGATATGGTTCATTAGTCCCTTTGATCGGGCAATTTTTTTATCGTGGTATTGGGTTTTCACCTCTCACTTCCGAATCAGTAACACACTATTTATTGCTTATTGCGGGATATTTTGCTTTTGCAGGTTTATTCAATTCAAAATTCAGCCGGTTTATACTGGCCATTGTTTGGTTCTTCCCGCCCATTCGACTTATTGATTTTTTGCGGCTGAACATCGGGGAGGAATATAGCCTACTGGCTATCAGCATTTTTCTGATCAATCAATTATATAATAAAAAGACAGAGAAGCACCGGTTTAAACAACACCTTCTGCTTTCATCCATAACCATTTTATTTATTCTCTCTGTTTGGGTTTCGGACCTGGCTGCAGTTTCGGTTTTACTGATCCTGATGCTCCAGGTTTATTTTGTATTACATAAGAACGACACCTTTCCCGGAACAACGTTAAGATTGAAACCGGAAATATTTTATGCCTTATCCGGAATTGTTGTGGGCGCAGTTTTCATTTTTTATGGGAAATATTACGCAGACAAATCCCCGTCATACAATAGTTTTAATGATTTAAGCACCATTCTTGAATCGTTCAGAATGTTTGGTGATTCAATATCAGAATTATTAATGTTCAAAGCTTCTGAACCATTTACCAGTGCCAGCCTGTACCTGGCAATTTTACTTTCCGCTTCGTTATTTCTGTTGCGAAAAAAAATAAATCTACATGGAACTCAAAATAAATGGTTTTGGTTTTTCCTGCTTGACACCGTATTGATATTCTTTATAATCATTATATCGAAATGGTCGTATATGAACGGTGTACCAAGACGCTATTTTACAAGTAATTACATTACATTTTTTATGGCACTTATACTTTCTCTGGAAAGTCTTACAAAGCCGGATATTAAAAAAATGTTGCAGGTTGTGCTGTTAACGGCTGTGATCATTGCGGGGGCAGGGAGTTTGTACAATTTAAAATACATATGGCCGAAAACCCTGAAACCAAGAATTGAATATGTTCGCGAATTCGAAAGCCTGGGCAGGATAGGTATAATAGCAAACTACTGGAATTCTTATATCAATTCTGCAAGCAACCCCGATCAGATCATAGCTACACCAGACGACCGATCGAGTGTGCGAAACCGCGATATGGCCCGGGAAGTAATGAAACGCGACACATTATATATCATCAGGGATGGCTGGATGGACGTATTTCCTGACACGCTGAATCAGTTTGGCACACCACTTTATAAAAATGGAGATGAATTCAGAATGGGTGATTGTTTTGTATGCCGGTACAGGAAATGATATGCGGAATTACATTACTCTCATAATTGGTTCCGGTTTTCGGCCGGTTTATTCTTTTTCATCATATCCTGAACTTTAACTGTATACTTCTGAAGCAAAGGAATCACGGCAGGGGCAATAACCGAAACCGGCTTGTATAACACTGAACCTTTTTTATGTTCGGTTGTAAAAAGGCTCTCATTCGGATCAATTCTGGCGAAAAGCAAAAACAAAAAACTGGCAATCAACAAGCCTTTGGCTATGCCCAAAAGTGCCCCGGCAAGACGGTTAACAATTCCGAGGCCAACAGTTTTGACCACGCCGGTCATGAAACGGCCGAGCAGGTAAATAAGCACTACAACAATTACAAAAGTCACTATGTAAGCTATAAGCCTGATATTGCTGCTCTTTAGTCCCATATCATGCTGTAGCCAGTTGGCCGTGAACTCCGAAAAATGCGAAGCAGCATAAAATCCAATTACCAATCCGGCTAAAGTAGCAACACTGATTATGAAACCGTTGGTAAATCCTTTAAAGGCAAAGTAAAATAGAAAAATAGCAAGGATGATATCTAAGGTCGACATGTATTTTTTTTCAATTTGACACAAATACTTCTGGTTGCAATTATAGGAACATCCTGAATTTGGACGACCCGGTTTTCAAATTCTGAATACTATCCGGATTTCTTGTTTCTAAAACCTAATCTCCAACTCCGTGTTCAGGCCTGAGTCTCTTGGTTAACTCCGATGTAAAAACAAAGTCTTTGACCTGCTTGTTATCAGTGTTCAAGATGTTAAGTTTATTGCCTTCCCACCATAATTTCCCATTATAAAGGAAATAAATTTTTTCACCTATGTTGAGTACTGAATTCATATCATGTGTTACCACAACCGTGGTCATGTTGTACTCCTGGGTAAGTTCCTTTATCAGTTCATCAATCAGGTGAGCCGTCTGGGGATCGAGTCCCGAATTCGGTTCGTCGCAAAAAAGGTAACGCGGATTCATTGAGATGGCGCGTGCAATGCCTACGCGTTTTTTCATTCCACCACTCAGTTCGGCGGGATACATCTTATTCACATTTTCAAGGTTCACCCTCGAAAGGCAGAAATTTGCACGCTCAAGTTTCTGGGGAATGGTCTGGTCGGTAAACATACTTAGCGGAAACATCACATTCTCCTCAACCGTGAGCGAATCGAATAGTGCACCGCCCTGGAACAACATCCCGATTTCCTGCCGGATTTCTTTCATTTCGTTGAATGACATTTTCGAGAATGCCCTGTTATCGTAAAACACCTGCCCTTTATCAGCCTTAATTAACCCTACCAGGCACTTAAGCAGTACAGTTTTGCCCATCCCGCTCTGACCGATTATCAGGTTGGTAATGCCTTTTTCGAGGGTAACCGAAATATCATCAATAATCAGGCGATCACCAAAACTCTTGCTTATTTTTTTACCCTCTATCATGCCAGAAGAAGTTGAGTCAGGATAAGATTCATAAAAATGATAGCTATGCTGCTGTACACAACACCGTTAGTACTGGCTTCGCCTACTTCGAGTGCACCGCCTTTTGTATAAAATCCGTTATAGGCTGATACCGATGCTATTATAAACGCAAACACCACCGTTTTAATAAAAGCATAAAAGATATCATACATATGAAAAAACGATTGAATGCCATAAATATATTCAGCCGAAGGAAACAGTCCGGTTGAAATTCCTGCCAGCCATCCGCCACCTACTGAGAGGATCATGCTCATTCCGATCAGAAAAGGGTTGATAAGCATGGAAGCAACAATTTTAGGAAGTATCAGGTAAGTCGCCGGATTGATACCCATAATTTCGAGAGCATCAATTTGTTCAGTCACACGCATAGTTCCGAGCTCTGAAGCAATACGGGAGCCAACTTTTCCGGCGAGAATCAGGCTGATAATGGTAGGCGAAAATTCCAGTACAACACTTTGCCTGGTTACAAAACCTATCGTATAAGAAGGGATAAGCGGAGTATCAATATTGAAGGCCATTTGGATGGCAACAACGGCTCCCATAAATACCGATATAATGGCAACAATACCAAAAGATGCCAAGCCGAGTTTATCCATTTCAACCAATATCTGCCGGAAGTAAATGGATTGCTTTTCAGGCCGCCGAAATGCCTGTCGTAATAAACTTAAGTAGCGTCCAAAGTGGAATAAAAATTTCATTTCATACAATAATTAGTGCTAAATTAGCGTAATTTTTAAGATTAGCATTCACTGTAATTTTTTTTCTGAACAAACTAAGAAAATATGCGTTAGTAAATCAAGTGAAATGTTGTAAATAATAATCTTAATGACAGGGAAATGGAAATGAATAAAATAAAATATAAGACTTCACAACCTAGATTACTCCAAAAACTACTGATTTCTGCTATAATATTGTTACTTTTTGCAACATCATGCTCTACCAGCAGGCACAGCGGACAGAGAAACTGGAACCGTACACCCGCCTCCACCGGTCATAACAGGTGCGGATGCTTGTTGAATCCTGGTTTTGATCCTGCCTTTAAGATGTCCCAGCAACCTGTTTATGCCCTACAAGCCTGAAACACTTGAGGGAGTGCTTTTACGCTTTCCGGAGGCTGCCCGCCAGATGGCTGCCGCACTTTTCAAAGAATATCATTTTCTCTTCCGGATTACAACCCCACGTCAATCCAGGCTAGGAAGTTTCAAAGGCTTGCGCAACAGTAGCAGGCCTATCATTCATATTAACAGCGACTTAGGCCAGTACACGTTTCTGCTTGTTTTTCTGCACGAACTGGCACATCTGGTGGTTATGAAACAGCATGGCCGGAGAGCAAAACCTCATGGTACAGAGTGGAAAAACGCATACCGCGCCCTTGTGAAGCCTTTTTTCGATGAGCAGGTTTTCCCTCCTGTTCTGGCAAGGGAACTTAACAGGTATTTCCTCAAAACACCAGCTACATTTCACCACGATACCAGGCTAATCAACACGCTGGCTGAAATGGAGGGTGGCCAGATAATCGTTACGGTTAACGATCTTCCTCTCAACAGCACTTTTACACTTATGAACGGCAGGCAGTTTGTTAAACTCGAAAAACTCCGTACCCGCTACAAATGTTTTTGTCCGGCAACCCGCAAATATTATCTTGTTCCTAAATCAGCACAAATATTCCAGCAATGATATTGGAAATGGATTTATAATCCGGGATAAATAATAATGTTTTGATAGGTATCTGCAATCATTGAATCTCTTGAAAAATCAGTAAAAACAAATTGCAAATCATACCTGGGAACCGTGTTTTTTAGAATTATAATCCACCAGGGATAACCTGTTTCAATAATTTTATATCACAGGCTGGTAAATCTGAAATTGGAATTCTTACCTTTGTCCAAAAATAATCATTGTTCAAATTGTTGTTTTTTAAATCGTTATAATTAATTTTTGACATGATAAATAAAGACAATTACTGTGTGATCATGGCCGGAGGTGTGGGAGCCCGTTTCTGGCCTCTTAGCCGTAACTCGCAACCAAAACAGTTTATTGACATTCTGGGAACCGGAGAAACCCTTATTCAACAAACGTTCAGACGGCTTACCTCTGTTTGTCCCCCCGAAAATATTTTTGTCGTTACTCACAAGCAGTATTTCATGCAGGTGGTTGAACAACTGCCGGATATTATTCCGGATCATGTACTATGCGAACCTATGCGCCGCAATACAGCCCCCTGCATAGCCTACGCCACTCATAAAATCAACAAGCTCAATCCAAATGCCTGCATTGTTGTAGCACCTTCTGATCACATTATTCTGAAAGAAGACGTGTTTACCCAAACCTTGCTTTGTGCACTTCAGGCTGCCAGACAAAATGACTGGCTTCTGACACTCGGCATTACACCCAGCAGGCCTGATACGGGATATGGTTATATTCAGTTTGACGAATCGCATGCCTATCAACCTGATTGCAAGGCACGAAAAGTGAAAACGTTTACCGAAAAGCCCAATTCCGAACTGGCAGTCACATTCCTGCAAAGTGGGGATTTCCTGTGGAACGCAGGCATATTTGTGTGGTCAGTAAAAAGCATACTTAATGCCTTCGAGAAACACCTTCCGGAGCTAAATCTTCTTTTTAATGAAGGTTCTGATATGTATTTTACCGAATTTGAATCCAATTATATCGAAAGTGCATATACTGTCTGCAAAAGCATTTCAATTGACTATGGGGTAATGGAAAAAGCCGATAATGTATTTGTACTGGCTGCTGACATCGGTTGGAGCGACTTGGGCACATGGGGTTCATTGTATGATACTTCATCAAAAGACCCTGATGGAAATGCTATAATCGGAGCAAAACCTCTTATATACGATACCTCAAACTGCATTATAAACCTTCCATCCGACAGAATTGCAGTTATACAAGGCATCGAAGATCTCATTGTAGTCGAAAATAAAGGGATTCTGCTCATCTGCAAGCGCAGCGACGAGCAGAATATCCGCTCCTATGTGGATGCTGTGCGTGACAGCAAAGGCGAACAATATGTCTAACAGGATAATTCTAATTCGCCGCCTGAACAATATTCTTCAGGCATTCTCGCTTTTCCAGAGTAAAAACTGCCTAAATAAACAGAATCAGAAAAACAGATGAAATTACCATGATTGTTAAACACCTAAGGAAGATGATATTAAGCTTTATCATGGCATATTCCATTTGATCAATAAACCAACTTAAATACATATGAAAAAAATCACACTCGTCCTTTTTGTACTGTTATCAACCTTTACTTTTCAGAGTCGGGCAGATGAAGGGATGTGGCTACCCCTGCTTATTCAACGCCTTAACTACGTGGATATGCAAAAGGAAGGTCTGCATCTCACAGCCGAAGAAATATACAGCATTAATCATTCCAGCCTCAAAGATGCTATCATCATATTCGGAGGCGGCTGTACAGGTGAAATTGTATCACCCAATGGGTTGATTTTTACCAATCACCACTGTGGTTACAGTTCCATACAATCGCATAGTACCGTTGATCATGATTACCTGAGCAACGGTTTCTGGGCCACCCGCTACGAGGAAGAGTTACCAAATCCGGGACTTACAGCACGTTTCCTGGTGAGCATACAGGATGTAACAGGGGCTGTATTGGCCGGTGTTAAAGATAAAATGGCAGATAGCTTGCGGGTTAAAAAGATAAAAGAAAATACAAAAAATATTGAATTCAGCAATACAAGGGGCACCCAATATGAAGCCCGTACCGTACCTTTTTTTAACGGAAATGAATATTACCTCTTCCTGTATGAAGTATACAAAGATGTACGGCTTGTTGGAGCGCCACCATCGGCAATCGGAAAGTTCGGAGCAGATACGGATAACTGGATGTGGCCAAGGCACAATGGTGATTTTTCGGTTTTTCGCGTCTATGTAAACCGGGATAACAAACCCGCCGAATACTCATCCGACAATGTACCCCTGAAGTCTAAGAAATTTCTGCCGATTTCAATAAAAGAAAAAAAAATAGGCGATTTTGCTATGATTATGGGTTACCCGGGTTCAACCGACCGCTATGCAACATCAAACACCATCAAGTGGGCTTTGGAGAAAAGAAATCCCATGGTAGTTAATATACGCTCTAAGAAACTTGAAATACTTCGCGAAGACATGGCTGCCGATCCTGAAGTACGCATAAAATATGCTTCCAAGTTCGCAGGAACTGCCAATTACTGGAAATTTTATATCGGCGAAAGCAAAGGCTTGAAAAACCTGGATGTATTCAATAGAAAACGGGAAATCGAAGAAAAGTTTGTCAAGTGGTTTAATCAGGACAAGGAGCGAAACCTGAAGTATCGCGATGCTTTATATAATATATCTGGTGCTTACGAAAGTATCAATAAATATGAAGCTGCTGTACGTTATAATTCCGAAGCCATTGTGCGCGGATGCGAGATTATTGCTTTTTCCAGAAATTTTAACAAGTTGGCAGAGGAACTTGCCAAACCCGAACCCAACAAGCAAGTAGTAAGGACTTATATTAACAAGATTACCGAAACATCCGAACAGTATTTCAAAAACTACAACTCTTCCACGGACTTAAAGATGCTTGCTGCCATGTTGCAACTTTATTATGACAATGTGCCCAGGCAAATGCAACCAGCTTATCTCGAAAAAATTGATAAAAAATACAAAGGAGATTTCATGGCTTATGCCAGTTCAGTATTTGCCAAATCCATATTTGGCAGTAAGTCGAAAGTGGATCTTTTTCTCGTAGACCCAAAATTAAAAACCTTGCTCAAAGATCCTGCCTGGCCCTTGCAACAGTCTTTTGCCGACAATGCTGACCGGATTGACGAACTGGTAAAACCAGCTAACGATATACTTGACAAGGGCCGCAGACTGTTTATTGAGGGCTTGCGTGAAATGCAAAGCGACAGGAATTTTTATCCTGATGCCAACGGCACCATGCGAGTTACCTATGGTAAAGTTCTCGACTATAGCCCTGCTGATGCCGTTGACTTCAATTATGTTACCACCCTCGATGGAGTCATGGCCAAGGAAGATCCGTCGAATCCTGAATTTGTGGTACCCGAAAAACTCAAACAACTTTATGAGGCAAAAGATTATGGCCGATATGGCGAAAACGGGAGAATGATTGTAGGTTTTCTGACTAACAACGATATTACCGGTGGAAATTCAGGAAGTCCTGTACTGAATGGAGATGGCGAACTTACAGGCCTGGCTTTCGATGGAAACTGGGAGGCTATGAGCGGCAAATACGCTTTTGAGCCCGCTTTACAGCGGACAATTTGTGTCGATATACGATACGTTTTGTTTATCATCGAAAAATTCGCAGGTGCTTCCAACCTGATCAAAGAACTAGACATACGCAATTAATGGATTATAAAATTATCGCAAAAAACACCTTTCCTGAAATGAAACTCCACCTTTTTAAAATAGCTTTCCTTATCTTTTCGCTACTGGTTTCGCTGGCATCCTGCAAAAAAGAAGTTATAGTGGAAGAATACCTGCGCTGTGGTAACAATCTCGCTTTAGGCCAGGATGGCAACCTGATCATTGCAGGTTACAACACATCATCATCTAAGGGATATGAAGGTACACTTATATTGGCTGATAAATCAAACGGCGATACCCTCTGGAGCCATAAGTATGGGGATACCTATGCTGATGCCTTTTTTAACGTTCAGAAATCACACCAGGGAGGATACATTGCCACAGGATTCAGTAATAAATCGAGTACCGGATCACCGGCTATGTGGGTTGTAATAACGGATGTTAACGGCACACAGATAAAATCACTGAAATTCGGAGGCTCATCCTACTCACAGGGATTCAGTGTTGTGCCCCACACCAACGCCGATAGCGGATACCTTGTTGCAGGTTATATTCAAAGTTCTGCCAGTTCCGACAGGGATATCTACCTGGTAAGAATTGACAATTCCGGAACCCAGTTATGGGATAAACGAATCGGGTCAAAAAGCAAAGCTGCATCTGACACTGTTAATGATGCCGCCTTCAGCATTATAACTGCTCCTGACGGAGGATATTTCCTAACAGGCTCGCTCAAAGGTTACACCGGTGGAGGGGGAAAGGTTTTCCTCATGAAAGTATCATCAACAGGCGATAGTTTATGGACAAAAACCTACGATTACGGGGTCGGTTATTCTCTAACCCTTACAAAAGATCTGGGGATAGCTATAGGAGGCTCACTGCAGAATACGACTAACCAAAATATTTTCATACTAAAAACGGATACGGCAGGCAACGTGTTATGGAATGAAACATATGGCGGCAGCGGTTATGAATATGGCGCTTCCATGGTTGAAACTTCCGATGGTGGTTTTGCTATTACCGGAATCACAAGCAGTGAGGGCGCGGGGTATGAAGATATATATTTAATCCGAACTAATGCAGCCGGGGTTAAGCTTTGGGGGAAATCATACGGCGGCTCAAATGTAGACCAGGGTTATGGACTTTTACAAATGAGCGAGGATGAAGGTTTCTGCATTACAGGCTTAAGTAACTCAGGTGGCAGTTATATTTATCTGAACAGGACCGACAAAGACGGAAATGAACTCTGGTTTAAAAATATTAAATAAGCATGTTGTCTGGTTAAGGGTACTGATTAAAAATAATTATTGTATATATTTTATATCTGGTACAGTTTTTGACTTAATAAACAGAACATCTAAAACCAAAAAAAATGAAACTATCATCGTTAATTGCAGCTACTCTGGTTTTATCCGTTTCTTTGCTCTGCTCGCAATCCTATGCACAATCGAAAAACATAGCTTCTGACAAGCAGAAACAGGCAGCACTTGATAAACAAAGAGCCCATCAGGCGGAATTACAGAAAAAGTATAATGCCATGACTCCCGAACAACAGGCTGAAGCTAAACGCAAAGCTGCTGAGTACAAAAGAACAGGGAATAAAGGGCAAGTCACCAGGGGTTCAAATACAACTCCCACAAGCAAACCTGCACAAACGCGTGTAAACAGTAAAAAACCTGTGCCGGTAAATGCAAAAAGGACCACAACTCCGGTTAATACACAAGCTAAACCGATATTAATGGATGCTAACGGGAAACCACTTAATAAGGTTACTCCTGCGACCACCGGTAAATCAGAAGCAAGCCCTGCTAAAACTGCAGTTCCTGTTAAATCAACAGTTACACCTGTTAAGAAGGATGTTCAAAAAACGGCGGTGTTAAAAACCAATGCAGTTCAGGTTAAAACTCCACCTTCCGAAACCAAAAAGAAATAAATAAAGGATTTTCCAATTTGCAATAAAAAGGCTGTCCCTTCAAGGATGGCCTTTTATTTTATTATGCTCTAAAATTGATTATTTTTGTAAAACAAGAATTACTTTCAGGTAAATTCGTGCCAAGCTAACAAGCCTTATAATTTGATATTGATGTTGCTCCGGAAAATTTCTATATTTTTTCTATTTGCCTTTTGTGCAAGCTGGCATGCTCTTGCACAGGAAAAACCAGATAATACAGAAGTGAAAGGAGTTTACCAGAAGATAGAAGAATTTTCATCAAAACGAAAATTTACGAACCTGATTCATGGATTGATCCTCAAGCCAGTTATTACTTCTTCAACTCCACCTCCGGTAGTTCCGGGGAATCATTATCAGGTATCAAACCTTATCTTTGAAGGGAAAATTATTCGAAATATCAACCTGGTTTCACTCGACCCTTTTGGATTCTCCGTTTATGATACGATGGCAGGTCCTGAGAATTTTATTGAAAAAACCGGAAATTCGCTCCATATAAAAACACAACATCTCGCAATACGAAACCGGCTGCTTTTTCATAAATCGGATCGTTTTGATTCCTTGCTGATCAAGGAATCGGAACGATTAATCCGCAGTCAGAGCTACATTCAGGATGCTAAAATATCGGCATTACTTACCGGTGCGGGTTCTGATTCAGTTGATATTTTTGTCAGGGTAAGCGATTTATGGAGCATTATTCCGGATGGTTCGATATCAAACACCCATGCCACATTTAAGCTTGCCGATAAAAACCTTGCTGGTCTTGGACATACTTTTTCAAATTCGTATACGCAGAATTACATCAACGGTGACAACGCATTTTCAACCTACTATTATATTCCGAACATTAAAAATACCTATATCAGCACCCGCCTTGATTATAAAATTGATGAGAACAAAAATTACCATGAAAGTCTGAATCTTGAAAGGCCATTTTTCTCGCCTCTTGCCCTCTGGGCAGGTGGGGTATTGATTAGCCAGCAAAAACAGCCGGCCTGGATCTATAAAAATGATACTACACGATTATTTCTGAATTCAAAATATAATATCCAGGATTACTGGGCAGCTTCTGCATGGCAGATTTTTAAAGGGAAATCAGTTACCGAGAGAACTACAAAACTCATCCTTTCGGGACGAATGTATACTATCAGATATCTTGAAAAACCACTCGAGCAGCCTGAAATTATAGACTATTATACCAATGAATATATGCTTATGACGGGATTGGGAATTTCGAGCCGCAGGTACGCTAAGCAAAGCTATATATTCAGATTCGGAACACCGGAAGATGTGCCGATAGGCATAGCATACGGAGTAGTAGTAGGGTATCAGCAGAAAAACAGCGAACGTTGGTATTGGGGCATACAACATTCGTGGGGAAATTTTTTTAAATGGGGGTATTTTGGAACCCGTTTCGAATATGGAACATTTATCAATGCTTCCATGCGGACTGAAGGGGTATTAAATGCGAGTATGAATTATTTCTCCGGTCTGTTTTCGATAGGTAACTGGAAATTCAGGCAATTTGTAAGGCCTGAACTCACAATTGGTTTAAACCGGGCATCTTATTCCCGGCTTACACTTAACGACGGATACGGCCTGAATGGTTTTAACAGTAATGTATTATCAGGGTCCAGACGCCTTCTTTTCGTAATACAGACTCAATCCTATGCCCCCTGGAACCTGCTTGGTTTCAGGTTTGGGCCATACCTGAATTTTTCTTTCGGCATGTTAGGAAACGAGCGTTCAGGATTCAGCCATAGCCGAATGTATCCGCAGTTTGGGCTGGGAGTATTGATCCGAAATGATTACCTGGTAATAAAATACTTCCAGCTATCTTTTGCATTTTACCCTTCTATCCCAGGCGACGGGAATAATGTTTTCAAGACAAATCCGTTCAGAACAACTGATTTCGGATTTCCCGATTTTATACTGGGCAAGCCTGATGTTGTAGTATTCAGGTAAAAGGAGTCTGAAAAAATTTATTTAGCATCATGTAAATCATTCATATTCGGCCTTATCAGTCAAATATAAAGTAGCGCTCTGAATCTATCATTTGTCTGAAAACCAGCAGCTAAATTTGGTATGTTGATGACCTTAAAATACAATTATGCCAGTTTCATACATTACATTACGATTTGCTCTTTGTCTGGCTTTCACTTTCATTGGTTTGGCACCATCCAGTTCTCAAACAAATTCTGTTGCTTTCAGGCCCAAAGATCCTGATTCAAGCGATATCCATTCTCATAAAAATAAACCTGAACGGTACAAGCCCATGTTTATTACAAACTTATCACCAGGCTTAAGCGAAACATCCGGAATGGTTTATATTGAGGGCCAACTTTGGACAATCAATGATGGCGGAAATCCGGCCGGAATATACCAGATTGACACATCAAGCGGGCGTATCTTGCGAACTGTTGTTGTCAGTAATGCTGTGAATACCGATTGGGAAAGCATTACACAGGACGAGTCCAATGTATATGTTGGTGATTTCGGAAATAATTCAGGAAACAGAACTGACCTCTGCATTTTGAAAATTCCGAAATCCGCTATTTTCGGCTCATCAAACGACACTGTGCAGGCAGGGTTTATTCATTTCAGCTACCCCGATCAGGTTGAGTTCACACGCACTTTTTACCACTCAGATTATGACTGTGAAGCTTTTTTTTATCAAAACGATTCTCTTCACCTTTTCACCAAAGATTGGTTGGATCAGCAGACAAAACATTATGTGGTGACAGTTGATACAGGCATTTTTAAAGCAAGGCTGGTAGAGAAATTTAATGCTGAAGGACTTATTACGGATGCATCTATGAACGATAAAGGCAATATTGTACTGCTGGGATATAAAAATAAGGGTGGACGTTTCTATAGATGTTTTGCCTGGTTGTTGTCTGATTATAAGGAAGGTTTATATTTTAGCGGAAGAAAGTACAGGGTCGATCTTGGTTCAGCCATTCACCTGGGACAATCCGAAGGAATTGTATTAAGAAACGATGATTCAGGATGGATTTCATCAGAAAGCATACGGGCAGGGTGGCTCAACCATCCGGCAAAATTATTTTATTTCAGCTTTTCTGATCTTTACTTCAAATAAATGAACCACAGGCAAATTGATATCATTAACCAAAAATAGGGAAACAGACACAAAAAAGAAACTAACTGAGGTAATAAACAGGCTTACATTTTCACAATCTTGCTGACAAATACTTTTTCGCCGAATTTGCAGCGGAAATTGTATACTCCCATTTTCAGATCGTATATAGTAGCGTCCAGCTCACCTGAATGGAATCCCTGGGATTGTACCTCTCCATTTATTACAGAAATAACAGTTTTTCCTGTCATATCAACTAATTCAATAGTAACAGGCACCTGTTTGCGAAGGAAATAGTTATAACCTAGTTTTGTGACAAACGGATTGGGGTAAAGGATAAGTGAAACCTCATCAGTGTTAATACCCCCCTGGTCAGAAGAGGCAAACAGAATTCCTGAATTGCTCATTTTATGATTAATAAAGGCAGTATGGGTAATAACAGGATCCTGCCCGCCCGACTTTACTTCACGGGTTGACAAACCAATTACCGGATACCTTGCAGCAGGTGCATACCAAAAATAATTTGTAGTTTTAATTTCATAGATACTACAGGGATTTATCTGAATTTTCTTTTCTTCAATTTTAACCCGTAAAACGTCTTTAATAATCCTGTCGTTCAGTATCATTGTTCCGTAAGCGTCAGCTTCGAGTGAGTAATTACCGCTGACAGCTATGCCTGATTTATAATTTGTTACACCTGTTCCGTTAAATTCATCCGTAAAACGAGTCCCGAAAACCAAAGGATATTTCATTTTTATAACCGGATCAGAAAATACAATGGAAAGATCTTTGCTTACAAGGCCAACTATTTCCGAACTGTTTTTATCCATTTTATAAAAATATTCATACCCTTTATCATTCAGTATAGAATTGAAATCCTTCAATCCCTCAATATGTCGCACTGGTTCTTCAGATAAAAAACTTTCATTTTCATCGCCTATCATCTGAATTTTTGAAAAATCCCAGATTTGGTTCGCCCCTGCATTACCTGGCGAAATCAGATCGATTTCCTCAGTATATATTGTATCACCGTTAAGCGGCGCATTGTTGTTATACGTCAGTATCAATTGCGAAAACGCATTTGATATAACAAGTAGTGCAAGCAATAAGAGTATTGACTTTTTCATCCTTTCGTTTTTTACAAAGATAAACAGAAAATGGATTTATTCGCTTAATGATATTTTCAAATTTACTGAAACCACAATCCGGAAAATCGAATGGTAGTTTTGATCCTTACTATTCCCTGACAATATCCAAAAAGAGGGGATATCCTGATTTTTGAAAAACTGCAGGAAACCTTTATCATTCCTACTACAAAAGCACAAAGTAACAAATGTTTCATGAACTGATTCCATTTAAACACCTCTGCTAACTTTTAGAGTTAACGTAAACATTTGCAGTTTTATTTTGTATATTGCACCATTAAATTATAATCCTGGAAACGGCAATACTGAAAAATGAAAAAATTCGGGACTTTCAGCGGGGTATTTACACCATCCATTCTTACCATTCTAGGTGTGATCATGTATTTACGTTTTCCTGCTATTATTGGTCAGGCAGGACTAATAAATACAATCGGGATTATTGTCATAGCTCATATTATATCTTTTTCAACCAGTTTGAGTGTTGCTTCGCTGGCAACTGATAAAACAGTAAAAACAGGTGGAACATATTTCATGATTTCCCGCAGTCTCGGGCTTTCGATAGGAGGAACGCTGGGGCTGGCTCTTTTTGTTGGATTATCGTTTAGTGTAAGTTTGTACCTGATAGGTTTTGCTGAAAGTTTCCTGGCCTACTGGAATATTGATTCTTCAATAAATTCCATCAGGCTTACGGGTACTATCATTTTAATGGTTGTAACCACTATCACTTTTATCAGCACCTCACTCGCTATCAAATCGCAATACTTTATAATGGCTGCCATAGTGCTTTCATTGCTTTCCATTTTTTTAGGTCACCATAGTTTTGCTCCCCAGAACGTTCATTTTGCTCCTTTGGCTGATTCAGCACCACTTATGATACTATTTGGAATCTTTTTCCCCGCGGTAACAGGTTTCGAAGCCGGAGTATCCATGTCGGGAGACCTGAAAGACGCTAAGAAATCATTACCGCTCGGGGCTGTGTCAGCTGTAATTGTTGGATTTATTGTATATATCGGCCTGGCATTTTTTTATACATATACTGTTGATGCTGAGGCGCTTAAGAACGACAATCAAATTCTTTTTAAAATAGCTCTTATACCCCAACTGGTTATTATTGGAATCTGGGGTGCCACTTTATCTTCAGCTTTAGGCAGCATATTAGCTGCACCACGGATTCTTCAGGCAATAGCTATGGACAAAATTGCGCCCAAAATATTTGCAAAAGGCACGGGTGAAACCAATGAGCCAAGGAATGCGTTGTTATTATCCTTTGTGATTGCTGAAGCCGGCATACTTATCGGACAACTGGATGTTATTGCCAGGATTGTATCCATGTTTTTTATTACAACTTATGCTTTTCTGAACCTCGCGTCAGCAATCGAAAGCTGGTCGAGTTCAGATTTCAGGCCTGCATTTAAAATTCCTCGCTTTGTAAGTATAATGGGTGCTGCCGCGGCTTTCATTGTTATGATTCTTCTCGATTTCCTGGCGTTAACCGGAGCTGTTGTGGTACTCGGGCTGTTGTATTTTTATCTTAGAAGAAAGGAGTTGTTTCTTGAAACCGGAGATGCATGGAGTAGTTTCTGGACCAATCTTGCCAAACATTCCTTATTGGAATTAACGAATAAGAAGACGAACAGCCGGAACTGGCGACCCAATATTATTCTTTTTAGCGGCGGCGAACAGGCCAGACCACATTTAGTAGAAATGGGACTTGCTATGTCAGGAAAACTGGGCGCTTTAACTGATTTTGAACTGATTTTAGATTCCCGTAACAAGAACATCACAAAAATAGTTCCACCCCAGGAGAACAGGAAAAATAAGCAGAACTTTTTTATACGCCAGTATGTATGTGATACGATCGAAAACGGTATAAAATCCGTTACCAGTGTTTATGGATTTAGTGGCTTTGAACCAAATACAATCATGATGGGCTGGAGCCGTGATGTAAAAAACGCGGGTTTCCTGGTTAAGGTACTTGATGATTTCAGGAAGAAAAACCTGAACGCCGTTTTTGTGGATTACGATAAAAACAATGGGTTTGGTAAAAAAGAGAATATTGATATCTGGTGGGGTGGAAAAACACGCCATTTGGACTTCGCACTGAGTTTACTTAAATTTATTGTTTCGGATCATGACTGGAGGGATGCAAAAGTCCGGATAATAATCATTAATAATGACATTACAAAAACTGATCGCTTATACAGAAAAACCACTATGTTGCTGGAGGAGAGACGGATAAATGCCAGTGTAAAAGTCATCAGCGACGAGATCGGAACACGCAGCAACCAGATGATCATCAGTACCGAATCAGCTAATGCTGACCTGGTTATGCTAGGGATGGCTCATTTAACCATAACCTATGCCGGAGAGTACATTGAATCAATCAGTCATGTTTCGGAATTGCCCGCAAGCCTGTTGATTTTAAACCCTTCAGAAGAGTTTGAAGAGATCAATTTTATTGAATCTTCAGTTAAATCTGTTAAAGATGAAATTTCAGGATCACTTCTGCCGGAATTGAGACCTTTTCTGCCTACCGAAAACAACGATCTGAAAATCAGAACCGAAAAACTCGATGCAGATTTACAATCACTCAGTGTAATTTTCAGTGAAAAAGCGATAAAAAAAGCGATTCTTTCTGAACTGGCTTTTATGGCAGTGCTTAAGGAGTTTACTGAAATAAACCTTCGGAAGCTTGAAAAGTCAATAGTTGATGAATCGGGAATTCAACGATTAAAAACCATAAACAAACTTCACTTCGGGTTTTTAAATTTCAGTACCGACTTTTTTAAAAAACAGGTACCCAAAGCTTTGGCCGAAACAAAAGAAATACTTGTTGAGGGAATCACTGACTTTATCTCAAAAGCTGAAAATCTTGTACTTGAATCGCCCGAAACGATAATGTTTTCTTACACTAATGAAACTAGAAAGAAGCTAAAAAATGTTTCATTGCCAAACAGAAAGCTGATTGCATATCTTATTAATGCCCATGTAAATCAGGAAGGATTGAAATTGCTGACTGGTTTTCACAGCCAGTCAGAAAAGTTATTTACCGGACTTAAATCAGTAATTCTGCTTGTAAATGATTTGTACGAAAAGCAAGGCGTTTCGGAGAAAAATCAGAAAACTGAAATCTCAGACAACATAAAACAGGTTAAAAATGAACTTTCCAGGCTGGAACAGGAACTTAAGTTTCAGATTCCGGCATACAGATCAGCCATAATGAATACGGTCAGGAATAGTGTAATCGAATTAAGTTCTGATTTATCAAAAACAAATCCTAAAAAACAAGTATCACGCCGCATAAAGGTCAAATACGAAAATTGTATAGAGAAAATTGTCAATTTCCCTGACGTGTGGCTGTTGCATAGCAGTGTTTTAAGCAACGCAGTATTCCTCGATAGTCTTATTATCTCAGAACAAAAAACCTTTGACGGTATCCTATCGAAGAACAACGATAAAATTAAAACAATCATTTCGGAACGTGTCATTGATCCAATTAACAGTATAATTAAAAATATTGACAATAGCATTTCAGGTATTCCGATCCAGATAAAAGACATATCATTTATTGAAGCGCTTGATCTGAGAGGGGTATTTAACGATGCATATTCTAAAATAACCGAATTTATTGAACGATTACCAAAAGAGCTGGAAATTTCAGATTTTACTCCTGAAGATAGCGAAACACTGCTTTCCCCTGAAAATCATGTAACCGAAATAGTTGAGCCCAATAAAATCGGGCGATATTATCTGGATACCCGTTTCTACGAGCCTTTTTACAGGGAACTTGAACAATTGGATATGCTTGTCCGACAAACAGTTGCCGAGTGCAGAGAAGCAAACAATCTGATTAAATTCAGACTTGCCAATGTTCATAACGATTTAGAAAATATTTCTGCAGAACAAAAGGATGTTTCAAATTTCCTGGCGAAGATGAAGGATAGGTTTTTAAATGACAAAACTATTCTAGCTGAAGCGATTGAGCGTATAAAATTTAAGTCAGAGGCATTGATTAAAGATGCACTTTCTCCTTTATATTCACATTCCATTATACAGTCTGAAAGGAATATATCATCCTTGTTGCGGGAGCAGAAGGGTAAAAAATTCAGTTTGGGTATTAGCGGCAAAATCGTACTTTGGAGAGGTAAAGCCAACGCACTTATTGTTAAAATCCTTTATAGTTCAAGTGACGGAGTAATACTGGCAAAGAAATACCTGAAAAATCAGGAAACAGCTAAAATAAGCATCAGGCAGATACTCGATTTTGCTGTAAACGAAATGCCTGATAAAAAAATCCTGACTCAGATACCTGTTTTTTACAGAACGCTCTTCAGCAGTAAATCACTGATAAATGAGGGTTTCTGGGTCCCTATGGAAGAGGAAACAAGGATGATAAAGAGCGCCGTCAAACGGCACAAAGACGGATATGGTGGTGCCGTCCTCATCACCGGCGTACATGGTTCAGGCAAAACTGCACTAACACGTTATACTGCCAGTCGCTTTTTCAGGAAAGAACGCATTTTTACCATAAAAGCGCCTATCGGCGGATCAGTATCCCCAGAAGTATGGCAGGCAGAAGTTCGCAATGCTCTTGGAGGCAATGACTATTCGTTCGATGCATTCCAGGGTATTCCACCCGATAGTGTAGTTTTGATTAATGACCTTGAATTATGGTGGGAGAGAGCTGACAATGGTTGTACTGTTTTGAAGGAAATTACCGAAATGATAAGGGTATATGGAAGGAAGGTGTTTTTTATTCTGAATTGCAATATTTACGCCTATCACCAGATTAACAAAATATATCCTTTTGAGGAATATTTATTATCAATTGTTGAGTGTCGCCCCTTCGACACAAAGCAGTTGCAGCAACTTATTTTAAACAGGCACAAATCAAGCGGTTTGACATTCCAATACAGGAATATTTCCGAAAAAATGCTCTTACAACTTCGAATGGCAACACTTTTTCATGCTTATTTTAATTATTCCCAGGGTGTGCAAGGGGTGGCTATGAATGCCTGGATTAAGAATATTACCAAGGTTGACAATCAAAGAATCTATTTAAACAAACCGCGGGTACCTAATATCGACATCCTGAATAATCTTGACAAGGATTGGATGATAATAATTGCATTATTTGTTCAGCATAAAAACATGAATGCCGAAAAACTGGCAAGTATTATGGGAATGTCACAGGACAATACTGAACAAACTATTGATAAACTATTAAATGCCGGGATTCTTGAAATAAGAAAAAGCGATGTCTATATACTTAACAGAAATCTTGAGCCCTTCTTAGTGAAAGTCTGTTTTGAAAATGGGATCATTTAAAATTTAAAATCATGTACTTAGATATACTTCTAGCTGCAGTTGTAGTTTTTTTATTCTTCAGAGGTCTTACCCTGGCTATCAAAATATTGCCTTTATCCCGCAGTGTCAAACTATACACTGGATACATCATGCCGGTTATTGAATTAGTATTATGGGTAGGTTTTATAATCTGGTCGGTACTGTTGTTATACAAGGCTTATAATACAGCTGCATTGATCGTTGCAGGTACTTTGACCATTCTTTTTATAGTCCCGATGTGGTTTCTTATCAAAGACTTCCTGTACGGGGTAATATTAAAGGTGCAGCGGAAAATTGATTTGAATACTACTATTGAAATTGAGGGGCTTACCGGCATTGTAATTAAAACAGGCCATCTGAGTTTTGACATCCGTACAAAGAACGGAAACATTGATACCATTCCTTACAATAAAATTTTATCAAAGATTATAACCAGGCATGGGGGAAACATAAATCTTGATACCCAATTGATCAGTTTCAGAATGGATTCAGCACAAGACATAAACGTTGTAATTCCCGGGTTGAAATTCACATTGATTAACGCGCCCTGGGTTGCCGCATCGCAGGATCCAATAGTTAAAGACATACGGCAGGAGAATGGTGAATATATTCTGGATGTGGTTGTGTATACCATGAAACAGGATCATGCTAAAAAAATACAGGAGTATGTTACGAACAAAATGGGCATCCTGACCGGCGTTGTCAGATTGTAATTTAATAGACAATCATGGCTGCTTCTGTTTTTGGGATTACGATCTCTTATCTGATTATACCTATGCTTAACTTCAGGATACCCGGAACCGGGAAAAAATCTTTGATAATTTAACTTCCATAAAATCACTTTAATATGAAAAAAATAACCATCCTGTCATTGTTTCTGGCAATGTACCTTCTGTCGTATTCGCAGCAGAATAAAACTTACAATCAGTATTTTACAGGCGCTACCATGCGGGTGGATTACTTTCACACCGGCACCGCCACAGAAGAACATTTCTCTCTCGACAGAATCCTGAACGACGGCTCATGGGCAGGCAGCCAAACCGTTTTACTTGACGAGTTGAATCGGGGTTTGTATTTTTTCAGGATTACTGATACACTAACAAACACAATTGTTTACAGCCGTGGCTTTGCAAGTGTTTTCGGCGAATGGCAAAGCATCGGCGACCCAAACTGGGGAACATTCCCGGAGTCGGTAAGGTTTCCATGGCCGAAAATTCCCGTGAAACTCACCATCGAAAAACGTGATGATAAAAACAATTTTGTCGCTATCTGGAGTATTGTGATTGATCCAAAATCCAGGATCGTGAATCCTGCCAATTTGCAAAGCAATTATAAATCTTTCACATACATCGAAAACGGAGAAACAGCAAATCATGTTGATATTGTAATCCTCGGTGATGGTTACACAGCATCCGAAATGGATAAATTCCATAAAGATGTGGCAACGCTGACAGATGAATTGTTTACTGTTGAGCCTTTTAAATCGAGGAAAATGGATTTTAACGTCAGGGCTGTGGAAACGCCTTCCGCTGCAAGCGGTGTTAACAAACCTCATCCTGGCGTTTTCAACCGCACACCACTTTCGATGTCGTATGGCGCTTTCGATTCGGAGCGATATGCACTCACATATGACAACCGTACCATCCGTGATGTGGCTTCCAGTGTGCCTTACGATTATATGTTTATCCTTATCAATGAGCGAACCTATGGTGGCGGTGGAATTTTCAACCTCTACTCTACTGTAGCTGCAGACAATAAGTTTTCGCGTTATATTTTCGTTCACGAATTCGGTCATTGCTTTGCAGCGCTGGCAGATGAATATTATACTTCGGATGTTTCGTACCAGACACCAGCCATCACGGTCGAACCCTGGGAGCCTAATGTTACTGCTCTTTTCGATAAATCAAACCTGAAATGGAAAGAGCTTGTAAAACCCGGAACCCCTATTCCAACACCATGGACTAAAACCGAATACGACAATTTCAGTTTTGAGATTCAGAAGGAACGACGCGCTTTGCGGGCAGCCAATGTTCCGGAAGAGCAGATGGAAGCCTTGTTCGAACGCGAGAAAAAAGCGACGCTCGAAATGTTCGGTAAAAACAAGTTTAAGGATTCGGCAGGCGCTTTTGAAGGAGGGAATTACATGCAATTCGGGATTTACCGCTCAGCTTTGGATTGCATAATGTTTACCAGGGACAAACAGGAATTCTGCCCGGCCTGCACGAAGGCAATTTCGGAGGTAATCGATATGTATTCGAAGTAACGAATTCCCGACGGGTATCCTGGAATAGCTTCAAGTAAAATCTGTCATTAATAGTAATCTAAATCTGATTGTTTGAGTATGATTCTCACAAAATTATATAAAGAATTTTTTGACAGCGAAAAGGCCGGCGGGCTAATCCTCGTGTTTGTAACTGTACTTTCACTTCTGCTTGCTAACTCCGGTATCCAGACATCTTATCTCCATTTGTGGAAGTACGAAATATCCGGGCATAGTTTAGTGCACTGGATAAACGATGGCCTGATGAGTATTTTCTTCCTGCTAATCGGGCTGGAACTGGAACGTGAAATGTACAAAGGAGAACTTTCGAGTTTCAAAAATGCGGCCTTACCGATTTTTGGCGCTTTAGGAGGAATGATAGTGCCTGCAGGATTTTTCCTGCTATTTAATATTGGCTCCGCCTCGCAATCCGGTGTCGGCATTCCGATGGCAACCGACATTGCATTTGCGATCGGAATCTTATCATTGTTAGGGAAAAGAGTTCCGGCTTCACTCAAGATATTTCTTACAGCCCTTGCTGTGATTGACGATCTCGGGGCGATAATTATTATTGCTGTTTTCTATACCAGCACAGTTTCATTTATCAATTTAGGAATCGCCTTAGGGATAATGGCAGTGTTGATAGTATTGAACCGCTTAAAAATCAAAACTCTTATTCCCTTTGTTCTTGGAGGTATAGCGATGTGGTATTTTATGCTTCACTCCGGGGTTCATGCTACTATTACCGGCGTTTTGCTGGCATTTGTAATCCCGTTTGGGGATGGGGGTGAAAAATCGCTATCTTCCCGATTACAACACTTTTTGCATAAGCCTGTAGCTTTTTTTATTCTCCCTCTGTTTGCTCTTGCCAACACCGGTATTGCAATAAGCAGCGGTTGGTACAGCAGTTTAGCCGACAACTCCAGCCTGGGCATAGTTGCCGGTCTTGTCGTGGGTAAACCATTAGGCATTGCAATTTTCTCATTTCTTGCGGTTTGGCTTGGATTTGGAATTCTGTCTCCTGATCTGAAATGGAAAAATATTATAGGAGCCGGATTTTTAGGCGGAATTGGATTTACAATGTCGATTTTTGTAACTCTGCTGGCATTCGATGATTCAGCGTTAATTAACAGCTCCAAAATTGCCATTTTGATTGCCTCAGCCTTAGCAGGAATCATTGGTTTTATTATTTTAAAAATGAGCTTGCCCAAAGCAAAATTACCGATATGAAATTCAAAATAGTCCAATATTGAACTAAACGAATTTCTGATCGGTATTCACCACTGTAGAATGTTAAAACGGCCTTTAGCCTGTTATAAAATTCACATTGGTATTACAACCATCAATGCGAATGGTAGCTTAACGGACTGATGGATTGAAGAAAATTATTTAGTCTGAATAAATTTTGAAGTCCGGTCAGGGACGAAACAGAACCCTTAATCTGGTAAGCACCTGCACACGAATTCATATCCAGAAAGTCTTTGCATTACAAAACCGAGAGTGCCTGGTTTTAAATGCCAGGAAAGATGAATTACCCAAATTCCTTAGCGGAATTATCCAAAACAACCAGCATAAACTCCTGGCTATTAGCAGCAGGCGGGATCATCATCATATCCTTACAAGACCCCTCACTGGCACAGGATTAAAAACCCGCGCCAGAGGGTTCATGTTTTCCTGATCTAAACAATTCAATCATCTCACCAGCAATACTAATATTTGACGGAATTTCAGGGAGAGTATCACGACTGAACCATTGTGCATCATGGAGTTCTTTCGGATCAACTATAATAGGTTGCTGGTCATCTGCTTCGGCAAAATAGCCTATCATCATTGAGCTTGAAAATGGCCAGGGTTGACTGCCATAGTAACGCAGATTCTTTATTTCAATTCCAACTTCTTCTTTTACTTCTCGTATAACAGTCTCTTCAAGCGATTCCCCGATATCAACATAACCGGCAACAAGCGAGTAAAAATTAAAGCGGTAATGCGTACCTTTTGCAAGCAGAATTTTGTCGTTACATGTAATGGCAACAATAACGGCCGGTGAAATTTTCGGATAAACCGTTAATTCACACACCGGACAACGAATAGCACGTTCATTTTTTTTGAAAGTTGTTTTTGTGCCACAGCGTGAACAAAACCGATGCTCATCCATCCACAAGTTAAGATGAAATCCGACAGCTCCGATATAGGCAGATTCCCTGTTCGGCATGGTACGTAAAAACATACGTTCCCGGGATACAAAATCCGGATTGTTTCCACTATATTCTTTTAATAAGAAACAATGCACTCCGTCGAGCGAGAACAGATTTTGCGTAGCATGATTCGGGAAAACCTCAGCGAAATCACTGCGTCTTGGAATTACAAGTTCGTTTTGTTTTTGGATTAATAATATCGAATCTTCTTTATAACATAAAATGTAATCATCCGTATGTTCAGAGGCATTCTCGATAAAAGTGTTGTTAAATATATGAGGTTGAATGTGATGAAGCATCGGATATTTATGAGTTTTATTAAAACAGGTAAACTGATTTGAGATACAAATAACAATTTTCGGTTGGCAACAAGATGTTGGCTGAAATTTTTGGATCAAGTGAAAGCCCGACTTAAAGTCTAGCTTTTTTTTAGTCCGGGAACAACTCGGAGTCGCCCTGAACTAAGAAAGGGCTATTAACCATTTTCCGTTAACCATAAACTACCTTTCAATTTTCGCCCGGCCAACTGTCATTTTGTGCGTTCACATCCGGAAGCTGTAAATCCGGGTCAACAACCACCGATTGTAAAGGTTTGGTGGAGTGATGGGTGTAAATGTAGCTGCTTCCAGATTGCCATATTTCAACCGGCAGATTTACGTCGCTCACGGTGCCGTTTGTTTCAGTAATCCGCAGTTTAACAGGCATAGCTATCTTCTGAAGATTCACCAGCGAAATTTGTGCTCCTTTTGCCGGATTATCATTCACATAACTCACACTTTTAATGCCCTGATCCAACGTCCAGGTCTGGTAAAACCATTCGTTCCAGAACCATTTAAGGTCTTCGCCCGTGGCATTGTTCATAAACCTGAAAAAGTCGGTAGGTGTCGGATGTTTGAAAGCCCATTGCCTGATGTATTCGCGAAAAGCATAATCGAAGCGTTCAGTACCTATGATATATTCTCTTAGGATAACAAATCCCAACGAAGTTTTGTAATAGCTCAATGTATGATCATCCTTTCCCTGTACTTCAGCCAGATTCATAATACTTTGGGAATTCGCACTTACCAGGTAAGGAACAAGATCGCGGGCCGGGTTTTTACCCAGCGGATCATATTCCCCATCTCTTTTAGGCCCGAATTCTCCTTTATTGAAATCGTCCTGCGCATAAATATCGATAAAGGTGTTAAACCCCTCGTCCATAAAAGGGAAGCGTCTTTCGTCGGAACCAACGATCATCGGGAACCAGTTGTGACCGGCTTCGTGTGCTGTAATCAGGTATAATACATGTGCACTCCTGACTTTCCACGAAGTGAAATTCAGACCCGGATATTCCATTCCACCCACAGGACCGGCTACATTTAAGGCAACCTTATAGGGGTACGGAAACCATTTTTTCGAGAAATGTTCGACAGAGGATTTTAAGTATTCAGTGGATCGGTCCCATAAGGTGTCGCCACTGCTTTCAGCGGGATATACCGACATGGCTATTGCTGATTTTCCACCGGGAAGATTTATCCGCGCAGCATCCCAGATATAAGCTTCGGAAGCAGCCCAGGCTACATCACGGCTGTTCTTCATTTTGAAATGCCAGGTGAGCAGCCCTTTTTGCACAGGCCGGCTCAACGGGGTTCCGACTTCTTCGGGCCGGATAACAAATTGGGTTTTATCGCTTGAAGCCGCTAGTTTTAATCTTGAAATTTCATTTTTTGTCAACACTACTTCCGGGTTAACCAACTCGCCCGAGCCGGCTACAATCATATTCCACGGAACCGTAATTTGATAATCGAAATCACCATATTCGCAGTAAAACTCTCCATGACCCTGGTAGGGCAAGGTGTTCCAGCCACGCAGATCATCATAAACACACAGTCGCGGATACCATTGAGCTACATCGTACATGGTACCTTTGCGGGAAGTTGCCCGTCCGGTCCGAAACTGTTTTTCGCTAATCTGAAACGAATATTCAATTCTTATTTGTATTTGTCCTCCTTTTGCAAGGAAAGGTTTTTCAAGCCGGATCTGCATCCGTGTGTCGGAAACCAGGTAGTCGGCATCTACGGTTGTATTTCCGGCCACAATTTTTACCGTTTTAAAACTGAACCCGTCGGTGCTGGTAGGTACTTTTGAGGAATAACTACCGAGCGAACCTTTTTTAAATAAATTCTGTCCCAGTTCCAACCATAGGAAATCCAGTTTATTCGGACTGTTGTTGGTATAGGTTATGGTTTCAACTCCCGAAATTGTGTTTGCAACTGTATCCAGTGTGACTGCGATAGTATAATCAGCTTTATTCTGCCAATAGCCAGCTCCGGGATTTCCATCAGCGCTGCGAAAAGGCGATTCCGGGGAAATCAAACGATCGGAGTTGAATACCTGTGTTTGATCATAAATACTTTCCTGTTGCGCTTGTGTTTGTCTTGCGGAGGAGAGCATTACAAAGATTATTCCTGCAATAAGGCAACTGGTTTTCATAAGTGATTTGTTACTGTTTTTATTTATGTTGTTTGTTCTGTGAACTTGTCAATAACAAGCATGCAACCGGCGCCATTATAATTGTTTGTAAAACTGCTACCGTTGTTGCCTATAGGTTTGGAACCTCAAATTTACTGTTATTCTATTTATATTTATCAAATTGCATAAGAAAATGATATGCGAAAAAGTTCTTACTTTTTTATACAGCTTACTGGGTATCTGTAATGGCAGACTACTGACAGTAAAGCACTGACATTGTTATATTTTAATAAATTCTCTAAAATTATTTCTGTCAATTACAATTCCATCAGCTTTGTATGTATCAATGAATTTTTGAGGAAATTTTGTTTTTTTGTTATTCCATTTAAATTCAAATCCGGTAATATTTCCATTACATTCTTCAACAAAATCAATTTCTTGTTGCTCTTTAGTTCTCCAGAAGTACATCTTTGCAAATGTGTCTTTGTATAGATTTTGTTTTCGTCTTTCTGATACTAAAAAGTTTTCCCATAAAGCTCCTTTATCAAGTCTTAAATCTAATTGATTAAAGTTCCCGATTATCATATTTCGGATACCGTTATCATAAAAGTAAATTTTCCTGTTTTGTTTTATTTCATTTCTTATGTTTCGGCTAAAGCTATTGAGTTTAAAAACAATATATCCTTTTTCTAAAATTTCAATATATTTTTGAACTGTTACTTTATTAATACCTATAAGTTGAGACAATTCATTATAATTTACTTCACTTCCCATTTGTAAAGCTAAAGCCTGTAATAGTTTCTCGAGTACTTCAGGCTTCCTAATATCTGAAAAAGCTAAAATATCTCTGTACAGATAGCTATTTACAAGGTTCTTTAATGTCTCTCGTTCTTTCCCCTGATTATTAATAACATCAGGATAAAGTCCATATAGCAGCCGGTTCTCGACTTGTTGTTCTGATTTTATGAATCCAATTGTATTTTCATATTCTTCCCAGGAGATAGGAAATAATTCATATTCCCATTTTCTGCCCGTTAAGGGTTCATTAAGCTCATTTCCTAAATCGAATGAAGAAGAACCACTAACAAATAATTGCACTTCCTTAAACTGGTCAGTAATAATCTTTAAAGTCAATCCTATTCCAGGGATTCTTTGAGCCTCGTCTAAAAAAACATACTTGTAATCTCCAATAAAAGTCCTGATCTGCTCTGTCGTCGGGCTTTGTAGGAGGCTTCTGGTAGATGGATCGTCAGCGTCAAGAAACAAAAAACTTTTATCTTGCAGAATCTTTTTTAATAGCGTTGTTTTCCCAACTTGTCGGGCACCTACGACTACTATAGCTTTTCCGCTATTAATTTTCTCT
>JBBRCH010000004.1:0-93799 GCA_038204995.1 Bacteroidales bacterium | reverse complement strand
AAATACGGTGCTTATTGATATCGCACTTCCGGGCGGCCATGTTTCAACCACGCACGAAGTTTCCAACTATCCCGGTTTTATTGACCCTCAACCCGGCTACCTGCTTTCGCACAATATGTCGGAGCAAACCAAGTTATGTGGTACAGCTTATAAAGTGGCAGTTGATGTAACTAAAATAGACCTTATGAAAAAGGAAGTCGTAATTGATGAATTCGAAACCGTAAAGGCTAAAAAAATCATCATTGCAACAGGAACCTCTCCTAACCTGATGGGAATTCCCGGGGAAAGAGAGCTGAAAGGTAAAGGTATTTCCTACTGTGCCACCTGCGATGCCAAATATTATGGTGATAAAGAAGTGGTTGTTATAGGTGGCGGAAATTCCGCTGTGGAGGAAGCCGATTTTATTAGCAAGTTTGCAAGCAAGATCACTATAGTTCATCAGTTTGGTGCTTTTACAGCCAATAAACAGGCACAGGAAAAGTTGTTTTCGAATCCTAAAATAAGCACACTTTTTGAACACGAACCAAGAGCATTCTATCGCGAAGGTGAACGGTTAGTAACTGAAGTTGAAGATTTACAAACCAAAACCAAAGTTAAATTAGTAAGCGACGGGGTGTTTATTTTTATAGGGATGAAACCCAATATCGAAATGTTCAAAGATAAGCTTGAGCTCGATAGCTGGGGATATATAAAAACTGACGAAGATATGCGCACCAGCATGCCTGATGTGTATGCTGTTGGCGATGTAATCAGTAAAAAATACCGCCAGATTACTACGGCTGTAGCCGATGGAACCATCGCCGCTATTGCTATTGCAAAAGAATTGAGTTAAACAGAAAAAGAATCGGATATGAACAAAAACCAATTAATCGTAGAGCAGGTTAGCCCATTTGATGTGGCAACCACAGTTGAAAAGCTTATTGAAGCTGCAACTCAAAAAGAATGGCAGAATCCGGCTACGCACAACTTACAGCAATCATTGGCCAAATCAGGCAAGGACGTAATGGCTGTGCAGGTAATCGAGATTTGTAAACCTGAGTATTCGGGATACATGCTTGAAAAAAATCACGAAAGAATCAGTTCTATCCTGATGCCGTGCCGCATTTCGGTTTACCAGAAAGAAGACGGCAAAACCTATGTTACCTTATTGAACATGGCTGCCATGGCAGCCGGCTTGCCCGAGGATACTGCAAATGCCATTCAGGAAGCGTCCGACGAATCATTCGAAATCGTTCAATCAGTCATCGGACCGTTTTAATAATTAGCTGGTCTGGCCATTGTGCTTCTGATAATTTCAATGAAAATGGAAATGGTTCACTTTTATTTTTTATAGTGAAATTGTTGGCAGATGATGTAAAATACGCAAACATAGGGATATGAGTGTAGCTTTGGCTTTGCCTTTTTTTATGTCTTCAGCGGAAAATCTTCAGGGTATTTATGCAGGATTTCCAGATTTAAAAGCGATCCCGCAATAATACTTTAACAAACAAATGATAAATAATGAAAAAAGTTTTAATCCTGGGTGGTGGGTTTGCCGGTGTTCAGACAGCAATTGAATTGCAGAAAAATGGCAGTTTTGATGTTACACTCGTGTCCGACCGGGACTATTTATATTTGTACCCGATATCCATTTGGGTTCCGGTTCATATTAAAGAAATTGACGATGTTAAAGTCCCGCTGGCAAAAATTCAAAATAAATATCCTTTTAAACTGGTTGTTGATAAAGTAACTGAGATTCATGCCAATGAGAATAAAGTTGTTTGCCAAAATAATACGCTGACATACGATTACCTTGTTGTTGCTTTTGGTGCAGAAAAACTTCAGCATAAGGGAGTAAATCACACTTTATCTATTTGTGCCAAACCTGAAATGGCTGTTGAAATCCGAAACAGGATTGATGAACTGGTGAGTAAAGGAAGCGGTAACATTGCGATCGGGTTTGGAGGGAATCCGAAGGATAAATCGGCAGTTCGCGGCGGACCGGCTTTCGAACTGATATTCAATATACATAACTATCTGAAAACTAAAAAGATCAGAAATAATTTTGAACTAACATTTTTTGCACCCATGGAGGAACCCGGAGCTCGCATGGGAAAGGGTGCATTGGTTATGATGGATAAAATGTTCGGCAGGTATGATATACGAAAAAGATTCGGGAAGAAAATAAAAGAGTTTGTTAGTGATGGAGTGATCTTCGAAGACGATTCGAAGCTGGTTTCCGATTTTACCATGTTTATTTCTGCCGGAACAGGACCTGCTGTACTGCAGAATTCCGATTTGCCCTTGTCGGAAGCCGGATTTGTAAAAATTGATGATTACGGGCAGGTTAACGGATTTCCTAATGCGTTTGCCATTGGCGATATCGCAGCTTTAGAGGGTCCTGATTGGATTGCCAAACAAGGTCATATTGCCGACCTCATGGGTAGGAATGCAGCCTTTAATATCATCGAAATAGAAAAAGGTAGCAGTAAGCGTAAAGGTTACCAGGAACATCTGAACATTATTTGCGTGATGGATACCGGTGACGGTGCAGCATTTGTTTTCCGTAACGACACTAAGGCATTTGTGATTCCAATGCCTGTGGTTGGACATTGGTTGAAAAAGGGTTGGGGAATATACGCACGGCTGACAAAACTTGGAAAGTTTCCTGAGCTGCCCGGGATGTAACAATTTTACTCAGAGAAACGGTGTCAGAAATTTATTTGGAGCGAACAAAACATTCGAATACAACGATAGAAAAGATGAAGGGTAATTTCGAAACAATAATCAACGATTCACGACCTGTTATTGTTGATTTTCATGCATTGTGGTGCGAACCTTGCAAAGTACAGTCGCCTGTGTTGAAGGAACTGGCTTCTGAACTCAGCGGTAAAGTCAGAGTCATCAAAATTGATGTCGATCAGAACAACGGATTGGCAAGTCAATATGGAATTCAAAGTGTCCCGACAATTATTATTTTTAAGAATGGCAAGCTGCTGTTCCGGCAATCGGGAGTTGTAACAAAAACTGTTTTGCACAATATATTGCTTAAGTTTTTGTGATGAATATCCCTTCCTAAAACACGTAAGTATTGATGGGATATCCATTACCTCTGTGGTACATTTTCAAAATTTACGTACAAGGAAAAAGAAGAATCGATAAAGATCTCAGGCATGAGTCAGGCAGCTGATTTTTACTCATTTCACAAGCGAAGTGAATATTTCATTTTCAGGCAGTCAATAAATAGGTTATTTTTGCAGCTGCTTTACTATTAATTAACTATATCCTATGGCAATTGATTCCATCGTTGCACTCGAAGGTATTTCTGTTTACCAGCGGGAAAACCTTATTCTGTCAGATGTTTCGCTCAACATACATAAAAGCGAGTTTGTATACCTTGTTGGTAAAACCGGAACCGGTAAAAGCAGCCTGATGAAAACCCTGTATGCTGATTTGCCATTGCTTGAAGGGAAAGCTGAAGTAGCCGGGTTTAATATCCCGGATATGAAACGCAAGGAGATTCCTTTTCTGAGGCGTAAAATCGGGATCGTTTTCCAGGATTTCCAGTTGCTGAACGACCGGAGCATAAATGATAACCTGATTTTTGTGATGAAAGCCACGGGCTGGAAAGATGCGGATGCCATGCGGCACCGCATGAACGAAGTGCTCGACAAAGTCGGACTGATCACCAAAGGGTTTAAAATGCCTCACCAACTCTCCGGCGGTGAGCAACAGCGTGTTTCCATTGCACGCGCCCTGATCAATGATCCTGCATTATTACTGGCTGATGAACCTACAGGGAACCTGGACCCTGAAACATCGGATGGAATCATGCAACTGCTTTTCGATATCCGCAAGTCAGGTAGGGCTGTATTTATGGCTACCCACAATTATGCGCTCCTGCGTAAGTACCCGGCACGAATTATAAAATGCGAAAGAGGGAAACTGATTGAAGTAGGAGAGGGGTTGATCGGGATAGGAGTGGAGTAAGGATTTCGGACGTTATCCCAAATTACAACTATTTGTCAAAAATTTCATGGATCAGTTTTCCTGCATTCTCTTCATCCGAAAATCGTTTCTTAAGTAATTCTTTGCGGGCTACCAGCTGATTCTGATCAAATTCGGTGTTAAAAAGAGAATGGATTTTCTTTTTCATTTCTGTTGCATCAGCCGCGATTTCACAAAGGCTTTCAAGGCCTGTGCCAGCAAGCATTTCGGGATTTACAAGCATCCAGCGTCCATTGTAAAGCGTATTGAGCAATTTTAGTTTTAATCCGGTGGATTGAAAAGTAACCAGTATGTTGATCTGTGCGTTTTTGATCAAGGCCTCCATTTCTGCCTGTGGCGGATTCGGGATCAGTTCAACATTTTTATACATAGCTACCAGATTTTTTAGTGATTCTGCTGGATTAAGGCCGGCAATTTTAAGAGTAACCGATAAATTGTCAAATACCTCACTGGCAAGAAAAATAGCTGCCTGTGCATTTTCACCGACCGATAAATTGCCATGGTATAATACGTAGCTGCCTTTCCCCGGAAGACTTCCAACTTCATGGTTTCCATGAAAACTGGGAAGGTATACAACTTCCTTCTCCGGGAATTTCTTTGCAAGATAATCGCAGTCAGTTTGCGAAACAACCAGCATTTTAGTAGCATATTTTAGTTGTTTCTGAAAAAACGTTAGTTTCAGGCTTTCAAGCAGGAAAAACATCTTTCGTCCGATATTTCTCTCCGATTTAAACAAGTTAAAATAGTAGTCATGTTCGATATTACTCTCGCGATATATAAGTTTTCTGCCTTGTAATTTCCTGTGGTTGAGGTAATAACAACTATGAAGTCCTTCAAAAAGAATAGGGTAATCATCAGATAACAGATTTTGCAGCAGCGTGCCTGACTTCCGGCTTTCAACAATATAAGGTTTCAGCGAAAACTGCGCTGCCAGGCCGGTTTGTCGCGGATAATAATTTATGGTTTCACAATACGTATTTAATTCCGGTGCTTCCGGCCTATCGTACTGGTAACAGTGGAGGTGAATTTTTATTCCGGCTTTGTAAAGCGCTTTCAGTTTGTAAAAAACATCAATCACACCGCCATAATTTGCAGGGTAGGGTATGCTGAAAGCAACTATATGCAAATGTTTATCAGGCATAAGGCGCAAATATCTCGATAAGTATGTTTTTTTCTTTTTCCCAACTCAATTCGGCGGCAGCTTTTAGGGTGTTCTTTTTATAAAAAGTCATCCGGGTTTCATCCTGCAACATGCTATTTATTTTTGATGCGAGGTGTTTAGGTTCATGATTTTCAATAAAGTCACCTATTTCATATTGCTGAATTATCTTTTTTATCTCGACCAAAGGTGTTGCAAGTACAGGCACTCCGGCATAAATATAATCGAAGAGCTTGTTGGGAAGGCTGTACCTGTAATTGATATTGGTATCTTTATCAATAGTGAGCCCTATATCTGCATTGGCTGTATATCCGAAAAGGATTTCAGGCGTTTGCCGGGATACAAACTTTACTTTCATCTCCAGGTGCAATTCGTTCACCATTTTTTTTAACACGGGGAGCACATCACCACCACCAACAACCAAAAGTAATACATTATCAAGATATTGCATGGCTTCGACCGCTTCTTCAGCACCACGCTGAACATTGATCCCTGAACCCTGCATCAGAACAATTTTTTTCTCTTCGGGAAGCCCCAGGGATTTCCTTGAAGGTGTTTCAGGCATTACTCGCTGGTGTGGGATATTACGGACAACTTTAAAAGAAACATGATATTCCTGTTCAAATAAATTTGCAATGCTGGAATTGACAGTAATACAGTTATTGAGTTTGGGAACTATAGTTTTTTCAATCCATTTCCATATACGCTGCACGTTAGGCCTGTTGACCAACTCAGGGGTTGCAGTATAATATTCATGACTATCATACACAAGCGGGATGCGTTTCAGCTTATGAATCAGGTAATTGGGTAAAAGTGTATCAAGGTCGTTACTCACCAGTAGATCAGCCGGCCTTGACAGAAGCAGGAAAAACAACCTGATATTGTATTCGGCGTAAAATAAGGGTCCTTTTTCCCAAAGCAGTCGCATTCGAAGAGTTTCGTAAGTTCTCTCAGGCATTCGCGGACTATCGTATTTACGGCGGCCTACCATCAAGACCTCAAAGCCAAGGTCGGTCAGAACACCTGCGGTTCTGGCCACGCGCTGGTCTGTTACCAGGTCGTTGATCACCGAAATGACAGCTCTTTTCTTTTTCATTATTGCTATAAAAACAGTGCGAAAGTAAAGTTTTCGAATGAATTTTCAATAATCCTGCTCATTATTGAAAAGCTTAAATTAATTTTGCCGAAAATTTGAAATCCTTTATTTCTCTGAAATAATGACAGGCTTTAAATCATTGATTTTATCATTCTATTTATCAACTGTACCGAATAGTGAGTATGCATAAGCTTATTAGTATAAAAGAAAATTTTTCACTTCATCAGTTCAATACATTTCATATTGAATCGGTTGCTCGTTTTTTCACAGAGATTAAAAACAAAGAACAGTTCCATGAATTGATTGCTTCCGGAATGTTAACCAAAAATCCGGTCTTATTGCTTGGCGGGGGTAGTAATCTGCTTTTCACCGGCAACTATAATGGCCTGGTGGTTCATATTAATAACAAAGGCATCGAGGCTGAAAACTATTCTGAGGATACAGTACTTGTAAAAGTTTCGGCCGGCGAAAACTGGCACGAATTCGTTAACTGGTGTGTAAATCATGGATATGGCGGACTTGAAAATCTTTCGCTGATTCCCGGAAATGCAGGTAGCTGTCCGATTCAGAATATTGGTGCCTACGGTGTCGAAGTAAAAGACTGTTTTCGATCGCTGGAAGCTATCGATCTGCAAACCGGTGAAATTAAGCATTTTACCCTCGAAGAATGCAAATTTGGATATCGTGACAGTATTTTTAAAACTGAGCTGAAAGGAAGGTTTGCGATTTGGTCGGTTACTTTCAGTTTAAGCCTCAATCCGGTTGTACACCTCGAATATGGTGCTATTAAACAAGAGTTGGATCGCCTGGGTATTGATAATCCGGGTATTGCCGATGTAAGTAAGGCTGTTTGTAACATAAGGCAAAGCAAACTGCCTGATCCTAAATTGTTGGGTAATGCGGGCAGTTTCTTTAAAAATCCTACAGTCGATCAGAAAGTTACCGGCAAACTCCTGGAATCATTCCCAAAGATGATTTCATATCCGTTGGATGATGACAAGGTTAAACTTGCCGCAGGCTGGTTAATAGAGCAATGTGGCTGGAAGGGATTCCGCGAAGGGGACGCAGGTGTGCATCAATGCCAGGCCCTTGTTCTTGTTAATTATGGAAATGCCACGGGAAGCAACATACTTACCCTGGCCCACAGGGTTCAGAATTCAGTTTATGAACGATTCGGAGTAAAATTGGAGATGGAAGTCAATGTTATTTGATGTGCGATTTACTTATTGTGATCAACAAATATTTACTATTGTATTACCCCTCTGCTGCTTTCTCAATACAATCCCAAAGTCTGCCTGCAGTTTTTTCCCATGAGAATTTCCGGCCTTGCTCACGGCCGGCAACAATGAGTTTCTGCCTTAAGGCAGTATCAGATGCTATTTTTTGCATGGCATCAGCAATTGAATTTACTGAAAAAGGATCGGTCAAAAGAGCTGCAGTTCCGGCAACTTCGGGCATTGAAGTTACATTTGAGGTAATAACCGGAGTATCGCACTGAAAAGCTTCCAGGATAGGAATTCCAAAACCTTCGAAGTACGAAACATATGTCAAAGCCAGCGCGGATGCCATCAGCGATGCAAGTTCCTGGTCAGTAACCCGGCCAGTAAAAATGACATCATCGCTGTATTCCATTCCTTCGTATGCCAGGCGGATAGCATCAGTCCACCACATACGGGCGCCCGCAAGCAGAAGTTTTATTCCTTTTGTGTCTCCTTTTTTAAATTCGTCAAAAGCTTTAAAAAGATTTACCAGGTTTTTACGTGGGTGGAGCGTTCCGATAAAGAAGAAATACTCTCTGCCATGTGAAAATTCATTTCTGGTTCGTTGCTGATCAATTAACTGTACAGGCTTAAAAATACCTCCTGCACCATTGTAAACCACATCAATTTTCGAAGGGTCAACATGATATTTCTCAGTGATGTCAGTTTTTGAGTATTCGGATACAGTTGCAATTCGTGAGGCTTTAAGGGCAAATTTCGGAAACATCACCGAATAGTATTTCCTGACAAGGAATGGAATATCATCGGGGAAGTGCTCAAAGTTAAGATCATGAATGACCCCAACTGATTTAACAGAGGTGGATAAGGACAGAAAGCCATCAGGAGAGAGAAAAATATCCGGTTTTATATGCTTGAAATGCAGTGGCAGGGATGCTTCGAACCAGGCAAGGAATAAAAAAGGATGCCGGGCTTGTGGTAATAAGATTACCGGGTTTACATTAGAATTGTAAATAAACCTGTTATCATACTTTCTGTCGAAGTAGAAATAGAACTGATGCTCAGGATGCTGTGAAGTAATAACCCGCAAGGTTTCATCAGCAAACCTGCCTATGCCATCAAGACGGCCATCCAACAGAAGTCTTGTATTTACCGCAATTTTCAACCTTTGTATATTTCGGAATATGTGTTGATTAATTTACGCAAACCTATGAAAATAATTGTTTATAGTTCAGAATTTGAGTAATAATATAAATTTACACATTTACAATTCAGAAATTCCGGTTTATTCCAATTGTATAGTTATACCCTTTATAGCAAAAACAGGTAAGGTCAGAACCCCTTATTTTATTCCTGGAATTTGTTACATCCGTTAATCAGAAACCTTTTTAACAGCAAAAGATGACAATCTTTAGGCATTTTCTTAAATAGTCGTACTTTTGACAACAAATAGTTATATTGAATGAAAACGCTAATAAAGTTTGTTTTACAGAAGTTACTGGGATTTAAAAATTATCTTTTTATTTTCTCTCTTTATATCATTTCTACCTTAAAAAACAACCGCAAAGAAGGCGATTTTCTATATTTTTTATCCCTACTACCTGATCATTCGACTGTTTTGGATATAGGCGCTAACATTGGTGTGATGTCGGTTCATTTAGCCCGGAAACTACCCGATTCACAAATTCTTTCTTTTGAACCAGTACCTGAAAATCTATATACCTTGCGAAGGCTGTTGAAGTTTTTCAATCTCAAAAACGTGAAAGTTTTTGATTTTGCCCTGGGAAATTATGAAGGAATGGCAGAAATCATTCTTCCGGAGTATAAACATGTGAAATTTCACGGACTTAGTCATATCGAAGGTGTTGAAGGAACCGAGAGCGACCGTGGCATCAGATACAGTGTACCCATGCACCGGCTTGATGATATATCAGAATTGCAGACACCTTTAAAACCGGTTACCGGTATAAAGATAGACGTAGAGAATTATGAATTTAATGTGCTCGACGGTGCCAGGAATACTATAAATAAGTATAAACCAATTATATACGCTGAACTTTGGGACAATCAGAACAGGACCGACTGTATGAAACTATTATCGGATATTGGATATGGTGTTTTTGTTATTGAGAACGGAGTTTTAGTTAAATTTGAAGCCAACAGACATCAGACTCAGAATTTCTTTTTTAAAATATTGAAAGGCTCAAAAGGCTAGAGTATGAAGCGTAAATTTATAACCAATCTCGGTTTCCTGCTTTTTCTTAATCTGCTGGTTAAGCCATTCTGGATTTTTGGCATCGACCGCACCGTTCAGAATATAGTTGCGCCGGGAGAATATGGTTTTTATTTTACTGTACTTAATTTTACGTTTCTTTTTAATATTCTGCTTGATTTTGGCATTACCAACTTTAACAACAGAAATATAGCTCAAAACAATCACCTTTTAAATAAACATTTTTCGGGTATTACTTTACTGCGGTTTCTATTGGTTATTATCTATTTCGCAGTGATATTTATTGTGGCAGGTATAATCGGCTATGACCCGAGGCACTTTTATTTCCTTGCCTTCCTTGGTTTTAACCAGTTCCTTGTGTCGTTTATTCTTTACCTGCGATCGAATATTTCTGGACTTCTGTTGTTTAGAATTGACAGTTCGATTTCTGTCCTCGACCGTTTGTTAATGATACTCTTCTGTAGTATATTGTTATGGGGAAATATCACTACCGAGCCTTTCCGGATCATATGGTTTGTGTATGCACAAACACTGGCTTACCTCATAACGGCATTTGTAGCTTTACTCATTGTGATTAAAATGGCAGCTTTTAAGCGGTTACAATGGAACACAACATTTTTCCTGATGATTATCAAGCAGAGCTTCCCTTTTGCACTGCTGGTGTTGCTTATGTCATTTTATAACCGTATTGATTCAGTTATGCTTGAGCGAATGTTACCAAATGGAATTGGTACCACCCAGGTTGATATTTATGCAAAAGCATACAGGTTACTGGATGCTGTAAATATGATCGCTTATCTGTTTGCCGTTTTGCTGATTCCGATTTTTGCGAAACTGATCAAGGATAAATCACCTGTTGAAGGAATGGTTAAACTTTCGTTTACCATCATTTTTACTATCTCTATGATTATTGCAACCTGTTCCTCCTTTTTTAGCAACCAGATCATGGAATTGCTTTATGTTGGTCAGATCCATGAGTCTCAAAAAGTATTTGTATTTCTTATTATTGGTTTTATTCCGATTTCAGCAACATACATCTTTGGTACGCTACTGACTGCAAACGGCAGTTTAAAGGCGCTTAATATTATGGCTCTGACAGGTATGATTCTGAACATCAGTCTCAATTATTTCCTCATTCCGACTTTGTTGGCAGTTGGTTCAGCGTATGCAAGCCTGATCACTCAATTTATTACTGCAATAATACAGATTGTAATTGCTCAAAAATTATTCAGGTTTACAATTAACTGGAGGTATCTTCTTACATTGATGTTTTTTGCCCTTGGTGTAGTCATTTTAAACGTGGCTGCAGGCTATATTAAATGGGACTGGCGAATTGCATTGGTTGTTACGGGCCTGGCATCAGTGATTTGGGCATTTATTCTTAAATTATTAAGTATCGGCGGTTTCCTTCGTTTGCTGAAAAGCGAATAAACATTTATGATAGGTTTCTTGCTTTGAGCGTAATAAGATTTCCATATGGATTTTTATTTTTGTCATTCTTCATCCTGAGATTTCTTGAGTCTTTTGAATGTGCGATTTCACTGGCCTTTGGTAAAATTCCCTTACTGAAATGATAGAATCTGATTCTTCGTTTTTTAGTGGAAACAGATACTTTGTATAATTTTATATCAACTTATTGCATTCATTGCTTTTTAGGTAGATTTCTCTACCTTTGCAGGCCATAATCCCGGAGGGTGATCCAATGTTGAATAACTCCACGAACAGTCATACTGATTCATTTAAAGTTGCAATTTTTCTTTATAAATGGCGTAAAGCGCTGATAATGATAGGTATAGCTTCTGCTTTGCTTTCGGCAATTTTCTCATCGCCATTTTTTGTTACCCCGCTTTACAAGTCTACGGTCATTATGTATCCGGCATCAAGTAATTCTATTTCAAAGTCGCTGTTGAACGAAAATGCAATTGCAAAGCAGGATATTCTCGAGTTTGGTGAAGACGAACAAACTGAACAGATGCTGCAGATACTTAATTCGAGCAGGATAAGGGATAGAGTAGTCAGTAAGTTTAATTTAGCTGCCCATTACGGGATTGAGCCGGGTTCACGATATGAGAGGACCCGCTTGTATACCCGTTTTGAATCCTACATTTCTTTTAAGCGTACGGAATTCATGGCAGTGAAGATATCAGTGCTCGATAAAGACC
The DNA here is from genome assembly GCA_038204995.1 of Bacteroidales bacterium. Classification (GTDB taxonomy): domain Bacteria; phylum Bacteroidota; class Bacteroidia; order Bacteroidales; family UBA4417; genus UBA4417. The sequence continues at coordinate 81,945 of JBBRCH010000004.1, read as the reverse complement.
CTCAAATGGCTGCAGATATAGCAAATGAAATTGCAGCCTTGCTCGATTCAGTCAAAAATGATATGCAGAAAGAACGAGCCATGCAGGGATTCAGGATTGTAGAAGCTGAGTATATTTCGTTACAGTCCGAAATAAAGGTAATGGAAGATTCACTTACCCAACTCCGGAAACTTGGGGTTCATGATTACGAAACACAGGCCGAAATGATGAATCAACAGCTTGCCATGGAAATTGCCAAAGGCAATACACGTGGCATCAATGCCCTGGATGAAAAGTTAAAAATACTTGCAATATACGGTGGACCTTATGTTTCGATACGCGATGCCCTTGAGCATGAAAAGAAACAGTTAAGCTATATCAAAGCAAGATACGAAGAAGCTAAAATTGATGCATACGAAGAAATTCCGCAAAAGTTCATTGTTGAAAATGCCTATAAAGCTGAACGTAAGGCCTATCCTATAATCTGGATAATAGTGTTGCTTTCAACGCTTGGAAGCTTACTGGCAGGAATGCTGGTGATTTTTGCGGTGGAAAGAAGCCCTGTATTTTTACAGAAACTTAAGCAAACATATAGCTGAATTAAGTATCCGCCGATACCTAAAGTAAAAAGCATACCCCTTACTACAAACAGCAAAATAAAAAAAATAAAGCAATTGACTCTGATGGATAACTTCTTTAACAATACCAACCTGCTGCGAATCATTATTAAGTGGAAATGGCATCTGATTATTCTTGCTGTTGTTGCGGCTCTCGTCTCACTGGTAGTTTCCAGTCCTTTGATTATGAAACCCCGGTTCAAATCGATAGCATACATTTATCCCTCGAATGTTATGCCATATTCAGATGAAAGTGAAACCGAACAAATGCTGCAATGGATTAATTCTCAGGATGTTCGTGATAGTGTTATAAAAAAATTCGACTTACAGAAACATTACGGTATTTCGCCCGATGAAAAATATTTTGCTTCTACACTGGAATATGTGTACAACAAGAATGTAAAAGTGGCTAAAACCCAATATGAAAGTGTTGAAGTAAGTGTAAATGATGTCGATCCGGTTATGGCCCGTGATATTGTTAACTCTATACTACATTATACAGATGTCAAAATCAGGGCCACTCATGGAGTGAAATACGAAGAAGTAGTTGCTGCAATGGAAAGAATTCTTAAAGTCAAAAAGACTGAAATTGATTCAATCCAGAACCTATACCGCGAAATAGCTACAAATTATGGAGTTTACGACGTTACAGGACAAAGCCAGGAAATCACACGCGGTGAATTACGCACTGTTGATGGTGGCGGAGGTGGTATTAATACAAAAGATGTACAGAAACTGAAAGAAGGAATGGCCGAAAAAAGCGGAGAACTTCTGTTTCTTGCCAACCGAATCGAAGATCTGGCTAACGAATATAGTGAAATCATGCTTAAATATGATGTTGCCAGGTTTGATATTGATAAAAAATTCACCTATGTTAATATTGTTACTCCTCCCCAGATAGCGGATAAAAAATCCTATCCGAAAAGGTTGTTTGTAATGTTCTATTTTGTCGCAGGGACCTTGCTTATCAGCTTGCTGGCCATCGCATTTATGGAACGTCGCAAAATTCCGCAAACGGAAGAAAATAACGGATAACATCCTATCATACTTTGACCGAAAGACTTAAAATATCAATTGTTTACCTGGTAACAGCAATTTTTGTATTGCTGAATACGTATTTGGTGTACAAGGAATTATATTACGGAATTCTTATTCCTATAGCATGTATCATGCTGATTATGTTTATTTTTAGTCTTGAGAAAGTATTATTGCTTGCTGTTTTTGTTACGCCTCTTGCTATTAATATTGGCGACTATGATATGGGAGTCAGTATCTCGGTACCGAGTGAACCGCTTCTTATCGGAATTCTTTTCTTTTTTATTCTAAAAATACTGCTCGAAGGAGGTGTTGAAGGACGGATAGTCAGACATCCTGTTACCATAGCCATACTCTTTAATCTGTCTTGGATGCTTATAACTTCCATTACTTCAGATATTCCTCTGGTTTCGTTCAAATACCTTTTATCACGGTTGTGGTTTATTATCCCGGTATATTTTGGTGGTATAATGCTTTTTCAGAAGAAAACCAATATCAGGCTTTTTATCTGGGCCTATGTTTCGGCCTTGATTGTGGTTATTATTTATACTACGTATAACCATATGGAATATGGTTTCAGTGAAAAAGCCGGGCATTGGGTGATGTCACCTTTTTACAATGATCACACCGCTTATGGTGCAATATTAGCTTTATTTATACCTGTAATGTTCGGAATGTCGTTTGATAAGACCGTTACGCGAAACCAGCGTATTCTGACAATTGGGGCTTTATTGATACTGATGTTAGCCTTATTCCTTTCATACAGTCGTGCAGCCTGGGTTAGTGTTGGATTTGCTGTTGTAGTGCTGATATTTGTTAAGCTACATATTAAATTCAAATGGATTGCGTTGGGAATTGCAGGATTTTTAATCCTCTTCTTTACTTTTAAGTTTGAGATACTTGATAAACTGGAAAAAAACAAGCAGGATGCTTCTGCCAATTTTATTGAACATATTGAATCTATCTCCAATATTTCATCCGATGCGTCCAATCTTGAGCGTATCAATCGCTGGCAGGCCGCTTTGCGGATGTCTGAAGACAAGCCTTTGCTGGGGTGGGGGCCAGGAACTTATCAGTTTGAATATGCTCCTTTTCAGCGTTCGAAGGAAAAAACGATTATCAGCACGAACCTTGGTGATCTGGGTAATGCCCATAGTGAGTATATAGGACCTCTTGCAGAATCCGGAATTCCAGGTTTGTTGAGTGTCATTTTTATTGTGATAACAGTAATTTATACCGGGCTAAATGTATATAAAAAAGCGGCTAACAGACAGACAAGGCTGATTGCTTTATCGGCAACTCTTTCTCTTATAACTTATTTTGTGCACGGACTTATGAACAACTTTTTGAATACCGATAAAGCAAGTGTTCCATTTTGGGGACTCATAGCCATAATTGTTGCCCTGGATCTGTATTTTACCGGACAGGAGGAAAAAGTGAAAGCCTGATTTATTAATTTGTCGGACTCCTGGTTAGGATTATTTGGTACCAGCTATCAGTTACCGGTATTAATTCCCCGAAATCAGGTATACATCTGGCAATTTCCTGAAAGCTATCAGTAAATCAAAAAAAATACCCCTTTAAGATTTGGAGGTATTCATTTTTGATGCAAATATCAAAGAGCATCCGAATAATATCAGGTATTTATTTAAATTTTTTATACATATCCGGAAGCTTTCGCAGCATGACCAGTTCTTTCCACTTTTTACGTGCTTCAATAGCCGGACTGCCAAAATAAGTTATTCCACCAGGAAGTGATTTGTCAATGGCCGATGTAGCCAGTATGATTGCACCTTTACCTATTACAAGATCCTTATTCACAGCAACTTTTGCCCAGATAGTAACATCATCCTCAATCCGGGTAACCCCGGCAATAGCAGTATGAGATCCTATCAGGCAGTTTGATCCAATCTGGGTATCATGTCCAACCTGAACATGGTTGTCAAATTTAGTGCCTTTACCAATAACAGTATCACCTGATACCCCCCTGTCGATGGAACAGAGAGCGCCTATTTCAACATTATCGTGAATAATTACCCTCCCGCAGGATTCCAGTTTGCGGTAACCTTCGGGTTTTCGCTGAAAATAATATGCATCAGCACCAAGCACGCTATTGGAATGTATCACTACATTATCGCCTATAATGCAGTAATCATTGATGCTTACATTGGCATGAATAATACAGTTTTTCCCGATTTCCACATGATTACCTATAAAAGCTCCGGGTTGAATTACAGTACCTCCACCAACGATAGCACTTGGACTTATTGCTGATGTTGAAGCAACAAACGGCCTGTACTTTCTTGCCAGCAAAGTGTATGCTGCAAAAGGATCGTCATGGAAAAGAAGTGCTTTGCCCTCAGGGCACTCCATTTTCTGATTGATAATTATTACACTGGCTTTTGAAGAGAGTGCTTTATCGTAATACTTAGGGTGATCCACGAAAGTTAAATCACCTGACGAAACCATATGTATTTCGTTCATCCCGGACACCGGAAATGATTCATCAAAGCAAAAGGTTGCTCCAATAATGTCTGCTATTTCCCTGAGAGATATTGATGAAAGGAATTTCATAATAAGCTGTTTTTTGAATATAATGCAAACATCAAAGCGTTTGCAGTACAGCCTTATTTTACCCTTTCGAAATAAGTGCCGGTACGCGTATCGATACGTATCTTCGTACCTTCGTCAATAAATAATGGAACCTGTACTATGGCTCCGGTTTCAAGGGTAGCTTTTTTAAGGGTATTTGAGGCCGTATCACCGCGGAAACCCGGTTCGGTATAGGTAATCTCCAGTTCAACAAAAGCAGGCAGTTCGCAAGTCAGAGGCGTTTCAGTATCGGCATGAATCATAATTTCAACTCCCTGTCCTTCTTTAAGAAACTGAGAATTATCAACCATTTCTTCTTCAATCGAAATCTGTTCAAATGTCTCAGTATTCATAAAATTGTAGCCGTTATCGTCCTTGTAAAGAAACTGGTAGGGACGACGTTCAACACGGGCAATATCAATAGGGGCTCCGGCAGTAAATGTATTAGGGATAACCTTCCCTGTTTTCAGATTTTTGAGTTTGGTACGGACAAAAGCAGGGCCTTTGCCAGGTTTAACATGCTGAAACTCTACAATTTTATAGAGATCGTTGTTGAATTCGATGCAAAGTCCATTGCGGAATTCAGAAGTTGTAGCCATAATCAGGTATTAAATGTAATTGAAATTGTATTAAAATGGGTGTAAAAGTAAACTTTTTCCTTATAAAGTTATAATTTGGGAATGATGTTGTTTGAAACAGACAATAATGAATGGTTCAAATTGTACTTATCAGTGTGGTTTACTGATTTCAGGACCGAACCTTCTCGTTTTTCTTATAATCATCAATCACAATGGATTGCGTACAAAAATCATGTTCTTCACTTTGCGAATTTGAACAAACAATTATAATACGGTTACCACGGTTATTTGCAACCAGGTTTCGGTACCATTCTATAGCTTTGTGGTCGAGGTTGGCAGCGGGCTCATCGAGAAGCACAACCTCCGATTCCGAAAGCAATGCAATGGCAAGGCGTACCCTTTGTTTCATTCCGGATGAGAAATATTTGATAGGTTTATTCCGGTTACGTATCAAGCCGGTGGTTTCCATTACAGCATTAACATCCATGTCGTTACGGAATTTCCTGAAGTGACTGTGGAATGTGAGCATTTCCTCAAGAGTGAACTCTTCGATAAGTTCAAGATAAGGGCCGCTAAAGGTTACATACCTGAAAAAATCTTCAATTTCAATATTTTTTGCATCATGACTGTATGATATAGTGCCATCAGAAGCATGAAGATGGCCTGAAATAATCTGAAGCAGTGTTGATTTTCCCGAGCCATTTGATCCCAGGATTGCATAGGCGTGACCTTGTTTAAATTCAAAGTTCACATCCCGGAAAATCCATTCGTAATTAAACTTTCTGCTAATTTTATTCAGGGTGATTTGCATGAAATTTTCAGTTGTGAATTTTTAGATTTTTTCCATCAGGTATGCTAAGGAAGCCTGTAAGGTCAATGGTAATCCTGAGTGTTGTCCGCTTAATAATACAGGTATCAATTAATCAGGAATATATATGGGATGTGTATCCCATGTCTGTTTTATCTATTCTCTTGATTTTGCATATCCCTTCATAATACCGCGTGTTGAGCGACTGATAAATGAAAGGATCTCGTCACGTTCAACAGTCGGGTGCATGGTAGTTTCAACTATTTCGACAGCTCTGCTCACATTGTATCCGCTTAGAAAAATGATACGGTATATATCCTGAATTTCATTAATTTTTTCGCTCGAAAATCCTCTTCTCCTCATACCGACTGAGTTAATTCCGACATATGAAACCGGTTCGCGGGCGGCTTTGGTAAAAGGTGGTACATCCTTGCGGACCAACGAACCTCCCGAAATCATTGTATGCTGGCCAATAGTAACAAACTGATGCACAGCGGATAGGCCACCGATAATTGCATAATCTTCAATGGTAATATGCCCGGCAAGAGCAACTGAGTTAGCCAGGATGCAGTTGTTTCCTACAATACAATCGTGAGCAATATGGGCATATGCCATAATCAGACAATTATTGCCGACAGTAGTTTCCATATTGGCCTTGGTACCCCGGTTAATGGTAACAAATTCTCTGATAGTGGTGTTGTCACCAATTTTGACGATGGATTCTTCTCCTGCATATTTCAAATCCTGCGGTACTGCGGCAATAACTGCTCCGGGGAAAATGCGGCAATTTTTCCCTATTCGAGCTCCCTCCATTATGGTGACGCTGGAACCTATCCAGGTTCCTTCGCCGATAACCACATTTTTTTCGATGTTTACAAAAGGTTCAATCACCACATTTTTGGCAACATCTGCCTGGGGGTGAACATATGCTAATGGTTGATTCATTGAGTATTACTTTATTTGAGATTCTGGGTTCCGGTATGTAAGAATGCCGTTGAAACTAAGGAAGTAATAAAAATTCATAGCCTTAATCCTTTTTTCGGAATCCTATCAGAGGAACCACCTGTTTTATAGCAGGAAGAATGACACTTTTTATTACAAAAATTATTTTTTACGAACAATCTGTGCCATCAGTTCAGCTTCGGTTACAATTTTATCGCCAACCCAGGCAGTTCCCCGCATATGGCAGATACCTCTGCGAACAGGTGAAATCATTTCGAGAACAAATACCAGTGTATCGCCTGGTACGACCTTCTGCCTGAATTTAACAGCTTCCATTTTAAGGAAATAGGTAATATAATTTTCAGGATCTGGTAAGGAATGTAGTACAAAAATTCCACCAGTTTGGGCCATTGCTTCTACCTGTAAGACTCCAGGCATAACCGGCTCGTCCGGGAAATGACCTACGAAATATGCCTCATTCATAGTCACATTTTTTACCCCGGTCACTTGTTTGTCGCTAATTTCCATGATTTTATCAACCAGGAGGAAAGGTGGACGATGTGGTAATATTTTTTTAATATCGTTAATATCGTATACCGGTTTTTTGTTAAGGTCGATATTGGGTCCTTTGGGTGCATTTTTGATGTGTTCACGGATAAGTTTCGCGAAATTTGTATTGACAAGGTGTCCGGGGCGTGTAGCAATCACATGGCCTTTAAGCGGAGTCCCAACCAGGGCAAGGTCGCCTATTACGTCCAGCAGTTTATGTCTGGCAGGTTCGTTGTGAAACCGAAGTTCAAGGTTATTAAGGATGCCTTCTTTCAGAACGGTGATCTTTGGTTTGTTGAAATGTTTGGCCAGGCTATCCAGTTCAACCTGACTAAGTAAACGGTCAACAAAAACAATAGCATTGCTCACATCACCTCCCTTAATAAGGTTGTTGTTGATCAGAAATTCAAGTTCATGCAGAAATACAAAAGTGCGGCAATCAGCAATCTCTTTCCTGAAATCTTCAATATCAGCTATTGAGGAATACTGCGTTCCCAGGATACGGGTCTCGAAATCAATCATCACTGAAAGGCGAAAGTTATCATCCGGAACGAGAACCATTTCACTTTTGCGGTTAGCATCCGTAAGGGTGAGTGTATTCCTGAATTCGAAATATTCGCGGTTTGCGTCCAGTTCAATAATGCCTGCAGTATCAAGCGCAGCTACAAAAAAACGGGCACTTCCATCCATTATGGGCATTTCTTCATTGTCGGTTTCAATCAGGATATTATCAATACCCAATCCGGCAACCGAAGCCATAACATGTTCAATGGTTACAAGTCTTACATTCTGAAATTCTATAGTAGTTCCACGTGAAGTGTCAACAACATAATCAGCAATCGCATCAATCACCGGTTTATTTTCGAGATCGACACGACAAAATTTAATGCCATGATCAGCAGGAGCTGGTTTAAAAGTAAGTGTAACCTGTTTTCCTGTATGTAATCCAGAACCCTTTATTGAAACAGATTCTTTTATTGTACGCTGTTTGTCAAACATATTTTGGAATAAGTAAACTTTAGTTTATCAGATGTTTTTATCGTCGCTGACTTTTTCAGCCTGTAGTTGCTTTATTATTTTCTCAAGATCTCCTATACGATAATACAACTTGTCAAGGTTATTGAAAATGGCTATAATCCTGCGGAATTTGCTGATATCGATGGCTGGTGCTCCTAGCAAAACACTCCCAGGTTTGGTGACACTACCTCCCAATCCTGCCTGGGCTCCGATTTTAACATCATCGGCAATTACCAGGTGACCTGCGAATCCAACCTGACCTCCGATCATATTGTTTTTACCTAGTTTGGTAGAGCCTGCAATACCGGTTTGGGCTGCAATAACGGTATTTTCTCCGATTTCGACATTATGTCCTACCTGAATAAGATTATCAAGTTTTACACCTCTGCGAATGATGGTCGAGCCGAGTGTAGCCCGGTCGATGGTTGTATTGGCCCCGATCTCGACATTATCTTCAATCACAACATTTCCGATTTGGGCAACTTTCTTATAGTTATTGTCACTCTGGGGTGCAAAGCCAAATCCATCAGCTCCTATAACAGACCCTCCATGTATGGTACATTCGCTTCCGATAGTGCAATCGTAATATATAATGACACCAGGATTTATAGTGGTACCTGAGCCTATCCTTACATTTTCCCCAATAAAGCTCTGAGGAAATATTTTAACATTATCACCAATCACGGCATTATCGCTGATTACAACAAAATCTCCAATGTAGGCGTTAATTCCGATTTTGGCAGATTTGGCAATCGAAGCCAGGGATGAAGTTCCTGTTTTTCCTTTGCGCATTTTATCGTAAATCTCAAGCAGGTTCGCGAATGCAGTATACGGATCCTCAACCCGGATCAATGTGCTTGTAATTGGCTGTTCAGGTATAAAGTCGCTTTGAACCAATACGATAGATGAACGTGTGCTATAAATGAAAGGATAATATTTCGGATTTGCCAGGAAACTTAATGCTTCAGGCTCGCCATCTTCGATCCTAGCTAATCGGTTTACTTTTACATCCGGGTTTCCGTCGATAGCACCTCCTACTAGGTTGGCGATTTCTTTTGCAGTAAATTCCATCAGGATCAAATAAGTTAAATATCGGTTAATTAAAAAGTCTGCAAATATAGATATTATTATTTACATGGTCTTCAAGAGTTTGTAACATACTGTAAATATATGTTGTTACAAATCGGCCCATTTTGGGAAATAGGTAAAAAACTTCGACACAGTCTTATTGTAAATGGCAATATTTAATTGCTCCGAGAGGCCGGAAATGTCCCAGCGCTGCCCAATTTTATCAATAATTGTTATACGGTCGCTATCGGGATCATAAGCACTGTTCGAAATCTCACCCTGGCCGGTAAAATATTGATAATCATCACCACTTAATTCAAGTTTCTCAGTTATCTTTTGCCGGATCTGGTTTATTTTGCTATTAGAGAAAGGACTTGATGTAATCACAACCCTGAAAAGTATCCGGTTCAGCAGAGAATTACATAAAGAACTCAGAATCCGGTCGGGATTCGATGACCATTCTTTGATTGCATAATAGATATCATAATCATCGAGTGAGGCAAAAGTAGAAAGTATGGATGGAGATGTCTCAAATTGTTCCTTCCCGACCTGCTGCCAGAGGAAAAACTTCAATGCTGACGAAGCCGGTAATTCTTTGCCTTCAATTGCCAGCACTCTCGCCCTGTTGAGAATGCTTATCAGCATATATTCAACAGCGAGCACTGTTTTATGATAATATACCTGCCAGTACATCAGTCTTCTTGCAACAATAAATTTCTCGATCGAATAAATACCTTTCAATTCCACCGCTAGTTCGTCTTCAGCCACTGTAAGCATTTTGAGGATGCGGTCAGTACTGATAACGCCTTCACTTACCCCGGTATAAAAGCTATCTCGCATCAGGTAATCCAGCCTGTCCATGTCAAGTTGGCCCGAAACTAACTGATGCAGGAATTTCCGTGGATATGAGTTTTCGAAAATAGAAATGGCTGTAATAAGTCTGTTGCCGAATTCTGTATTCAGATGCTTCATAAACATAAGGGTGATTTCCTCATGTGTTATGTTATGAACAATGTGATTTTCAAGTGCATGTGAAAAAGGTCCGTGGCCAATGTCGTGGAGTAAAATTGCGAGGGTTGCTCCCTGTGCTTCTTCCGGTGTAATACTAAAACCTTTCGAACGCAAGGTATCAATTGCCTGACCCATAAGGTGCATGGCGCCGAGAGCATGATGGAACCGGGTATGCAAAGCCCCTGGATAAACCATTGAGGCAATTCCTAATTGTTCTATTCTTCGTAATCGTTGAAAAAACGGATGTTCAATCACATCAAAAACCAGGTCGTCGGTAATTGTGATGAAACCATAAAGCGGATCGTTGATTATTTTTCGCTTATCGGCAGGTACAGTCGTCACTTTATTATGTTAAATTTGTATAAAAGACACGTTAATTAGGCGATACGCACAATAAAACCGTTGAGTAAAGCATTAGTATAAAAGGGTCCTGCGTTGGCTGAAAGCACATAAATTATGCTCCGCCCGTTCAACGTACAAAGATAACAAATGGCCTAACTGATTGTTATAACATTGATAAATAAATAAATATACATGGAAAACGGAGTAATATTATGGGCTGACGATGAAATTGACCTTTTGAAACCTCATATCATGTTTCTGAAAGACAAAGGTTATGAGGTGCTCACTACCAACAATGGTGACGAAGCTGTCGATCTTTTGAAGGTCAAGGTTGTGGATATAGTTTTCCTGGACGAAAATATGCCTGGATTGTCTGGCATCGAAACTCTTGCGATCATCAAAGCAAGCTATCCTAATCTTCCGGTGGTTATGATCACCAAAAGTGAAGAGGAGCATATTATGGAAGATGCAATCGGATCCAGCATTTCGGATTACCTTATTAAACCGGTAAATCCTAAGCAGATTCTTCTAAGCGTTAAAAAAAATCTTGAAAATAAACGCCTGGTCAGCGAGAAGACCACACATGCCTATCAACAGCAGTTCCGCAATATAGGCATGGAGATCAGTAACCGGCTGGATTTTAATGAGTGGGTTGAAGTGTATAAAAAACTTATATATTGGGAACTCGAACTTGAAAAAGCTGATGATCAGAGTATTGTCGATATCATGCGTTCGCAGAAAGATGAGGCCAACCAGGTTTTTTGCAAGTATATTGAGCGGAATTATCTCGACTGGCTGAATGGAAGAAGTGCGGATAAGCCAATTCAGTCCCACACCCTCATTCGCGAAAAAGTTTTACCGCTGATCAAGGAAAACGATTCATTATTTATGATCTTGATTGATAACCTTCGTTACGATCAGTGGAAGATGTTGCAACCGATTTTTGAGGAGTATTACCGTGTTGAGCAGGATGAACTGTATTACAGCATATTGCCATCAACTACACAATATGCGCGTAATGCTTTGTTCTCGGGGCTTTTACCAAGCGAAATCGCCAAGAAATATCCTAAATACTGGGTGGATGAAGACGAAGAAGGCAGCAAAAATCAATTTGAAAGTGAGTTGCTGGGTGAAAACCTGAAACGGTTCGGGTATGATATAAAGTATTCGTATACCAAAATCCTGAATCTGAATGCAGGTCGTAAACTGGTAGATTCGCTATCGAACCTGTTAGGGAATCGTTTTAATGTTATAGTTTACAATTTCGTGGATATGCTCTCGCATGCCCGTACCGAAATGGAAGTGATCCGTGAACTTGCCGACGATGAACCGGCCTACCGCTCGCTGACTGTAAGTTGGTTTGAGCATTCACCATTGCTCGATATAATAAAGTTCCTTGCATCGAAAAAAATACCCTTAATCATAACTACTGACCATGGATCAGTAAGGGTTGGAAATCCGGTAAAAATTATTGGTGATCGTGCTACAAATACAAACCTCAGGTATAAAAACGGAAGAAGCCTGAATTATAGCAGAAATGAAGTGTTTGAAGTAAAAAATCCTGCCGAGGCATTCCTGCCCCGGACTAATGTCAGTTCTTCCTATGTTTTTTGCCGGGGGGTTGATTTCTTTGCTTATCCCAATAATTACAACCATTATGTGACGTATTACCGCGATACCATTCAGCACGGTGGCATCTCGATGGAGGAATTGATGATACCGTTTATTTATATGAAAGCGAAATAAGCTTGGAAGTTCAAATAAATCAGTGTAAATCAGAAGGAGGGAGGAAAACAGTGTGATGTGATAATCTGCAGACATGAAGATTAAAAAGTAACCAGTGACGTAATTTGTTATTGCGGGATCAAAACACGTTTCACATCCTGTCTGAAAAAATGAGGATATCCGTTCTCACTTCCGGTTTAGTTGAACCTTTATATTCTTTAAATGTTAAAGTAACCAAGATTTTCAAAAAAAATAAACGAACTATTACGAATGGCTGAAATTTATACCTGCCAATCACCGGATGAGCTTCAACCTATTGCCGCAAGGTTGATTGAATATTATAAAGATAAGAGGATTTTTGCTTTTCATGGCGAAATGGGTGCAGGTAAGACCACTTTTATCAAGACGATATGCAACTACCTGGAAGTATCGGATACAGTTAGCAGCCCGACTTTTGCGATAGTAAACGAATACTTCACGAAAAATACCGGGAGTATTTTTCATTTTGATCTGTATCGGTTAAAATCATGGATCGAAATGCTTGAAATTGGTTATGAAGATTACTTTTACAGCGGAAATTACTGCCTGCTGGAATGGCCCGAAAAAATCGTAAATTTGTTGCCTGAAGAAACTGTACATGTTACAATTTTGGTTTCTGAAGATGGCAGCACACGCACCTTTACATTCTGATTGTTGAAAAGATAGAGTTATGATTCAAAATGGCTACTCGGGAATATTTCATTCAGGGCAGTTGATGCCCCAGGAAGAACGGCTCGAGACACAACGCGCCCAAAAGAACCTGGTTATTGGTGTTCCCAAAGAATGTGCGTTTCTGGAGAACCGGATTCCTCTCGACCCTGATGCTGTTGGGTTACTCGTTCATCATGGGCACCAGGTTCTGATTGAAGCTGATGCAGGAAAAGCAGCCCATTTTGCTGATACCGAGTATGCCGAAATGGGCGCTGAGATTGTGTATGACACGCGTAAAATATTCTGTGCGGATATCCTGCTTAAAATAGCTCCTCCTACTGTTGATGAAATCGAAATGATGGTTAATAAGCAAACTGTTATTTCTTCTATTCATACGTCAGCTATCAGTGAGGAATATTTCCGGCGTTTATTAGCTAAACGCATTACAGCACTGGCATTCGAGTATGTACAGGATAAAGCCGGTACATTTCCGGTAATACGCGCTATGAGCGAAATTGCCGGTAATACTTCGATGCTGGTCGCCGCTGAGTATATGAGCGATCCTGAATATGGGCGTGGTAAAATGCTTGGAGGGTTCTCTGGTATTTCACCAACGGAAGTTGTAATTCTGGGTGCCGGAACTGTGGGCGAATATGCAACACGAGCTGCACTTGGCATGGGAGCTTTTGTGAAGATTTTTGATAACTCTGTATATAAGTTGCGCCGCCTTCAGAATAATTTGAATACCAGGGTTTACACCTCCATGATACAACCGCGGGTATTATTAAATGCACTCCGGTCAGCTGATGTTGTTATTGGTGCCATCCATAGTGCATACGGACGTACACCTGTAGTTGTAACCGAGGAAATGGTGCAGCAGATGAAGTCTGGAGCAGTAATAATTGATGTAAGTATCGATCAGGGTGGATGTTTCGAAACTTCCAGTTTAACTGATCACAGGAATCCTGTTTTTAAGAAATACGGAGTCACGCATTATTGCGTTCCGAATATTGCATCAAAGGTACCTCATACCGCTTCCTATGCATTGAGCAATTTCCTTTCCCCCATACTTTTAAGGTTTGGTGAAGAAGGTGGTGTTGAAAAGGTTTTAAATTCTGATTATGGCGTGAGGCAAGGTGTTTACCTTTACAATGGAATATCTACCAACAAATTTCTCAGTGATTCATTTCGCCTTCCGTTTCAGGATATAAACCTGCTAATGGCAGCATTCAGGTAAATAAAATTTTATAAATCGAAAAAAACAATCTATTGTGTTACCCGGTTTCATCGGGATATTTCTTATTTCATGCAGAAAATTCTTATATTTTTCATCTTACTAGCTATACTGTTGGTTCCTTTCAACAGCAGAGCAGATTCTGGTGAAAACGACCAGGGAAAAGTAACCCTGTGCGGATATGTACATGATCAGGCGAACGGGGAACTGCTGGTTGGTGTTACGGTGTATTGTCCTGAACTGAAATCCGGCACTGTAACAAACGTTTATGGTTTTTATTCACTTAGTCTTGTACCCGGAAAATACAATATCCGATACTCATATGTGGGCTACAATACTCTGGAAAAGGAGATTCAACTGGATAAAAACCTTACCCTGGATATCAACATGCAGACTATAGAGTCTGAATTGGGTGAAGTAGTGATCATGGGTAAGCGCACCGATGAAAACGTTCGTGCCCCCGAAATGAGCCTGGTGAAAATGGATATCAAAACCATACGCAAGGTTCCTGCTCTGCTTGGCGAAATTGATATAATAAAAGTGCTACAGCTTCTTCCGGGTGTACAGTCTACCAGTGAAGGGTCTACAGGATTCAGCGTTCGTGGCGGAAGCTCCGACCAGAACCTGATCATACTTGACGAAGCTACCATTCATAATGCTTCCCACTTACTGGGCTTTTTCTCTGTTTTTAACAATGATGCAATTAAAGATGTCACGCTTTACAAGGGTGATATCCCTGCTGCCTATGGAGGAAGGCTTTCGTCGCTGCTCGATGTGCGGATGAAGGATGGAAATTCCAAGAAATTCGGTGTTACGGGAAGTGTAGGCACAGTTTCCAGTAAATTAACACTTGAAGGCCCTGTTGTGAAGGATCGCACCACCTATATTGTTTCCGGTCGCCGCACATACGCCGATCTTTTTTTGCCTTTTGCCAGGGAAAAGGATGTTCGTGATAATAAATTGTATTTCTACGATTTTAACCTGAAAGTCACGCATGTGATCGACGAAAATAACCGGCTTTATCTTTCAGCTTATGCCGGCCGCGATACATTTAAGAATCAGTTTGCTTTGATGGGTTTTGGGAATCAGATCGGTTCATTGCGATGGAACCATCTTTTTTCGAAAAAGCTTTTCTTTAACATGAGTTTGATTTATTCAAGATATAATTACGAACTTGGAACTCCCGAAGGTGATGCCAGCTCCTTTAAATGGACTTCAATGATGCGTGATTATTCTGCGCGTTTTGATTTCACCCATTACCTTTCCGGTAAACATACGCTGAGGTATGGCGCTACTAATATGTTTCATGAGTTTTTCCCCGGAACTGCCAGCGGGCTTGGAATCGAAAGCGCTGTTACTGAATTTATACTGCCGGCTGAATATGCTTTCGAGCATAGCCTGTATGGATCGGATGAATATAAAATGACTCAGAAACTCACCCTGAAATATGGGCTGCGGTTTGCTTTGTTTCAGAATGTCGGCCCGGGAACGTACTATAATTTTGATGAAACTTACAATCCCATCGATAGCAATGTGTATAAAAAAGGTGATTTGTTTAATACGTATAGCAGTATTGAACCTCGTCTGGCTTTTACTTACCTTGTCAATGATGTATCTTCAGTTAAAGGCAGTTATTCGCATACTGCACAGTTCCTCACTTTGGCACAAAACTCCACAGCCGGAACACCGCTCGATATATGGTTTCCCGCTACACCAAATGTAAAGCCCCAGTTATGCGACCAGGTTGGTATAGGCTATTTCCGGAATTTAAAAACAAATATGTACGAAGTATCTGTTGAGGCTTATTATAAGAATTACAGGAGAGTTATTGATTTTCGTGATCATGCCCAGTTGCTCCTGAACCCTTATCTCGAGGGTGAATTGCGCATCGGCAAGGGTTATTCCTACGGCCTTGAAACCATGATCCGTAAAAATGAGGGGCAACTTACAGGATGGATCAGTTACACGTATTCGAGGTCTTTCAGGATTATTCCCGAAATAAATAGCGGCAACCGTTACACTGCTCCATATGATAAGCCCCATGCTGTTAACATTGTGGCCAATTACGATATCACGAAACGTATTTCAACTTCAGCTACCTGGGTTTATGCCACAGGGCTCCCGGTGACATTCCCAACGGGCAGAGCAATTGTTGGCAATGCCATTATCCCGATTTACTCCAACCGTAATGCCTATCGTATGCCCGATTACCATCGTCTCGACGTTTCAATTTCTCTTAAAGGAAAAGAAAAGTCTGGCAAGAAATGGAAAGGAGAATGGAATTTGTCGGTGTACAATGCATATAACAGGCATAATTCATGGTCAATCAATTTCACAGAAGACAGCACAAATCCGAATGTAACGTATGCTGAAAAAACCTACCTTTTTGCTGTTATCCCGGCACTGACCTATAATTTTAAGTTCTGAACATGATGAAAAAAATCGGAATAAGTTTATGAAAACTGTTTCCGGGCAATAAAACTTAATCCTGAATCACTGAAATCAGAAACTCTTCTAATCACGATATATCACCCCAATAGTAATGCGAAACTATAAAACCATATTCATTTACGCCGTCATACTTTTCCCCTTGCTGATTCTGTCATGCACTGAAAAGATTGATATCCGGCTTGATGATAGTTATACCCGTCTTGTGGTCGATGGTTCCATTACCACGGATACCATGGCTCATACGGTTGTGCTGACCTCGACTTCAAGCTATTTCTATAACCAGCCGGCACCAGCGGTAACAGGAGCAATTGCAACTATTACTGATGGATCGTTGACTTTCGATCTTACAGAAGTTAGTCCCGGTGTGTATCATACTTCCGCTGATGTATACGGAATTCCCGGCAAGACCTATACCCTGAATATCAACCTGGCAAATGCCATTGGCGGGCATACATCATATACTGCAAGCGCATTGTTAAATCCAG
Organism: Bacteroidales bacterium; assembly: GCA_038204995.1. Taxonomy (GTDB): domain Bacteria; phylum Bacteroidota; class Bacteroidia; order Bacteroidales; family UBA4417; genus UBA4417. The sequence continues at coordinate 64,822 of JBBRCH010000004.1, read as the reverse complement.
TTAATTCACTTGATTCTGTGAACCTTCTGTTCCATCCCGAATGGTCAAAAAAAGGAATATGGGAAGTGAAATGTTATGTTCAGGAGCCACCTTCCGTTGATTTTTACAGGTTCTTAATTTATAAGAACCAGATCCTACTGACGGATACCCTGAATGAATGGTTTGTTACTGACGATAAATTCTTTAACGGCAATTATACCAACGGAGCTTCAGTTGCCTACCTGCGCCAGGGCTCATCCCAGGAAGGTTTATTGCCAGGTGACACTGTTACGGTTGAAGTGGACAACATCGGGAAAGATTACTATAATTTCGTCATCGAAGCCCAGGCGGAGCTTCGGGGATCAAATCCTTTGTTCAGTGGACCTCCGTCTAATGTAAAAGGAAATATAAATAATGGGGCAGTAGGTTTTTTTTCTGCTTACTCTGCAACAAGGTCATATGCTATTACACCGGTTTTCAAAAAGTGAATACTGCCCTTCGGCTTGCATCCTGGGGAACGGCATTGTTTATCCACCTTAAGTATTCACAGCATAGCATGAAAATTACAAATATTGATTTCAGATGTTTGAGGTATAAATGCAATTCGAAATAGCAATTCAATATCTTGTCATCCAGTCCCCCGTCCCTGCTTCTATAAAGTAACAAAAACGCATTCCAGATTATAAATGCACGAATTAGAACCCTTTTTTAACTGGCTCGACCTTTACAATGCCTCCGATGATGAGCGGTCGCCTTTTTATGGCCGCGAATACAGCGAATTTGAGTTTACAGGCAAAATTTATAATTACCTTATTCATCCCCAATGGGATTATTTTGGTTCCGAAACTCTTTACTTAAAGCTGCTTTTTGCAGATTATGACAAAGGTTTCAGCATTATCGAACTTATCGGTGAATGGAACGACTGTTTGTACAACGATATTATGTTTCTTTACCGCAATGTGATCGAATCCCAACTCGAAAACGGAATCAATAAATTCATACTTATAGGCGAAAATGTGCTGAATTTTCACTATTCCGATGACGATTATTACCAGGAATGGTTCGATGAACTCGAAGAGGGTTGGATCGTTTGCCTCAATTTTCGCGGTCATGTAATTCATGAGTTTGAAGCCGGACACCTGGATTACTATATTGCCATGGGTGGGAAATTCGATGATTTGCCATGGAGAACAGCATCTCCAAAGAAATTATTCTTAATAGTTGAACAACTGATTACGCGAAGACTGAATCCGTAAGAAATTGGACATTGGATTATTATGCATCCGGAATTAGCATCGCCGGATTTATAAATCAGTATGGAAAGGTCAATGGGTGAAGTAAAAAATCCACAATCCAATATATGATCCTTTATTTTTTAAAAATATACCTTCCAAATTTACTAAAATGAAACAATCCGTCATACTCAACATTCGCGGACATGTGCAGGGCGTCGGTTTCAGGTATTATGTGAAAATGAAAGCCGATTCGCTGGGAATCGTTGGTTTTGTTGTCAATCATTGGGATGACAGCGTGTATGTGGAAGCCGAAGGTGAAACTGTTCCCTTGCAACTTTTTATTCATGCCTGCGAGCAGGGACCTTCGCATTCGCGGGTCGAAAAGGTAGATATTCAGTATTGCCCGCTACAGGATTTTGAGGGATTTCAGCGGAGGTAAAAATTATTCTTCAGGATAATTGAATTCAGTAAAATTCATTTGCAGAATTTACTTGATTTGTACGACAAATTTGTTTTTCGTTTGTTAATTAGGATTAAGAAGTTAGATCAATGTGAATTTTATTACAGGCCAATTGCCATTTTAAAATTTCTGAAGAGCTTTTCATGTTTGAAGTTTCAAACAAAAAATTCTTCAGATTTTGAATTCATAAAGGTCAGACCGGAAATCTGAGTCCGAAACTCTGAAATCCGGAAACCTGTAAACTTTATTTTTTAACCTAAATCCCCCGACCTATGCCTTATGATTTTTCACTTTCAAGCGGGACCCTTGCCAATGGACGCATGGTTTATTATGCCAGTTTAAACGGTACTCCCGATCCGAAATTTGTAATAGGATACCGCACTATGTACGATGGAAATTTTGGAATATATAATACCCAGGTTTCTCCCGGACTGGTTTATAATCCGGAAAAGTATGCTGCCGAATTCGGTTTCTGGGCATATTTTGTACATCCCACGGCTATGGCCGAAAGCAAAGGATCCTATAATTGTCTGAATACTTATGACAGGGCAAAGTTTACTTTTAGCTTTATGCAATATGCTGCTCATGTGCCTAATGGTGATTTTGTGATATTTCTGCGTAAACTGCTTGCCCTGCCCAATGCGGCAGATTATTTCCCCAGGCTGGTATTAAAGGACTCTCGAATTTTTTATAAAAGTAGCAATGGAGTGCTTTCTCAACAGGAAACTGATTTGTCGACCCAGGAACTCATGGACTACCTTAACCCCTCACTTCTGGAAGTTGAAAACCAGGAACTGACTTGTTCGGCCCGTATGGTGCATTGGGCCTCAAACGATGAAGCCCATCGCAGGATACAGGTTGAAACGGCCATCCAGCATTTTAAAAATAATATGGTTGAGTACAACAACCGTTTTCAGTTAAACGGAGTTCCGGCCAAAGTGTGCCTGATGATTTGCGACATCAGGCACCAGGGACGTGCTAAAAACGACAGGATCGCCAATGCACTAAATACCGGCGGAAACTACGACCGGGCTTTTTCGAATTTATGCAGCATTGGGGTAGCTAATTACGGCCAGCGTATCAATACGGTGCGTAATACAGTGAACGGCCTGTTGAATAAAGGAATTTTCAACAAAAAGTATGAAAGTGCAACCAATTCGTTTATAAACTTTTAGCCTGGATTAAAAGGTTAATCTATTTCTCAAAAGTTGTTTTAAGAAAACACCTATTCATCCCTTTTTACAAGTTCCATGGCGAATGCCGGAAGGCAAACAGCCACATACTCCGCCCCGCCCGGGAAGGGAGTGCTGTATTGGACCCACTCACCTTTGCCGGTTAAAATGGCCTGGCCCGCGGTTACTAAATATTCTTCCTGTTGAGTAACAATCTTTAAGGTGCCTTTTAACACCAGTGTATACTCATTAAATTCAGGACATTGCCCGGGTTCTACCCAGCCTTCAGGACTCGTCATCCTTGCAACACTTACTTCGGATGTTTCAGAGTTTACACGACCGAAAAACTCTTCTATTTTCTTCTCTTTGTTGCCGGCGGCTTTAATCAGCGCGGGAGTCTTAATGTGCTTTATCATATTGGTTTTCTAAATATTACTTGTACTAATTAGTTATGATGAAAAGGGCAGTTTCTTAAAGATCAAAGGTTAAAGGTCAAAAGGCAAAGGTCAAAAGGTAAATTAAATATCAGAAAATCCAACATCTAAACCCTAACCTTTGCTTTAATTGCCCTCAAGACTTCCCGCTTTCCGGCAGGTCCGGGCAATTTCTCAATTGCAAATCCAGCTGCTTTCATAGCTCGTTTTACGGTTCCTTTGCAGCTGTATGTCACAAGAATTCCATCGGGTTTCATACATTTGTATAGCTGGGCAAAGATAGCTTCTGTCCATAATTCCGGCTGCACATCCGGGCCAAAAGCATCGAAATATACCAGGTGAAATTGCTCATCACGCAAAGTAATTTCATCGAGGCGGGCCTGGATTTTACTGATAATAAAATAGTCGCTTAGAAATGCAGGGTATTCCCAGCCGGCTTCATGCAACTTTTTAAAATATCCTGTAGCTTCGGTACTTCCTATAACTGAGGGATAATTAATTCCCGCCAGCATTTCTTTATCAACAGGATAAGGCTCAATGGCCACATAGTTGATTTTCATGCGTTGTTTTTTCGCTTCAAGCACAGTTAGTAAGGCATTCAGGCCAGTCCCGAATCCGACTTCCAGTAAATTGATCTCTTTCATGCAGGCTTGAGTATAGTGCAGGCCATTTTGAATAAATACAAGTTCTGATTCCTGCAAAGCGCCGTTGGTCGAGTGATAATGTTCATTTAATTCAGGCACAAACAAGGTGTGCGATCCGTCAGCTGTAGTCTCCAGTAGTAACTTTTTCAATTTTTCAGTTATTTATTAAATAAAAGGTGTAAATCAATGGCAGTGTCAGGCAGGGAATAACTTGCAACCAGGGAAGCAAATGGGAAAGTATAGACCTCCAGCATTTTCCCTGAACAGGTATAAATTAGCCCGGAAGTATTGTCACAGGCGATCTGACTGTTGATAAGTTTCATAACAAACGGGGTCAGGCTGTTATTGCTCAACTGGTAGCGGTAAAGTCCTGCAGAAGAGGCAATCAGGTAATTGTCGCTGTCAAGGCATTTTGCTTCTTTAAAAGTTCCTTTATAAAAGGGATGCATAGGGATCAGTGTATTGTCAGCTCCGTTATATAGCGAAATATTACCCAGCCCGTCGCTGTTGCTGAATACAAGTACTTTATCGGCGGTGGTCTGAAGAAGGGCTGTAACATCTGATTGTATAAATTTTTGGTTAATCATTAATCCTCCGGGGTTATGAAATGCAATCAGAAACCGGTTGTTACTGAAAGCATCCTTAAACGAAGCTATAATAAAATTCTTTGTAGTAACTGCCAGGTGCGGAACCGCTGCAGCATACGTATCTGATTTGTATATCTCGCTTCCGGTTTTGTCGAATCCGCGTATATTCCCTTCGGCACATGTAACATAAAGCTGAGGATAACTGAATTCGATACCTTCGAACCAACGCTGTGAAAGATGAATGCCGGGTTTCACATTCCATAAAGGAGCGCCATCGGGAAGCTTGATTGCTACAAGATGTGATATCGTTATACCACACATATAAAACTGTGAAGCCGGTGAATTAACTGCTGAACCAATATAATCCCCGGATTGTATGTAAAATTCCTTCCACTCATCGTTGTTTGTGAGCCTGTATGCCTTCCATTTACCAGGTTCAGGATGAGTAACTACAATCGGGTACAATAACTTTTTTGCCAGTTCATGTATCTGGATTTCGATAAATTTATTGGTAACATTCAGTCCGTCAGTAGCCCGGAAACGAAGCTGGTATATGCCTCCGGGAAGAAAAGGATCATCAATAACGTAATCCCCCTGATGGGTAAACGGGTTTTGACCGGGGATTTGGCTCAAAGTAGCCAACATGGGTTTATTGTCAGGATCGACCAGCGAAATTTCGACATTCTTAAGGTTTTGATTGTCGCTAAAAACGGCCTTGAATTTGATGGTATCACCATTCTCATATATTGATCCTGGTAAAGGCTGAATTACAGAGATTTCAGGATATTGGGTATCTTCTTTCTCATGACATCCTTCTATTATAGGAATTGTGCCTGTGACCAGAAATAAGAGAAAGATAGCATTAATTTTATCCATGCCATAAAATTACATGAATTGAAGTGATAGAAAGTAAAAAACTTTGTAATTTTATACTTGTATTGAAAAAGAAAATCAGTATCAGAAGCTTAAGAGTTAAAACATCAGGGTATTTTTAGGTATTTCAAAGTTGTGAAAATGATTTGTCGGGCAACTTATACATAGTTATTCATCTCTAAATTTGAAACATATGCTTGAAAAAATTGATATTGAAAATGTATTATTCCTTGATATCGAAACCGTTCCGGCTTTTCCTGAGTATAATCAGCTGAGTGAACGCATGCAGAAACTCTGGAGTAAGAAAGCCGAGCGTCTTTCGCCTTATAATGCAACTCCTGAAGAGCCTGTTTCGCCGGAGCTTTTATATTCAAGGGCAGGAATTTATTCCGAGTTCGGAAAGATCATCTGTATCTCCATCGGTGCTTTTTTAAAAGGCGAACTAAGAATAAAATCATTTTCGGGACATGACGAAAAGGCTCTGCTTACTGATTTTGCTGATTTACTCAACAAACGGTACAACAAGCCTCAGCATCTCCTTTGTGCTCATAATGGAAAAGAGTTTGATTTTCCTTTTATTGCTCGCCGTATGCTAATCCTTGGTATCCCTATTCCACAGATACTGGACCTTTCGGGCAAAAAACCCTGGGAAGTCAATCACCTGGATACGATGGAACTCTGGAAATTTGGTGATTATAAAAACTATACTTCTCTTGACCTGCTGGCAGCCATTTTTAATATTCCTACTCCAAAGGACGATATTGATGGCAGCCAGGTTGCGAGTGTTTATTATAAGGAAAACGATTTGCCCCGGATTGTTCATTATTGTACTAAGGATGTACTCACAGTTGCGCAGATATTCCGCAGGTATCGGGGGGAACCTCTGATTGAAGAGAATGCTGTTGTGGTGGTTTAGAGGGGCGAGACTCAATATTATGATAGCCGGAAACGTGAAACTCTTTGCTTCTGCAGCTCTGCTCAGCGATTTCGGACGGTGGCCTGAAACCTCTAAAAGTCTTAATTCTTCATATCCCAACTCCCTTCTTCATGAAGCCTCATTTTAACATCTTTTAGTTTTTCAAATAGTATTATTTCCATACTTTTGCGCAAATAATTAAAATTTATATGAAAAGATACATTTTATTTGCTGTAATCATAGTACTGGTAGCAGCTGTTTCTACACAGTCGTATGCCCAGAAGAAGGAAAAGAAAAAGAAGGGTAAAAGCGAGGAAGCAACTGCCCCATTGGTGGCGACACCATTGTTTGTTAATAATAACGACACAATCAGTTATATTATCGGCGCTGATATCGCCCATAGTTTTGCTAAAAATTCACTTGAATTGAATAAAGAAATGGTTTTCAAGGGATTTAGCGATGCCCAGGCTAAACTTGATACTGTTTTCACACAGGAGGAGATCGGAGCAATAATGACAGCCTGGCAACAAGATATGAGTGCTAAAAAAACGGCTATGTCAGAGCAGGAAAACGCGAAAAATTTAAAGGAGGGTGAGGAATTCCTCGCGCAAAACAAACTGAAGGAAGGTGTTATCGAAACTCCCAGTGGGCTCCAGTACAAAGTTTTAAAGGAAGGCTCCGGCGAATCACCTGATGACAATGATATGGTATCGGTTCATTATACCGGAACGCTGATTTGCGGTACCGTTTTTGATTCATCCCGCGAAAGAGGGGAGCCAGTCGAATTTCCGGTTAATGGGGTAATTCCGGGATGGACAGAAGCTTTAAAGCTCATGAAGCCAGGTGCACAGTATCTGCTCTATATCCCGGCCAAACTTGCCTACGGTGAAAAGAAAACTGGTCCTATCCCTGAAGGTTCAACCCTCATATTTGACGTGGAATTACTTGATGTCGAGAAAAAATAACGATCCCTATACTTTCGCATAGCTGCTGAAAGAAATATAATTTAATAAAAAAATCCCGGAGTGGTTCAACGAACGGCTCCGGGATTTTTTTGATCCATTAGATTTTAGGAACCTGACATATTGCCTATAGGTAATTAATCTGGACCTAAGTTTTCTCCAAACAATCAAAAAGACTGATCTTCAGTTCTTTTACTTCAAGCGATGGCGAGAGATAATGTTAAAAATCAGCTTAATACTCAGGCATCTTCCGGGATTAGTATCAATATATTTTTAAGGAGTAGACTGAACTATAAAACTCTGAACCAATCAAAATGAGCTCAGAGAAGATATACCCTTCAAATCATTTTGCTATCCCTGCAATGCAAAGCAACCTGGTTTCCTTCGGAATCAAGAAAAACAGCCATATATCCGAATCCTTCGGCTATTAATTTGCGAGGAATAACAACTTTACCTCTATTGGATTCAACACGTTGTATTTCGGTGTCAATATTTCCTGAAGGAGAAGTGAGGTAAAGCATGGTTCCATCTGCTGAAGGTTTGTAAAAATCTGGATGGAAAACCAGGGAGCCTCCGCTACCGTTTGAATTTTCGACAGATGGGAACCATGCCATATCAAGCGGTCCCATCTTGTTGAGTGAAAGACTGATATCAAGCACGTTTTCGTAAAATTTTATGGCACGGTCCATGTCGGTAACCGGTATTTCGAACCAGCCGGCAATGTTGTGTACAGGTGTTATTATAATTTCAGTATTTTATATTTTCACATTTTAAAGTAAAAAAGTTGAATTAGTAAAGAGTTGGGATGCAACTAATTTACATATAATTGATTATCATTTAGTTATAAATTTATGTATTCGTGCTTATTCAACCTCACTGATTGTAAATGTCCATGCATACCGGCAAGGCGGCATTTTTTGTACCGATGCCGGAATCTGAATCTCTGTTTCACCCTTAACTGTTTTCCACTTCAGATTCTTTTTTACACCTAGTAATTGAATGCTTGCCTTTTTGGCCGGTAAAATTCCATTAATTCTGATAACCGGCGGAAGGTTCATTTCTTCTTTTCCGGCAAGGTATATGGCATTTACACGTTTGTCTTTATTCTGAGTGAAACAAATATTCTTTTCTTTATAAGGCGCAATGGGCCGGGTTGCATAAATTGCATCCCCGTTTATTCTCAGCCAGGCTCCTATTTCTTTCATTCGTGAATAGGCAACCGTATCGTAGTCGCCAAGCGGACTCGGTCCAACATTGAGCAGGTAATTCCCGCCTTTGGCAACAATGTCGACCAGGTAATGAATGATCGTTCCGGCAGGTTTATAAATATCACCAGGTACATACGACCAGGATGAAGCCATAGTCATACAGGTTTCCCATGGATATTCGAGTGGTTCAGCAGGGATCTGCTGCTCAGGTGTGCGGTAGTTTTCAAATTCACCTGCAACGGATCGGTCTACTACAATCAGCCCTGGCTGGTGTTGGCGTCCCATTGCGGCTATTTTTGCCATATCTATATCCTGATCGTATGGGATCGATTTCTGCCAGTCAATATTGGGATCGATGCTTTGTTTTGGCCTTACCCAACCACCATCGAGCCACAAAATGTCTATTTTTCCGTAGTCGGAAAGTATTTCCCCGATCTGGTTGTATGTAAAATCTTTAAACTGTTGCCAGCGCTCAGGATAACGTTTCGGGTCGTAATTTACATTGCGGTCCTTTGGCGGGAAATAAGGCCACCAGTATGAATCGCAATGCCAGTCGGGTTTTGAGAAATAAGTACCAATTTTAAAACCCTGTTTCCGGAAAGCATCAGTGGTTTCTTCGCCGATGTTTGCCTTTGGATTTGAATGGAAAGGAGTATTGGGACTGGTAATTTTATAATCGGTGTATTTGCTGTCGAACATGCAAAATCCGTCATGATGCTTAAAAGTCAGGATCATATACCTGAATCCGGCATCTTTTGCTGCCGTAGCCCATTTATCGGGATTGAACGTGACCGGATTGAATGTTTTTTGAAGGTCTTCGTAAGCTTTCTTATAACTGAAATAATCACTGGAATAAGGACCTCTGCGTTGGGTCCAGCCTTCGTCTTCCGGGCAAATGCTCCACGATTCCACTACCCCCCATTGACTGTAAGTACCCCAGTGCATGAAAATTCCGAATTTCAGATCCTGCCATTCTTCAATATTTTTTTGTACCAGGGGATCGGCTGGCGGAATGTATGGCGCTTCCTGCTCCTGGGCTTTAAGAATGTTAATACTGATCAGGAAGAGAATGAAAGTGTAGAGCACTGATTTCATGTTTGTTTGGAATTAAATGGTGTAGTATTCTTTAGAAAATAAAAGCGACAAAATAACGCATTTAATCAGGACCTATTGTTCCTGACGTAACATACAACGGGCCCGAAGGCTCACTCCCTTTATACGAATAGTAAATAATGAAAAGGTAACTAATTAAGGGGACGATGATCGCCAGTGCCATACTATGTGTATAATCGGAGATAAACCCCATCAACGGAGTCCAGACTGCTCCTCCGATTATGGCCATAATAATCAATGATCCGCCAAGTTTTGTATTAGGACCAAGTCCCTTGATACCCAATGCATATATGGTTGGAAACATCAGCGACATAAAAAAACTGGTGGCAATCAGGGCCCATCCGCCAATGATACCGGGCACGAGAATCGCCAATGAACACAATACAACATTCACCAGGCTATAAGCGCCCATTAATTTTTTAGGTTCAAAACGTTTCATTAGAGCAGTGGCAACAAAACGACCCACTCCAAAAGCCATGATCGAAATAAACAGTAAAGCGCCGGCATCTTTCTCTGATTTTTGCATATAGTCTTTAAGATATTGGATCATGAAACTCCAGGTTCCGACCTGAGCACCTACATAAAAGAATTGTGCTGCAACCCCTCTTAAGAAATGCGGATAATGAATTAATGCCGACAATTTACCTTTGTCGTTTCCATCAGCAGAAGCGACTTTTTTCTCAGCAGAGAACCTGGTTCTCCAGATTAAAAATGCCCAAACAAGGATGATGCTGCCTATTACAATATAGGGTGGACCTACACGCATGACTTCATCATGAAGATAACTACCGTATGTTCCAGATGATTTCATTGTGTCAATCTGGCCGTTTGATAATTCTGTTCCTGAGAATATGAAAACCGTTCCGATTAGCACACCCGTCATTGATCCAAGTGGATTGAAGGACTGAGAAAAGTTTAAACGATGTTCGGAAGTCGCCGGGTCGCCCAATACAGCAATATAGGAATTCGCACCTGTCTCGAGAAATGCCAGTCCACTTGCAATTACAAATAGGGCAAACAGAAAGAACCCATACCGGCCGGTACTTGCAGCGGGCCAGAAAAGAAAACATCCTGCAGCAAAAAGAAGTAACCCGACGATGAGACCTGTTTTATAATTGTATTTATCCATAATGAGTGCCGCCGGCATTGCAAGTAAAAAATAACCCATATAAAATGCCGATTGAACAAGACCTGCCTGCAAGCGGCTCAACTCGAAGGATTTCATAAATTGCGGAATCAGTATATCGTTGAGATTATTTGGTAATGCCCACAGAAAGAAAAGGGCAGTAACTAATATAAACGGGAGCAGAGCCTCTTTACTAACAATTTTGTGTTTTTCAATCATTATATAGGTTTTAGTGAGGATTGGCTTGTCACTTTCTATAAATTATTTTTCCTTCTGATTTTAATTTGCATTGCGCCTTCAACTGGTCTGTCCGAAACCAGGATGATATAACCGCCCCCGCCCGCTCCTGATAGTTTCCAGCCCCATGCTTTATTTTTGTATTGTTCTATATTATAAAGAATCTCTTTATCAACCATATCGGGAAACATAGCAATCTGTGCCTCAAAAGATTGCCTGAAAGCAAGGCCGAATGCTTCAATATCCTTTTTCAGGATAGCATTCCAGCAATCATCTGCCGCGTCAGCCAGGGCTTTGGCCCCGGCTTTACTTATATGGGTATTGGCAAGCGGACTGTAGGATCCCTCACGAGGACCTAAAGTAACAAGGTAAAGGTTCATTTCGAGCCAGGTGAGCAAGTCTTCATTAGTAACTGAGGTGATTTTTTCGGGCCAGTAACTTCCTGCATATTCCAGTTTATTAAGTCCGGGAAGCACTATACCTAAGGAATCCTGGGAGCCTGAAACTTCTTTGGTGCCGGGAGGATTTTCGAAGCTGAACAGCATTTTTGCAAGGTGTTCGGCATCACCATGAGGGATTTCAGTGCGCCATAATTCGATAGCTTTTCTTCTGGTACTCGAAGACATGCCGCTACGGTCGTTGAAGTCAGTGGTAGGTTCAATACTGATTGTAAGAACAGATCCGGGATAGAATTTTGATACATAGGGCTGATCGAGCCAGCCACCTGCAAGGTCAATCCGGAAAGGAATGGTACACTCAGTCCGCAGCATGGTGGTTGACCGTACCGGTAAATCAGCATACGGAATACGGTTAAGAATATGGTATTCAATTCCCATTTCCTTACACAAAGCCTGTTTGGAAGGTGTGTGACCATCCTCGTTTACTACAAAAATATCAGGCTTAATGCCATGTAATTCTTTTTCAAAATCAATGTAGCCCCACCCGGAATTTACGATGCAATGCTTTACACAAGCCAGCGCTTCGATCAAATATTTACGCTCATATTGGCTGTTGACCGGGTATCGTCCTTTCAACTGATAAACATTTTCGTCGGAACCTATGCTTACGTGAAGGTCACCATACGTAGCGGCCTCCTGCAGAAATGCAATGTGCCCGCTATGCAGCAGGTCGAAGCAACCGGTAACAAAAACTTTTTTTTTAGGAATGGATTTAACGGAATTGTTATTTTCTGTATGGAAAACCTCGGACATTACTTCGGGTAGAACATTTGTTTTTAATGCCTTGCCGATCATTTCAGGTAGTTCTGTCAAGTCTGAAGATGTTGCAGCTTCAAGATAGATAAATATTTTTTGATCGCCATTGAAAATTCTCAGGCATCTCAAATCATACTTTGTTCTCCAATTAACAATATCTCCTAATAACTGATCAGAATCTATATCACTCAGGTCGAGTGAAGCGGCGACAGTGTATGCCCGGCGCACAAAAGTTTTGTTACCGGAAATAGTATAACCTGAATTATGCCATAGCTCAATTTGCGCCCACCACTCATGATCTTTACGAATATCAAGCGGCTGCTGCATGGGATCGGTAAGTTTCCACCATTCACGTGTGGTTTTATCTGTTCCGATGGCTGTGATATCTGCATCATAGTTGGAGCCTGTATAAACCAGATGGCTAAAAAGAACACCATTTTGCAGGAAGATAGAATAATCGCTGATATTTGAATGTTTTATACGGTCCAGAACTTCCGGGAATGTATGCTGGTGTAGTGTGATATACTGTTCTTCAAATTCCTTCTTTAATCCGATAATGCTTCCCAGAACAAGTTGGTTTTCGATACCCATATGTTTGATTTATGAAGTATTACATCTTGTTAAATGTAAAGTTTATTTTGGCTTTATAATAAGTACAGATGTCTTTTTTAACCGAAAATGTGAAATTCAGATTTCGAAGAAATTTGCCTGATAATACAAACAGTTCATTTTTAGCTGCCCCATTAATGTTCCGCAATCCTCAAAACTTAACAGGGCGAAGTATAAACTTTGATGTTTCGACCTCTTATCAGGTAAGAAAAAGTCATGCTTTTGCCCTGTTTCCCGGATCGGTTTAAACGGAGAATTTATTATGTAACGGGAAACCTCTTCATATATTTATCCGTCTCACATATTTGTTCTTCGGTAAGGCGAACAGCCTGATCGCGGCTTCGCATAATAATACCGCAGGCTAACTCAAAGAACAGTGCTTTTTGTATAACGTCATCGAAACTTTTACCAACAACTACCTGTCCGTGATTGCGCAATAAAACCAGATCGTGCGTTTTCATGGATTCCGTCACCTTTATGCCTAATTCCGGCGAGCCAGGACATATATAGGGAAGCATATCAATATTTCCAACAAAAACCGGAATCTCATTGATAACGTTAAAATTTGTAGGCGGATCGGGCAAGCAGGCAAGTGTGGTTCCATAAAGCGACTGGAAATGCAGGATCACATTTACATCCTTACGCTGTCGCATAATTCCAAAATGAAATCCGCTGTCCATCGATGGGTTCACGTTGTTGACGATCATTCCGTCTGAGAGGCGGCTTACACTCACCTGGTCCTTACTGAGGTATGGAAGCCAGGAACCTGTTTCAGAAATCAGCATTATTTCATCGTTAAGGCGCCATGACAGGTTACCGCTGCTGCAAAGCAGTAATTGATGTGTGCCAATGCGATGGGCTGCTTCCACAAAAGTTTTGAGATGACTATCGGTTACTAACGGCATTTTTATTTTGGATTTAATTCCGGCAAATGACGGACAAGTTTAGGAAAAATATGATTTAAAATCACATTCTTTCGAAAAAGAATTATTAACAGCTTTTTGAAAGGCTACCTCTTTGAAAAAGCCTGTAAAAGTAACATATTGCACTAGTATTTCTCTCGAAATGTTGGATTATTTTCAGAAGCGAATGTAGTGTTTGTGAAACAATTGCAGAAACATACTATATCTGCATAACTCTGAATTCAGACTGGATGAATACTGCCTATAATTTTGTGATCCTGCATGCAAAACCTCCGCCGGGAGCCAGTTTCAGATTGAGAATGTTATTTTTTGTTACAGTAAATGTTTCACATCTGTAATCCTCAGCCCGGCGATCAGCATTTTTCCCATCACTGAAAGTAGTCACAGAATATTGTCCTTCATCCAGAAAAGTGAGTGGCACATCGAAATTACGAGCTGTGAAATCAGTCATTGATCCTACATACCAATCGTTTCCCTGTTTCCGGGCAACGGTTACAAAATGACTGATTGAAGCATTAATGCACCTGGTTTCATCCCAGGTTACAGGCACTTCAGCAAGAAATGAAAGACATTCAGGCTCTTTTAGGTAACTGGTTGGATTGTCGCACAGCATCTGAAGAGGACTTTCATAGACAACATATTTTGCCAGTTCGTGGCACCTGGTACCCATACTCATTGGTTCAGTGTAATTAATGGTGAATGTTTCGGCATTTTCGTTGTGCATAGCACCCGGAGTATAATCCATGGCACCTGCGAACATACGGGTAAAAGGCAAAGTGCAATCGTGAGCCGGAGTAATATCTTTTGACCATTTTACATTTTCGAGGCCTTTTACTCCCTCGCGTGTTAGTACATTCGGAAAGGTTCGGCTTAATCCTGTAGGTTTGTATGCACCGTGAAAATCAACCAGCATACGATATTTTGAGGCGGTTGCAGCAACTTTTTCATAAAAATTAACCATAGCCTGATCGTCGCGGCAAAGGAAATCCACTTTCAAACCCACACAACCCCATCTGCTGAATTTTGCAAATGATGATTCGAATTTTTCTTCAAGTGCCCTGCCGGTAACCCATAAGATGATTCCGACATTTTTCTGTTTTGAATAAGCAAACAGTGCATCCATATCCATTTCAGGATTTATTTTTTCAAGGTCCCCGGGGTTTGACCACCCTTCATCGAAAATGACATATTCCAGTTTGTTGGATGATGCAAAGTCAATATAATACTTGTAGGTATCGGTATTAATTCCTGCCCGGAATGGAACGCCGGAAATATTCCAGTTATTCCACCAGTCCCAGGCAACTTTACCTGGCTTGATCCAGGAGGTTTCTTCAAGTCGGCAAGGACTTCCCAGCCTGTAGGCCAGATCATTTTCAAATAGACGGGCTTCATTCTCTGCAAGACCGAATGCCCGCCACGGGAAATCGCGGGTACCCCTGGTACGGGCAATATAATCTTTCCGGCTTACGATGCCATAGTCCCTGTCATTAGTTGGTTTCATCTGGTCCACTACTTTTGGAAATGTTCCGGAAAATGAACCGTCGGCCTTGTCGGAACCGAGCATGTAAAGTCCCGGATAATCCAGCAGATCAGCTTCGGTAAAGGCTGCAATCATGCCGTTTTCTTTGCGGAACACTGCCGGTAAAATGCCCATTTGGTTGCTTTTAACCGAACCGGCCTGCCGGCAGGTGTAAAATCTCTCGGAATGTGATACGAAATTGTCCTCGTCGCCGTAATAAACAGAGTCGCCTGCAGCCATATGTAAAGTTACAAGTTCATTATTTACAGTTATCCTGCCGGGAAACCGGGTGAAAAATCTCCAGGCTACACCATCATTGTAAGCACGTAGTATAATTCCATACCTGCCTTTGAACCAGACTTCTTTTTCGTTGTATGATTCGGGTATATGGCTGCGTTTTTCGGCTACAGCCGGAATGATTTCATCGTTAATCCTATGTCTGATCACCTTCTTTCGAACCGGATTTATAAAAGCTTCAGGATATTCACTTATACTCATCGAAACCGGTGAAGGTGCCATTACCTGTTTATTGTTGTAGTCAACAGAAATCATCAGGCCATTTGAATACCCGAGCCTTATTACAGCTTTGCCATCCGGCGATGTTACTACAATTTCAGTGGCTGATAGATGGAATGCCGTGGTCATTATTATCATGGTAAAGATTAGTGCTCTGAGAGCAAAGCCGGGCTTGATATTTTTCATGCTGATAGATTTAATTCTCAATTTTGTTGGAGTTTCGATGCGTTAAATTATAAAAATTTTGTGAAAAAGAAGGTTTTACCGGTAATCTGACTTTACCTGAGCGCACTTGTTTGCTCTCCACGCTTTAGAATAGCTGGTATTTGTATTATACCGATATGAAATTCCTAAGAGTCCAATATTGAACTAAACGAATTTCTGATCGGTATTTACCACTGAAGAATTTTATAAAAGGCCAAAGGCGGTTTTAAAATTCAGATTGGTATTAATTCACTTTTAGCCTACTTTAAGGGAGCAATCGCCTTGGCAATCTGATCGCCGATACCTATTTTATATCCTTCGGAATAATAAATCAGGTTCCCTTTCTTATTGGTAATCACAATTACCGGAAGATTGTCACTGCATTTTGTGCTGCGTAAACGTCCGATTGCAGTCAGCATTTCAGACTGACTATCATAGGCAAATTTTGTTTGTGAAGGTAATCCTTTGAAATTGGATCGATTGAATGCCCGGCTGACTTTGTCGGTTGTGAAAAGGAACATCATTCCGCCTCCCCACTTTTCAATCAGCCCCTTAACCTCCTGAATATCAGCTATTACATGTTTTGACGGTTCTTTATCCGGATCAATCCAGATCAGGATTGCCCCCTTTTGAGCAGCTAAATTGTTGAGTGCTATATTTTCATGGGAATCATATTGCCTGAATTTGTATGCGGAAGTATTGATTTTTGCCCAGGGTACCGCGGGAGTATAGTTCTGCCTGATTTCCACTTTTACCTCAGTAGTTACTTCTGCCGGGACTTCGAAAAAAGTGACGGATGAAAGCACACTTCCGTCCGATTGCCTGTTGCCTGTTACAAGCAGGTATTTGCCGGCTTCAACTTCTGTTCTTTTGTCGAATGCGCTGAGTTTTCTGCTGTATTCGAATTCAATGGTATGGTAAGTTCCTCCGTCGTAACGTGCTATTGTAAAGTTGATTGCATATTTAGGATCGGTTGATTCATTGTGATTCGTAAAATAGATAAATCCTTTTTTAGTGATATTTTCTTTTATCGGTTCAAAAACAATGTTATGCCATTCTTTACCGCTATAGTGTTGTGGGAAACCGGTTTCCGGGTTAATACGGGCAGCCTGACCAAGGCTACGGCAAACAGCCACAAAAAAGATATCGCGCGAACGCTTATCGGAAACTTTTAACTCATAAACTCCACGAGGTGAAAGCGGAGCACGTGAATGCAGGTTAGAAATATTATCGATTTTTATATTTGATTTTATCCATTCAACTAGTACATTCACATCGGAATTAAGCTTGTCCGAAAAATCAGCACCAAACTTTTGTTGCAGAAACGCACGCCATGGAAGCATCATTTCATTCGCAATGCGGCCATTCATTACGTATCGTGCAAAAAATGCAGAATCCGGAGCATTTGATGCCGCCTCGTATTTTAGTGAATATGAGACATGGTCAGTCAGAATCACGGCTTTGGTATCCCTGATATCTTTTTCTGAAATTGATTCGAGTAAATACAAAGTCCATGGTTTCCTGAAGGATTCAGTTCCTGAAATAAAATCAGCTATTTCCTTCCAGTTGCCATAGCTTTCATTGAAAATAGGCATAAGTTTATCCGCTGGTAAGCCCTGCTGTATTGCAAATGATGCAACCCATGCCGAATCTCTGAATGTACCCATATAGAGTGTTCGTATAGAATCTTCCTGATGAAGTTTCACAATATTTTCATCGATTTGTTTCTGTGTTACTTTTGATAGAAGCGGACTCTTTTCAACGGGAGGATTAAGATCAAATGTTTCTGAAAACTTATTTGGATGAGCATCCGTTATTACTACTGTAACCGAATCCATTTTATCAACCGAAATTTTTTTATAGCCCCATTTTTCTCCCTCGTAAACCCAGATCAGCAAGTCTCCAAGCCCTGTAATAATTGAATTTACTCCATTTGTGTCAGTAGTTCCTTTCGCTATTGGATAAAATTCCGCATAGTTGTAAAGTTGATATTCTACGCTTGCGTCTTTTACGGGCCTGTTATCGCTTGTAACTACTTTTACATAAATACTTTTTGCTGTTGCGTAGTTTTGAATCAGGTTGAGTTCAGCAAAGCGTTCCTGTTTATCGATAAGAACTTCATTCCCACTATATGCACCGTAAGCACGTGTGTGCACAAGCATAGCGCGGCGTGCCGGTTCTGAAAACCAGCCCATATTAAGTTCAGGTTCAGGTTCGCAGGCTCCAAGGAAATACCATTTCCCATCAACCCATACTTCGACCCAGGCATGGTTATCATCAGTATGTGCCCATCGCGGAGTATAAACCTGCCGTGCCGGAATCCCAACAGTTCGCATTGCCGTTACTGTAAATGTTGATTCTTCTCCGCAACGTCCGAATGATGTTTTTAATGACGCAAGCGGCGAACTTGTCCGTTCGTCGGTGCCACGGTAGGTCATCTTTTCATGGCACCAGTGGTTAACTTCCAAAGCCGCATCATGCATGTTCATTCCTGTAATACGACCCTTAATTTCGTCATACATCTCCACTCTGAAAAGATCCAGGTTTTCGTTATTGACCCGCAACGGAAGTACAAAATGCAGGAAGACATCTTCAGGAACATTTTTGCCCCAGATCATTTCATTTCGTGCCTTCAGTGCTGACTTAACCTGTTTCAGAAAGAATTCCCCGTTATAATCGGCCATGTCGGACAAAGGCAAATAAGCATACAAATATTCCAGAGCATCTTTTTCGTCATGGGTTAAGGGACCTTGAAATACTTCAAAAAGCTGCTTTTCCCGGCCACTTGCCATTTGATGCTGCTTTTGAAGCATGATCTCCATATCGGCAAGAGTACTGATGTTTTTTATCAGTTGTGCTTTGGTGATTGTACCAGAAAAGCATATTAGGATCAGAAGAATCGAAATTCTGATCGAAATTTTAATTGAGAAGCCCGAAATTCTGATTTTTTTATGCATATCTTTTTAAAATACAGATTAAATTCAAAAAAAAGCGATGATATCCACAAACATCAAAGCCTGTGTGGGTATTAAAGCCGTGAAGGGGTTTAAAATCATTGGTTCTGTTTTAGAGTAATGTAGGTCAGAAATTACAAAATACCAGTGCAAAAAAAAAAGGTGCTCGGTGCATAGCGCATGGTGCCTGGTGGTTTGCAATGTGGATTTGGCATTAAGTATGTTTTTCAAATCAATTTTATTATGCAGTCATTCCTAAGCACTACTCACCGAGTACTATGCACTTAAAAGTTAATGACCCACAATCTTCTAAATCACAATCAAATCATTTAATAATAATCTCATCCGCAAACATCCAGGCAGGTCCGCCATTGCCTTTATGGCCCGGAGGGCAGTTTCCGATACTCGTAGCTATCATTTTAACATACCTTACCAATTCTGCAGGCATTCTCATATCAAATGTTTTAAGTATTGTACCTTCCTTATCCTGCGGTATATCATTTTTTATTACCCCGACGCTCCGGTAATCTGATCCGTTTCCGGAAACAAAAAACTCAATTTGATCAGGCATAAATATCCATGAATTAATATCCTGGAGGAACCCACCGCCAAATGTGGTTATTGATTTTGATTCACGCAAATCAATTATTGCTTCAAGGTTAACTTTCTCAAAACCCAGCCAGCCAGCTACCTTGAAATCAGCCGGACAACGGATCCCGTCAATCAGGTTATTGGCCCCGCCGCCGGAGTATTGATTTGCAGGTGGATAAGTTAGCTTAATATCCCTGTCATCATTCATTTTAATGAATTCCGACTGCACCCATTTACTCGGTTTTCCTCCCATCTCAGCGTTGAACCTCAGTTTATATGTACGATCAATTGTAAAAGGAGCCTGGTAAGTTTGTGTTAATGCACTCTCGTTATCACTGGTTAATATATAAGAAATTACAGTGCCTGCCGGGCCGCTGATAGATATCTCTTTCTTATTCTTAAATGATTTTGCTGCATCGGCGATGGCGGGTACAGGAACAATCAGGTTGTCGGATATAGCAGTGACAGGTTCATCCCCAACTCCAATACCCCATCTTTTATTGGGTTTGCCGCTCATGGTATATGTAAGCTCACCACCTTTCATAATATCATCATGTTTCAGAAATGAAGCATCATATTTTTTCCCATTGAGTTCTGCCGAAGTTATGTAATAGTTTTCCTCCGAAATATCTTTCGCGTTTATAACAAACTTGTTCCCGTTTTCAAGGTTAATGGTGACCTTACTGAACCAGGGTGTGCCGATCACATAATAATCAGTTCCCGGGGTAACAGGATAAAATCCAAGAGCGCTCATTACAGCCCAGGCCGACATCTGACCACAATCTTCATTACCTGCAAGCCCGTCAGGATTGTTATGGTATAAAGTATTCAGTATCTGGTGAACACGCTCCTGTGTTTTCCATGGTTGGCCCACAAACGGGTACAGGTATGCAATATGGTGACTTGGTTCATTTCCGTGAGCGTATTGACCAATAAGTCCTGTTATATCGCTCTGTTCGCGGCCTGAAGTTGAGGACGATACGGTAAAAATCTCATCCAGTTTTTTAGCAAGATTTTCTTTTCCTCCCTGCAATTGTATAAAGCCGTTCATATCCTGAACAACTGAAAAACTATATTGCCATGAATTAGCTTCGGTATAATTAAAATTTACCTCAAACGGATCGAAAGGACTAAACCAGCCTCCATTGGTCCTGGCGCGCATAAATCCGGTTGAAGCATCAAACAGGTTTTTATAGTTCTGTCCACGTTTTATAAAATAGGTATACTCATCGTTTCTGCCAATCGATTTTGCATACTGAGCAATGCACCAATCGTCATAGGCATATTCCAGGGTTTTCGAAACGCTCTCCGATTCATCCTCTGTAGAAATAAAACCATTCTCATCCAGTGCTTTTAAACCCACATTCCCCTGGCGGGTTGCACTTTTTCGCATCGCTTCCATTGCTTTACCTGTGTCAAAACCTTTAATGCCTTTCAAATAGGCATCAACGATTACAGGCACTGAATGATATCCTATCATACAGAAAGTTTCGTTGGCGTCAAGTTCCCAAACCGGAAGTAATCCTCCCTGGTCATATTGAACAAGGAAGGTTTTAATATAATCAAGCGTTCGTTTCTGATCGATGATGGTCATCAAAGGATGAAAAGCCCTGTATGTATCCCAGAGAGAAAAAACGGTATAGTTGGTAAACGAATTATCTTTATGCACTTTCAGATCGCGACCGCGATAGCTTCCATCCACATCCATGTATGTATTGGGATTCACCATGGTATGGTAAAGCGCTGTGTAGAAAACAGTTTTTTGCTCGTCTGTACCACCTTCCACTTCGATTTTCGAAAGTTCCTTATTCCAGGCTGATCTGGCATTGTCACGGACTTTAGCAAAATCCCAGGCCGGAATTTCCTTATTCAAATTCAGTCGTGCTCCATTTTCGCTTACTGCCGAAAGTCCAACTTTAACAAAGATTTTTTCACTTTCTGCAGTTGTAAAGTGAAAAATTGCTTTGATATTCTTCTCGTTCTCAGCTGATTTAATGCCAGGAATGGTTTTGTTTCCGACAGCTATTTCGAAGGATGTAAACGGTTTTGAGAATTCCGCCACAAAGTACACATACTGATTTGCGGCCCACGATCCTGAGCGTCGCAGTCCTTCAATCTGGGTATCACTGATTACCTTGATTGATGATTCCAGCACTTCATCCCTGTGAAATAGGTCAACCAGTATATTCGACTCCATTCCGGCAGGAAAAGTATAACAATGCATGCCGGCGCGCGTGTTAGCTGTTAATTCGGCTGTAATTTTATAATCCTCGAGCCATACTTTATAATAGCCCGGTTCAGAACTTTCACTGTTATGATTAAAATGAGATCCATATCCAGGCATTCCGTCTGAACCATTGTTCCAGCGTGTTTCGCCTGTTGTAGGCATAAAAAGGATATCACACAGATCGGGAACACCGGTTCCGTTAAGATGTGTATGCGAGAAACCAAAAATATAATTATCATCGAAGTGATAACCTCCGCATCCATCCCAGCCCTCGATCCTGGTATCCGGACTGAGTTGCACCATTCCGAAAGGCATGGTAGCACCTGGATAAGTATGGCCATGGCCACCGGTACCGATAAAAGTGTTTACATACTCAAAGGGCGCTTTCTGAGCGGAGGTTATCCGGGATAAAGCTATTGAAATAAGCAGTAGCAGAGCAGTTTTCCTCATAACATGATGTGAAATAGTATGGAATAAAAGTAAACGTTTTTTGCAAATGAAGCCGTAAAAATACACTCTTTTTAAATTTATTTATAAAGTGTTTAAATTGAATTATTTTTGTTCCTTTGATAAGGAAATACAGTTCTAATGACATTACCGGAAGATTTAATCTTTAATAAAATGAAATTTAGTGTCAGAATCATCGTTTTGTGGATCACGATTGTGTTTGGTATTCCCACATTTGCACAGGAGCCACGTATTCCGTTAAATCCGCCTCATTACCTATGTTATCGTGCTTCATCTCCTCTCACAATTGATGGATTGTTAACAGAGAAAGACTGGCACTTTGCAGCCTGGAGCGAATATTTCGGAGATATAGAAGGCAGTCTGAAACCCGGGCCGGAATATAAAACAAGGATGAAAATGCTGTGGGATGATAACTTCCTTTACATAGCTGCTGAACTTGAAGAACCAAATGTGTGGGCAACCTTGACCCAACGTGAAAGTGTGATTTTTTACGACAATGATTTCGAGGTATTTATAGATCCTGACGGCGACACACATAATTATATTGAATATGAAATGAACGCCTTCAATACCCAGTGGGATCTCCTTTTACTTAAACCTTACCGTGACGATGTGAAACAGAATGTGGCCATCGATAACTGGAACTATAACGGCATTAAGTCGGCGGTTTATGTGGAAGGAACCATCAACAATCCGAAAGATACGGATAAAGGCTGGACGATTGAAATTGCCATTCCATTGGATGCTCTTACTGAATTGAGTTCAACAAGCAAGATTCCTTTACAGGGAGAGCAATACCGTATTAATTTTTCACGTGTTGAATGGCAGGTAGACATCATTGATGGGAAATATATAAAACGCACTCACTTGATTGAGGGCAAAGAGAAACTTTTGCCGGAAAACAACTGGGTTTGGTCACCGCAGGGTGTTGTTGCCATGCATCAGCCCGAGACCTGGGGCTTTTTGCAGTTTTCGGAAAAAATTGCAGGAGAAGGTATGGATGAATATGATCCCGATCCGGATAATAGTGTGAAATGGGCTCTCAGAATGCTTTATTACCGGGAGAATGCATATTTTGAGAAAAACAGTTCATATACTTCAAATTTCAAATCCCTGGGACTTAACACTTATAAATTAAATGGAATACCATTTGAACCTGCTATAAAAATGACTTTTACGATGTATGAAGCTATATTCCCGGGAAAAGCAGAAAAAACTACCTGGCATATTACCCAGGATGGAAGAATATGGAAGGAAAGTAATCAGGATAAATAATCAGAACCTAAATTTCTACCTGATTTCTGATCAGGGAGGAACGATTTCTTTTGATATAAACCTGCAACGATTTGTAAATCAAAGATCATTAATTGTAAAATGCTATTGTAAAATCCTTTTCTTAGGGTAAAATTTTAGTAAGCAAACTAACTGAACATTATCAGTCTTTCACTCTCCCCATTCCCATCAGTTTTACTATCCAGTCGGGAAGATGTTTAGCCGGGTTTCGTTTACGGAGGTTTAGATACCATCCAAGCTTTTTATAGATTGGGACCTTATGTGTTTCAACAAATTCGATCAGTGTGCCGTCCGGATCTTCGATGTATGAGAAATGTCCGGCTGCCTCGCCCATATCGAAACTGTTTCCATGGTGATTTGCGAAACTATCAACCGTGAAAGGGAACCCGCGCCTGGCGCAGGTTGCATTTAATGCTTCCATACCCTGAATATCAAAACAGAGATGAATAAAGCCCAAATCACCCCAGAATCGTCCTTCATATATTTTTCGTGGTGTGCGGCCTTCGACCTGAACCAGTTCAATTTCACTTTCGCCAAATAATTTTCCAAAGGCTCCCAGCCGTGGTTTACTGTTTTTGAGAAGCGCTCTCCTGAAGGTAGCGTCACCGCCGTTCAGGAAAGCTAGGTCAGGGAAAGTGGATGTTGTATCAAATACAACCTGATCGTACCCGAGAATGTCGGAATACACTTTTACCGACTTATCAATATCAGTGACACCAATCACTACTCCATAAACTGATCCGGTAAGCTTTTTCTCATTGACGAACCAGTTTTTGGATTCAATAACCTGGAAAATATTGTTGAACGGATCGGTCAGAAAGAAATGGGAACGGCCGTCAGGATCTGTATTGACTTTACTCACATTCAGTTTCTCATCGGTAAAGTGAGCATGTGTTTTGTAAACATCGCGAGCTTTGATTTTTGCGGCAAATATGCCCAGATCACCTAAAGAAGGGACAAACGCAGGAGCCTGCGGAACCCTGTCAGTATATTGCCATATTTCAAATCCGCCGCCACCACTCAGGTTCAGCGCAAGTACAGCATGGCGATTCTGAGGCAAACCACCGGTATAAGGCAACATAAGGGAAGCGGTAGCACTTTCTTCAAAAACTTTAATATCCATTCCGAGGTATTTACGATACCATTTCCATGCTTCAGCAACATTCTGCACGCCTATACCAAGTTGCTGTATTCCGCTTACTACAATTCCATGCATGATTTTGAATTTTTATAATTTATAAAGTATCAATGTTCGGGCGTTTCAGGTTCTGAAGTTCTGGTCGCCGGGAGATCTGTCCATACTTTGTTTGTTCAAATGAGTAGTCATTGTTTACCGGACAATGAGGCATACTGCTTAGTCAGTTGAAGCAAGCAGCAGTTCCATATCCATTTAAGCTAGAGGATCAATCCTCGATGCAATACGATAAAACAACCAGGGGGTGAAGCGTTTCAGATAAGGCATTATGGCATCCGTTTTTCCAATAATGACTTGTTTCTGATGCTTTTTTACAGCTTTATCAATTTTAGTTGCGCATTTCCCGGCTGTTACGCCATTTTCCTGTCCTTTATCCATTTTTCCATGTTCCTCTCCCGTTGAGGTAAGAGCATGGTATGATATGTTGGTCTTGATTCTTCCGGGGCATACCATAGTAACTTTAATATTGTCCTTAAGATGTTCGAGCCTTAGAGTTTCAAAAAAACCATGAAGAGCATGCTTTGCAGCACAGTACGCGGAACGTTGCGGAAACCCGAACAAGCCCGACAGGCTGCTGATGACTACTATAGTCCCGCCGCCTGTTTTTATCATGAAAGGAAGCAATTGACGTGAAAGTTCAGCATGCCCCCAGAAATCAGTTTCCATAATCCGTCGCGAAACTTCAGGCGTCGTGTCAATGATGAGGGACCTCTGGCTGATTCCGCCGTTATTAACCAGAATATCAATTTTCGAAACCAGGGTTTGAACTTTCTTCACAGTATCAGTAATTTCTGTTATCCTGGTGAGATCGAAAGGGATAATATGTACCTCAGCACCCTTTTGTTTGCAATTTCCGGCCACCCTTTCAAGTTGTTCTTTGTTGCGCCCTGAAAGTATCAGCCTTGTGCCGGATGATGCCCATTGCATAGCCAACGCTTCACCAATGCCTGATGATGCTCCTGTAATCCAAATGTTTCTATTACTCGACATTTAAATGAATCATTATATGTGATTTGACAAATATCTGGAGGTAGCTAGGGTTCCGGATTTTAAGAAACCCGGGAATAACAGATTGATATCCAGGTGTTTGTTGTTAAGGTGTTTTTTCTGGTTTGCTCTTTTCGAATGCCTCCTCACGTTTTGTGATGACATTACTGATATCATCAATCAAAAGAAATTTGGTCAGGATTTTTTTATCCTCATCGAGCAGGTACATAATAGGCGTACTGCGGATATCATAAAGGGTATGATAGTTTCCGCTCAGGCTCAGATGACCGTTTACGTTGATCCACGACATTTTGTTTTTTTGAATATAGGCCTTCCATTTCACCAGGGATGTATCAGTGCTTACACCATATATCTCCAGGTTATATTTGTTGTGGAATTCCTCATAAAACTTCAGCACTTTGGGCATTTCCTGCTGACAGTGTCCGCAGGTGCTTTCCCAGAAGAACAACAGGGTATATTTTGCTTTGGTTGCTACCAGCGAATGCGCAATATTCATGGTGTCGAGCAGGATTAAATTCGGAGCAGGTTTTCCGAGGAGTAAGGGTTCCAGCGTATTTACACGTTTAAGTATATTATCTTTCACTTCAGGATACTCCCAGTCGACTTTGCCCGTCTCCAGGTATTTTCGCACAATGTATACAAATAAAGCATCATGCCCCATCACCTGTGAAGTTTCATACTTAAGTGAAAGGAACCAGGCCATATAGGTTTGCATTTCCTTGTTTATTGCCGCAAGGGTCATAACCCTGTCAATATCCGACTGTAATGAATCCAGCACAGGAACTACCAGTTTTTCAAAATAGAAATCAACTTTTTGGGCAAAAACCGGCGTGTAAATCAATCTCGGATCACTGAAAGTAAAATTATCGAAAAAGTGAGCCTTGTATGTGGGGTAAATTCGTGCAGAGTCAATTTTACCGTCAGCCTCCGTTATGTATTGAAGGTAATCCGGTTCATTGCTTGCTTTTACAAAATTTGCAGAAAGGTAATCCGGATATGAACTGTAAAAGTTTTTGATATATGCTTTAGCTTCTTTATCAATAGCTTCAATACGGCTTTTGACTATTTCGGTTGAGTCAGCCCGTTTATTATTTACTCTCATCCAATTATTCAAAGGTTCAATTTCAGCCTGTTTACTTCCCAGGTATTTAATATACGCATAAAAAGCTTTATTATCATCCGATCCTTTAACCTGCATGGTATTTATCACATTTGAAGGATCACATGCAAATTCAATTTGCTGGTTTCCTGTAAGGAAAAAATCGAAATACTTGCTTTTGCTTTCACCTGCAACAATATACATTCCATCTTTGAGTTTTTCCTTACCTTCGAAAACAAACAGCCCTTGCTTATTACGATAAGCAGTATCATCGAGGTATTGTTTGCTGCCATAATAATGTGCAAGCAACAAAGAAGTATCCGTTGATCCTGAAAGTTTTACAGTAATTTTGAATCCTCTGTCAGCAGCCTGTAAGCCAATGCTGAAATACAGTGCAATAAGTAAAACAACTATTTTTTTCATTTCCGTTAACCAAGTTAAGCTTTAATTCGATTAAATTTTATTAAACCTTGTACAATTAATATACCAATACTTCCTCCTGGCTATATAATCCCAGCCAGTTTTCATTTGCAATAATATCAATCTTAAGTTGCAGCTTTCCTTTATTCCTGGGCACTGCTACTCTTACATCCTGTATTAATGTGCCGATAATATCTGCCTGCAGAGGAGTCCTTATTTCATTCCAGTTTAAAACCTCATTGTTTTCGACCCAGAAGTAGGATAGGAATACCTTGTTGTTTTTTCCTGAGTAGACAGGGGTATCACCATGGTTCATAATTGTAACAGGTATCCATACTGTGTCCAGGGCGGGATAGATTTTTTTTGCATCAATAGTTATGCGCAGGTTGTTGGCTGTGTAATTGATATTTGTATTCGGAGTGGTATCATTAATGGTGCGGTAAGGGCCAATATCGAGATGAAAATACTTTATATTGAGCCAACTCTGATCTTTGAGTTCCCATTTCCGGAATATAAACTGGTTAGCGGCAATTTTATTGTTGTTATTATCGAAATACAGATCTTCCTCCGGAGCAATGGTGACTGAAATGTCATTTCCGTCAATAGCACTCAGAAGCATGGTTTCAATAGGGTATGACCAGTTCAGCTGGGTGTACCCATGGTCAATAACATCCTGCGATACAATAAACTTACTTCCGCCTTTCTGTCGCGCAACTTCAATCAGTTGTTCCATCTGGGCGATGCGTTTCACAAAAATTTCGCTGCCATAATAAATAACGGCTAAGCGGTATGCAATAAGAGCCGAAACGATTAATATTGATATGTTCAGCAGCCCTTGCCTGCCTGCTGTCGGAAACCCGTAGATCAGAGGAATAAAAACAATTGGTACGAAGGGAAACATAACCTGCTCCATGTATCGTGAAGGCGAAACTGTATAGGCTGAGTTTACCAGGAACACATACATAAAGAAGGTTCCGGCTACGATCAGCAACCTGAACCACTGTCTTCTGAGGATGAGCATATAAATAACCAGGATAAGAGCCACGAGTATTTCAGAGTAATACCGTAACATAAACATTCCGAGTACTTTATAATATGCCGGGTTGATTAGTTGAAGATATTGTTTGTTATCAGTATAATTAAATTGCCATGCCATTTTGCCCGACTCATAATCACACATTACAAAATACTTGAATACAGCAACCCCTATAAAAACCAAAATTACTGATACATAATACTTAACCGGCTTGGCAGTCTGCCGGGTATAGTCGTATAGAAGAAGAAAAACAAACAGCATAAATGCAAGAGGGTGGCTAAGCAGGATCAGCACTTCCAGAATAAGCAGGATATAAATAGTGTTAAAGCGGAAATTAAGACGCCAGATGGCATAAAAAGTGATCAGCAATGGCACTCCATAATACAATTCGAACATAGGGGTGAAAAAACTGTACATGATTCCTACGGTCTGCGAAAGTATTATCAGTAAGCCCGATCGCCTGTCGCGTAACCCGTAATACACAAAAAGGAAGAGAAAATAGAAGAATATGACATGGCTGAGTGAATAAAGAATCAATACATACCTGATTTCGATACCCATCCAGACACCAATAAGGGGAATAATCTGTGAAATACCTAATACGATGCGCTGGCATTCAATCCAGAAGGTCTGATTGTTGATAAACTGGGATACATAAAAACCTGAATCGGCAAAAACCCGGGCTTTATATAAATACGCAGCCAGTGCAAAAAGAACTATCCAGGGTAAATGCGGAACAATCCGGTTTACGGCCATGTACCTGTATTTCGGCCTTCGCAGCAGTCGCCTGAGTTTTATTCTTTTGAAGGCTGTTTCATCAACTCTTGTCATGATTCGATTATGCAATAAAACGCTTTTGTAAATGAGAGATCAAATTCAGGATGCACAGAAGTAAGTAAGGATTATTCATGCCATTTTTTTTCTCCTGCTTTAATTTTTAGTTGAAGGTTATTATCTTCCGGTGGTATCGGGCAGGAGTATTTGTGATTATATGCACAATATGGGTTATATGCTTTGTTGAAATCAATCATGAGTTTGTCTTCGCCTGTTTCGGTAATATCGAGAAACCTGCCACCACCATAAGTTTCAGCACCATTAGTTTTATCGTTGAATGGAATAAACAGGTGATTTTCATATCCCGGCTTTTTTACCAGTTCAATATTCTGATAAATAGTAAGGGTGTATTCTTTGCCCTTATGCCTGAAGGTAGCAATTCCATAATGGGAGTATTCAGGAAGCCTTTCAGTAGTAGTCTTCATTAAAAAATGGGTTGCCTGGTCGAAACGTTCAACCATTGCTTCTTTTCGGAAAGATACTTTTGGCCTGTAATATTTCAATTTCCTGAAATTTGCTTTCTCATTGTCTTCAATAGGAGAATTATCGACGGAGCGCATTTCCAGGTCTTTCACTTTCCGTTCTTTTTTTAAAGACCGGATATATTCAGAATGGTTAAATTCCTTCACTGTCTGACCCCAGCTTGTAGTAGTCGAACAAATGGCCAGAAATATAAAGAGTTTGAAATACTTCATAATAACAGAGAAGATAACAGAATTCTGTA
The DNA here is from genome assembly GCA_038204995.1 of Bacteroidales bacterium. GTDB lineage: Bacteria > Bacteroidota > Bacteroidia > Bacteroidales > UBA4417 > UBA4417. Next base: position 35,042 of record JBBRCH010000004.1, on the reverse strand, counting down.
TTTTAATGCGAAGATATAAAATCGCAGGGTTTTTGCAATTACTTTGATATTGCTTATGAAAAACATAGTTGTAATTAATTTGTTTAACTTTATATTGTAATTCGTGAAAGAACTGTCAGCCTTTTCACAAAGACATGAATATTATGGATTTACGTGACATTCGCAAAGATTATCAGAGCAGAGAAATCCGGGATGAAAATTTCCCTATTGAACCTGTAAACTGGTTCAGGGAGTGGTTGCGCGATGCAATGGAATCAGGAGAGCCTGAGCCAACTGCAATGGTACTATCAACAGTTTCGGCCGAATGGAGGCCTTCAGCCCGGGTGGTTTTACTAAAATCATTCGACGAATATGGTTTTGTATTTTTTACCAATTACCTGAGCCGGAAAGGGGTGCAGTTAAGCGGGAATAAATCTGCGGCGCTTACGTTTTTCTGGCCGCTAACCGAAAGACAGGTTCGTATTGAAGGTATTATTGGTAAAACTGACTCCGATGAGTCAGATACCTACTTTTATTCCCGTCCGCTCGAAAGTCGCATAAATGCTATAATTTCACTACAGAGTGCACTCATTCGCTCGCGGGATCATCTAGAGAAGGAACGTGAAAAACTTCTGTTTATGGAAGGAAACGAAAATATTTCACGTCCGGCACATTGGGGTGGTTACCGACTTAAGCCTGATCGCATGGAGTTCTGGCAGGGCCGGCCCGGCAGGCTTCACGACAGGATCCAATATCTGCTCGACGGTAATGTATGGACTATTAACAGGTTGGCACCATAATGCAATTCTTAGACTTAAGAATGGATAATCCTGACTCTTTTCAAAATTCCAGGCCCCAAAATCCGTGTCCGAAAGACAAGCTACAGCGAATTATGGGTTTAAATGTTGTAAAATCAGGTCTTAAAATTTGGAAGCTTAACCTTTCAATCTATATTTCAAGATTTATCTGGTTTACAGTAAATATGATCTGATTTCCCTTTCTACTGGTGCTCTTTTCTCAATAAATCATTCACCGTTTTCACCGGGTTAAAAGTACTTATCGGAATTTCAACAAAAACTGTAATCCAGTTAGCCATTGCACCATTCCATAAGCCAGGAAGTTCCTGAGCTTTTAATGTCTTGCCATCTTTGGATTTTATTGAAATAAAGCCTGTTGCAGGATCAACAAAATTTCTCAGATCGAAAACCTTACCTTTATAATCGCGAACCCCGCACACCAGGTCTACCGGATTGAAGTGTGTGGATTTTCCCAGGATCTCTTTTTGCCCGGCATTGTCCATGTCAATCTGCGATGATTCCACGATTTGCAAGGATATTTCACCCGTGGGCTCTTTAACCCAGAATGGACCGCCACCGGGTTCGCCTTCATTTTTAACCATACCGCAAACCTTTATGGGGCGATTTAATTTATGATGAAGGTATTCTATCTTATCCTCCCTGGCCCAGGAACTGAAATCCGGATCAACCACAAAACCAAGTTTTGATTTAATAAAACGCAGAATAGTCCGCAGGTCTTCATCATCAGGCTTACCATCAAGCGTTTCGAGATGTTCGAACACAGCATCCTGCAATTCGAAAAGGTAGCCACCCAATACCTTTTTATACAGATAAGTGTCGTGTTTCATGCTGTCTGGCACAACATTATCAATGTTTTTGATAAAAATAATCTCACTTTCACGGTCATTCAGGTTCTCAATCAGAGCTCCGTGTCCTCCAGGTCTGAATATAAGTCCGCCATTGGTATCACGCATAGGCTTATTGTTCATATCAACCGCAATAGTATCAGTTGAAGATTTTTGAAGCGAGAAAGTAAGCTCGTATTTCAGATCAAACTGATCTTCATATTTTCCTTTTACGCGATTTATTTCTTCCAGAAACATATCAGCATGTTCTGGTGACACGGTAAAATGGATTGCCGATCTTTTTTCCTTGTCTTTACAATAGTTGGCAGCTTCAACCATATGTTCTTCAATAGACATGCGGGCACCGTCAGGGTACGAATGGAAAAGCAGCAATCCTTTTGGAAGGTTTGCATAGTTCAAACCTACAGGATTCAGCAGGTAGCTGATGATTATGTTATATTCGTTTTTTTCGAGGCATTCGTTTATATCATAATCATCTTTATGCAATGCTTCTGAAAGTTTATCATAAAAAGCAAAGTCTTTTATCCGTTCTATGAAATCTCTCACCAGCTTGAATTCAGGTGAAGTTTTGAGTTGTTTGATTTCTGCACCGGAACCGGTATACGACTCCATAAATTCATATAAGAGCTTGAACATGCGGCTGGCAGCTCCTGAAGCAGGGACAAATTTGAGTACCTCGTAGCGTTTTGAATTGGAATCGTAATAATATGAAAGCTTCTTGGCATCACGCTGGTTGAAAGCTTTAATACCGTCGCCTACGATTGCGGGTCTGTCGAGGTTAATAAAAGGGAATCCTTTTTTAAAATTATCTAATTGATTTTCAACTACTTTAGGATCGCTTCCGCGCCCTTGTAGTTGTTTAAGATCTTCCTTGGTAAACATAGTAATAGTTTTTATGAGCCGATGTCAAAGTTAACAATTATGGTTTGACCTGAATGATTTTTTGCGAAAAACTATGCAAAAAACCATAGACTGATTCAATTTGAATAGTATCATGCGATATGTAAATGATAAAGATATAAAAATAGTACCCTTATCAAGCGGTTAAAATGAGATTATGATTGTGTCTCCTTAAAATTGAAATTATTCTATTTTCTTTGTTTATCATTTCGAAAAAGTATTATCTTTGCACCCGCTTAGCCCGGGAGGTGATCCTGATTACAGTCGTAAAGGCTGAAATGCAATATTGCCCAGCTGAATGGAGAAAAAATACAGATTACATTAAGTTCTTTAAATAAAACTATTGCCCAGGTGGTGAAATTGGTAGACACGCCAGCTTGAGGGGCTGGTGTCCTTAAGGATGTGCAAGTTCGAGTCTTGTCCTGGGCACTCATCACACGTTAACAGTTCCATCTGCCCAGATGGTGAAATTGGTAGACACGCTGGTTTCAGGGACCAGTGGCCTTACGGCTGTGCAGGTTCGAGTCCTGTTCTGGGCACCATCACTTTTTTGGCCGCTTTTAATACATTGTATCAGAAGCGGTTTTTTGTTTTTAAGAAATTGCAATCCTAAAAAATAAATATCTCAATCTGATTAATTTTTGGAGTATCTTTAATGATCAGTAAAATTTGTGTACAACTTATTTTCCTAATCAGCTAAATAATTAAACCCATATTCTGCTCAGATATTAAGATATTTAGAAGATTCAATATCATAACCTGTTTATTAACAATACATTATCTTAAATAATCACTCTTTCTTACTTATTAAAGATGTTAATCCTGGCTGCATCCCTTTTTAGTTGAGCCGAAGGGCTTTAAGAAAAATCAAATAAGGGTATTTTGGACAAAATAGGTCCTGCTCTTATAATAATAGCCTTATGACGGGATTAATTTCTCAATCAGACTTTGAAGACAAAAGCAATAAAAAAATTAAAAAATAATTTTTATCTAAATTTAATTAAAAAAAATATTTATTCTCCAATCAAAAATGAACTATATTTGTTACAGTAAATAATCAATAACCATAATCCTTAACCTTAATTAATAACCTTAATCTTTAACCTATGAAAAAATTTACTTTCATTTTACTTATGATGCTTACTTTCACTGGTTTATCAATGGCACAAATCGTTGAAGACTTTGAAAGTATCTCTATGAACATTTTTTCCGCCGGAACTAATGGAATGATTGGTGTAATACCCAATCCTGACGCAACCGGAGCAAATACCAGCCTCTATGTTGCCAAAATGGTACGTGGACACGACGGAGATCCCTGGGCCGGATGGTATTCAACCCTGACATCGCCTATTAACATCACTGCAAATCCTTATGTACACGTAAAAGTTTGGAAACCTCGCATTAGTCCTGTTGTGTTTAAAGTTGAAGGTGGTGCAGGAAATTCAAACGATGTGTATTCGATGAATCCTCAGACACTGGTAGACCAATGGGAGGAATTGGTTTTCGATATGAGTACTTCACCTGCAACCGGCGAGTACGTAAAAATCGTATTAATTCCGGATTTTGAGTCTCCGTTAACATTAACTGAAGACATCACTCTGTATTACGATGATATGTATGTTAACAACGATCCTGCAGTTGGAAGCGCACCTGTTCAGATGATGGAAAATTTTGAGACTATTCCGCTCAATTATATGTTAAATGGTGCTGATGATAACAGTACTATGACATTGATTGCAAATCCTGATAAATCAGGTGTGAACCTCAGTAATTATGTTATTGATTTTAATCGTGATAAAGATGGATTTCCATGGGATGGTTTCTGGTCGGAATTACCGGTTGCTGTTGATGTTACAACCAACAAATATGTACATGCAAAAGTATGGAAACCTCGTATCAGCCCGATAAAATTCAAGATTGAAGGTGGTGCAGCAGGTACCATTGAAGTTTTCAGTACGAATCCCCAGACTTTGGTTAACCAGTGGGAAGATATGGTGTTTGATTTCAGTGAAAAAACCGGCACCTATCCGATTATTGCTTTCCTTCCTGACTTTGAAGATCCTCTCACGCTTACCGATGATATGACGATGTATTTCGATGATATTCTCGTTAACAATGATCCTAATCCAGCGCTTCCGGCTGAACAAATTTTCAGTGTTGATATGACAGGTGCAAATCTTCTTCCCGGTGAACAAGTATTCATCGCTGGAGCTTTAGGAGGCGCTAATGGCACATGGAATGAGCCTGGAACCAATCCTAACAATGAAATGTTTGACCCAGATGGGGATATGATATACACCGTCTATATGCATCTGCCTGACGGAGTTGTTGCGTTCAAATTCTTCAAGGGTACCGGCTGGAATGGCGGTGAACCTGTTGCTGCTGACAGAACATATACTATTAACGGGAGTTGCAATAATATTTTCACATGGGGTATTGATGGCTTTGTAACTTCAACTCCTGAAAATTCACTGGCTGGCAAAATCCAGATGTTTCCTAACCCCGTTGGCAGCAAATTGTATATCAATTCAACTGCTGAAATCAGCAAATTCTACATTTCTTCTACACTGGGTAAGGTAGTTGGTAACTATGAGTTCGGCAATACAGGGAACCAGACAATCAATACTTCAAATCTGAGCAATGGATTATACTTCATTACCTTCATGGGTAAGGATGGCAGCAAGTTGACACAGAAATTTATGAAAAACTAAGTTTTTAATTATCTAAAAAAAAAGCTCCCATATCGGGGGCTTTTTTTTTATTTCAGAATGTTATATTCAGGTATGAACCAATACCTATCAGCATTATCCTCCAATGCTTGCTTTTAAACCATATTCCCCAAACTTTGCAATCGCCGCTGCCAGCCATTCTTTTTCAGGCTCCTTAAACGATTCAAAATCAATTGTCTTGCCAAGTTTGGAATATTTGTTTTGTGCAATTTTATGGTATGGCAGGAGGTGTACCTCCTTTTTAGCGCCGGCCAGGCTTGCAATAAACTTTGCACTTTGTTCAGTATTTTCATCGTTATCGTTAACTCCTCCTATCAAGGGAATACGGATAATAATATTGGCGCCTGTTTCAGCGATGACTTCAAGATTTTGTACTATTTTTTCGTTACCCGTATTTGTCCAAAAGAGGTGTAAATCTGAATCCATCATCTTTAAATCGTAAAGGAAAAGATCAGTTCGCCTGGCAACTTCAAGAATCGTTTCAGTACTAACGTTACCGGCAGTATCAACAGCCCGGTGAATTCCTCTTTTCCCGCATTCGTCGAGCAGTTCGATCAGCATTTTTTTATGCAACAGAGGCTCGCCTCCTGAAAAGGTAACACCACCGCCTGACTGGTCAAAAAATATACGCTCTTTCTCAATTATATCCATTATTTCAGAAACCGACATTGCTTTTCCTGACATTTCGATGGCTTTGGTTGGGCAGACCTCTGCACATTTCAGGCACATTTTACAAAGTTCAGGATCGGTAATAATTCCATCAGGTGTTAGTATAATGGCACTTTCCGGACATGTATCAACACAACTTCCGCATTTGATGCATTTAGCCGGAGCATACATTTTTTCAACCCTGGCCGAAATGCTTTCAGGGTTGTGACACCAGGTACAATGCAGGTTACATCCCTTAAAAAAAAATACAACCCGGATACCGGGTCCATCGTTGATGGCGTAGCGTTTTATGTCGAATATCAGACTTTCGGGCATGTAAGTATTTTCGTTTTTTTTTTTTAGTTGATTCAATTCATTTGGATGGAAGACCGGAGACCGGAGATTGAAGAAAGAGAATTAACTTCCGTCTTCGGACTCCCGTCTTCCGACCTTTTCAAAACGAATCATTCTCTGTCCTCTCTATTACTTCCTGCTGCAGGTCGGCATTCATATCGTTGAAATAATCGCTGTATCCTGCCATACGCACCAGCAAATCCTTGTAATCTTCAGGGCATGCCTGTGCTGCCAGCAAAGTAGCTGTGTCGACCATATTAAACTGGATATGATGACCTCCAAGCGTAAAATAACTCCTGATCAGTTGTCCCAGTTTCCTGATGTCCTCTTCTTTTCGAATAAGGCTTGGTAAGAAGCGCAGGTTCAGCAAAGTGCCGCCTGATTTTACATGGTCCAGTTTGGCTAAGGATTTTATTACTGCCGAAGGTCCATGAGTATCAGCCCCATGCGAAGGTGAAGTGCCATCAGATATTGATTTTCCTGCCAAACGGCCATTTGGACTTGCCCCCATTACTTTGCCGAAATATACATGACAGGTTGTGGAAAGCATGTTCAAATGGTATTTGCCACCCGGTTTGATATTAGGTTTGCTGTCAATGGTATTTACCAGGTCATTGTATACTTTAACGGCAATGGAATCGGCATAATCATCGTCGTTGCCGAAAAATGGCGTTCGGTTAATAATAGTTTGCCGCATCAATTCATCTCCTTCAAAGTTCTTCAGCACAGCATTCAATATCCTGTCAATACTGAATTTTTTATCATCGAAAACATGTTTTTTAAGCGCTGCTAAGCTATCTGTAACTGTTCCCAATCCACAACACTGAATATAGCTGGTGTTGTAACGTGGGCCGCCATCGTAGTAGTCTTTTCCTTTACTAATACAGTCATCGATAACCACCGAAAGGAATGGCGCCGGTGCATATTTTGCAAACATGCGGTCAATATAATTGCTCACCCGCATTTTCTGATCGACAATATACCGCAATTGTTTTAAAAATGCTTCATACAGTTCCTCGTATGATTTGAATCCGCGGGGATCACCGCTTTGTATCCCGACTTTTTTCCTGCTTACGGGATCAATACCATTGTTTAAAGTAATTTCAAAGATTTTTGGGACATTCAGATATCCGGTCAGAAGGTATGCTTCTTTTCCGAAAGCACCTACCTCTATGCAACCGCTGCATCCTCCTTGGCGTGCATCCTGAAGTGATTTACCCTGACGCAGCATTTCGAGAATATAGATATCAGGATTAAAAACCGATGGATAACCATGTCCCTGACGGATTACACGCGCTGCAGCATGCAGAAACTTATCGGGTGTTTTAGCGCTGATATGGACTGAATTTCCTGGTTGTAAAATATGAAGTTCCTCAATTACTTCCAGCATAATGTATGAAACCTCGCTGGTTCCATCAGTTCCATCAGTTGTAATTCCGCCGATATTAATATTGGTAAAGTCGTTGTAAGTTCCGCTTTCCCTGGCTGTAATACCAACTTTGGGTGGTGCAGGATGGTTGTTCACTTTTATCCAGAAACAGGAGATAAGTTCTTTAGCCTCGTCGCGTGTAAGATTACCTTCAGCAATCTCTTTGTGATAAAAAGGAGCTAAGTGCTGGTCGAAATGTCCCGGGTTCATGGCATCCCAGCCGTTAAGTTCGGTTATCGTTCCGAGGTGTACAAACCAATACATTTGAATAGCTTCCCAAAAATTCCTGGGGGCATGAGCCGGAACCCGGCGACACACTTCTGCTATCTTTTTCAGTTCAGCAATTCTTTTTGGATCACTTTCGTCAGATGCCAGCATTTCGGCTAACTGCGCATGCCGTTCCGCAAAAATAATTACAGCGTCACACGAAATATCCATGGCTTTCCATTGCTCTTGTTTATCGGTAGCTTCAGGGTCGTTTAAATAATCCAATGCAGCCAGGTTTGCGTTAATTTCCATTTTGAAATCCAGCATTCCTTTAAGGTAAATTTTGCCATCAAGAGAAGTATGCCCAGGTGCACGCTGCTCCATAAATTCTGTGAATAATCCGGCTTCATAAGCTGCTTTCCATTCAACAGGTACATGGCTGAAGATTCGTTCGCGTTGCGTTTTGCCTTTCCAGTAAGGGATTACCTCACTTTCATACCTGGCAATATCTTCCTGGCTGATCGTATAACGCTGCATATCGCGGGTGTTCAGCACATGGAAATCATCGACACTATGGCAGGTGAGTTCCGGGAAAGTGGGTACGCATTTTGGTTTTGGCCCGCGTTCGCCCACAATCATCTCACCTTCACCAATATAAATGGTTTTCTTTTGACAATGATCAAGGAAATTTAAAGCCCTGAGAACAGGAATAGAGTATTTGCCAGAGTTTTCTTTATAGAAAGCAGTTTCGTGCAGAGCACGTTCAATTGAAAGGGATGGTTCGGTTTCAAAACTCAGTTTTCGGAGTTTTTGTATTCGTTCGTTCATACCAGGACCAATACGGGTACTTTTAGTCTCATAATAATTGCCCTCCGCGGCAGCAGGTCTTTCAGGAGAGGAAGTATGAGGGATGATTTTTTCAAACATGGCAATACATTTTTATAAATCTTGCGTGAAATGCGAATACAGGTATACTGAATGATCCGAAATGGGAAATCTCGAATCTAATTACCTGAAAAAAGCAATAAAGGAATGGAATACTTAATGATAGAACATCAGGCACTCGAACAGGCGTCTGTAGCTCTTTAACAGGGTTGGAATAAAAAAAGTAGTTTCCATTTGTCCCGGGAAGGTTATCAGAAACAAATTTACAACAAAATTGAAGCTATTTAATTTTTAGTCTGAATATTTCGGAAAGGTTTTATTTTCTCCATCCCCATGCCTGCACTGTGACTATCCCAACCAACATCAGCAAGCAACCCGCGAGATTGCGCAGGCTCAATAATTCGTTAAGCAAGAGCCAGCCACCGATAACTGCAAAAACGGTTTCAAAACTTAAAATAATTGTAGCATAAGCAGGGTGAACGTGTTGTTGTGCCACCACCTGCAAAGTATAAGCGATTCCAACCGACATCAGACCCCCATAAAGTAATGGCCAGATAGCCTGAAGGATGGATTCGGGTGTTATAGTTTCGAAAATAAAGCCTGCTGTAAGACTAAGAATTCCGCAAACAGCAAACTGCAAGGCCGAAAGTGGCAATGCTGCATGGGTATCTACCAGTTTATTAATAATCTGAACATGCAAGGCCCAGAAAAATGCACTCAGCAATATAAGAAAATCCCCTTTTTGCAAAACAAACGGTCCGTCGATGGTGAGCAGGTACAAACCGGCCATTGCTAAAAGCGCTCCCATCCAGAGTAACTTAGTAATGTGCTGACCGATAAAAATTCCCATAAGCGGTACCAGGATAACATAAAATCCTGTTATAAAACCTGCTTTACCGGCTGTAGTATAAACCAAACCGGCTTGTTGTAATGAAGCTCCGATAAATAGAACTAATCCTGCTATCAGCCCGCCTTTCAGGATGTTCTTCTGTTTCCCGCTTGTTTTTATTGTTTTGTATTTCATCCAGATTATCAGCGGAAGCAATGAAACGCTCCCCAACAAAAAACGGATACCATTGAATGTAAAAGGGCCGATAAATTCCATGCCTGCTCGTTGAGCAACAAAAGCAAAACCCCAGATAGCTGCGGTGATCCACAGCATAATAATCGCCCCGCGATTGTAAACACCCTTCTGCATGTTTTTGAAAATAGACCGCAAATTTAATCGAATGATCCATAAATACATAAAAAACGGTATTATTGCCATATCAGGTTAATTCTGCAGGAATATCAAGCTTCATTTCAATGAGAATCCAGACTCATGAGTAAATTTCCGGATTCCGGACCCTGATTATTTCACTAAAAATGCTATCTTTGATATTTAAAACCATTTTACTATGCAACTCTTACTTTTAAGCAATTCAACTAATCAAGGTGAACAATATTTAGGCTGGCCCCGGGCCATAATCAAGCAGTTCCTGAGAAATAATAAGATTAATTCCTGTCTTTTTGTGCCTTACGCCGGAGTTACTGACACATGGGACGATTACACAACCCGTGTGCGATCCGTTTTCAGCATATGGGGATGCATGCTGGAATCTGTTCATACCATGCCCGATCCTGCTTTGGCAATCAGTAAATCAAATTGCATTGTAATTGGAGGAGGAAACACATTCCGACTAGTGCAGATGATGCAGGAAACTGGTGCTATGGATGCTATCAGGGAGAAAGTGCTTAATGGCACACCTTTTATAGGTTGGAGTGCCGGTTCCAATGTTGCTTGTCCTACTTTATGTACCACCAATGATATGCCAATCATTCAGCCTGCGTCATTCAATACTTTGAATCTCATTCCTTTTCAGATCAATCCACATTACCTTGATGCCAATCCTGAAGGACATGGCGGTGAAACCAGGGAGCAACGCATAAATGAATATCAGGCATTGAATACCGAAGTGACAGTGGTTGGATTACGCGAAGCAACCGCCCTCCATCTCAATGGAAATTCTTTGAACCTAATGGGGAAAAGGTCAATGCGTTTATTCATTTCAGGAAAGGAACCGGTTGAATTGCAACCTGGTGATGACATCAGCTTCCTGTTGCAGGGTTAAGCCGGTTATGCCTGTTATTGCAATTTCCTGTTTGTAAGATTACTAGAATTCAACCTCTTAATTTTATACTCAGAAGTAAATTCTCAATAGTTGAGGTATTTTATGAGAGGTTATTTTGCTAAACAGTCATTTTGACAGTATAGTTTCTTGCTTTCTTTTTATCTTTGCGGCATGCACGAAACAATTCTGATCCTCGATTTTGGTTCGCAGTATACACAGCTCATTGCCAGGCGTATACGCGAACTTAACGTATATTGTGAAATTCATCCTTTTAATCGTATTCCTGAGATTGGAAGTCATGTTAAAGGAGTTATCCTTTCGGGAAGCCCTTTTTCGGTGCGTGACAAAAAATCACCGGCACCGGATCTTACAGCTATCAGAGGCCGTATTCCCTTACTTGGGGTTTGCTACGGCGCTCAGTATTTATCGATGACTGATGGTGGCGTGGTTTCTCCATCCGATACCAGGGAATACGGGCGTGCTAATCTTTCATTTATAGATCATCAGAATGAGTTGGTTCGAGGTATGTCCGATGGCGGCCAGGTGTGGATGAGCCATGGCGACACCATACTGGAAATTCCTGATAACTATAGGATTGTGGCAAGTACTCCGGATGTCGGGGTTGCAGGATTTTGTATACAAGGAGAACCTACTTATGGAATTCAGTTCCATCCCGAAGTATACCACAGCGTTGACGGTACTATTCTATTGCGCAACTTTATAGTTGATATTTGCGGCTGTGGCCAGGACTGGACTCCATTAGCATTCGTGGAAACAACGGTTGAGAAATTAAAATCACAACTTGGCAAGGATAAAGTTGTGCTGGGTCTTTCAGGAGGTGTTGACAGCACCGTAGCAGCAGTGCTTTTACACAAGGCAATCGGTACCCGGTTGTATTGCATTTTTGTTGATAATGGTCTGTTGCGTAAGGATGAATTCCAGACGGTATTGGATTCCTATGAGCATATGGGACTAAATGTGAAAGGCGTTAATGCCGGAAAGCGTTTCCTGGATGCATTGAAAGGAATTACTGAGCCCGAAGCAAAACGTAAAGCAATAGGGCGCACTTTTATCGAAGTTTTTGATGAGGAAGCTCATCGAATCGAAGATGTGAAATGGCTCGCCCAGGGTACCATATACCCTGATGTAATTGAATCGGTTTCTGTAAACGGACCTTCGGCCACCATAAAGAGTCATCATAATGTAGGCGGATTGCCTGATTTTATGAAAATGAAAGTAGTAGAACCACTTAAAAGTTTGTTTAAAGATGAAGTACGCCGGGTTGGAAATACGTTGTTGATAGATCCGAATATTCTGGGCAGGCACCCTTTCCCTGGTCCTGGGCTGGGAATCCGCATCCTGAGTGATATTACTCCCGAAAAAGTAGCCATATTGCAGGAAGCAGATGCTATATTTATAAAAGGATTGAGAAATCATGGCCTGTATGATAAAGTATGGCAGGCTGGAACTATGCTGCTTCCTGTTCAATCAGTCGGCGTTATGGGTGATGAACGCACCTATGAAAATGTAGTTGCACTCAGGGCTGTAACATCCACCGATGGAATGACTGCAGACTGGGCATATCTTCCGTTTGAATTTCTTTCGGCAGTTTCCAGCGAAATTATCAATAAAGTGAAGGGCATTAACCGTGTAGTATACGATATCAGTTCAAAACCACCCGCTACAATAGAGTGGGAGTAAAGCCGGAAAATTTCAGTTCAAGCATGTCCAGATATTGTATTTTTAAAAAAGTGATCAACAGTCGTCTGGATTTTAATTATATTTACACCCACTTCCGCCTGCATTTTCTAAATCAACAAGTATTGCCATGCGTTTCCGATTGTTTATAATACTTATTTTTATTACAGCTGTTGCAATTCCAAAATATACAAAAGCACAGGAAGTTATAACCAAACGCTCATCAGTAATTGAAAAATACAAAGGAAAACCTTATTATATTCATTTTGTTAAACAGGGTGAAACGCTCACAGGTATTGCTAAAGCCTATAATGTAACACAGGATGAGTTGAACGCTGAGAATCCTGAAATCAGTAAAGGGCTGAAAGCTGATATGGTTCTTCGTATTCCGCAAAAAGCAGTTGTAGTTGTTCCTGAAACCACGACTCCTGTGATTGAGAATCAGAATTTGCAAATAAAATCAACTGATAATCACGATTATACTCTCTATGTTGTAAAAAAACAGGAAACCTTGTATGGCATTTCCCGAATGTTTAATCTTACTGTTGAAGATATTCTTAATGCAAATCCTGGTTTAGTAAGCCTTCAAGAGGGAATGGAGATTAAAATCCCAAACCAAACATCTACAAGTAAGACTGTTGCCAAAGGCATCCCTGCAGACAATATACAAAGACAGGATACCAGTTCAGGTGAAATTACAGTTAAAACCGGCGAAACTCTTTATAGTATTGCGAAAGCTTACAACACTACTATGGACGAACTCATTGACCTGAATCCGCAACTAACTGACGGGCTAAAGGCCGGAATGATATTAAGAATCAGGAAGCGAGTAATTGAGATCAATGTTAATCCGGATTTAAAGTATAATCCTGACAGTATAATTCAGCCCCTGACAAAGAGTGATTGTTACGATTCTGTTAACATTAAAACTACCTATAAAATAGCACTTTTGCTTCCTTTCATGCTTGGTAAATCTGCAGATGCATTGGATGCTCCGATTGATCAGGAGATATCAGGTTTTGAAAGTTTTAACTACTTTCAGTTCTATGCAGGGTTTATGTTAGCAGCCGATTCGCTTGAAAAGACTGGACTTAGAGCACGCATTCAGGTACTTGACGCAGACAAACTAAATGATACACTTACAATAAGGCAAGCTCTGCGTAAACAAGGAATGGATAAAATGGATCTGTTGATAGGCCCTATATTTGCAACATCTTTTAATATAGCAGCACGTTTTGCCCAAAAGAATAAAATAGGGATCATAAATCCACTTTCGCGTAGGGAAAGTATTGTGAAAGGCAACCCTTATGTAATTAAAACACAGGCTTCAGGCTCCGGAATTGCTGCGAAGTTATCAGCTTTTATCATCAATCATTATCCAAATTCTAATATTATTGCTGTCATTGCCGATAAGAAAGAGTTCTCATCGATTTCGGGTGAATTCGCCATGCAGCTTAAAGCTGGAATTACAACTCATACTTTCAATGGAACACTTCAGGAAGCAAACTATTCAACTGATTTGATGACCGGGGTCACAAAGAAATTGAAGCCCGGTGTAAAAAATATTGTAATTCTGTTTTCAAATAATAAGAACAAAGTCCCGAATTTTGTTTCCCTTCTGAATCCATACTCAAAGAACAATGATATTATTCTTATCGGGATGGATGGCTGGGAGGATCTCAATCTGGAAACTGAGTTTCTGGTCAATCTGAAATTTCACCAGGTTACTTCAAGTTATATCGATTACGAAAGTGAAGCAGTACAGCAATTTATCCTGAAATTCCGCAATAAATACGGAGCAGTGCCGATGGCTGATAAGTACGCCTTCCTGGGTTACGATATAGGCTGGTATTTCCTCAATTCATTAATGATGAATGGTGAAAAGTATATTTCGTGCCTCTCTTCTTATATGCTCAAGGGACTTCAGAATAATTTTATTTTCCGGGGTTCGCAAAATGGTGATGGATTTCAAAATCAGGACATCACAATCACTAAACTTCAGGACTATCGGATGGTAAGGGTTGATTAATGAAACCTCATTTAACCGGAATCATTTCGCCTAGCAAAATATTATTTTGAAAGTTGTTACTTAAAGACTACTGGGAGTAATTAATCTTAGCCTTTGTTCACCTTACGACCGGCCATAATTGCCAGTATTTCTGAAGCAATTTCTTCTATTGATTTGGCAGTTACATTAACCTGCGTCCATCCGGTATGCATCTGATAATAGCGGTTTGCAAAATTGATTTCCCGCCTCACATATTCTGGTTCGGAATAGTTGCCTACATTGCCGCCGAGTCGTATATGGCGCGTTTTTCGTAATTCTGACAAGCGCGAGGCAGTTGTTGTAAGACAAAAGACTTTGGCAGGATCAATTTTATTAAGCACATCAGGTGGATTGAGATCCATAATAATAGGAACATTGGCAGCAAACCAGCCTTTATATGCCAGGTATATAGAGATCGGAGTTTTAAAAGTCCGCGAAACGCCCAGCAACACAACATCTGCTTCGGTAAGGTTTTCAGAGCGCTGGCCGTCATCATGGTTAAATGCAAACTGCATGGCATCAATGCGCTGAAAATAGTCCCTATTGAGTTTATTGTAAAGTCCTGGTTGTTGCGAAGGCAAGTGTATAAACCGGCTTGATAATCGCGTGAGCAGGGGGCCCATCAGGTCAATGGTTTCCACATTGTGTGAGTGACTCTCGCGGATAATAAGTTCACGTAGTGAATCAGTTACAAGTGTATGCACAATTAATGCTCCTGATCTCCGGGCCAGAGATACAATCTCTTTGACCTCTCTTTGCGAATTCACATCCGAACGGATTATCACATCTATGTCAACATCCGGAAACTGGGTCAGGGCGGCATTAAGCGCCTGGTGGGCTGTTCGCCCGGTGCCGTCAGAAACAACTATTACCTGATACAATTTTCCCCCGTTTTAAAGTTGGTTCAATCCATTTTCGTACTCCGCAATAACAAAATTAATGTATTTCTTTTCACATCGAATGTGCGATACGGTTAAAGTCAGAAATCTTGTTACTTCTTATGCAAAGTCTGAATAGAAAGTAACAGAAACATAAGTCATGGGTAAAACTAGCTTTTGGCGATTGAACTGTTTCTCTGTTTCAGATTACGTAGATTTACAATTATGCGGGCAATTATAAAAATTACGACAAATACAAAAATAATAGTGGCTCCGGAAGGGATATTCCAATAATAGGATAAAATCAATCCTGTTACACTACCTGTAAAACTTATGACCATCGAAATAAATATTATCTTTTTCAGATCGTTAACAAACAGGTTGGCAGTACTTTGTGGAATAGTGAGATAAGAGATGACAAGTATTATACCTGCTACCCGGATGTTGATTACAATAACAAGGGCTACCAGGGTGAGCATAAGATAATTGAAAGTCTCGACAGGAGCGTTGTGCGAACGGGCATACTCTTCGTCAAACGAAATGAATAAAATAGTCCGGTAAAAAAGCAGAAAAACTGCTACGGTAATAACGGCAAGGATTCCCATCATTGCCAGATCGGTAGAATTAACAGTAAGTATACTGCCAAAAAGGTACGACATCAGGTTGGGAGCATAACCGGGAGTGAGGTAGATAAATATGATACCTACTGCCATTCCGAACGACCATAGAATCCCAATGGCCGAATCTTCCCTGATGTCTGTCTGTTTCGAAACCAGCCTGATTCCAAAGGCGGATAAAATGCTGAAAATGGCAGCTCCGAATATCGGATTTATACCAAGGAAATATCCCAGACCTATGCCTCCAAATGAAGCATGTGTTATTCCTCCACTGATAAAAACCATTCGGCGAGCCACAATATAAGCACCGATGAAGCCACATGTGATACTGGCCAGAAAAGCTGCTTCGAGTGCATGAATCACAAAGTCGTATGAAAGTATTCCAGTCATTTTATTCGTGGGTATGTACATGTGGGGTGAACTCCTGATCGTAATCGTGACTATGATCGTGTTTTTGCAGCACTGTATGAGGAACATCCCCGTGAGTGATAATCTGCAGCGGGCAGTTGTACCCTGCGAGTTGAGCTTCGGTGATGATATTCGAAGGGTGGTAATGCAGGTAAGTATTTACACAGGCGATGGTTTTCACAAAATAGGAAATTGTGCCTACATCATGCGAAATGATCATAATGGCCATTTTCCTGTTAAATTGCTGCAGCAACTCGTACATTTCGTGCTCAAAACGATTGTCAACAAAAGTATTCGGCTCATCGAGTATTAAAAGTTTTGGTGATGATATAAGTGCGCGGCATATAAAAACCCGCTGCATTTGTCCGCCCGAAAGCTCGGCAGCGGTTCGTTTGGCCAGGTGACCGATTCCCATCTGTTCGAGCAGATCAAGTGCTTGCTTTTTATCAGTTGATGAATACCGGTTCAATGGCTTTCCGGAGGACATGAGCCCCGAAAGTACAATATCCTGCACCGTAATCGGAAATTTTCTGTCAATATGTGATTGT
This sequence comes from Bacteroidales bacterium, assembly GCA_038204995.1. Taxonomy (GTDB): domain Bacteria; phylum Bacteroidota; class Bacteroidia; order Bacteroidales; family UBA4417; genus UBA4417. Next base: position 17,941 of record JBBRCH010000004.1, on the reverse strand, counting down.
TGAGGTAAATATCCGATAAAACTGCCTTCCTGTTTGTCAAATCGTTGAATAGTCCCTGAAAAAGGCTTGATCAGTCCTAGTATCAGCTTGATAAGCGTGGTTTTCCCACCGCCGTTCGGACCAATTACACCAATAAAATCCTGATCCGAAATGGTTATTGAAACATCGCGAAGCACAATCACGTTATCGTAGCCGGCTGTAACGTTGTTAATTTTAATGAGTTCGTTCATGGATTTAGTATAATCAGTTTTTTGCAATCAAATCAGCGAGATGTATCATATTTTCCGGCCAGTTTTCGGCCATCGGATCAAAAATCACAACTTTCCCACCGATCTCGCGAGCGATGACTTCTGCATTCCTGATATCAAATTCTTTTGAGATGAAAACAGATTTTATCCCTTTTTGCTCCGCGGTTTTTATAATCTCTTTCAGGTTGGCAGGTGAAGGTTCTTTTCCTTCCTGTTCAATGTTGATTTGAACAAGGTTATAATCACGAACAAAATAAGCAAATGCCGGATGAAAGACTAAAATTGATTTCCCCGCAAACCCGGACAGCTTTGAACGGATTACCTGATCTACCGAATCAGCCAATCGATTAAACCTGAGCAGATTCTTCTTGTAAATTGGTGCATTGACTGAGTCAACCTTTTCCAGTGCATTACAGATATTGCTTGCCTGTATTTTCATGCAGGTTGTTGAAAGCCATATGTGAGGGTCAGTTCCTGTGTTTCTATGTTCAACAGAGTTTTCATCTCCGTGAACATGTCCACCAATCATTTCTATTCCCTTGCTTGTATTGATAACCTGCATCCTGAGATTTGAGGCCCTGAACCTTTCGAGCCAGGTAAGTTCAAAATCAAAAGCCCCGTTGGCCAGGTATAACTTTGAAGATGAAAATTTTTCCATATCCCCGGGAGACGGTTCATAGGTTTCGTGGTTCGCTCCCGGGGGTAACATAACCTGAACGTCAAACTTATCTCCTGCAATAAAATCTGCAAGGTATTTTTGTGGGATAATACTGACTGTCAAATTCATTTTCCCGCTTGTGACCTGTTCTCGCTTGCACGAGTCCAATGTCAGCATACTCAGAAGAATGAAAAATAGTGTTATGTTGCGCCACATAAACGCAAAAGTACGAATTATGCTTCTTATCCGAAAATTGAATTCCTGATTCGCAAAATCTGCATTTTTACTAAGTGTGGAATACTTTATCGGATTCATTTAAAGAACCTGGTCACCGGTCCTGAATTTTGAGAACCAGGACCGGTTCTCAGATCCCTGTTGTAATTCCGGGCATGAAATCCGGTCCTGATGGCTAAAGTAATCGTGTCTTCATACTTGAGAGAATGTATGTAAGAACAACACCTTATTAACAAATCCTAAAATGCTCTGAATGAACATGTAACCTTAAGCCGGTATTTTCGTCAAACAATTATAAAAACCAGAAGGCTATGAAATCAACTGAATTTAAGGTCAAAGGCGAAGACCTGTTGCGTAAAATACGCGAACTTATTGAGGAAGGAAATGTGAACCGGATTATCATTAAAGACGATACCGGAAAAGTTTACATAGAAATTCCTGTAACGCTGGGTGTACTAGGAGCTTTAATTGCACCGGTTCTGGCTGCTGTCGGAGCTCTGGCTGCACTAGCGGCAGATTTTACAATTGAAGTGATTCGAAGGAATTAATGATTCACCGGGCCGATTTTCCCTTCAATGGATTTGATCTTTTCCTGCATCCTACCTATTGCTCCATTACGGATATCAAACGCAACGGTACAATATACCCGGGTGCAATCTTCCTGTAGAAGGGAATAAGCTTTGCTGATGATGGATTGTGCTTCTTCGAGTGTTTCAGTTTCAATTATTGTGCCCATTGCGCTTAACTGATAAGGTAATCCGGAGTCGCGAATCATTTTGATAACGCGGCTTACATAAGGGCTGGCGCTTGCTCCCTTATCGGTTGGGAACATAGCAAATTGCATAAGTACTGACATGGTGGCAGGGTTTAAAAGGTTTCAGTATTAAATATTCTAATTTCGACAAGCCGGTATTTTATTCATTCCAGATTTCCCACGACTTTTCTGCCTGCAATTCAAGCATTTTTAACCCATTTAGAGTAGTCGCTCCAGCTTCCCGGCCCATTTTCAGGAATTTTGTCTCAGCGGGATTATAAATAAGGTCGAACAATATATGTTTGCTGCCCAGGAACTGGTATGGAATGTCGGGACATGATTCTGTATGAGGATACATGCCGGCGGGTGTGGAATTGATAATAATGAGGCTTTTGTTAATCAAATTTTCCGTAATCTGAGAATAATGTATCGTTGTATCCCTTTGACCGGAACGTGAAACCAAGGTATAAGCTATTCCCATTTGCTTTAAAGCGAAGCTCACAGCTTTCGAGGCACCTCCTGTTCCAAGTATCAGAGCCGTTTGATGATAGGATTTTAAGAGCGGTACCAGCGATTCCTTGAAACCATATATATCAGTGTTATAACCTGTAAGTTTAACTCCTGAGGGTTGATTCCGATCAATTTTAACACAATTTACCGCACCAATGTCCGTAGCTTCGGCTGTGAGATGATCCAGATAGGGTAATATGGACTCTTTGTAAGGAATAGTGATATTAAAACCTTCTAAATCCGGCTGTTGTTCGATGAGTTGAGGGAGAATGGAAATGTCTTCCAGGGGGAACAAGTGATAACCGGCATCTGAAATATGCCCGTCAGAAAATTTCTTTGCAAAATACTGAGCGGAAAATGAATGTGAAAGCGGGTATCCGATCAGTCCGAACAAGCGCATGATCAGCTAACTGTTTTTTTCTTTGTAAGGTTGAGATATACCTTATAAGCATAGTATAAAAACGCGAGTCCAAGTACAGCAACAACAACAATATCAATAATATGGCTGTATGTCATCACTACTTCCCAGTTTTCTTTTAATTTAATTCCAACATAAGTTAAAAAGGCATTCCACATACCGGCACCGATTGTAGTGTAGATAATAAACTTCCAGAGCTTCATTTTACCCAAGCCGGCCGGGATGCTTATCATATGACGTATAACAGGGATAAATCGTGAAATAAAAATGGTTAGTTCACCCCGTTTGGCAAAAAACCGTTCCGTTATTTCAAGATCGTGAGTATCCAGGAGCAGGTATTTACCAAACCTTTTAATGAATGGCTTTCCACCATAAAAACCCATCGCATAGGAGGCCAGCGAGCCGACAATGCTTCCTAAGGTGCTCGCAATGATAACGCCTGTAAAAGTAAATTGTCCTTTTACAATAAGAAAACCTGCGAAAGGCATTACCGCTTCACTGGGAACAGGGAAAACCATGCTTTCGAGAACCATGAGCAGAAATATTCCCGGGTAAGAAGTGGCACTAATAAAAATTACAGCATTATCAGCAATCCATTGAGTGATTCCCATGTAAAAAAAGGTTTTAGGTGTTAGGGTTTGGTATTTAATGAATTAGTTATGCCCCGAAATTTTTATTGATTTCTATAAGATGCAATTACAGCAAGAATTTCATCAGAATTTTTTGCTTTATCCGAATATTCAAGCAATTGGACATGTCCATCATAATCCATTGTTAAAGCTATAAACAGTTCGAGAATTGCTTCCTTATGCTTCCCTGACTCGTAAAGATAAGCTACACGACGATAAGTTAAGGAGCTGTTTTCGCCCTGGTAATATATTCCGTCTTCAAGGATCTCGAGCGCCTTTGTATAATCCTTTTTAATATCAGCATAAAAGTCGGAGTAATCGAGCCATATTTCAGCATTATAGGGCTCCAATTCACTTGCTTTTTCATATGAAACGGCTGCTTCATCATACATTTCAAGGGCAATCTGAGTTTCGGCCAGTACAATATAATATTCCGCGTTGTCCGACTCAAGTTTTATAGCTTGCTCAATGTGTGAATATGCTTCAATATGTTGCCCCAACTCTACAAAACAAAGTCCGATTCCCATCCAGGCATCCGAAAAATGACGTTCCAAACTGATCGATTTTCTATAGAATTCAATGGCAGTTTCATATTTTTCCAGACTGGCATAGCAATCACCAATGTAGTAATTGGTCATGGAATCAGGTTTTTCGAGCTCGAAAGTCTGCTTATAGACAAGAATAGCTTCCTGGTACATTTCCATTTGCTCGTAACACTGCGCCTTGCTGAAGTATGCAGGAGAAAAAGTCGGATCAATCGCTATGGAATAGTCAAATCCGTCGATGGCTTTCTCGTATAACTCGAGTGTGCTGTATGCAATTCCCAGATTATACCAGGCCACAAGAGAATAAGGTCTTGTATTAATTTCCTGACTGAAGAATTCAATGGCTTCTTCACTCATTTGTCCCATCTCATAACAATAACCTATTTCATATAAAAGACTTTCATTCTCATTATTGAGTCTGATGGCTTTTTTTAAATGTTCGGCTGCATTCTTGTAATCACGCAGGTTCTGGTATTCAAAGGCTATACTGGTGTGAATTTCATCCAGGTCTTCATCCACTCTGACCAGTGATTTCTGGTATTCTCTTATGGCTTCTGCATGCTTATGCATCGAACTGTAAACAGTGGCGCGTGTAAGAGAAATATCAGGATTTTGCGGGTCAATTGCATCCAGGCTGTTCAAACGAGCCAATGCTTTTTCGGGTTCACCGTTATTAAGAAAATATTGTGCTTTAAACACCTGGAAACTCACTTCGGCCGGAAATTGCTCAATAGCAAAGTCTATCGCTTTGCGGGCTTTTACTAATTCGGCTTCACTAAAATAATAGTAGATAATATCTTCCAGTTCACCACTATCGAAAAAGGAATATCCACCTTCCCCGGAAACGCTTTCGAAGCGTTCGAGCAGTTCGCGCAGGTATTCTTGATCTTCCTCGTATTGATCCATATTTACTCTTTCATTTTTTTGACGTTGCAAAGGTAATAATTTTTATTTTAAGGGTTCCATGTTTCATATTTCAGTGTTTCAAAGTTAAAGGGATTTCTGGGATTTAAGGTTTCAAGGTTGAATGTCTTCGGCTTTCCCTGCTTCGCGTTCAAAGCTTCGCGTTCAAGGTTATATAGTTAAATTGTTACACAGGCTGAGATTTAAATCAAACATCCGAATTCCGGATTCCGAAACTCCAAACCCCGCCCTTCCATTTCCGGACTTCGGACTTCGGACTTCGGACTTCGGTCTTCAGTCTTCTGTCTTCCGTCTCCGGTCTTTCGTCTTTTAAAACAACTCCAAACATTTCCCAAATTCCTTCCGAATTGTATCTTTGTAAAAAAAACAGCTATGACATTAATTAAAAGTATTTCTGGTATAAGAGGTACCATTGGAGGAATACCTGACAAAAACCTTACGCCATTGGATATTGTAAAATTTGTAACAGGTTATTCAACATACATAATAAATGGACATCCTGGTGTCAGAATAAAACTGATAGTGGGTCGGGACGCACGTGTTTCCGGTGCCATGGTCAACAAGCTTGTTTGCGGAACGCTTATGGGAATGGGTATTGATGTGATTGATCTTGGACTTTCAACCACCCCGACAGTTGAAGTTGCTGTAACTACATATAAGGCTCAAGGCGGAATTATTCTTACTGCCAGCCATAACCCGGGGGAATGGAATGCGCTTAAACTCCTTAATTCAAAAGGGGAATTCCTGGATGCTTCGGCCGGTGAAACGGTGCTGCATAATGCTGAATCAAAAGATGTTGAATATTGTTTGGTAGATAAACTTGGTAGTTATACTCTTGATAATACGTTTATTGAGAAGCATGTAAAAATGGTGCTCGATTTGCCTCTGGTGGATGTTAATGCCATTCGGAGAGCAAACTTTAAAGTGGCTGTAGATGCTGTTAATTCAACAGGTGGTATAGCAATTCCCGAACTGCTGAAGGCGTTGGGTGTTCAAGATGTGATTAAGCTTTATTGTGATCCCACGGGACTTTTCCCTCATAATCCCGAACCTTTGCCCGAACATCTTCATGAATTAAGCAAAACTGTGGTTGAAAGTCAGGCACATGTTGGTTTTGTTGTCGACCCTGATGTGGACAGGCTTGCCATTGTAAGTGAGAATGGTGCCATGTTTGGTGAAGAATATACACTCGTAGCGGTTGCCGATTATGTGATCAGCCATACTCCCGGGAATACGGTTTCGAATATGTCGTCGACCCGCGCATTACGCGATGTAACGGAAGGAAAGGGTTTTAGTTATTCCGCCTCAGCTGTTGGTGAAGTGAATGTTGTTAAGTTGATGAAGGAAACAAATGCAGTTATTGGCGGCGAAGGTAATGGTGGGGTTATTTACCCTGAAATTCATTACGGACGCGATGCCCTTGTCGGGATTGCACTTTTTTTAACACATCTGGCCAAAACCGGTCTTTCCTGCTCGCAACTCCGGGCAAGCTATCCTGATTATACGATTTCGAAAAATAAAATCACACTTTCTCCCGGAATGAATACGGACCTTATTTTGCAAAAGATACAGGAGAAGTATAAACATCAGCCAAACAGCACTATCGACGGTGTGAAAATAGAATTTGGCAACGAATGGGTTCATCTCCGTAAATCAAATACCGAACCAATTATCCGGATTTATGCCGAAAGTGTGTCAGCGTCGAAAGCTGAGGAATTGGCTGAAAAGATTATCAGGGATATTAAGACGTTGATTTAGATGCAAAATGTCAGAATGGTTTGAAAAGTTACAGTATGGTACATCCGACATCTTAAATCCCATATTCATACTCTTCTCATACACTTGTTCATAAAATGTGTATTACTATTTATTTTTCACTGAGGTCAATAATGTATAATGCATTACTTTAGCTGGCATTAGTTTAAAAACTGGATGCTATGCCGAAGCGCGGGAAAAAGAAACCTCGTAAGATTAAGTTCTATAAAAAGAACCTGAAAATTCCGGAATCGCAGAATAAAAAGCTCCGGCAGTTTTGCAAGACAAACTTATTAACTGAAAATAAAGTATTTCGTAGTGCTATACGCGAATTTCTGCAGCGAAATGTGCATCTTATTGAGCATTCCCATCATGAGGTTAGCACCAACCAGCTCATGTTATTTGATTTTCAGAACGAAGAAACTGTAAATACCGGAACGTGACAGTTTTGTTAAAGCTCTATACCGATAAATTGTATTAATTCATCGGGATCTCAATAAATAACACCTTCGAATCTTCAGCAGCCTGCATCCGGATTGAATCGGTATCACTAACAGCAATGGCATCTCTGCTGTTTAATTCGTTATCTTCAATCAGTGATTTCCCTTCAATCATGAGTACAAATACCCCATGGCCAGGTATCCTTGGTTTATATTCAAACGAACTCTCTTTTAGGAGCCTGAGGCTACAAATATATGCATCCTGGTGAATCCATAGTATGTCATCCTGACGGTCGTTATCCGGAGTCACTAACACTATAAGTTTATTCTCTGCATTTTCATCTGCATATAGTTTCTGATCGTAGCGTGGCTTGAGGCCTTTTTCACGAGGGAAAATCCAAAGCTGGAAAAACTTTACAGGTTCTGTTTCCGAGTGATTATATTCGGCATGATAAATACCTGTTCCGGCCGTCATAACCTGCACCTCGCCCTGTTTTATCACCTGAGTGTTACCCATACTATCGCGGTGTTCGAGTGCGCCTTCAAGAATTATGGAGACTATTTCCATATTATTATGAGGATGCAGATCGAAGCCGGTTCCTCCTGCCACTGTATCATCATTAAGCACCCTAAGGCACCCGAATTGTTCACGGGCCGGGTTGAAATAAGTTGCAAAACTGAAGCTGTGATATGAGTTAAGCCACCCATGGTTGGCGTGTCCCCGTTGTTTTGCCGGATGTAATTCTGTTTTCATGATAATGAATTATGAGTCTTGAATGAATAACAAGCCAGGAAGTACATTGTTGACATGAAGTCAATATTCAGTATGAAATACTAAAAAATACTCTTCGGATTCACCAACACTTTTGATCAGTCTTTGAATCCCTGGTATGGCTGGCGCATAAGAATGGAACGGCCGAGTGTGATCTCATCGGTATAATCCAGTTCATCCCCAACCGGAATTCCCCTGGCGATTATGGAAATACTGACATCAAACTGTTTGAGCATTTTAAAAAGATAAAAGTTAGTGGTGTCACCTTCAACTGTTGCCGGCAGTGCCATTATTATTTCTTTGAAACTGCCTGACCCAACTTTTTCAATAATAGGAGCTATGCTCAGATCGGAAGGGCCGATACCTTCAACCGGCGAGATAATGCCGCCCAGAATATGATAAACGCCCTTAAATTGTCCTGTATTTTCAATGGCCAGCATATCGCGGATATCTTCCACGATACACAGGGTAGTATGGTCGCGTTTCGGGTTGGAGCAAACATCACAGATTTCACGGTCCGAAATATTGTTGCATACGGTACAGTATTTAATTTCGCTCCGGAGTTTCAGAATCGATTCGCCCAATGCGGCGGCAATTTCAGGTTTTTGTTTTAACAGGTGAAGGGCAAGGCGTAAAGCAGTCTTCTGACCGATACCCGGCAAACGGGTAAATTCTCCAACTACATTTTTTAACAGTACTGATGAATAGTTCCCTTCCATTATATTTTTTTTCTAATATGTTACCTGACCCGTTAGCCGTATTAATAAATTGTAAATTTGCACCTCAAAAGTAGACAATTTCTGCTCTTTTATACGATAAAATGTACAAACACGTTTATCAAATGACTGACAAAATACGTAATATGAAATCGATGAAATACCTTGTCCCGGTAATTTTGCTTCTATCACTTTTCTCCTCCTTTCTGACGGCTCAGAATGTTACTGATTCAAAAGGCCGCAAACAAGGCGAATGGCGAAAACTGAATACAGCCGGAACGTTGATGTACGAAGGCAGGTTTAAGGATAATATCCCGCAAGGTGTATTTAAATACTATTATAACGATGGAAATATTCGTTCGGAACTTACCTATTCTCCGGATGGCAAAATGGCCAAAGCGGTAAATTTTCATCCCAATGGAAAGAAAATGGCCGAGGGCATATATATCGAAACCAAAAAGGATGGTGAATGGAAATATTATAACGACCTGGAAATTATTGCTTCAGAAGAATTATATCAGAAAGGAAATCCCGCAGGAATATGGAAAACGTATTATGATGATGGCAAACTGCTCGAAGAATGTCCCTATCAAAACGGGTTTAAAGAAGGCTTGTGCAAGCAGTATTTCTCGGACCATAGCATTAAATCGGAGGTTAATTATGCAAAAGGAAAGTACGAAGGCACAGTAAAATATTATTATCCAAATGGCCAACTCTTGCTGGAAGGGCAGTTACACGATGATTTAAAGGAAGGTTTATGGACAGGCTATAAGGATACTGGTGTAAAAGAAAATGAAATCGAATATAGTGCCGGTGAAATTGTAAAGGAAATATATTACGATAAAGCCAGGGAAGAGGAGCTGAATAACGAAGTAAAGGCGATTCCGGAATAGAATTTTTTATGGTATGATATTATCTGCTTATTCAACAGCATAGACATAATGCTGTGTCCGGAAAAATATTTTATTCCCTGAAATGGCTGGTGTGGCCATACATATATCTTTCATTTCGTTTTTGGCGAGTAGTTTAAAATCAGGCCCGGCTTTAATTACATAAATATTACCCTCTTCTGAACTAAAATAAAGCTTCCCGTCAGCGGCAATTCCTGATGCCGAGAAAGCCTCTTTCAAATTTTCCTTATATTTTACTTCGCCGGTTAAGGCATTGTAGCAGGTCAACTGGCCATTAACCTGCAGGTTGTATAGTAATCCATTGTAAATCAGCGGAGTTTGCATGTACGCGCCTCCGCGCTTGACACTCCATAAAATATATTTATTTGTTGTGCTGTCTGCTGCAAGAGTAATATCCCCGGCTGCATCAGGTTTTACAACGAATATCGGGGAGTACTTACCGTGTGCACTATTCAGATAAATAAGATCATTGGCAATTACCGGGGTGGGAGCAGGGGCATCCCCTCCGTTGCTGAGTCGCCAGATTTCTTTCCCTGTTTCAAACTGGTACCCGCATATTCTCCGGTATCCATTGGCAATTACCTGGATTTTTCCTGATTTTGAATAAATGGCAGGCGTGCACCAGGTTGAAACCTCATCACCCCGCGAAGTACGCCATATCTCATTTCCGGTAGCCAGATCAAGTGCAGTAATAAATGGATTTTTGGGTATGTCGCACTGAATTAGTATCACTTCATTGTAAATAACCGGCGAACTTGCATATCCCCATTCAATTCCGGGATCGGTGTACGGGCCGGGATTAAGTAAGCCAAGATCCTTACTCCATATCAGGTTTCCTTCAAAATCATAGCAATAAAGACCTTCGGATCCAAAATTAACCACCAGGTATTTGCCATCCGTGGCAGGAGTGCAGTTAGCCTGCGATGATTTTGTATGCCTTTTCGACTTTGGATTCCCGATATGAGAAACCTTTTCCCATATTACTTTTCCTGTATTTTTATCCAGACAGTAGACTTTAAACTGATATACTATATTGTCTTCCGCTTCATCTATATCACCATACAGTCCAACTTTAAGCGGCTCTTCACTTGCGCCACTTGCTGCCGTTGTAACAAAGAGCTTGTTATCCCATATAACAGGGCTGGAATGACCTAAACCTGGGATTCGGGTCATCCATTTTATTTGCAGTGAACTATCAACACTCCAGTCCGTTGGAGTTTCTACATTTTCAATAAATCCACAGCCCCAAGGGCCGCGAAATCCCGGCCATTGCTGATTGTAATCAGGCTGGGCTTTTAAACCGGGCTGCATAAAAACAGTAAGCAAAGCAAGCAGGATAAAATTGAAGTTGTCTCTTTCCATTGCGGACATCTTATGAGATAGTAAAGGAAATGCTGTTACATGCAAACATAGCATTTTTAACCTTTATAATTGATAATAATATTTTACAAAGCCGCTAAGTCGCAACGAACATGCGGTTGCTTTAAAATTGCAGAAAATCCGGAATTACTTTTAAAGATGAGTATATAGTATTAAAGTGTTAAAATTCAACATATTGCCTCTTTAGGCCCTGGAGTGATGAATTACCCGCTTTAGTATCCGTTTCAACTGAGAGGTGGCTATTGTCTCTTGCAAAGATGTCATTAGTAGACCCCTGTTTGCTGTATTATGTAAAAACAGCAACCGGGGATAGTTTTGAGTTTACTTTTTCTTTTGGTCATATTCTTCCTTGCTGATCATTTCGAGTTTGGCAAAATCTTCCAGATTTGCCAAGGGGGTCAGTATAGCGGAAAGGATGCAAGCCATACCTGCTTTAAATTCATCTCTGTTTGAATTAACACCCACTGACATAACTTTTGGAATCTCATTTCCGGATTTGTCGAGTGCCAGGAAATAAACGAACAGTGTTTTCTCAAATCCACCATATTGGTTTTTCATATCCTGATTAACCGTTACGTCAAATTTTATCGCAAGGTTCGATTTGTTGGCATGATCTAACGTAATCTGGTTAATTGTGTAAGGAGCATCAGGAAGCGCATCAAATGGCAAAGGCTTTGTGATAGGATTCGAAGCGCTGCTTTCCTTGATCTTTGTAACCCATTCTTCTTTTAACAGATCAAGTTCTTTTTCGAGTTTAAATGCATTTTCAAGTGAAGTGTTGCCATGAATTTCCTTTTCTTTTTCTTCAATCTTTTGCTCATAATTTTTAGCTATCGAAGGCAGGTAGTTTAGGTAATCATCACTGGAAGAGGTAAAGCCTCCTCCTGATCCGCCGCAACCCGAAATAATTACAGCCATGGAAGCCGCCATAAGTGAACTGAATAGTTTTGTTTCCATAATCTGATTGTTTTTGGGGTTAAAAATTGTTTATGAAAGGGATAGGTAAATCATGATTTATTATCTCATATTTTTTGCGTTGAATCAGTGCCAGCTCTATTCATGTTTTTTGGCAAACACTTTTAAGATGGTGCTACAAATAAAAGAGTAAACGCAGGTTAATGCAACTTATAGTTGTCACAGCTTATGAATCTGAACAGACTCATATTCGGATGAAGTGTATTTGTTTGATGTGTGTTATGCTGGCCTGGAAATTTAAATATGATATAATTGAATTAAATAGTTGATATTCATAAGTTAACCATTTTCGATTTCCACTTCTTCTTCTGAAGGGATCAAGGCCAGGTGATAATTTTCGATATAAAGAGTAGGCGTAATTCCTGTAACCGATTTAAAAGCCAGGTAAAACCCCGAACGGGACTTGAATCCTACTTCGGTGGCTATCCCATCCATGCTATAGTGGCTGTAGCCGTTAGTGACCATCATTTTACGGGCCTTATCAATCCTGTGTTTGTTTATAAGCGTTTTCAGGTTACAATTGAAATGATTATTTACAATTGCCGATAAATAGGATGTATTCGTTCCGAGGTCTTCAGCCAGAATTTTTAATGATAAATCGGGGTTGGTGAAAATCTCATCTTTTTGAAGTCTTTTCCTGAGTTTACCGGCAATAATATCTTCATTTTTAATGCTTTCAGTTTTTACTTTTCGCATGGGCCGGGCATCGCAATCCTGTAATCTGTTAGTCAGTTGGTCAAGTTCTATATTTTTCTTTACAAGACCAACATAGGATTCTTTGAGTTTTTTCAATTGATTGCGTCTAAATGCCGAGAACAGGATTGCTAAAAACAAAAGAACCGAAATAGCCGAAAACAGCAGTAAAAACAGTTTGCTTTTCTCTTTTTCGCTATTGTTTTTGGAAATCAGTTCGGTGATGCGGGATTTATGAATATAATAGTCAGATTCGTTTCGTAGTGCAGCAAGTCGGTCTATATTTTTTTTAGATACAAATTTCTTATATGACATATAAGAAGAATCGAGGTATGACAAGGCATTTTCCTGTTCGTTCAGTTTGCCGCATGTCATGGATAATTTATTGAATAATTCAGCAGTACGTGATTCGTTTCCCGATAATTTATTAAGCTTCACGGCTTCGACCAGGTAATACCGGGCAGAATCGTAAATTCCCAGTTTAGAATAACATCCTGCAAGCACTTCATACGATTCCGATATCCAGCTATACCCTTTTAATCCGCTTGCTATCTTTTTTGATTGCTTTGCATACCTGAATGATTGTGAAATACTATCAAGAGAAAGGTAGGTAGAGGCAAGTCCTGATATACAATACAGCTGATCGCGCAGAGTAAATTCGCCGGTATATTTTAGCCCTTTGGTGAAATAACTTAATGCTTTTAACGGGAGTCCGGCGTTGCTGTATGCATATCCCGTACTTACCAGGTTGTTGCCTATGCGCCTTTTTACACCCGATTTTTCTGCCAGCATGTTGGCGAGATGAAAATATTCAAAATACGAAGTGTCTTTCTCGAGGTAGCCAGCCATCCGCCCAATCTGGATAAGATTATATGACGCATTTGTAAAATCACCTTTTTGAAAAGCATAGTTGTATAGATTCTGGCATAATTCCAGCGATTTCTGATATTGCCCAAGGTTTTCGTAATTCTCAGCCATGAAATACTTTATATGAATTTGTTCAGCAGTATCTTTTTTCAATTCAGGCATCCCGAGTATTTCACTATAAATGTCATTTGATTTTTTATACAAACTGTACTGCCGGTAAGCAAAGGCAAGTTCTTCTCTGAGCCTCAGATATTCCATTGGGTTTTTATATTTGTCGGTCAGGCTTAGAGCGACTTCGTACGAAATAATGGCTGAGTCAGTGAGCTCAAGACAGGATTGCAGCAAACCGATTTCATATAGCCAGGCTATTTTTTGCGGCTTGTTAAGTTTGGACGAAATATGTGGATACCGGGCACGAAGTTCACTGTAATAATCGCTTAGCGAATCGTTATTATACCATTTGCTTCGTTTATCCAGGCTGAGTTGATCCGGATGGCTGCTTAAGGTTTCGATCTGTGAATTGAAAATCTTCCTTCGCTGTGCAATCCTGTCCTGGCTATTGGCCAGAAAGGTTAGACAAAGTGATAAAAGCAGTAACAGTCCGGAAATTTTATACGCAAATCCGTAAGTTTTCAATGTTGCCGTGTTAGTGAAAGAGCACTTAATAAGTTTGATAAAGTTACAAACTTATTATATTCAGGAAAACCAAATAACAAAATAATGTGAAAATAATTTCATGAAAAATCAACTAGCATGGAAACCAACTTCCGGGAAATACGTGTTAACACTGTTTGCTAATACCTGATATTCAGCAACATAAAAACTATTGAAGTGTTGCTTGTCAAGGTTTTGAGGAGCAATATTCCCAAAAAGGATTTTGGAAATATCAATTTTATAAAGCAGCCATAAGGTTGAGTACATTTTCAATGTTGGCCCGCATTTCGAGTGTAGTGCAGTTAAAGTTGTTCACAATTACTGCAAATATAAGCTCACGACCGCTGCGTGTGTGAGCATATCCAGCGTAACTTTTCACCCTCGACATGGTGCCGCTTTTGCCGTTGATATTGCCGGTAGCATCGGAATGGAGACACATTTTCCCGAGTGTCCCCGATTCGCCGGCTACTGAAAGTGAGGAACGGAAAGTTACCGCCACCGGCGAACGTTGCATATATTTTAACAACTGGACCAACTGTTTGGCAGTTATAGAATTATACCTCGAAATCCCACTGCCATCGTACATATAAAATCCTGACAGATCGATATTTTTACTTTTCAGGAAAGCGTAAACAGCCCTGATCCCCGATTCGGTGCTTCCATAGCCTTGTTTTTTAACGCCTATCTGCTTGAGTAATGTTTCGGCAAGGAAATTATTGCTATGATGATTTATGCTGTATACCATCGAAGCTACTGATGGTGATCCTACCGAAGCAATTTCGTGCTTTTTTTCCGGGATGTTTTTCGCCCTCAGTGAATCGAAGCCTGAAGTTGATACTGCTTTTCCTGCAACACGGATTCCTTTTTCGATAAGTTTTTTCCTCAGTAGCGTTGCGGCAACCAAAGCCGGATCGTGAATTACTCCTACGACTTCTGCCTGATGGTTTGCGTCCTTTACCGTTCCATGTATTCGTTTTTCGGGACTATCCGGAAAGCCGACCAGGTAAAGCTCGTCATCCGCATCATAAACGGCAACCTGGTTAAGGAAGGTACTTCCCGGGTGTGTTTGGGCTAAATCGCCTTCTTCGGGGAATATAAAATCCTTGCGTGCAGGGTCGAATTTTAAACGGAATAAATTTCCGTTGATGGACAAGCCCGATGGTGCTGCGCTATAACCCATATTTATTTCGCCCCAGGTCCAGGTGTATGGAATAAATTCCTCAGCAAAAATACGCGCATCACCAATAATATTACCGCTAATTGAATCAATATTGAGTTTGGCAATGCTGTTTCCCCATACCGAAAAAACTTTGTTGATAGTTTGTTCCCCAACGCAAAAAGTGGGATCACCGCCACCTTTAATGATCAGGTTGCCTTTTAAAATCCTGTTCTCAATAACCCCGTCATAAAGAAGCCTTGTACGGTAATTCGCTCCGGTGCCCAGTATTTCGAGTGCAGCCGCCGTGGTAAAAAGTTTTATGGTGGAAGCGGGCACCAGGCTCAGCTCTGGATTGCGCTCAGCAATTATACTATCGGCTGTAACATCGTAAATAAGGTAGGCAAAGGATGCGTTTTTCATTACCGAATCACTGTCGAAAGCATCGATTGCCATTAACAACGAATCCGATGCATTCAGAATTCTGCCTGCCTTACCGGCAGTATCTGCTTTGCCTACTGCCATTGAATTGCCTCCCTGCTTCACTCCACATGCTGAAAACAGGACAGTTAATATTATAATTCCAAATAAATTGCTAGTTAAACGACTGGTATATAACATGTTTAATGATTTCCCTATACAAATATAAGAAATATGAAAGTATACAGCTTTTGATGAAGTTGCACCTGAATGAAAATGTTTCGGCATGATTTTATTTACAGCATTAATCCACCTTGTGCACAAAGAATATACTTTACCTGAAAGCGTAAAACGACGAATCAATTGTTACTCTATTATTTTCCAGGTAAAATGGCGTTTAGTGTACTATTTTTACCAAAAGGTATCCAATTTATCATCCAAAGTTTTCTTCCTTAACACGGGTAGTGAACCATTAAAATCGATTACCTCAACTTTTTCGAATGTATCAAATAACATTGCCCATTTCAGGAAAATGACTGTGCCTTTCTCAAATGCTTCTCCTGCAGAATTGACATACTGAAAACGAATATCTCCGGCAGTTTCGAAATAGTGCTCACCATCTACAACTTTAGGTACAGGGGTTTTAACAAGGTCAACTGCTATCAAAATATCGAGCCATTTGTTTGACCAGTGAGCTCCGACGACTTTTGCTCCATTTATGTTATAGTATTTTGCCGGATCTGTTTTTTTTACGGTAAATTGAATGGTCCCTTTTTCAGCTATTTTTTTGATCTTATCACCATATTCTACTCTTATTTTTTTAGATAAATCTTCAAGAGTATTAATGTCCGCTGCGATTTTCAAAAATTGGGCTTCTGTCGCGTTTTCTTTCTGATTAAGCACTAATTCTGCAGCTTTCTGCAAGGTTTTTATCTTGTCTTGATTTACCTGCATTTTGTCCATGGCTTCGTGAGCCAGTAGAATAATGGTTTGTTTATCGCCAAATCCAAACCAATTACCCATACAAGGTGCTGGTTTCACAAATTCCCGTAATTGACCGGCTTCTTCAGGAGGGTACGTTGTTCCATCTTCTTTCCAAAGTTTTCTTACAAAATTGAGTTTCTCAGAATCAATTCTAAAATCTGGATCCACAAGGCCTGAAGCTGACAAAATATGTTCGTCAAGAATGGCACTGACAAGTCGGGGCTCATTTACAACTATAATATCTGCATTTTCTTTTAGTTGTTTAAGGCAACTATCATGATCACTAAAGCATTTACCGAGTTCATCTTCTGTTATCAAATTTAAATCCTGTAAAGTGCTACAATCGGGCCATGGGAAATAATAATAGTGGGGATTTTGAATGTCTATCCTTTTCTGGTCTTTTATTTCAGTACCCTTTATTACTTGTTTAGCTTCGATGATCTGACTTGTTTCAATAATTTGACCAAATTCAGTTATCAATTTTAAATCACAATTTTCATCTGCTTTCACTCTAATTCCAGAAAACCCCTCTCTGAAGTATTTGCTTTCGGAATCAAAAGGTGAACTTATCTTCAATCTTTCTGATAAACTACTCCAGATTACTGGATATTCAGGGTAATTTGATTTGGCATATAACTCTATAATGCCATAATGATTGCCCCATTCGCTATCAATACCGGTTTTTATGACCGAAGGGCCTTCAATAACAATTTCAGCTACTGGAAAGTATTTATTTAAAAGCCTTTTTGCATTACTAACACTATTAATGTTGCTAGTAATCAAGCTATTAAAAATAGATGAGGAAGTAAAAAATTCTCCAGTTAATCCTATGCCTTTAAAATTGAATAATGCTGCTGCAGCAACTAAGTCAGATATTTCAGAGGCTAATATTAATTCATTAAACATAAAATGATCTCCTCCAATATATTTTGAAACAACATCAAAATATAATGATTCACATGCAGCAATAACACCAATTACAACTACTGGTCCAGCTAATCCAACTGATCCTGCTGCCGCTGCTGATCCTGCGGCAATTACCGCTCCACATGCAATTGCTCTTGTAATAGTAGATGAGTTAACAAGAGAACATGGAAAACAATCCTCTTTCATATATACAATGGAATAGCTATTTGATGGGCCGTGGGCATCTATATCTTCCTGAAAATTAATATTTGTTTCCCTATTATCAGGTAATTGTATTTTATTATTGCCAATTGTGTTACCCTGTAAATCGAGGATTCTAAGATCGGCCATATTTCCTTCAATTGAAGAAATATTGACAATGATGTGATCTG
>JBBRCH010000003.1:0-108381 GCA_038204995.1 Bacteroidales bacterium | reverse complement strand
CGGATTTATTGTTGGTTATAATGAAGAACAGGCTATTGTCGAAGCCAAACGCTGCCTGCATTGCGATTGCCGAAAACCTTCGTCCTGCAAGCTTCGCATTTATTCTGATCAATACAGTGTAAACCGTAAAAGACATCTTGGTCCGGAACGAAAAAGCCTGACAAAATCCATTCATCACGACTTGATCATTTATGAACCCGAAAAATGTATCCGCTGCGGTTTATGTGTCGAAATAAGTGGCAAAGAGGAATCTCTGGGGCTAACTTATATCGGGCGTGGTTTCGATGTCAGAATCAGCGTTCCGTTTAATGAAACCATTGCCGAAGCACTGAAAAAAACAGCTGCTGCCTGTGTAACAGCATGTCCCACAGGAGCCATGGCATTCAAAGACCAGGAAGAACGACTCGAACCCTGAATGAATTTACGATGTACGAATGACGATGTACGATTATCCAATCATGCTGAAACCCTAACACCCAACCTCTATACCAGAACTTGGACGAGCCAGAACCAAAAAAGATTTGAATAATGAATATCGAATAATGAAGTAAAAAAAATACATGGAATTGAATAAATAATAATGATAGCAGCACTAATTTTATAGCTTCGATATTCATTATTCCTTGTTCATTATTCGATATTATAAAATTAGTTTGAAATATTCTGCCAAAAAATACACAAGTATTTTTATTAAAGAACTAAATACCAACCACTTAACTAAAATAATGAATCCACTTCTCCTCATTTCCTTTCTCTATTTAACAACCTCACTGACGGCTGCTGCTCAAATTGCCGGTGCTGAAAACTGGCCGTCGTTCAGGGGGAATGCACAACTTACCGGTGTATCTCATGCTAAAATATCATCTCCGCTTAACTTGCTCTGGTCGTTTAAAACAGAAGATGCCATTAAATCGTCCCCGGTAATTTCCAACAATTTAATCTTTGTTGGTTCAGATGATGGATTTCTATATGCACTCACATCAGCAGGCACATTGAAATGGAAGTTTAACGCGGGTTCATCCATCGAAGCACCTCCTTTGGTTGTTGACAATGTTGTTTTTGTGGGTTCACTGGAAGGAGTTCTTTTTGCAGTTGATGCTGTAACTGGAAAACTAAAATGGAAATACGCAACCGAAGGTCAGGTATCAGGCTCCTGCAACTGGACATATGGTCCGGATGGCAAACAGAAACGCATACTGTTCGGGAGTTACGATTATTTCCTTCATTGTGTTGATGCTGCAACCGGCAGGCTTTTATGGAAATATGAATCAGGAAACTATATCAACGGGGCGGCTTCCATCAACGGTAAAAATGCCGTTTTCGGCGGTTGCGACGGCATCCTCCACAGTGTAAATACCGATAACGGTAAGGCTTCCGGAAACATTGATTTAGGCACGTATATTCCCGCTTCGGTTGCTATCAATATCAATCTGGCTTTTTTCGGCAACTACGACGGAGTTTTTTATTGTATGGATATGAAAGCCCGAAAAGTTAAATGGAAGGCAGAAGGGGGTGGGCCATTTCTCGCTTCGCCGGCAGTTTCGGGAAACCGCGTTATCACAGGCTCACAGAATAAAACTGTTTATTGCTATGATACCCGTAACGGCAAACTTTTATGGAAATTCAAAGCGTTAAATAAAGTGGATGCATCGCCCGTTATCACTGGTAATTATGTAGTTGTTGCTTCTGCAGATGGACGGTTACGATATCTTGATATTGCAACAGGTAATGAAAAATGGAAATATGAAATCGGAAGTCCAATCAGCGGAACGCCAGCCGTAACTTCGAAAATGGTTGTTGTGGGGGCTGAAGATGGAAAAGTGTATGCGTTCGGGCCAAAATAAGGCCAAGAGTTTGTTCTTCCTATCGTCAGGAATTATACATATTCAAAAAAATATTTGATTATATTAGCATTCAAATCCTGTTACAACTATGAGCCATATAAAACTGTTTGAAAGCAGGCAAATTAGGTCTGAATGGAACGAAAAGGAACAAAAATGGTACTTTGCCATAATTGATGTTGTTGAAATTTTAACTGAAAGCAATAATCCCAGGAGATATTGGAGTGATCTTAAAAGAAAGCTTAATACCGAAGGTTTTTCTCAGTTGTACGAAATTATCGTACAACTGAAGATGATTTCATCTGATGGAAAAAAATATACTACAGATTGTGCCGATGCAAAAGGACTTTTACGAATTATCCAATCAATCCCATCGCCAAAAGCAGAACCTTTCAAACAATGGTTGGCTCAGGTAGGCTCCGACAGGCTTGATGAAATTGAAAATCCTGAACTGGCTACACAGCGTACACGAGAACTATACAAACTTAAAGGCTATCCGGATGATTGGATTGAGAAAAGGATGCGTAGCATTGCCATTCGCGAGGAATTAACTGAGGAATGGAAAACAAGAGGTGTAAAGGAACATATTGAATATGCCATACTTACAGCTGAAATTTCAAAAGCAACTTTCGGATTGACCCCGGCCGAGTACAAGAATTTCAAAGGCCTGAAAAGTCAGAACCTGCGGGATCATATGACTGACCTTGAACTGATTTTTTCAATGTTGGGAGAAGCTTCTACAACAAAAGTAACCAGGGCTAAAAATGCAAAAGGTTTTATTGAAAATAAAGCAGCGGCAAAAATCGGAGGCAAAATAGCCGGGAATGCTTTAAAAGAGCTGGAGAAAGAAAGTGGCGAAAAGGTTATTACATCAGAGAATTATCTGCCAGTAAAAGAAAGTTCAAAAAGATTGAAACCGAAAACAAAAAATTGATTTTCAGTAGAATATAAAATTACTAAGTCCGAAATAGCCTTATCACATTACAATCACTTATTGCGTCTTAAAATTAACCTTTGCGTCCTTGCGGTAAAGAAAATTAAAATTATGAAGATTGTCCATATAGTCCCCGGTTTTGGCGGAACCTTTTATTGCGGTAATTGTCTGCGCGATAGTGCTGTAGTGGCTTCATTGAAAAAAGCGGGCCATCATGCCGTTACTATTCCAATGTACCTTCCGCTTACTATCAAGGGGAATGAAAACAATGATGACATCCCTGTTTTTTACGGTGCTGTAAATATTTATCTGAAACAATTCCCTGTTTTCAGGCATATGCCTAAATGGTTCGAACACCTGATGAATTCGCCGGCAGTTTTAAAATTTGCTGCTAAAAAATCAGGTTCCACCCGGGCTTCAGGTCTTGAAGATCTTACTGAATCCATGCTTTTGGGTGCCGAAGGTCACCAACGCGAAGAATTACAGCAATTGGTTGATTTTTTGAAATTCCATGAAAAGCCTGATATTGTGCACGTATCAAATGCACTATTGCTTGGAATGGCAAAAAAAGTTCGTGATGAGGTGAACGTTCCTGTCGTTTGTTCTTTACAGGATGAAGATGTTTGGGTGGATGCCATGCACGAAGATCACCGCGAAAAAATGTGGCAGCTACTGGCCGAAAAGGGTAAAGATGTGGATGCCTTTATCGCTGTGAGCGATTTTTTTGCCGGTGTTATGCAAAAAAAAATGTCCATTCCTGACGAAAAACTACACGTTCTCCATGTAGGAGTGAGTCCTGAAGCATATACATTTTCGAAACCGGCAACCGAACCGCAAGCAATCGGTTTCGTCTCGAGAATGTGTGAAGAAAATGGTTTTGAAATATTTGTGGATGCTTTTATACTGTTGAAGGAAAACCCAGCATTCAGAGACCTTAAACTTAAAGCAACCGGTGGACAAACCGGAGATGATACGAAATTCATTCACAGGCAGATCGACAAGTTAAAACAGAATAATATTGATTCCGATTTCGAAATAACACCCGACTTCACTCAATCAGCACTTCGTCTTTTCTTTAAATCAATCACAGTTTTATCGGTTCCTGTGTTGAAGGGCGAAGCTTTCGGACTTTACCAGCTTGAAGCATTGGCTTCGGGAGTTCCGCTTGTGCAACCAGATCTTGGTGCTTTTCCTGAAATAATCAATACAACCGGAGGAGGAGTAATATACAGACCCAATACTGCTTTTGCCCTGGCAGAAAAACTTTCAGAAGTGTTGTCAGACCCTGCTAAACTGGAAACAATGAGTCTGAAGGGAAGAAAAGCTGTTGAGAAAAACTTTGACTGCGGTGTATTGGGCAAAAAAATGGTAGACATTTATAAACTATTGATTAACTGATAAATAGTTATTCATATGATAATTTTAATAATTGGACTAAGCATTCTTTTCGCTTCAATCGGGTATGTCGTAACTGAAAAAAATGCGAAAAATCTGCTTTCGGGTTATAATACAATGTCAGAAGCAGAAAGCAAAACATTTGATTTAAAATCATATATTCCTGCTTTCCGTAAATTTCATTTGTTTCTGACGATGTCTCTTCTGGTTATCGGGATTGTAATCACATTATGGGTTGGTGAAAATGTAGCTGGAATTTTTATCGTAGTGTATCCTTTATTAGCGTATATCGGTTTTTCCCGGAATGGCAAAAAGTATTTTAAAGGGCAAAAGGTTTTGGAGAACAGATCAGGAATCACATTTTTTATGATACTATTTTTGCTTGTTATAATTTTACTTTCATTAAACGTAAGAGAGAATAAATTAACAGTCACTTCCGGCAGCATTACAATCGACGGAATTTATGGCGAAAAGATCTGTTTTATCGATATTGATACTGTTATTTTAACCGAAAGTTTGCCTGGATTCCCGGTGAGAATAAGTCGGGTGAAAAGATCTATTATTCCGCAAAGTATAAACCGGCTGAATTAATCTTTAATGAAATAGAAAATATGAACCATCTGAAAAACATTGGATTATGAACACCAAAGGCAATAGTACCAAAGAACAATAAAATTATTGAACCATCCAAACCCAGCTTATGTTAGCCGAACTTCAACATGTTTCTAAACACTATCAACAACCTGGTTCTTCGATACGGAACGAAGTGCTGGCAGATATTTCATTACAGGTAGCTGATAATGAGCGAATAGCGATTGTCGGGCCATCAGGCTCGGGTAAAAGCACCTTACTCAATATACTTGGCACCCTCGATAAACCGTCATCCGGTAAAGTTCTCCTGGATGGCACTTCGATCGAACAGATGAATGAAAACAGGCTGGCAGAAACACGCAACGCCTTTATAGGCTTTGTTTTCCAGATGCATCATTTGCTTCCTCAACTTACATTGCTCGAAAATGTAATGCTGCCATTGTTGCCTCAGAATAATCATACTGTGCTAAAAACCGCCAATGAGCGCGCTTTGCATCTGATTGACAGGGTAGGCTTATCAGGCCACCTGCACCAATATCCATCACAGCTATCAGTTGGCGAATGCCAACGAACAGCCGTGGTTCGTGCCCTGATCAATCAGCCCCGTCTTCTGCTGGCTGATGAACCGACAGGTTCGCTGGATGCCGCCAATGCCTCCCAGCTGGTCACCTTGCTAACTGAACTCAACCGGGAACAAAATGTAGCGTTGGTCCTTGTTACCCACTCCCTTGAACTGGCTGGTAAAATGGAGAGAATATACCGGCTTCATGAAGGAAAATTAGTGCAAAATCCCTAGAGTTGTATGCACAACTCGTGATACAAGCGAATAGAATATCTTTAGTTATCCTTTCATTTTGACTTTTGACCTTTGACTTACCATCTCATCAACCCCCGATTCCTAACCCCTAATCCCTCCTTCTGTAAATGACTTTCGTTACCATAATCCTCCGAAACCTCCGCTACTACCGTAAGCAATACTTTGCTATACTGGCCGGCACGGTTATAAGCACCGCTGTTCTGACAGGCGCTTTGGTGGTTGGTGATTCGGTGCGATACAGCCTCGGACATTTAACGGATATCAGGTTGGGGAAAACGCGTTTTGCCATTCAGTCAGGCGATCGGTTTTTCCGGCAACAACTTGCCGGCGAGTTGGAATATGATACGAAAAGCCCGGTGGTTTCCGCGCTGCAACTTGAGGGTATGGCTGTAAATACAAACAAAAATACCCGCATCAACCGTGTTGAGGTACTTGGTATCGACGATCATTTTCTGAAACTATGGAATTCCACTTCAAAACAACCGGTCGATGATGAAGCAATCCTGAGCCGGAATACTGCTGAAAAGCTTGGTCTAAGCCCTGGCGATGAATTCCTGATGAAAATCCGGAAACAAGGCAAAGCCCCTGAAAATGCGCCTTTTATATCGGAATCTGAGCCCCTGGCGATATTACACCTTAAAGTAGCAGCCATTGCCGATGATAGCCAGATGGGCCGTTTCAGCCTGAAAAGCAACCAATCTGCGCCATTTAATATTTTTATTTCTTTGTCAACTTTAGCCCGAAAAGTTGAACTGACCGGAAGTGCTAACCTTCTACTTATAACAGATAATGAAATTTCAGGACTAAATTCCGAAAAACTGTATTCACTTCTACATCATACATGGCAACCGGCAGATGCAGGCATTGAATTTAAAAGTTTATCCAATAACAAAAAATTTGAAATCAGGTCAAGCCGGATTTTTATTGATGACAATTCCGCGAAAGCGATTCAAAAATCGATTCCGGACGCGGAACCCGTATTTACATACCTGGTCAATTCTATTTCAGCCAATGGCAGATCTTCTCCTTATTCGTTTGTAACAGCTGCCGGTTCCGGTTACCTCGGGCAAGAACTCACCGGAGATGAAATTATGATCAGTAAATGGCTCGCAACCGATCTGGGAGTTAAATCGGGCGATTCCATAAGATTACGTTATTTTAAAATGGGAGCCCTGAGAAAATTGTCGGAGGACAGCGCCCTGTTTTACATAAAATCAGTTAAACCAATTTCAGATCCGGTATTCGACCGCTCCCTTATGCCTGATTTCCCGGGTATGTCGGATGCGGGAAACTGCCGCGAATGGGAAACCGGAGCCCCTGTAGATCTTTCTAAAATCCGTGATAAGGACGAGCAATACTGGAACGAATACCGGGGAACGCCTAAGGCTTTAATTTCTATCGCTTCCGGACAAAAGATCTGGGAAAATGCATTTGGCCATGCTACCGCTTTTCGTTTTCAGGCTGACAGCAACCAAATAAATACTTCGAAAATCAGATTGATGGAAAATCTTGATCCTGCAGAAAACGGGTTACGGATTCGCAATGTATACGCCGAAGGGAAATCAGCTGCCACCCATTCAACCGATTTCGGGGGCTTGTTCCTGAGCCTGAGTTTTTTTATTATTGCCTCAGCTCTGCTTTTAATCGCTTTATTGTTTTCGCTTCACGCTCAACTGCGTAGGTCCGAAACTGCCTTGTTGGCGACTGTTGGCTTCCCCAAAAAGCAGATTTACAAAATTTTATTTATTGAAGCCTCGCTGGTAATCCTTGCAGGAAGTGTTCTGGGCACCATTCTGGGTGTCTTTTATAACCAGATTATATTGTTCGGACTCAACACGCTCTGGCAGGATGCAGTCAGAACATCTATGTTGCAGATGCACCTTGTACCCGCAACATTACTCAAAGGTTTTGCATTAGGTGTAATTTCTGCTTTGCTGGCATTGTTAATAGTATTGTGGCGAAACATGCGCATGCCCTTATCCGTAATGGTGAAAGGCGATGAAATTCTTTCTCTGCAGGTAAACCGGCGCTGTAAAATCATCAGTCTGGTATTCGCTATCCTTCTTTTTGCTGTTGCTGCCGTAATAATTGCATATTCCATTTTTTCTTCACGGACCGATAACTCCGAACTTTATCTTTCAGCTGGAGGTATGGTTATGACAGGTGGAATCGCTTTACTGTATGCATTACTTCTCAGGGCTGGTCAAAAAATAAATAATCCTATCCCTGGATTTTTTGGTATGATTCTCCGGAATGTCAGCGTGAAACGACGACGGACCATTACTGCTGTTGCGCTGCTCAGTATCGGAACATTTTCGGTAATTATTACCGGTGCAAACCGGAAAACTTTTTACGGAACTGAAAACTCCAGGCAGTCCGGAACCGGAGGGTTCCTGTTTTGGGCCGAATCAACGATACCGCTTGTGTACGACTTGAATTCGCCCGAAGGAAAAGAAAAATACGGGCTTACCGACGAGAGAGCTTTTCGCGACACACGGTTTTTGCAAATGCTTCGTCTTGATGGAAACGATGCCAGCTGCCTGAACCTGAACCAGGTATCGCAACCTCAAATGCTGGGTATCAATCCTGATTATTTCGATCAGCAAAAGTCGTTTGGTTTTGTAACGCTCGATCCGTCAGTAAATGACCAACATCCATGGCTGGCTCTAAAAACTGAACTTGCACCCGGAATTATTCCCGGTTTAGCAGATCAAACTATAATCCAGTGGGGCCTGAACAAAAAGGTGGGCGATACCTTGAGCTACATTAACGAAATGGGAAAATCGCTTAAGGTGAAAATCATGGGCGGGCTTGAAAATTCAATTTTCCAGGGAAATATCCTGGTTTCGGCTGAGTTGTTCAGACAGAATTACCCATCAGCCGGCGATTCCAAAATGATGTTGATTGATGGTGATTTTAAGCAACGTTCGACCGTTTCGGAAAGACTCGAATATCTTTTCCAGGATTATGGAATGGTGATCACACCAGCATCTGAAAGGCTCGCTCAGTTTAATTCGGTCGAAAATACCTATCTTACTGTGTTTATGATGTTGGGCGGCCTGGGCATGCTAATCGGCACCATTGGACTGGGAATTGTTTTGCTTCGCAACCTGGCAGATCGCAGAAGGGAAATTGCCATTTACCAGGCCATCGGATTTAAAAAATCTTTTATCCTTAAACTTATTTTAACTGAAAACCTATTTCTACTTTTAAGTGGCATGGGTATCGGACTTGTGGCGGCTTTTACTGGAATTCTTCCTTCCTTCTTTTCGCCGGCATATCAATTGCCAACAATTTTTATACTGGTTATTCTCCTGGTGATATTACTAAGCGGATTTGCTTGGATATATTTCCCGGTTAAGATATTCTTACATAAAAACCTGCTACAAGGGCTGAGGAAAGAATAATTTTCAACCCTAACGTGTTTTAAGCTCTTTAGGTGCATGAAAAGCTCTGATATTTTTACGTTCTTTAATAAACCTTTCAATTGAGAATCGGCTGTAGATAGCGAGATATTAATCGCTGATTAGCCGAAAACAGGTTCGAATTATCATTTCAAATTATTAGCAGTCTTACCAATATGGGATGCATTGCACGCTTTATTGTTTCAATTATTAATGAAACTAAATTCCATTACGCCTTAAGACTAACTTCAGGTATTTGGTTTTCCGTAATTTACGTCAGATTACCTGCAAACAATTTTATGGAATAACTTGTTTATCTGTATAAAACCATACAGGTGATCCGGCTGTCGGATATCCAACAAACAGATTCTTTTGTCTCTGTTTTAATGAATATCGGTGATTGATAAACGTTAAAAATCAGCATTTTTATACCTTATTTATAAATAGTGCCTTCACAATTAGCCTAAAACGGGAATAATGATAAGACTCAAAACCATATATTCACGGGTAGTTTTACTGCTTTCCATATCAGTAATAGTATTCCTGTTATTATTTACCTCTTTGTTTTTTTACACCAATCAACAGGAGAAACAGGTTCATGATGCTGCTCAGATGCAGTTTCATAATGAGGTAGAGTCATTGCTCGATCTGAATTCCGAATCAATGCGCATTGCTGTAAATGACTTTACACGATCCGATGACCTGGTTGAATTTACCCAAAGCAGAAGCACCAGATGGTACAACGAACATATAAAAAGAGCAATAAATGGATTTAAAGTAGATTATATATGCGTTTACGACACATCATTTAACATCATTACAGAAACGTCTTCACTTAAAATATTGTCGCGCAGGTTTATTCCGAAGGGAGCTGTTGCCGAACTTCAAAAACAACGGCATTTAGATTTTATTTTACAAACTACGGAAGGCCTGGTTGAAGTGAGTGCAGCTTCAATTCATCCTACATTAAACCGTTTAAAAACCAGAACAGAGCCTTCTGGTTATATCTTCATGGTGCGTATCTGGGATCAGTCGTTTAAAAATAAACTGAGTCAGATTACCAGTTCAAAAGTTGAATTCCAAAAGCTTTCAGATCAAAAAAGTAATTCAAACCGCAATTTGGTTTCTGTTTCCAAAAATTTGACCGACTGGAACAATAAAACCGTTGCTCAAATTGTTTTCAGCAGGGCATTTAACCTGAATTTTAATATATCCAAATCCCTGTTACTTATAACTGTTTTTTCTTTCCTTCTTAGCATTCTTGTGTATATCTTCTTTGCCCGGATCTGGATCTATCGCCCATTAAATTTGATTACCATGATCCTGGAATCAGAAAATAATGCAGCCATTAAGAAACTTCAACGTTCACCCGGAGAATTCAGCTATATCGGAATCCTTTTCGAAGATTATTTCATTCAGCGTAAAACGCTTGAACTGGCCAAAAAGAAAGCTGAAGAAAGTGATAAATTAAAATCCGCATTTCTTGCTAATATCGCTCATGAAATCCGTACGCCTATGCACGGTATACTCAGCTTTGCCGATTTGCTGAAAACAACGACCTTAACAGATGGGCAAATGAAAGAATATATTGGCATTATTGAGAAGAGTAGCGCACGCATGCTTAATACCATCACCGACCTGATCGACATCTCAAAAATTGAATCCGGTCAGACGGAACTCGCTTTTTCTTTACTGGATTTAAACGAGGAATTGGATAGCATGTATGTGATGTTTAAACCCGAAGCTGATAAAAAAGAAATACAATTTACCGTTAGCTATGGCTTAGCTAAAGGCGGTGCGCAAATCAGAACCGATTGTGAGAAACTGGATACTATTTTCACACATCTTCTTAAAAATGCGATTAAATATACCACTAACGGTTCAATTGAAATAGGTTACAAGCCAAAAGGCGATTTCATTGAATTTTATGTAAAAGATACAGGCATCGGAATCGAAATAGACAAAAAACATTCTATTTTTGAGCGTTTTACACAGGCTGACAATTCCTTATCAAAAAATTACGAAGGATCCGGTCTTGGTTTATCCATTACGAAAGCCTATGTAGAGATGCTTGGTGGTACCATTTGGGTTGATAGCGAACCGGGAAAAGGCTCCGTATTTTATTTTACAAGTCCGTGGGAAGCCGGTATGTAAAATCTCTGGCATGATGGCTATTTTTAATGCTTTTTACTTTTATTTGGAATTATTATCGGAAGTCAACGGCATTATACATACATGTCACGTAAGTTGAAATAGGCTCTGTCTGCTAACAACCCACAAGCAACAGGCTTAACCCGGGAACATCTTAAAACACGAATACCTTTTGGATACCCTCATTTGATTATTCAATTGATACCATCTTATTCCAATGTGAATTTTATAACAGGCCAAAAGCCGTTTTAAAATTCTAAAGTGGTAATTACCGATCCGAAATTTGTTTAGTTCTCCCGATATTTTTCGGAATAGACTGTTATGAATTTCAAATCGGTATTATTAAGAATACCAGTCTTTTTCTTAATCTCTTCAGGCACTTTTTACAGATTATACTATCCGGCCGTATTTAATAAAATATAATTGAATATCCGGCTATTTTGTAATCCTCTACTATCAATTGAAGCCTCTCTGGACATTACTTTAACCGGGATTTTACCAACTATATTCTGCTTATATTAAACTTTCTTTTTGTGATTTGTTATAGGGTCTTACCAAGATCATACCAGAACAGGTATTTTCCCGGTAATTATCAATAAATGACTGATATAAATCATTTTAAAACTGATTTAACCGCATACTATATGATAGCATTTTACACACAATATAGTTATCTTTGTGATTCAATTCTAATTATTAGGAAATTTAATTTATTTTTATCATGAAAAAGCGAAAATCAAAATTAGTTTTACTCACAATTATATTGATCCCATTACTGATGGCATCAATTACTTCAGATGAGTATGTTGTACTGAGTTGGAATGACTTAGGCATGCATTGTGCGAATAAAGATTTTTCTACCCTGTGTATTCTGCCACCCTACAACAATTTGAAAGCACAGGTAATCAGGCGCGGGGATGTAAATACTCTGCCTCAGGTAATAACATCCGGATTAACTGTGACTTATGAAATTCCCGGTAATACCTATTCGGTTGGTAAAACAAATTTCTGGACATATTCTCAGCAGCTTTTTGGTATAAATGTGCCGAACATCGGACTTACCGGTGCCGGATTAACCGGAAACATGGCAATGAATACGAATGAATATTTCCGGGATGGGATTCCGCTTACTCCTTACCAGGACAATAACCTGGTAACTGAATCTCCTTTTCAGCTGGCTTTAATCAGTGTTAAAGATGCTGGTAATATACTACTGGCCCAGACACAGCCTGTCATACCGGTATCAAATGAAATAAACTGCGTTAGCTCCGGCTGCCATAACAATGAACAGGCAATATTAAATGCACATGAACTTGAGGGCGGATTTGATCCTAATAACAAGCCGGTTAAATGCGCCAGCTGTCATTCTGATAATGCATTAGGAGCACCGGGCTCTCCGGGGGTACCCTCATTTTCTGAAGTTATTCACAATAAACATAGTAGTGAAACAAACGATTGCTATAAATGTCATCCCGGGCCAAATACCCAATGTTTCAGAGATGTGATGCATGCCGGCGGAATGATATGCCAGGATTGCCATGGCAGTGTAGCTAATGTAGCTCAAACTATACAAAACGGAAGACAGCCATGGCTTCAGGAGCCCTCATGCGGCGAAGCTGCTTGTCATGGAAGCAACTATGCCCCCGAACCAAATCTATTGTACCGGCAGTCACGTGGTCATGGAGGTCTGTATTGCTCCGCTTGCCATGGATCGCCACATGCCATTGTTCCAACCGAACAGGCTAATGATAATGTTCAGAATATTGCTGTTCAGGGGTGGGCTGGAACATTGAAAAAATGTTCAGTTTGTCATGGATATACACCAAATCAACCCGGTCCTCATGGAATTATGGGAACCGGTATTGAAGAAGTAAGCGGAGAGATTCCGACTGCAACACATTTGATGTCAGTTTATCCGAATCCGGTAAATTCACAGGCACATGTCGGATTGAAGGTGAAAGATGCATGCAAATTAAAAATCGAAGTCTTTTCATCTGGTGGACAGAATCTTGAGACTATTTTCAATGCTCATATTATTCCCGGTGAATATAGAATCGACTTTAATACCGAAAACCTTAGTGCCGGTATTTATTACTGCATTATGCGGACAGGGAAAACAACAGATAAACTAAGTTTTATTGTAACAAGATAAATTAATTTTCCAAAAGTGTCTGCCTGAAAATAAGGCAGACACTTTTTTTATGCCTGTAAATACGCTGCTGAAAATACAGGCGCAAATGCTTCGAACCGGGTTTTACCAAATTTAACAGATTTACTTGCTTTGTATTCCGAAGCCATTTCACCGTTTCTCATGGCGGCTCCCATCTCGGTATAGTTTTTAGCTACATCAATTGGAACTCCGTTCTGAAGCATTCCTCCAACGGAATCTTCATCACTGAAATTGATCCATTTTAATTCTGGTTTACCAATTGCTTCACCTAAAATTTTTGCAATTTCATCCGTGGTTTTTTCATCACTTACTACATAGCTAATACTCTTGCCATTGAACGAAAGAGTCATTAATTCAGCGGCAGCAGCATCGGCTATATCAGCCGGGTTCGCCAATACGAGTTTTACATTTTCTCCATAATTACCGCCAATAATACCCATATGTTTAATCATTCCTATATTGGATAAGAAATTATAATAGAAAAATCCCGGGCGCAGATGTTTCACATTCACGCCATCAAGAGCGTTCAGCGCTTGTTCAACAAAATATAAGCCGCTAACCGGTCCGCATCCATCGGGCATATGCGCCCCCATACTGCTTAGGTTTACTACATTTTTTACCCCTGAGGCCTCAATTGCCTGTGCATAAATTTTACCCATTCCGGCAATGTGCTTTTTCCAGTCACTTGCACTGAAAGTTGGAGGAACCATAGTATAAACTGCATCGGCCCCTTTAAAGGTTTCAGTGAGAAAAGCTACATCACTTACCGACCCAATGGCTGCATTTGCACCAAGGGCTTCAATTTCAGTTTTCCTGTCAGTTTTGCTGCTGATAACGATAACATCGTGTTCAGCAGATTTTAATTTCTCTACAAGCGGCCTGCTTATATGTCCTAATGATCCTGTTACTATTATTTTCATGATTTCTATTTTATTTAAAAGAACAAAGGTATATTTGCACTTACTTAAATACAAGTACTTACCCCAAAGTATGTATACATGGCAAAGATCAAAGAAACTTCAACCAACCAGGATAACAGGAAAAATACGCTTGCCCAATGTCCTGTTACATATACACTTGAGAAGATCGGTGGCAGGTGGAAACCAATAATTATTTATAATCTGCTTAGCGGTACCAGGCGGTACAGTGAATTAAAAAAACTTATTCCGGCCATAACCGAGAAAATGCTTATTCAGCATTTGAAACAACTCGAAGCGGATAACCTGGTTCAACGGAAAGCAAAACCGGTTATACCTCCTTTTGTGGAATACTGTTTAACGGATGCCGGAAAAGAGTTGCGCCCCGTGCTCGAAGCCATGATTGACTGGGCTAATAAAAACAGGGCTGTCACCAATTATCCGCCTGTTTCTGTAATGGAAACTCTATTGCAATAAGTACCGTGGAAAAGGTTTAATTTGGAGGTATCTTTACGTATGTTTAACAAAACCCGAAGATTATGAAAACAAAATTTTTATTAGCCGGGTTGGCTGGAGGGATTTTCTATTTTCTCTTAGGCTGGCTTATTTACGGAATCCTTTTAATGAATTTTTATGAGAGTAATTCCTTGCATTATGATGGCCTTAACAAAGAAATGCCCATAATGTGGATGCTTGCTCTTTCGAACCTCCTGATGGGCTTTTTCCTGGCTTTCATTTTTGACAGCTGGGCCAGGATTTCAACTCTTAAAGGAGGATTTATTGGCGGATTGATAATTGGATTGTTTCTTGGTCTTATTTACGATTTATCTTTCTTATCGATGATGAATCTTATGAATACGACATTGGTAATTGTTGATATTCTTATTTCAGGTATCGTTATTGGTTTAGTGGGAGCTTTAGTTGGTTGGGTTCTTGGGTATCAGAAGAAACCCGTTTGATATTACATTAAATGTCTGATAAATAATTGAAAAGCTGCCTTTAAAGAGCAGCTTTTCAATTATTTTCAAGTGCAGTTAAGATATAAAAATCTATTTTGTCATCCCC
Organism: Bacteroidales bacterium; assembly: GCA_038204995.1. Classification (GTDB taxonomy): domain Bacteria; phylum Bacteroidota; class Bacteroidia; order Bacteroidales; family UBA4417; genus UBA4417. The sequence goes on along the minus strand of JBBRCH010000003.1, from coordinate 93,096 downwards.
ATATACATTCCCCCAAAATAAGGAATAAGCCAAAACAACCATACAATTAAACTATACCGGTGAAAACCGGTACGGGCATTTTCACTTCCTTTTCTTACTACATAGGTTGCCCATAAGGCATGCACCAGCATCAGCCAGAGTGCTATCTGCCCGGTAAGCGTGTGTAATTCCATTAAATTGAAAGGCCCCTCGGCTAATCCTGACATCGCCCATGTCCCGGATACATCAAAAGTAAATCCAGTCCAGAATGCAGCCATATGCCAGGTTTTCAGGTATCGTGCCAGCCGCTCCGCCCAGACTCCCAAAGAATAAAATACGAGTGCCAGGGTGATAAGCGTAGTGGAAAGAATCAGCAATGGAGTCATAATGGGATTTGTTATTCGATTCGGATCTTACTATGGTGAGTTCAGCTTTCGTACTGATAAAGAGGTGATTTGCAAATAATATCAAATAAGGACAAAGATCTACGCACCAATAAATTTTTCAAACCGCCATTCGCATAATTGTTTTAACCTGTTCAAAATATGGGCCGTGGCCCGGTTATGGACGGCTTCCCAGGTTTTGTTAACGAAATTTACTTTTGTTAATGTTCGGTTACCATAAAAATTAAACCCAACCATCATAAAAAGCTGAGACATCTCTTTTTCCCCCCGTTCGGGTATGGACGACCTGACATACATTAAAAATACACCAATCGGGTAACCGCCGCTGCATTTGTATAGAAGAAACCTGGCATTGTCAAAATCGAAAGGATCAGGCGTTTGCTGTATTTTTATCGCGTTCATATTGAACAAGTGAAAAAACTGGAGACCTGCAATTCCTTTTTTTTTCTTAAACGGGTCAGCCGGCCAGCCGAACAGGTTCACTTTAATATGGTCGAGCTTGTCATCGCTAAGTGTAAGCTTAGCAATGTGGTTTGGCCAGCAACTCGATTCGCCATTCCATTTCAGCAACTCATCGAATACAAAACTGGCCGGAGTTTCAATACCGATGCGGTGAATATTAAGCACTTTATATATATCAACCCCAATCCCGGTACGTTGCAGTATACTTTTGCTATACAACTCTCTTTCTTCTTCTGATTGAAATTTTATTCGCGTTGCAATTTCAGGTTTTTTTAAAAAGAAATTACGAATATCCGAATATATCCCCGTACTTTTTATTGGAGGCTGTTTCAACATGAATGAGTCTGATTTTAATATGCGGGTATTTATAACCGTAAAAATAATGAAATTATCCGTTCCATCTTCAAGGAGAAAAGTATTAGAGGTATTATCTTCGATTTAATCTGAAACCGGCCGGAAGTAAACCCTTTGTAAGGCAATTTTAAAAATATTTTAGCGTTCGGATTACCATATATTCGGATCTGGAATTCCCTGATATATATAATCCTTTTTTGATGCTGAAGATGGATACAGATTGATCTTGAAATTTACGAACAACTTATTGATATTTAATGGATTAATAGATTTTATCTTGATCCCGATTTTGGCAAAAATGTGCATTGGCAGGCGCAAAAAAAGCAGTTATGATTTACACATAACTGCTTGATTATCATTGTGGAGCGTATGGGAGTCGAACCCATGACCCTCAGACTGCCAGTCTGATACTCTAGCCAACTGAGCTAACGCCCCAGAACAGAGGCGCAAAATTAACAAACTTTCCTAATTTTGTGCAAAATATGTTTATTTATTATGAAACGCCTGTTTGCAGCCATTAAGATCCATCCTTCGGAAAGGTATATCAGCCTTTTTAACGAAATTACTACCTCGCTTAGTCATGAACGTATTAAATGGGTAGAGCCCGAAAACATGCACCTGACGTTGAAGTTCTTTGGCGAAACCGACGAAAAACAAATTCCGCTTATAAATCAGGTAATGGAATCAGCTGTTAGACAAACATCTCCACTTACCCTTATAATTTCGGACACCGGCATTTTTGGCAGCCGGTACGATCCGAAGGTCGTTTGGTTTGGTATCGGGAAACATATAGAACTTGAAAACCTGGTTAACAAAATATTCGCCGGACTTGAAAAATATGGTTGGAAGGCTGACCGTCAGAATTTTGTGCCCCATCTTACTATCGGACGTATTAAACAACTAAAGGATAAACAGCTATTTCAGCAGATTATCAGCAAATACAATACAGTTGAAATTCAGGAAGAAAATGTGACTGAAATCATACTCTATGAAAGTATATTGCGCCGCGAAGGACCGGTATATGTTAAGCTGTTTTCATTTAAACTGATTGATTCCGACAAAAGGACATGATTTTCTTCTTTTTCACACGGTTTGACCTATAAGATCTTTTTCTTTTCTTCAATAATTTCCATAAACTAAACTACTATTCATTGAAAATAGATAGGTTTAAAGATTTCGAATGAATTTCGATAAAAAAACTTGTGGGCTTGATGTCGGAAGACAGAACATTATTGCTATATTCATTTTAAACATACTTCTGACTTCGGTCTTCGGTCTTTAAATATTTTAAATGTATTGAAACAATAGTATCTGTAACAAAATTGCAAGGTTTTAATTATTAACCAAAAAATAACCCTCCGGAAACAAATCCCGGAGGGTAACAATATTTACTGCGTTTTTTTATTCAGCTTTAGGAGGTTCTGCATCATTGGTTTTGCGGTATTTCTCGATAAAAAAATCTATTATAAGGGCCATACCACCAAAGATAGAGGCCATGGAGAAATAAGCAGCTTCGGGTGACATTACATCGTACTTTGCCATAAATTCAGCGATCAGAAGGCCAAGACCTACACCAAAAAGCAACAGCCCCCACTTAAGGGAGGAATAACAGCGGCTGTCTTCGTTAAGTATAGAAGCATCGCGGCCACTTTGAATCAAAGCCATGCGTTCCTTTTTGCGGTACGACATATATACAATGCCTAGTATCATTGCAAAAAATGAAATCGGAATTAAAAATTCAGCGTTATGCATAGTATTAGTTATTTGAGGGTTCGTTATCGGTTCTCTGGTCTTTATGACGTAATTTTTTTCATCAGGTTACAAAAACAGGAACTTTTATTGTAATTTTACGTTTATAGGATTGATGGGATTTATTCTGCCAGCTCGGTGCTAAACAAACGGCACACAGCATCAGGCATCAGACACACACCACCAGGCACCAAGCACTAAGAACCACAACCTGTAACCTTATTCAAAAATCTTCGTCATATTACCACATGAAAGAACAGGACGACATTTTTCACGTGCAGAGAGTGCTTGCAGGTAATACTGAAGCATTCGCTATTCTGGTTGAAAAACATAGTGATATGGCGTTCACCATTGCCAATAAAATAGTCCGTAGCCGCGAAGATGCCGAGGAAATTGCCCAGGATGCATTTATTAAAGCATATCAGTCGCTGCGATCATTTAAAGGAGAATCAAAATTCAGCACCTGGCTCTACCGTATTGTTTATAACGCAGCTATTTCGCATACCCGTCGTAAAAAGCAGAATTTTACACAGCTTGATGAACGTGTGATAAGTGATGCAACCGAAGATGAAATTTTTGAAAACCTCGATACTCTTGATGCTGAACACCAGTCGAAACTGGTAAACGAAGCAATCAATAATCTGCCTGCCGATGAAAGTGCCATTGTTACGCTCTTTTATCTGAAAGAAAACACTATCGAAGACATCAGCCAGATCACTGGTTTGAGCGTTTCGAATGTGAAAGTGAAACTATTCCGTATCCGTAAAAAACTTCATGAAGAACTCCAAATGAAAATGCAAATGCAAACGGTGGCTTAAAAATTGTACTTTTGAACCTTGAAATACGTCAGAACCATGACAACAGATAAAAACAACCACGAAGAAGCAATACGTCGTATTGTCAGCCACACAAGGCTAGAAAAGCCTTCGGAGGGTTTTACCGCGCGTATCATGGATCGCCTGCTCCTGCAGCCCGAACCAGTTAAGAAATGGATGATCACCTACCAGTATGCTATTCTTGCCATTGCTGCCGGTATTGCCATTCTCATGCTGATTTTCCCGGCATGGACTGTTTTTGATTTTGATTTCCAGCTTGCAGGAACCTCTGCCGCACAAATGGCCGGAAACCTGCTTACTGACGGAGTTGTCTGGGTCGGACAAATGTTCGGCAAAATAGGTGCAATTGGTAAATACGCTTATTTTATCCCGGTTTCTTTAGCTATACTACTTGTTTCTGTATTCGACCAGATTATAAGCCGTAAACCACAGACTCATACTGTAAAATAACAAGAAAAATACTCCATTTATATAAATTCAAAATCATTATGCCCGAAAAAGCATAATGATTTTTTTTTACCTTCACCTTTCAATACCATCAATGTATTATGTTTCCGGATACACTGAAAAAATCTGTTGAATTGCAACTTTCAGGTAAATATGGAATCCCGGTTCAAATTTCTGAAACCAGGTCTGTGGGTGGTGGATGCATTAATGAGGCGTATGAACTGAAAACCAATGCCGGCAATTTTTTCATAAAATACAATTCGGTTTCTGATTTTCCCGAGATGTTCGAAAAAGAAGCGGCAGGATTGGAAATTCTGGCTGATACAGGCACAATAGATGTTCCGGCTGTAATAAGTATAGGCGAAGGTACCGGGTTTGCATATTTGTTGCTTCAATATATCCGCAGTGGAACACCCGGGCGAAATTTCTGGAATGATTTCGGAGCAGGACTCTCAGCTTTGCATCGTAATACGTCAGGGTACTTTGGCCTTGAGCATGATAATTACATTGGTTCACTGCCTCAAATCAATACATTCCATCCCGATTTTTATGATTTCTTTATCTCTCAGCGCATAGAGCCACAGCTGAAGGCTGCCCATAATAAAGGTGCTTTTAGTCACAATGATACACGGTATTTTGATTCACTTTTCAAATCGCTGCCCAATATTATTCCTGAAGAAAAACCAGCCCTTATCCACGGCGACCTCTGGAGCGGGAATTTTATGGTTACGGCTGATGGTTCGCCTTGCCTCATTGATCCTGCTGTATACTATGGACACCGCGAATCTGATATAGCCATGACACTGCTTTTCGGAGGCTTTAAACCGGAATTTTATCATGCATACCACCAGGTCTGGCCCATGAAGAAAGACTGGCAAAAACGAATGGATATTTATAACCTCTACCCACTGCTGGTGCATGTTAACTTATTCGGTGGCAGCTATGCCGGACAGGTATTACGGATTATCCGGCAATTTTGATTAATTTTGGTCGCGGAAAATATAGGTTTTCGCATGGATTAGATATCGTAAACAACTGAAATCACATAGCTCGTCCATCTCCCATTTGACCCTACTACAGATTTTATGATCAACAATATAACTTAAAAACATTGAACTTCTCATCATTCGGCTTCAGTCCTTCAATAATGGAAGGTATAGAAGCAATAGGATACGAAACGGCAACACCAGTGCAGGAGGCCGCCATTCCAATTATTCTCCGGGGGCAAGATTTAATTGCCTCTGCCCAGACCGGAACCGGTAAAACAGCAGCTTTTTTGCTTCCGGTCATTGAAAAACTTTCAGCCATGCCACACGATAACCAGGTGAAAGCCATGGTAATTGTCCCAACCCGTGAGCTTGCCCTTCAAATCGATCAGCAGATGGAAGGATTCTCGTATTACACCAATGTCAGTTCTATCGCTATTTATGGCGGAACGGACGGGACTGTTTTTTCTCGTGAGAAACAGGCACTCACCGAAGGTGCTGACCTGATTGTGTGTACTCCCGGCCGGTTGATGGCTCATATGAACATGGGTTATATAAAATTCCCTGAACTTAAATTCCTGATCCTCGACGAAGCTGACCGCATGCTGGATATGGGTTTTAATGAAGATATTCTTAAAATTATTTCCTTCCTGCCAAAACAAAGGCAAAACCTGATGTTCTCGGCTACCATGCCATCGAAAATACGATTCCTGGCAAGACAGATTCTGCACAATCCTTTCGAGATCAATATTGCAATGTCGAAACCGGCCGAAAAGATTATTCAGAAAGCTTATGTAGTTTATGATACCCAGAAGATACCGCTTATTAAAATGCTGTTGAAGGATATAGAAATGAAGCGGGTCCTGATTTTTTGTTCTACAAAAGAAAAAACCCGGCAACTCTACCACGAACTTAAGAAATCCGGAATCAAAGCCGAAGAAATTCATTCTACTCTTGAACAGGCAGCCCGCGAAAATGTTATTATCCGGTTTAAAAGCGGCGATATTCCTGTTCTGGTAGCAACAGATATTGTATCGCGTGGTATTGATATCGAAGATATTGATATGGTTATAAACTTCGATGTGCCACATGATGCCGAAGACTATATTCACCGCATTGGCCGTACGGCACGTGCTTCGGCTGAAGGAACTGCGGTAACATTTATAAACGAGCGGGACCAGCCCTGGTTTGGAGCCATTGAAATTTTACTTGAACGCGAGGTAGAAAAATTTCCGGTCCCGGAACAATATGGCGAAACGCCTGACTACAACCCTAAAATCAGGCGGAAAAACGAGGGAAGGAGTTTTGTCGGCAAAAGAAAAGGCGCAAGAAAACCAGGAGGTCCCGGAAGAAAGAGAAGTTAATTTTTAGGCCTTGATAAACGGTGAGACATTTTACCATCAATAAAATTTACTTTTTATCTTCTCTCCGCTCTTCCCATAATTCTTTAAAGCTTTTAGTTGCTACTACAGGCAACTCGCGGCGCGGACCCCAACTTGCGGCAAAAAACCTTTTCAACGCATTGTTTTTCGTTTTACTACTGAACATATCCATATACTTGCGCTTTCCCATAGCTGTTTTGTAAGCATACATAACAGTCTTATCGAAGCGGCTGGCATAACCATCTTTCACAGAGTCATTACGGTTGTATAACAACAATTCATGAAGGTTAATTTTTACAGGACATACTTCTGTGCAACTTCCGCAAAGTGAAGATGCAAAACTTAAATGTTTATAGTCTTTCATCCCGAGCATCCAGGGTGAAATAACTGAACCTATAGGTCCGCTGTAAGTGGTTCCGTAAGCATGACCACCTATGCTTTTATAAACCGGGCAAACATTTAGGCAGGCACCGCAACGAATACAAGCCAATGCACGACGCTGGTTTTTGTGGCCTAGTATTTCAGTCCGGTTATTGTCGAGTAGTATTACATACATCTCCTCCGGACCATCGTTTTCACCATCCTGTCGCGGACCTGTTACAATTGAGTTGTAAACGGTAATATTTTGTCCGGTACCATATGTTGCAAGCAAGGGCCAGAAAAGATCCAGGTCACGGAGTTTAGGAATCAGCTTTTCGATGCCGGCAATTACAATATGAACTTTAGGAAATGACATGGTAAGCATAGCATTGCCTTCATTTTCGGTAAGGCACACAGCCCCAATGTCGGCAACCAGGAAATTGGCGCCTGTAATTCCAATATCGGAGCTGAAAAATTTTTCTCGCAGTAAATCCCGAACATACGCAGTAATCTGCTCAGGCGTGCTGCCGGCGTCCATTCCAAATTTCTCGGTGAACAGTTCAGCAACCTGCTCTTTTGATTTGTGCATGGCTGGAGTAACAATATGGTATGGTTTTTCGCCTGCAAGCTGAACAATATATTCTCCGAGGTCGGTTTCGAGTGATTCTATGCCGGCTTTTTCGAGATGTTCGTTGAGCGAAATTTCTTCGGTGACCATGGTTTTGCTTTTCACCACATGTTTGGCCTGCTGCTTTTTCACAATTTTAAGCACCTCGCTAACGGCCTCCGCTCCATCCTGCGCCCATAGTACTTTTCCTCCTCTCGACTGAAAAGCTGCTTCAAAATCAACAAGGTATTTAGGCAGATCAGTAATTACTTTATTTTTAATATGAGCAGCACGCTCTTTTGCCAACCCAAGGTTCGAATATTGTTCCTTTCCTTTAACAACGGCCGCATCGTAACGTGATATATTAAAGGCAAGTGTTGCCCGGTGTACTTTATCGAACGCTTTATTTTCGCTGTCTGTAACAAACTTACTGTAGGATTCGCTCATTTAGTTTTTTTTAAGTTATGTTAGTCTTATACTTCTGCTTAATTAATAATTTCAGGAGTCTGGTAAACATAAATTCAATCTATTTTAATGGAATTTTATTAATCCGCGCCAGGTGACGCCCTCCTTCGAAATCAGTTGTCATAAAGGTCATTACAGCGCTAAGGGCTTCATCTTCCGTAATAAATCGCCCGGGAAGGCAAAGAATATTAGCATCATTGTGCATACGGGCCAGACGTGCAAGTTCTGTATTCCAGCATAGCGCAGCACGTATTCCCGCATGTTTATTTGCAGTCATGCAAACACCGTTTCCGCTGCCACAGATAAGCAAAGCCATTGGAAATTGCCCTTCGTTAACTGCTGATGCTACCGGGTGTGCCATGTCAGGATAATCAATACTATCGATAGAATAGGAACCAAAATCACGGACCGAATAACCTGATTCTGCAAGCTTTACCTTCAGATATTCCTTTAATTCGTAACCACCCTGATCACTGCCCAGAGCCAAAGTTTTCGATTTATCAAACATTGTTAATAAATTATTATATCGGATTTATTTTCGTTTTATGAATTACATCGCATTCGCTTTTATTTTAAACACTTACACCAAAAAACAAAAGTACGTCCAAAAACAAGCTCTTTCATTATCAGTGCAATAGAATTATTAAACAAATATTGTTAATAAGTGATTACTTTTGTTATTAAAATGTGCATAGAATTTGCTTGCTCTTAACAATTAATTCACAGGTAGGTGTGTGCCGGATTGAGTAAAAAAGTTTGGTTTGTTTATGAGTTGTTTAACAACAAGATATAAACACATTTTAGCTGTTTGTAACTTCTGGTTTTACCATCATCAGAGTTATGAACCAATTGTTGATAAACTACTTAAATAAATAGATATCAGAACATAATATTTAATTCTCCTGTTCAAAACATGTGCATAAACTACACTTTGTTAAAGTAAAAAATAAAATACGAAAAATCTGTTAACACTATGAACAGCTATATAATAATAACATATTAATTAATTAAAAATAAATATTATTATTTACTGGCTTAGGAAATTTTAAAAAATGGATAAAGAAAAACTTATTACTAAAATTCAGGAAATAAAAAAAGAAAAGAATGCAGTGATTCTGGCTCATTATTACCAGGTTCCTGAAATTCAGGATATTGCCGATTATATTGGCGACAGCTTACAACTTTCGCAAAAAGCAGCCGAAACCAATGCCGACATTATCGTATTTGCAGGAGTCCATTTTATGGCCGAGACTGCCAAAATACTTTCACCATTCAAAAAAGTGCTTTTGCCGGATCTGGATGCAGGATGCTCATTAGCTGCCAGTGCTCCGGAAGTTGAATTTTCAGCCTTTGTTAAAAAACATCCTGATCATAAGGTTATCACATATATAAATTGTACTGCAGCTGTCAAAACATGGTCGGACGTAATAGTTACCTCCAGCAATGCAGTTAAAATTGTTGAGTCTTTTCCGAAGGATCAGAAACTTATTTTTGCGCCGGATAAAAACCTGGGCGCATACATAAATGGACTAACCGGGCGTAATATGCTACTCTGGGATGGTGCCTGCGAAGTTCACGAAACCATAAAGACAGAAAGTATACTTAAACTCAAACTGGAACATCCTGATGCAAAACTTATTGCACATCCCGAGTGTAAGCAACCGGTTCTGATTCTTGCTGATTTTATAGGCTCAACATCAGCTATGCTTAGCTTTACTGCAAACGACAGCGCTAAAAAATTCATTGTAGCCACCGAAACAGGTATTGTTCACCAGATGCAGAAACTTTCGCCTGAAAAAGAATTTATTGTGGTTCCGTCTGACGAAACCTGCGCCTGCAATGATTGTCCGTATATGAAGTTTAATACGCTGGATAAACTCTATCTTTGTATGCTTCATGAAAAACCTGAGATAACCTTATCAGAAGAAGTTATTGAAAAAGCCCGAAAACCAATAATGCGAATGCTCGAACTGTCAAAGAACGGCGGGAAGTAGTTAAAAGTTAATGGATAAAGTTAAATGCCGGGTCCATTAATAATTTGTTTTGAAATTAAAGTTATTGAAAAAACAGTTAGAAGTTTTGGTATAAAGGCTTGCAGAAAGGACTATTTACCATTAACGATCAACTATTAACTAAAAATACTGTGCAAAAATACTATCAATTTAATCCTAAAAGTGTTTTGTTGAAAACTCTCTTTTTTACAACATTATTATCAGTGTTTGTTCTTCAGTCGATAGCTCAGCAAACTACTTCAACTTTGGGTGATAGTATTGCAAAATTTTATTATCCGGGCGGTCAGCTTTCGAGCGAAGGAACAATGCGTGATGGGAAACCTGATGGATACTGGAAAACTTTTTATGAAAACGGAGTACTTAAATCAGAAGGAAACCGGAAATTTTTTTTACTCGACAGTGTTTGGGAATTTTATGATGACTCTGCCAGGCTTCTTGTTTCAATAACGTATGCAAACGATAAAAAAAATGGTCTGAAAACAACATACAGGCAGGGCGAAGTGATGTCCGAAAATTATGTGGATGATCTTAAACAAGGGCCTTCAACATATTATTATTCAGATGGAAAAGTGCGCCTTATTATCAATTTTGTAGCCGGACTCGAAGATGGAATTGCCAGGGAACTTGCTCCTGATGGTACGGTAATCACGTATATGGAGTATAAAAAGGGGTTCCTTGTAAGCCGCGAACGTATTAACCGTAAAGATAGCAAGGGCATGAAGCAAGGCCGGTGGAAATATTTTTATGACAACAATACGATAAAACTTGAAGGTGTTTTTAAGGACGATAAAAAGAATGGTTATTTTAAAGAATACGATGAAAAAGGAAATCTTTTAACGGTAAAAAAGTTTGTAAATGATGTTGAGCAGGTTGAAGCGCAGGAACTTGTGAGTCTGAAGTTAAAAACCGACTATTATCCAAGCGGCAAAGTAAAAACTGTTGCCAGTTACAATGGAGATGTACCCGAAGGAGTCAGGCGCGAATACAACGAAGATGGTAAAATAACAGCAGGTTATATTTTTTCAAAGGGTGCTCTTACCGGCGAAGGAATTGTAGATGAAGAAGGAAATAAAGAAGGCGATTGGCGCGAATATTATAACGACAGCACTATACGTTCAGTGGGTTCTTATTCAAAGGGAGAGCCTGTTGGTAACTGGAAATATTATTTTGAAAACGGTAAACTCGAATCGGAAGGAAAGTATACAAAATCAGGTTTACTCGACGGAACCTGGCGCTGGTATTTCGACGATGGCAGTATCAGGCGTATTCAGTCTTATATTGCCGGTCTGGAAGATGGCGAGTATGAAGAACATGATGAAACCGGGCGATTAATTGTTAAAGGGCAGTACGTCGAAGGACTTGAGGAGGGTGAATGGATATATGATTTTGGTAACTACCGTGAAACAGGAAGCTACCGGGGAGGTGCTCGTTTTGGCAAATGGAAATCCTACTTTGCTGATGGAACCCTTAAGTTTGAAGGAGAATATATTGACGATAACCTGAATGGAAGAATAAACTGGTACTGGCCTTCAGGGAAACTCAAGGATCAGGGTAATTACGTTAATGGCAGCCGCGAAGGCGACTGGATTACATTTAATGATGATGGAACACCTTTCCTGGTTATCACCTACCGTGGTGATGTTGAAAAAAGATATGACGGAATAGTAATAAAACCGGCGTTTGAAGAGTAATATTTTTATATTTTTTTTTGGGGTTCTGTAACTTTAAATAATAATTTTTCCTCCACAACCTGAAAAGGGAATACTTTAATTAAGGCTTTTGAGAAGCTTTGTACAGCAAGTAAATATTCTGACAGGACAATGTGTCGTCGGGATATATCCGTTGCGCTGTGGACAGTTAAAAACATAAACAGGAGAAAGGAAATATAGCACCCTGACTCTGCTTTAGTGAATAAGTATAAAATAGTTTTTGGGAAATTCCTGGATTTCTGAGAGGGATTAAAATTGCTTTTATTATATCCGGTGGTAATTTTTATTGCCGCTTCTGTTGTTATATTCAAAAGCTGCCTTATATTCGTAGTGTTGAATTACTTACCATCAGTTGTAATCAAAACGCTAGATAATACAGCATTTTCTAATTATCACTCCGATGCAGCAACAACCAACTGATCCTGTTCAGGATACTTCCCCCTCTCCACCGAAAAAGAAAAAACGCGGATGCTGTTTCGGATGCAGTATGCTTATTGTTTTGGTTATTTTCGCCCTTTTAGGATATGTTGGTTACTTGTTTTATAAAAGCAGGCCTCATAAATCAGCGGTAGAAAAAGAGTACAACTCCATTCCTGAATACATTGAAAATCGTTGAGTATGAAAAAGCTATTCATTACTTGTGTTTTCCTGTTGGTTATTTTAATTGGAATGGCTCAGCAGCCCCAGTTCAGGTTACACATGCAGGGCGGAAAAACCCAGCTCATGGGTGATGGCGATGACTATACCACTATAATTGTTACAGCTCGTGATTCAGAAGGTGAAATTATCACTACCATGAACGGAAAAGTAGCAATAAGATGCAGTGCTGGTTTTGTGGATGAGTATGAACTTAATATGGTAAATGGTGTAGCTATTACCCAATATACGGCACCCATATTTGGTCAGCCGATAAAAGCAGCTCAGCGTATGGTGTATTTTATGGTTAAGTTTATCCGGAAATTTCTCTCACGCTTCAATGGATCTACCGACATAGAATCGAACCAGAAACTGGCAGGAAAAATAGCTCTCGAAACTTTTAAGGAAGGAAACAGTCCGCTTACACTAATTCCTAAAAAGGACAACGACAACTTCGCCTACTTTGTATGCGAAATGAATGGTGTGAGGGGTAAGACTAAAATTCAGATTGTAAAAGCAACAGAGGGTGGCAACAGTTCTATAGTTCCCGGGTATTATTCAGGGTATGACATTACCGGGAAGGCACCTTTCGAACTTGTAATTGGAAGTGGAGGCAAGGGGCAGATGACTCAAAATGGTATTGAACCTGTATCTATTCTGTTTACAAATGAAAAATCAGCGGAAATCAATTCAGCTATGCAAAAAATGATGGGTGGTGGCGAGTGGATGAATGCTTATTTAGGAGCTTCGGAACGTGATATGCAATATATGGAAGGCTATGATATCCGCAAAAACGGGCTTCCCTCTATCTATTTACCCATGCCCGACAACGGAATTTTTACATACATCCCTCCTATACTTTTTGAATACCAGGGCCGGCCAAAGGAAACCTCCGGCGAAACAAATGCAACAGCAAATGGCACCAGTGAAACGGAGCCTGAAAAAAAGGAAAATGTGTATGTTTCATTTTTTCAGAATGAAATGATAGGCGATGGACGCAGCAAAGCAATAGCAACATTTCATTACGAGGATGTGAATAAAGCACCCGTTTCGGGAATCAGTTTCCGATGGGATGTTCCTAAAGAACTCAGGATTATTTCGGCTCAAACTACCACTGATGCATTTGGAAATGCTAAAATAGTCCTGCAGGTACCGGTTATAAAAGCTACCTCGGAAGAGAGAGGTGAGTATTTACAACAACTTTTAAATACAAGCAGGGAACTGAGGTTGCAGGCCTTTTACAGTACTCCTAAAAAACCAAACCAGTCGGTATTTGCTAATTTAACAGTATTTAAAACTATCGAAAAAAATGTTTATATATTAAAAGCAGGCTTCGAAACAGCCCCGGTGAAAATGCTGCTCCCGCAAATTGAGCAATACCAGCTCAATGGTAGAATCGAAGCACTTGTCGAAATGATTAATTCTCCCTCAGTTCCCGATAAATTGCCGGTTAATGATGCCGTAGTGATGATCGAGCGAAAGAATTTTGACACAGAATTATTTAACCGGAAATATGAACTTTATTTCAAAAAGGAACGTAAATATTTTATTTCGGGAATGGATACCAAAGGCGGAGGCTTTATCGGAATTACCGATGCCAAAGGTAATTTTAAAGTAATAGTGGGTGGAAATGGAGAGAAAAAACTTAAAATGGAACCACTGCAAGTCAAACTTTCCGACCTTACAGGCAGGCGCAAAGGCGAACTTGCAAAAACACTGAACCATTTTAATGATCCTGCTTTTGTTAATAAAGTAATAGATGGGTTGTACCGTATTGATAAGGATTTGTGCATTCAAAATGCCGATAAAGCCGTGATGGTGGAAGAAAAACTCCATCTTATCGGAATGCTTATGGTTAATGCCAATACAGGTGATAAACTCATTAAGGATACTGATGATGAACTCATCGGGCAAGGCTGGGAACTGATGAAAACAGCAGCTGAATACGCGAACACAAAATGGGAAATAACAGATAAAGTTTACAAGAAACTGAAACTTGACAAAGTGTCGGATAAACTTGGTGAGTATGGTAAAAAAGTAAAAGAAAAAACTGGTCTTGATAATATTGATAAAATCTGTGATTCGCTTGCGAAACTTGGACTACATTACGAGAATTCTTTCTGGAAATCAGCCTTGGGAAAGGATGATTATAAGTACGGAACAAAAAAAATAATACAATATTTCTTTGCCGAGACCGTACTCCCCGAAGGTGCCAAAAATTCAGAAAAAGCCAGGGCGTCAGTAGTTTACTATAATCTGTTAGGTGAATACAGTGGCGAACTGGCAGGAAAAGTATGGGAACAGTTATCCGAAAGCTTATCCGAAGCCCTCGCAACTTATGTGGTTCCCACACGCGTAAAGGACACCTACACCAAAGGCTCGGAATATGTTGAGGCAACTCAGAAATCCATTACCGATTATGTTCCGGATAAAATCAAGGAAGCTATACAGGCTGCGTATTATAAATCAATGAAAGAGCACATCCTGAGGTTTTTCGATCAATCGCCTGAAAAAGTTCACCTTGTATATACCAGCCTGCAACCTGCACTTCGCGATCGTTCTACCGATTTAAGAGCCTATTACAGCAGTGTTGCAGCCTGGCGTTATAATGCAGAAATGCTTAAAGCCTATGTTGACCTGGGAATAGATCTTGTATTAAAATCGATTGTTGTAATTGTAGATGGGTATAGCGGAAACTGGACCAGCATCGCAGGACACATGAAAAAACTGGATGAAGGCAAAAGTGCCATCGGAACAGCTTTTACCGCAGGGGGATTTGCAATGGAAATGTACCGCCTGAATAATTTATGGGCCGAAGTGTTGTCATCGTTCGTATATGCCAATAAGTGCATTACACAGGGAAATACCAAAACCACGGCAGTTGCAGGCGATAACTGGTCAATGTTTCCATCTGCTTATGCAGCTACTCCGGGTAGGATCGCATCAATTAACCTTTCGATTCCTGATGCTGACAGATTAAAATATTCAGGAAATGGGTTACCCATCGAAGGTTTAAACTCGATATTTGCGAATGCCACCCAACTCGAAAGCTGGATGGAAGAGAACATATCAGCCATCAACCGCCTGGCCTTTACAAATCCTCAAGCAGCAGCATCTTTATTTAAAAATGTTTCGGAATACAGAACCTGTTCCGAACAGCTTGTCATACTCAGTATTGCTGTAGCTGCCGATCCCCGGAATGCCGCTTTGGCTGATGATTTCAATAAAACAGCTGCTGATGCTGCTACAAACGGAAAAAAACTGAAGGAGGTCACAGGTGCTGTAACCATCGCAATGAATGAACTTACTGCTGATCCAAATGTGAACATGCAAACGGAGCAAAAAGCAACTTTTGCAACTGTTGACAAACAAAAACTTATTTATATCGGATCAGGGCTTGCAGTTGTTTTATTACTTACTATTTCAATACTTTTCATGCGCCGCCGGCGTAAAGTAATCGTGTCAGCTTCCCGGTCTCAGCCTGCTTCTCCTGCTGTTAAGAAACCCCCGGCTCATAAACCGGAAGATCTGTATAATTCTACCATTCAGTCAGCTACTGTAAATTATGATAGTAAACAGTC
Organism: Bacteroidales bacterium; assembly: GCA_038204995.1. Classification (GTDB taxonomy): domain Bacteria; phylum Bacteroidota; class Bacteroidia; order Bacteroidales; family UBA4417; genus UBA4417. Next base: position 77,127 of record JBBRCH010000003.1, on the reverse strand, counting down.
GGAAATCAACACACCAAAATTTTGCACGCATTGTGGGGTTTCGTTCAAGACGGGAGCCAAATTTTGCGGAACGTGTGGTTTTAAAGCATCATGATTCAAAAATAAACTTAACATGAACTTTTGCCCCAAGTGCGGTAACCAAATCAACTCTGAAGCACGGTTTTGCGGCCGGTGCGGCGAAAATATTCTACCGGTTCAGCCTAGCAAAACAACCGAAATATCCCCAAAGCCTCTATACGATCATTTACCAAAGGAATTAAATGCATCCGGCCAGGAGTTCAGTATGAAAAATTCGCAACGGCGGATCGTTAATCTCTGGCTTATTTTAATGGCAGTATTCGTATTTTGCATGTTTCTTCCCTCCATAATCGGACTCGATGGCTTTGATGGCGGTTTTGCCTTGAGTTTCACGGCGGGTTTTATGGTGTTTATGAGCCTGGTTGTAATTTTCATTTACCGTTCACGGGCTAAACAACTTGATAAAATCCTCAAAGGTGAAGGCAGGATTGTAATCTGGCGATATTCGCAGGATGAATGGATACACTTTATTGCTGCTGATTTTGAAGATGAAAAGAAAAGTAAAAAAACGCTGTTTTTTTTAGTTGCAGCTATTGCAATAGTGGTTGGTATCATAATGATGATTGTTCTCGGGGATCCGCTTGCGTTGCTTATAGCGGCAGGAATTATTCCTATCGTTGCTATTCCGGCTTTCTGGGCTCCCCGTGCCAGGTTCAATAAACTTAAAAATTCTGAACCCAAAGCACTAATTTCCGAAAAGGGAGTAATTGTAGGAAAAATGTTTCATCTTTGGGTAAACCTGGGAGCCAGCCTCGACCAGATTGTAATAAATACTGAAGAAATGCCCAACATTGTTGAGTTTACCTATTCAATGTCCACCCGCACGGGAAGGCAGGTAGAGGTCGCACGTGTGCCGGTTCCGAAAGGGAGAACAGAAGAGGCCATTAGAATTGTTGAATACTTTAATTCAAAGCCGAAATAATTATCAAGAGGATAAATGCATTCGATCTTAAAAGTCAATAAAAATAATTAGTAAATTAATGTGAATCTGAAAACAAATAACATATATTTGTATGCATAATATCTCTGTCCAAATTTTATTCACACTAAATCCCTTGTTATGAAAAAACTGTTTGGAATTCTGTTTAGCATAGCCATTTTGGTGTTATGCTTGTCTTGTGAAAAACTTTTTAATAAAGATGATCCCGGAACTCTCGGTGGTGATCAGTCGCCAATGGGGGAGGTTGGAGCAACGGTCTTATCTGGTTCAATGGAAATTGCCGGAGTCAGTAATTTTACTGCTCAGGTGAAGGCACTGAAAGACGGTATATCTACATATACTGGTTCGGCTACCGTTAAAAATACAGTACTCAAAAGCCTGGTGACTAATATACCGGGGATCACTATTGTAGGTGACCAGGTTTCAACAACCGGTATGGATTTTAAGGCAACTAAAGAAGGCCTTGAATTAAAAACCGGACCGGGAGCAGGAATATGGGTAAAATACGATTCCAAAGTTGGCGATACCTACCCGATAGGCTCAACCGGGAAAGTAAGAACCGTTGTAGCCAAAACTGGGGTCGACGACTATCCCTATGGATTTATGCTGATCAAAGTTGTACAGGTGGAAGAAAACCCTGCTTACCTGAAAACTGCAGGCATTTCGAAAATAACATACGTTGCCAACCACAAATTCGGACTCGTAGGTGTTAAATTTACACTCGACGACGGAACATCTGCCACCTTTCCTATCTACAACAGTGCCGAGAACTAAAAATTTCATGTAAAACTAACGAGCGGTATATGCGATATTTAACCATTCGGGGAGAGAAAAGGAAAATACCTGAATATCCGCATCATAAAGACTATATCTACAGGTGTCAGAAGTTTTTTGAAGCCAGAAGTTTATTTTCGCTGATAACTATCAATGGATTTTACCAGGCTTTCAGGCGGAAATGGCTTCAATGGAGGTTTAACTATTCTATTCCACTTAACCTGCTTATTGATCCTACCAGTGCCTGTAACTTAAAATGTATAGGCTGCTGGGCGGCAGATTATGATAAAAGGAGTGAGATATCCAATGAAAAACTGGATGAAATCCTCCACGATGCCCGTAAACTGGGAATTAGCGATATCGTATTCAGCGGAGGCGAACCCCTGATGCGCAAAGAGGATATACTTAACCTATGCAGAAAGCACAACAAACTGCCTTTTGCGCTTTTTACCAACGGCACTCTCATTGATGATGCATTAGCTGATGAAATGGCTGTCCTTGGCAACCTCAATGTTTTTGTAAGCATCGAAGGGTTCCGCGAAGCAACCGATTTCAGGAGGGGAAAGGGAACTTTCGATAAAGTAGTTAAAGCTATGGATATCCTGAAGAAAAGGGATATAGGTTTTGGGTTTTCAATTTGCTACCATTCACAAAACTATGAAGAAGTCTGCAGTGACGAATTCCTTGATTTCCTGCGCGAAAAAGGAGCCTGGATCGGATGGATGTTTAATTATATCCCGATAGGCATCGATGCCGATCTCTCACTGTGTCTGACGGCCAATCAACGGGCTTTTGTAAAACAAAAGATTGAAGCCTACATGGCAAAGCACCGGTTCACAATCATTGACTTTGCCAACATGGGGCACATGGCGTTCGGATGTGTTGCCGCGGGTAATGAATTTGTCCATATCAACGCTCATGGCGACCTTGAGCCTTGTTCGTTTTTTCATTATTCGGATGTCAATATTAATGATAAACCGCTTCCCGAGGCACTGGCCTCGCACTTTTTCAGGCATTTCCGTAAGGCCAAACCCTTTTCACCGAACCCGCACCGTCCATGTCCGATTATGGATGCTCCCGAAGTATTAAAGTATCTTTCGGAAGGAAACGGAGTTCATTCAACTCACCTGCATAATCCGGAAAGCATGCTGGAACTCGCTGAAAAAACAAAAAACCTTGCTGAAGGATGGAAACCGGTTGCGGATGAACTATACAGCAAAATGCCTGAAAAGGAGAAACGGAAAATAGAACTATTTAAGAGGCATCTGCTTTACAAAGAAAAATAGTGGACAAGAACCAAAATTAATGTCGATCAAAATTAATTTAAGAAATGAATAAACTGCTTTTACCCTATACATGGAAGGTTGTAGGATTTTTTCTGGCTATGGTTGGTGTCGTCCTTGGATTTTTTTACATATGGTTCGATTTTCGGTTTACCATGCCTGTATTTGCTGTGTTCTCTTCGTTTCTCGAAACTAAACTGTTTGTAACCTTCAATACCAATTTTGCCGATGAACTAATCATGCTCTTGCTTGTTTCCGGCTTAGCGCTGATTGTATTATCAAAAGATAAAACCGAATCCGAAAATCTGGATGCAATACGGGGCAAAGCTCTGATTAAAGCCCTGATTTCAAATAGTATTTTTCTTTTCTTTTCAATCTTATTTATATTCGGAAGCGGATTTATTTCCATACTGGTACTTAACCTTTTCTCCCTTTTTCTTTTTTATCTTTTCTTTTTTTACCTTTTAAAACGTAAGGTGTAATCAACAAAAAAAAGCCGGCAAACACACGTTGCCGGCTGTTAATATATTCTCTGAAGTTTTCCGAAGGTTAAGAATTCTTGATCTGCATTACCCTGCGATGAATACTGGATAAATAGTTTATCATTGTAATATACTTGTTGGCTGCAGGTGCAATCATTACTTTACCGGATCCGGTAAAGGTGTTAACAATGCCTTCGCCCGAAATCATGGATCCGAAAATTCCTTTGTTGGCTTTGGCTACTGTAAGCTGTACTCCAGACTGCCTTGCCACGGCGAATGAACCATCCACCACCAGCTTGTCATTATTCAGTTCGATGGTCTCGAGTGGCCCGTTCGACAAAACCACTATTTTTCCTGTTCCGGAGACTTTGGTCTGAAAAAATCCTTCACCCGAAAATAGTCCTGAAATGGATTTATTAGTGAACGAGCCTATCTCAATATTCATTTCCGAAGCATAATAAGCTCCTTTATCCAGGATCCATTCTTCATTTTTAAGATCAAGAATTGTAAAATTTCCGAACGAAGGTTCAAACCACACAGTTCCGCTGCCTCGTATGACCGGTTTTACAACGCTTTCGCGCGTAACCATTGATTTCAGAAACCCTCCGGCCGATGGCAGATTAGCCTCCAGTTCGAGGTTACCCTGCATATAGTACATCCCGCCCGATTCGTATCGCACAGCGCTGTTTACAAATTCAGCTTTCAGGAATTTCAGCGTTTCTTTTTCAACTACCTCAAAGTTAATTGCACCAAACTGTGCCTGTGTTTTCTGAGGTTGGGGGGGCGCCTGTGGCTGAGGCTGATACGCCTGAGTTTGTGGAGGTGGTGGCCCTAACGATTGTGGTGCCGGAGCCTGTTGAGTGGGTGTTCCCGCAACCATATTTTTAGTCCCGCATTCAGGACAAAAAGCAGTACCCTCAATAAGGCGGGTTCCGCAGTTACTGCAAAATGCCATAATAATCAGACTTTAATGGTTTAAACTAGTTAAGTAAGCTCAATTTTAATTCTTATCTCCCAAGGCCTTAAACTACTTAACTTCATATCCTTCAACCAGAACAAAGCCATTCCCTACAAAATTTTTCGACCAGGTAGCCATATCCGAATCCCAGATATAATAAGTGCCTTTTTCCAGCATTTTGTTAGGCTGAGCAACCCATTTGGCGTTGGGAGCTCCTTTATTACCTGATTTTCCCGAAGCCCTGAATGCCCCAATTATATTTCCGTCGTGGTCCTTGATTGTAATCGTGCCTCCTCCCGAGGTTCCCATTCCACCGTTATAGTGATCCGTTGTAATCCGGGCGATCATAGTAGGTTTCTGGATCTGCAGTTTAGTTGAATTTTTAGGCTTTTTATATTTGGGTTCTTCCTTTCGGCCCACTTCAAGTATAACCTTAATTTCATAGTTTTTCGGGGTGGTAGCTGGCGATACTTTTACACCCGGATCTGGTTTTAAAGGCTGCGAAGTAGTAGTTGTTGCGGGCACAGGAGTATTCTGATTTTTTGCTCTTTGTTTTGCCAGTTCCTTGTCCATTCTGCTCAAGGGTTTGGAGGTAGTTTTAGGTGGTTCGGTTACTGCTTCTGCTTCCGGTTCCGTTTCATCAAAATATATGGTACTGGTATCAATCGAGGGTAGCTCAGGAATTCCCATATTAGCCACACTGTCAATAGGTTTTTCATCGGGAACCTTTTTAAAATTGTAATATCCAAACCATCCTGCAGCAGCCAGCGTCCCGATTCCGAGTATCAGCAGAACGATCCATAACCACATCTTTTTCCCATTCTTCCTTGGTAAAGTTTCCGGTGATGTCACCGGCGGCATATATGCTTTTGATGATACAGGCGGCGGAGAGGGTGGTTCGGGTTGCTTCGGTTTTGGAGCAGGTGGCGAAGGTTCAATAATTGGTGACACAGAAGGAGTATTAAACAGAACTTCCGGCTGCTCAACAGGATGAAAATCTGATTCTGAAGCAGTTTTTTCCTCGATGGTATCATAGCCGCATTCAAGGCAGAACCGGTTACCGGGAGTAAAGGATGTGCCACATTGCGGGCAGAATTGCTGCTTTACAGGTTGAGGATCAGGTTCATTTACTTCAATTGCCACAGGAGGAATTTCTTCGGCAACTGTAGTTTGCTGTATTTGATCAACTTCACTTTCGGTAGTCAGCAGGCTTGAAGTATCAAACCCGCATTCCTGGCAAAATCGGTCGCCGGGAGCAAGCTTTGATCCGCATTGGGGACAAGCTGGTTTTAATTCAGGTTTTGATTCCGGAACTACAGGCTCAATTACCGGCGTAGTAACTGGTTCATATATATGTATTTCCGGTATTGGGGTAGCCGCAGGTTCAACTGTTGATTTATCAAAACCACATTCGAGGCAGAAACGAGCCTCTGGTTCAAATGCTGTTCCGCATTGGGGGCAAAATTTCATATAAACATGGTTTAAATCATTATTCAGAATATATTCCTTTCAGCCGGTTACTCAGTAGATCAGGTAACTATTAGAAAAGCACTTTATTTTGTAAATATATTTCAGTAGGGACTAAAATCCATATCCTCCGACGCGTCCGGCAAAGAAAATTCCCAGAAATGCACCTAATATGAGGGCCAGCACAAGACCGATTACAATCATTGCAACAATGGTCAGAATAACATATCCAACCACTTTTTCTTTAGGCGTTTTTTTCAGTACCGGCATTCCTACGGCAAGTAAATAAATGGCGTATAGCCCGAGCAGCATTATAAGCATACTCATAGTTGTGGAAAGGAGTATTAATATTCCGGCAACCCATTGCGGAGTTGATGAATAAACGGCTAACTGGAGTGAACGACCGAAATTTTTCTCCGAATCAAAGGAGGGAGCCAGCAGGTCAATTACCCATGCCAGCAGATAAACGCCAATTACGGCCGAAAGCAACTGGATAAGCCCCATTTGTATTCCGGAACCGATACTGCGTGAGGTATATCCCATAAAGGAAAATCCTATAACACCATATTTAATAAAAGAGGAAACAGCAGGAATAAGTGCCAGGATAAAGGCATAACCGCCTATAAGTTTCATTGCATTAGGTTGTTCCTGCACTATTACATTCCACTCCTGTTTCGGCTTTGTTAAAATATTGATTACTCGCTGCATCAGGTTCGACTTTCCGCTGATAGCATCCGTAAAAGCACTTGTTGCTTCTTTGGCCTGTTCATACACAGGTTCCTGCTGCTGGTAGTTGGGCTGAGGTTGTGGTACATGCTGAACGGGAGGGCTTGCTGCAGCCAAAGGAGTACCGCAGGCTGCACAGAATTTAGCTTCCGGTTTCAGCTCTGCTCCGCAATTCGGACAGAATTTCATAAGCGTTTTGTTTTTGTGGTTAATGATTATGTGTTATTTCGATCAAGTAATTCCATCAAAAGCAGAAAACATATAGTGAAGAGTAGCAAATATATAATTTATTGCAGTATAATGCAAAAAAAAACTAGGGTGTTTAACAAGGGGCTTGTTAATCAACTTTAAATGAAATATTTATATCAAAATTCGATTTTATTCTGCCGGTTATCCGGTCAGGGTTTTACTTTAAGTGGGGCCTTAATTATAAAACAATACTCCTCCGCATCTACTTAACCAGTTCAAAATCCATTTGCTTCTTCTGCAAATCAATCTTTTTAACTTTAATACGTATCTTGTCGCCTAAACGGTAAATTTTCCCCCAGCGCTGCCCGATAATACGGTAGTTTTCCTCATCTAAATAATAAAAATCGTCGTTCATCAGCCTGAGTGAAACCATGCCTTCGCATTTACTTTCGGTAAGTTCAACAAAAATTCCCCACTTGCTTACGCCCGAAATCAGCCCGTCGAACTCCTCTCCTATTCTATCCATCAGGTATTCAGCCTGTTTGTATTTTATGCTGGCACGTTCGGCTTCCATTGCCTTCCGTTCCATATCCGACGAATGCTTGCATTTTTCATCATACTCTTCCTGCGAAACGCTTGGTTTGTCATCAAGATACCGTTGCAAAAGACGGTGCACCATAAGGTCGGGATATCGGCGGATGGGCGAAGTAAAATGAGTGTAATATCTGAATGATAGTCCGTAGTGACCAATGTTTTGAGTCGAATATTCGGCTCTTGCCATGGTTCGTATGGCAATGGTTTCGATCATATTTTCCTCCCCTTTCCCGAGGATCTGATCAAATAGCGAATTAAAAGATGCCGTTATACTCTTTCGGCTTGTTGTTTGAAAACCATAGCCCAGCTTTTGCAGAAATTCTGAGAAACGGATCAGCTTTTCAGGATTAGGTTCGTCGTGAATACGGTAAACAAAGGTTTTGGCTTCGCCTTCTTTATTCTTGCGGGTGGCAATCCTTTCGGCCACACGGCGGTTAGCCAGCAGCATAAAATCTTCAATCAGGAAGTTAGCTTCTTTCTGTTCCTTGATCATTACACCAACAGGCTTGCCTTTTTCGTCGAGTTTAAACTTAACTTCCTGCGATTTAAACGCAATAGAACCCTTTTTAAACCTTTCTTCACGCAGTTTTGAGGATAAATTATGCAAGGTCATCAGTTCATTCTTATAATCTCCCTCGGCTCCATCAATCATCACCTGCACTTCTTCATAGGCGTACCTTCTGTTCGATTTTATCACTGTACGTCCAAACCATTCACCAAGGATTTCTGCCTTGTCGTTGAGTTTAAAAACTGCTGAGAAACAAAGTTTTTCCTCATCAGCCCTGAGCGAGCACACCAGGTTCGAAAGCTGTTCGGGAAGCATGGGAATGGTGCGGTCAACCAGGTAAATAGAGGTTCCTCTTTCGTAAGCTTCAGTATCAATGGCTGTGCCGGGTGTTACATAATGCGAAACATCGGCTATGTGAACCCCTACTTCCCAGTTGCCATCGGGCAGTTTCTGAAGTGATAATGCATCATCAAAATCCTTTGCATCCACCGGATCGATTGTACAGGTCCAGATATCACGGAAATCGCGTCGTTTGGCCAGTTCTTCAGGCGCAACTTCGTTTTTGATACGCTTTGCTTCGGCTTCGGCAGCTTTGGGGAATTCGAGCGGGAATTCGAATTCTGCCAGGATGGCATTCATCTCAACATTATTCTCTCCCGGCTGGCCGAGTACGTGAATTATTTCACCTATCGGGTTGGTAGCTTTTTCGGGCCATTCGGTGATAAGCGCCACTGCCTTCTGCCCGTGTTTGGCCCCTTTTAGCGCTGTGAGCGGAATATAAATATCAACATTAATTGACTGACTATCAGGAACCAGGAAAGCAAAGCGTTTGGATACATGTACAATACCAACAAATTGTTTTTTAGCCCTTTCCAGGATTTCAACAATGATACCTTCGGTTTTGCGGTTCTTACGTTTCGGGAAAATATGAACTTTTACCTTATCCCCGTTTAGCGCGTGATTGGTATTATTTGCTTCAATAAATACATCTTCGGGCAGGTCAGGACTAATAATATAGGCTTTGCCTGTTGATTTCATATCAACGATTCCTGTTACTGTATTTGCTTTGGCAATAGCTGTAATAAGTTTCGGATTCAGTTTGTATTTTCCCCGGTTCATTTCAATTAATGAACCCTGTATACAAAGTTGCTCCAGGATAAATTTCACCTGGTCTTTCTCCCGTTTATCGGTAATTCCTAGGTTTGAGGCAGTTTGCCTGAAATTGTAGGAGTTTTCAGAATTCTCCGCAAACAGGTTAAATACCCGGTTGGTAAATTCGTTACGGGCTATATTAGCCTGTGGATTTTGTTTCTTTTTTGACATTGCAAATGATTTTATAGGCTTTTCCAAAGATGTTTACCGTGGGAAAATAATCCGTTTGGGTTGAATAGTTCAGCAAATTTAATTTCATACAAGGAAGCAAAGGCATAAGTTTGTAAAGGCGGTTTTTGCGATTTGCATGTTTTTCAGCACTTTATTCGTATTAGTAACAATTAACCCGGGTTAAAGTCGTAAAAACCTGATAAAAACAAGCTTCCTCAAGGTTGCTTTTTCCTCCTCCCCCGTTTCTCCTTCCCATTTCCCCGGGTATTACACCACTCCCCGTGGAATAGCGTCCAGCAGCAACCTCGTATACTCCGTTTGTGGATTTGTATATACCTCATCTGCTTCGCCCATTTCCTGAATTTCACCATTTTTCATTACCATCAGCCGGTCGCTCATGTAGCGAACTACCGAAAGATCATGACTGATAAACAGGTATGTGAGGCCGAATTCTTTTTTCAAATCGTTAAGCAGATTAAGTACCTGGGCCTGAACCGAAACATCCAGAGCCGAAACAGATTCGTCGCAGATTATAAACTCCGGTTCCACAGCAAGAGCACGGGCAATGCATATGCGTTGCCGCTGTCCGCCCGAAAACTCATTCGGATACCTGCTGTAATGTGAAGCTTCGAGACCTACCTTTTGCAGTAGTTCAGCAACCTTTGATTTACGGGCTGCTTCACTTCCATGCAGCTTATGAATACGCATTGGTTCGATAATAGCCTCGCCAATTGAAAGTCTTGGATTCAGCGATGAATAGGGATCCTGGAATATGATTTGTAATTTCTTCCGAAGGTTTCTCAATTCGTTAGTTTTAAGCTTATTAACTTCCACATTTTTGTAAATAGTAATTCCCGAATCAGGTTCAACAAGCCTCAGAAGAGTGCGGCCCAGCGTAGTTTTTCCACAACCTGATTCACCTACCAATCCCAATGTTTCACCAGCATACACATCGAACGACACATTGTTAACGGCTTTATACTGCTTGCTTGGTTTACCTGCCAGGTTGCGCTTTATGGTAAAGAAAGTGTTAATACCTTCTGTTTTCAGGATTGGTTCAGCCGAATACAAGAGGTTGTGTTGTTTTGCACGTTCCGCATCAGTTACAAATGTATCGCCATCATTTCCGGCCCCTTCCGTAAAATCGGCAATAACCTTCAGTCTTTGGGGTCGTTTTCCCTGTGGGGGACGGCATGCAAGAAGACCCTTGGTATACGGATGTTGGGGATGGTTAAAAATTTGCTCTATGGTTCCCTGTTCGACAATCCGGCCTTTATACATTACCAGCACATCCGCGGCTATTTCTGCAATAACATCCAGGTTGTGCGAAATAAAAATAAGGCTGATGTCGTGTTTTTTTTGTAAAGTCCGTAAAAGTTCAAGAATGGTTTTCTGCACAGTTACATCCAGTGCTGTAGTCGGTTCATCAGCAATGAGAATGTCCGGATTGCAGGCCAGCGCCATAGCAATCATAACACGTTGTTTTTGTCCGCCCGACACCTGGTGAGGATAGGCATTGAAAGTATATTCCGGATCGGGAAGCATGACTTCACGAAACAGGTTGAGGGTGCGCATCCGCGCTTCGCTGCTTGAAACTTTTTCGTGTTCCAGTATATTTTCCATTACCTGTTTCCCGCATCGGTAAACGGGGTTAAGAGATGTCATAGGTTCCTGGAATATCATAGCTATCCTTTTACCGCGCCAGAGCCTCATTTCCTTTTCGGAAAATTTCAATAAATCAAAAAGCTCTCCTTCCCGGGTATGAAAAATGATAGAACCATTGTTTATTGTTCCGTTTGGCTTTGGGATTAAACCCATCACAGCCAGAGAAGTTATTGATTTTCCTGACCCCGATTCGCCGACAATACCAAGGGTACTGCCACGTTGCAGATCAAATGAAATATGATCAACGGCAGTATGCTGTTCTCCTTCATGGCTGAAAGAAATACTCAGATCGTTCAGTGTAAGAATAGGATTATTGGAGATACGGTCAGGCTTCAAAAGTTAGTTTTATAATGTTAGTTCCACGGTTGTTTTACATATATATTTTACGAATCGGAAGACAGAAGCCGGAAATCTGTGTCCGCTAAAACAAAATGGACACTCTTTTACTGTGTAATGATATGTGTAATTCAACGTTTTAATAAGATTTTCAAATTTTGGATTATCAATTACAATCATATCCTTACGTCTTCAAAAATCCGACATCCGACATCCTTTTCCCGTCTCTCATTTCACCTTTTCTTTAATTGTATGATTGGCCTGTGTTTTTATATCAATCCTTTTAGGGCAGCGAGATTAATAATAGCTTCAACAAGATCATTTTCAGTAAAACGGGTACGGTTAAACTGAACGTCATAATCAGAAAGTAAAGGTTTTCGACCAAATAGTTTTGTAATCAGAAAATCCCTTTCTGCATCGTGATTGCGGACATATTCCGTTGCAAAGGCCTTGCTGAAATCGAGTCGTTTGGCAATTTCTGCGATTCGCCATTCTTCAGGGGCTTCGATGCGGATATGAAGGGAGCGCATAATATTCTTACAAATGCTGGCTCCTCCCCTACCTAAAATCACTACATTTCCATTGGTTCCAAACTGCCGTATCACTTCTTCAATGGTTTTCACAATTTTGTTATCGCTTTTATGCGAATGGGAAGATAGTGCATCCACTATCTGATCCATCATGCCCCGGTCCGTATCGCTGATAACATGCTTTAATGACATCGGGTCAAGATTAAGCTGTTCAGCTGATTTCAGTAAAATTTCCCGGCTTATAAAGCCCCACTTCCCGTTTGTTTTACCCGAAGATTTATCTGCTCGCTTATTCAGTTTTTCACAAACGGACCAGGCAATTTTGCTGGCACCACAGCCGGTTTGCCTGGATATGGTAATCACGGGTCCGGCCTCTTTAACTTTTCCTGTCGGAATAAAATCACCGCCAACTCGCCGGTTCATGTATTCGAAAAGTCTGTTTTCCATAAAGCCCCCTTTCCGTTTCTATTCGTTATTGATTCTGGATCTGATTGTTTCGGTTTCGTTTTCAAAACCGGGTTTCCCGAGTAATGCAAACATGTTATTCTTATAAACTTCAACACCAGGCTGGTTAAATGGATTGAGTCCTGAAAGATAACCGCTCATACCGCAGGAAAATTCGAAGAAATAAATCAGCTCGCCCAATGCCCGCTCATCAATTACAGGCAGAAAAATATCAAGATTGGGAACCTCGCCATCAACATGTGCCAGAGTGGTTGCCATGGCCGCCAGGTCGTTTATTTCGTGAAGCGTCTTTCCGGCAATATAATTCATTCCATCCAGGTTGTTTTCATCATGAGGAATAACCAGCGAATACTTTGGTTTTTGAATATGAATTACAGTTTCAAAAAGCATTCGCTGCCCTTCCTGGATATATTGCCCCATTGAATGCAAGTCGCCTGTAAAATCAACACCGGCGGGGAACAATCCCTCGTTTTCTTTGCCTTCGCTTTCAGCAAATAATTGTTTCCACCATTCGGTGAAATAATGCATTTGAGGTTCATAGTTTACCAGAATTTCAATCTGAAATCCCAAACGGTATAATGAAGCACGGATGGCAGCATAGCAGGCAGCAGGATTATCAAGCAACGACGAACTTTCGGTACAGACTTTTCGCATCTCAGCGGCACCTTGCAGTAATTCCCTTATATCATAACCAGCAATAGCAACAGGGAGTAGGCCAACAGCTGTCAACACTGAAAAGCGGCCTCCGATATCCTCAGGAATACCATAGGTTTTATACCCGTTTTTTTCCGACAGTATTTTCAACGCACCTTTTGAGCTATCAGTAATTACAATAATGCGGCTTGCAGCTTCTTCAGCGCCATATTTTTTCTCAATATGCTTTTTCAGCAGCCTGAAGGCGATGGCCGGTTCAGTAGTGTTACCCGATTTGGACACAAGCACAATTGCATACTCTTTCTGGTCAAGCAAATCAAGTAATTGAGCTTGATAATCCTGACTTATAGTATGGCCGGCAAATAAAACAACAGGATTTTTAGTGTTAACATAAAAATTTGAAAATGGCGAAGAAAGTGCTTCGATAATTGCCCTTGACCCAATATAGGATCCTCCTATTCCTAACACTACAAGGATTTCAGCTTTTTCACGGATGGTTTTTGCATCGGCCTCAATACTACTGATCAGATTGTCATCAATTTTTGCAGGAAGATCAATCCATCCGAGAAATTGATTTCCTTTGCCTGCTTTTTCGACCAGCAGGCTGTAACTGATATCGACTTCGTCCTGCATTAAATGAAGCTCTTCTTCCGAAAGGAAACCTGAAGTATGTTTATATTGGAACTGAAGGTTAATCATTGTTTACAGAATGGGTATCTCCGGTAAGTTTTGAGAGTATAAAATTACGAAAAAAAGCATTCGTTTCATACAGTTAACGGTAATTTAACAGTTTCATATGAAGCATAAAAACAAGCCTTATTTCAGAACCTTCCGGTTGTGAACCTCCTCTATTTAAAAAAATAAAAAATGCGGCCCTATACATGAACCGCATTTCCCCAAACAAACAACAAAACCAGTTATGAAAATATCTCTAAACGATTAGAGATTGATAAAATAACTTTTTGTTCAATTAACCAATACAAAAGTAATATCATATTTGCCTTCAGATTGTTAATGAAATCTAAAGAACGTTAAAATATGTTAAGTAACTAAATAATTTATATATCAGATAGATAACGGGTGATTTTTAAAAACCAGGTTAAGGAATATTTTAAAATTAATTAATTGAAGTAAGTATGTAAAATCACAGCGTATTAATCCAATAAAATTAAAAAATGCAACCCCAAGAGCTGCATTTTTCCAAACAAACAACAAAACCATTATGTGATTATCTCTGAAACCAACAGAGATTTTTTGATAACTTTTTGGTCAACTAACCACTGCAAAAGTAATTTCAGAAAAGCGGGCAGATTGTTAACGAAGCAAAAACAAAGTTAAATTATGTTAAGCAAATGACTAACTGATTGTAAGGCAATATAAATTTGCAGCAAATGAAGCAGTCAACTATTAGATAACTCATTGCATGTATACATTGGCTTATCATTCTTTAAAGGTCTAAATGACAACACATATAACGAATATAAAACGTAAACGGATCCGGTGAAAAGGCAATTACTGATAGTATTAGTCGTGGTCATGTCAGTCGCAATGGCAGTATTTATTGGTATTCAGGTTTACTGGATTCAAAATTCACTGCAACTCAGGGAAGCCAACTTCCGGCGAAGTATTGATGATGCAGTTAATGTAGCATTATTGCACCTCGAAACAATCGAATTCTCGCGTCGGACCACAAACAGTACTTTGCAATTTATGTCTGTCGACTCAATTTCGTTTCAGGGTCAGCAGGGAACTTCAAATAGCATAGACCCTGATACGCAGGGTATCGCAATGGCCAGAAAATCCGGTTTGGAATCAGGAATTCCATCAATACCTTCCAGGAGTAAAGAACCTTCGAACAATGAAGATATTAAATTGCAGGGTGCACTGCCACCAAGTGTCACTGACAATGCATCTGAAGGAGCTGCTGTGCGTAAACAAATTATGCTGAATTATGTGATGAACCAGGCATTAGGCGAAGGCGGTAATAAGGATATTGAGAAAAAAATATCGGTTGGATTGATAGATACATTACTGAAACAGGAATTTTCGGCCAGGGGAATCCTGATTGATTATGAATTTGGCGTATTTAGTCCTGACCGCAATAAAATAGTGCTTGAAAGAACAGGTAAATTTCATGATGAACTCCTTTTCAAAGGGTATTCATTCCCGCTTTTTTCGGGAAGCGGCATTTCAACACGTGATTTTTTACTCATTTATTTTCCGCAGCAATCAAAATATAACATGCAGAACCTTTGGGTAATGATGTCGGTTTCCATGCTGCTCGTACTCGTAATCATTGCAGCTTTCAGCTATTCGGTTTTTACTATTATCAGACAACGAAAACTATCAGAACTCAAGAATGACTTTATCAATAACATGACACACGAGTTCAAAACACCAATTTCGACCATATCCCTCGCTTGTCAGGCCCTTTCGGACAAAGATATTCCCCGCAGCAACGACATGTATAACGACTATATACAGATCATCGGCGACGAAAATCACCGCCTTGGTGAAATGGCCGAAAAAATCCTTCAGACTGCAATCCTCGAAAAAGGAAACCTTCACCTCAGACCCGAAGCAATTGATATACATGAGCTCATAGCTGATGCCATCCATAAAATTGCAATACAGATCGAGATCCGTGATGGTGTCTTGACTAAATCGCTAAAAGCTGAATATCCCTTGATCAAAGCCGATAAAGTTCATTTGTCGAATGTAATTTATAACCTGCTTGATAATGCTAACAAATATTCGCCGAGAAAACCACAGATCATGGTTTCAACTGCCGATGCTGAAAATGGAATATTTATGAGTGTTCACGACAAAGGTATGGGTATCAGCAAAGCAAACCTGAAGCGGATATTTGAAAAACTTTACCGTGTGCCTACAGGTGATGTGCATAATGTTAAAGGTTTTGGACTGGGACTCAGTTATGTGAAATTTATTGTAGAAAAACACGGAGGCACAATTTCAGTTGAGAGTGAACCGGGAAAAGGTAGTACATTTACTATATTTCTGCCATACATCATTCCGGAACAAAATAGATCCAAAAAATCAGAATCAATATAGCTGATTGAACAGGCTTGAAATATTAATTTTATAAAAAGTAATACGCAAATAATCCCCACCATGGAAAACGAAAAAATTAAGATTCTGCTTGCTGAAGATGACCGCAACCTCGGCACTATACTGCGTACGTACCTCGAAGCGAAGGGCTATGCTCCAAAGCTTTGCATTAACGGGCTCGAAGCGCTCGAAGTTTTCAGTAAGGAGTCTTTTGACTTTTGTGTTGTCGATGTAATGATGCCGGTAAAAGATGGATTTACTCTGGCAAAAGATATCCGTAAAGTAGATAGCCAGATTCCTATCCTGTTCCTTACGGCTAAATCGCTCGAAGAAGATAAATTAAAAGGCTTCCAGGCAGGGGGTGACGATTACCTTACCAAACCTTTCAGTATGGATGAACTGCTTGCGCGCATCGAAGCCATACTTAGGCGTTCTGCAAAAGCATCGGATGGGAAAACCGAAAAAGGAATCTTTATATTGGGTAATTTCGTTTTCGATTATAACCATCAAAACCTTCATATCAATGATGAAGATCAGAAGCTTACCAGTAAGGAAGCAGAATTGCTCAAAATACTGTGTGAACATGTTAACCAGGTTGTCGACCGGAGTTTTGCACTGAACCGGATATGGCAAAACGATAGCTATTTTAATGCACGCAGCATGGATGTATACATTGCAAAGATCCGAAAATACCTGAAAGAAGATCCATCAGTGGAACTGATAAACGTACATGGTATCGGATTTAAACTGGTTACTGTGCCGGCGGTGTAAACGTAAAAGGATTACTTTTTTATAATCCCGGTGACTTTGTTTCAAAAAGCTCCGGGATTTTTCTTACTCACAACTTTCAAAGCTTCTTTTCGGCTCAGGTTGCTGAGTTTGTGATCATTCACAAATTCAATAGCGGCTTCGGGCGAAGTTTTGGAATATTGCCGCAGCGACCAGCCTATAGCCTTTCGGATAAAAAAATCAGTATGATCGGCCAATCGTTCGCACAGATTAAAAAGTAAAGTGCCATCTGTACTTTTGTTATAACGCAACTGGTGAATCAGGCAGGAGCGTAGAAGCCACAAATGACCCGATTGCATCCAGTTCTCTATATACTGCATTTTGATTTCAGGAAATCTTTTGAACATCATTCCGGCAATATTCGGAGCTACAAAGTCAACCGAATCCCACCACGATTTGTGGATTATCATCCATTCAGCGAGGTCGATAAGTTCAGGACCGGCTTTTTTGACAAATTTCCCAGTAATTTCCATGGCAACGTATTGCCATTCGCGCTGGGGTTGTTCCCAGGCGAAATGCACCATTTCCTCCAGTTTATCATAGGGCGGTAGTCCTGATTTTTTAAGAAACTCTTTTACCAGATTCCTTCTTATTGGCGATGACAAACCATAGTAATCCCATTTATTTCGCATATAAGCTTTATATCCGGCAGCTACTGCAGGGTCAGAATGCTTTTCAAATGCAACGGACAATTCAGCGAAATACTGTTCAATCATAATGTGCTGTGAGATTTTAAATACATCTTTGGTATTTGTTGATGTTGGCTCCTTGAGTCGTATTCCTTTACAGCTTCAGGAAGGAGTTACTGACTGCAATAAAAATCTTGAAAGCCTTTATTTCCAGAGTGATGAGTATTAACCTTGAATTCTTCTGTTGCCTACTCAAAAATCACTTTCCTGCTTTCCAGCAGATTTCCTTTCATATCTGAAAGTTTAAAGTAATAAAAAGAAGACGACTTGCTCAGGTTATCCCAGGTAAAATGATTTTCTCCCGGGTTGAATTTGTTTTTACCTACTTGTTTGCCTAGAGAATCATATATGCAGAGAGCAACTTTACTTTTAGCATCAATTTCAATATTAACCCGGTCTCTCGCCGGATTGGGATAAATTTTAATCATACTGGTTTCAACCGTCTTTTTATCCTTTTTTCCCAGATACAACCTGTCCCATATGGCCAGAACATATTCACCCTTTTGCAGGGAGTCAACTACCATGGTTCCTGACGACCACGGCCCCACCCGTGTAAATTTAGTTCCTTGCCATGGATGGCCGGCACCGGGCCGGTAAAGGATAACCAGCGAGTCCTTCGAATTGGTTATCAGAGTTAAGTCGAGGCTTATGGCTCTGCTGTAAGTAAATTTACCTTTAGCTTTAAAACCCTGCGGGAAAATTCCTTCAACGGTCCAGTAACGTGAGTCAGAAATCCGAAGTCCGGGCTGCGGTATTATCAGGCTGTCAGCTGCAACCCAGTTATGTGTAATGCGCACGAAGGCAGAATCCGTAATTTGCTCAACAAGTACTTTGCTGAATGTCTGCTGATAATCATATTCTCCGGGAGAATTCAGCGTTTTGGCAACATCTGTTGTCGCATCCGAGATCTTTTCATCCAGATCGGCCATCACCTCAACAGGGGGAAAAGGAAGATGAAACGTTTTACTGCCGGTAATACCTGAAAAGACCAGTGTATCGGTAATAGCCTGCCAGTCGTTGTTCATAAAGGAGATTTCCAGGTGATTGGCATTGGCATATTGTGTTGCACCCCGTAGTTTTTGACGAACATATACGCTTACTTCGTATCCGTCTGCTATAGGAACAATGACAGTCGAATCAATTGAAAAATGTGGAAATCCGGGTGCAAAAACCCATGCATCGAAAAAGGGCCCCATGTCTATCCCGCTGTAGGCGGTAAGAAAATTACGCAGATCGAAACTCGATGCAAAATTATATGCGAATTGTTGTAAATATGCTTTTACTCCGCCGAAAAACAAGCTGTCGCCCATATATCCGCGCAATGTATGAGTTACCTGTCCGCCTTTCTGGTACACCGTGTTGCCATATGTGAGCGTTTGAGGAATTCCATACAAGGCATAATACCCTCCGTCTATGTAATAAGCTGATTGTAAGACATCTTTCAGTTTAGAGCGCATATTTTCCTTATAAGCCTGTTTACCATAAATACCTTCACGGTAAAGCGATTCACACCAAACAGCCCAGCCTTCGTTGAGCCACATATCTTCTGCCGAAGCGCATGTAACCTCATTGCCGAACCACATATGCGAAAGTTCATGGGCGTACCACCACTCGCTGTCAGCACTTCCTGTCCATCCCGAAAATGGGTAACTTACATTCGAAGCATGTTCCATGGCTCCCAAACCTCCAGGAGTGCCTGTATAACCTATTCTTTCAAAAGGGTAAGGTCCAAAATGGGATTCATAAACCAGCATAATATTTTTCAGGTTAATAAATGTACCTAAATTTTTTGCCGTGTCAGCCGGCCTGCAATAATAAGTAACCGGAACCTGGGCTTGCTCACCGGTGTAGGTGTCCGAAATTAATTCATATTTCCCTGTAGTGGCCGAAATCAGGTAGGTTGGCAGGGTATGAATTGTTTTCCAGTGCCAGGTGGAAGTATTGTTTCCATGGTCTGTAACGTCAATTAATGTTCCTCCGCTTATGGCTTTTTTATCGTTCCCGACAGTTAAATACACATCGTATAAAGCCCTGTCATGGAAATCATCAATACAAGGAAACCATGCTTTTCCCAGATTGTGTGGAATTGCATTAAATCCAACACCCAGGTTCAGGGCGTAATCTCCTGAAAAGTGAAACCCGCCCCATCCGCTTGGATCTACAAAAGGCTGACCATGATAATAAATAGTTGTTTGAATGGTATCACCTGTATTTTCAACTCCCGAAAGTGTTATGTTGATCTCGTTTCCGGCATGAATGAATGCATTGGTTTTAATGTTTTCAACAAATACAGAATCAACAGTCAGGCTGGCAAGTTCAAGCTTAACGGAAGAAAGAGAATCAATTTTGGATACAAGTTTAACTTCGGTGTAACCTTTAATTGTTTTGTTCGTCAGATTGATATCTGTTAAATGAATGCCATAGTGCACTGCACCGAGTGTATCACTATATAATGTCGTTGCCTGATTTTCTTTCAATGAAAATTGAGCAAAAACACTGTTTTGGGTGTTTAATAACAAAAAGACAGTAAAAAACACAAATAAATATAGTTTTGTCATGTGTTTATAGCAATGTTACAATAACTTTGTAAAATTAATCCATTTAAACTTACATACACTACATTCAGGATTTATAACCGTTTTTCTATGAGAAAATATATTTTAATGATTTCATGTTTAGTGCTTGTAACATCCCTTAAAGCACAGGAGGCATGGACACTTGAGAAATGTGTTGAATACGCACTCACCAATAATATACAGATAAAACAGCAAATGTTACTGGTAAAAAGCGGGCAGGCTACCGTATTTCAGGATCAGCTTAATTTGCTGCCTACGGTAAATGCTTTCGCCATGCATGGATACAACTGGGGAAAAACCGTTGACCGCTATACCAATCAGTTTGCTACCAAGCAGGTGCAAACCGATAATTTCTACCTTTCGTCATCGGTTACCCTATTTGATGGATTCCAGAAAATTAACCGTATCAGGCAAAGCAAGATGGAACTGCAAGCTGCAAATTACGATAACGACAAATTTATGGACGATATTACCCTTGGCATTGCCACAGGATATTTGCAGATTTTATTTTATAAAGAATTGCTAAAAACTGCCGAAAATCAATTATCTGCGACCGATTTGCAGGTAGCAAGGCTCCAGAAACTTGTTGATGCAGGGGCATTGGCAATTGGTGACCTGTATAATATTCAGGCACAGAGGGCTACTGAAAATGTCCAGGTGGTTGATGCACGCAATAATCTTGATCTTTCCTATCTTACTTTGACTCAAATGCTTGATCTGCCATCAACAGATAATTTTGAAATAGAAATTCCGGATCTTGAGCTCGGCGCCCAGCCTTCGCTTACAGCCAAGCCCGAACAAGTATATGAGTATGCCCTCGAAAATCAACCGATGATTAAAAGCGCGGAATTTCGCCTGAAGAGTACAGAATACCTGCTTGATCAGTCAAGAGGCGCCTTACTACCTAGCCTAAGCATGCAGGGCTCTTTGGGAACAGGTTATTCGGGTGCGGCTTCAAAGGTCATCGACTCGTATGTTCCGGCAGGCACACAGGTAATTGGTTTTATTGATGTACCTGGAGGTCTCCAGGATGTTTATTCATTAAAATACGACCCGGTATGGAAAAACAATACTTTTAGTGATCAGGTTAGTGATAACGTTAATAAATCTCTATCTTTCAACCTGAGTATTCCCATCTTCAACGGATGGGCTTCGCGCACTTCAATAAGCAAAGCAAAAATGAATGTAGAAAATTCAAGATACAATCTTGATCTTAAGAAACTTGAACTTCGTAAAACTATCCAGCAAGCTTATGCTGATGCCAAAGCGGCTCTCAACAAATACCAATCTTCAATCACAGGCGTTGAAGCCGCTCACGAATCATTCAGGTATGCAGAACAGAAATTTACTGTTGGGTCATTAAACTCTGTTGAATACAATAATTCTAAAATTAATTTCGAAAAGGCTGAATCAAACCTGCTTCAGGCAAAATTTGAATTTATCTTTAAAACTACAGTGCTTGATTTTTACATGGGTAAACCCATAACTCTGAACCGGAAATAGTGGAAACCGGATTTCAATTGAAAGCCAATCAATAATCGAATAATAAATTAATTTATATCAACGATGTTTACCAAAAAAAGAATTATCTGGATACTTATAATTTTAGCTGTAGTACTTCTTATTTCGGGTGTTGTCGCCAAGAAAAAAGGGTGGATCGGAAAACCCGATGAAACAAAAGTGGCTACCGAAAAAGTTACTAAAAGAACCATTGTCGAGGTGGTATCGGCTAATGGGAAAATTGCTCCCGAATTTGAGGTAAAATTATCTCCTGATGTTTCTGGTGAAATCATTGAGCTTTATGTAAAAGAAGGCGACCTGATCAAATCCGGGCAATTGCTGGCAAAGATTAATCCCGAAATTTACCTGTCAAATTATGACCGCACAATTGCAGCATTAAATACGTCCCAGGCTAATCTGGCTAATGCAAAAGCCAGGCTGGCACAGGTAAAATCACAATTTATCAATGCAAAAAGTTCATACGACCGGAATGAAATACTTCATAACCAGAATGCGATCTCCGATGCAGAGTATGAAACATCAAAGGCGAACTTTGAAGTAGCCCGGGCCGAGGTGGAAGCTGCCGAAGAAAGCGTAAAAGCTGCAGCATTCAATGTTAAAAGTGCCGAAGCCGGTGTAAAGGAATCAAAAGAGAACCTTTCGAAAACTTCAATTTATGCACCGGTAGGAGGTACCGTGTCGAAACTTAATCTGGAAAAAGGCGAACGGGTGGCAGGCGCTTCACAATTTGGTTCAGGTACCGAAATATTACGGATTGCTAATCTGCTGACGATGGAAGTGAATGTGAGTGTCAACGAAAACGATATTGTACGGGTTTCGCTCAATGATACCGCTAATGTTGAGGTAGATGCATACCAGAACCGCAAGTTCAAGGGAATTGTTACCGAAATAAGTACTTCGGCCAACACTGTAGGTGTTAGTGCCGACCAGGTTACAAACTTCGAGGTTAAAATACGTATTCTCCCCGACTCCTATAAAGATTTGATAACTGCTGATAATCCCAACGATTCTCCTTTCCGGCCGGGTATGTCGGCAACTGTTGATATACAAACCTCAAGTGTAGTAAATGTACTTACACTTCCTATTCAGGCTGTTACAACACGGGCTGATACTACCAAGGCGAATGTTATTAAAGCAGGGGAAAAAGTGGAAACCGGCGAAGCAGATGTTAAGGATAAAAAACGGATTGAAGTAGCACAGGAATATGTTTTCCTCTATGATAACGGGATAGCAAAAATGCTGAAAGTAAAAACCGGAATACAGGATAATACCTACATCCAGATTATAGATGGACTTAAGGAGGGACAGGAGATCATAACAGCCCCATATCGTGCTGTTTCTAAAAAGCTTAAAGAGAGTGATAAGGTGAAAAAAGTCGACGCTAAGGATCTGTATTCGGATGATAAATAGCACTTTAAATCAGTGAGGCTTTAGTTTTGAGAAACAAAACTATTTAGTTGAACTGATCCCGGGCGAAGCCGAGGGATCTCATGGGTAATATTCCCCGCCCCCTGGAGCGGATTTGACACTGATTCCACTGAGATACCTCGCCAACTTGCTGCGAGGAGTTTTATTAATCTAATATAAAGGCTTGGAAACAGGCCTTTTTTTATCACAACATCGTAAATTTGCCCGGAGATTTCATTTCTTATAAATTACGATTCACACTTAAGTTGATTGTGGAGAAGGATTTAATGTCTGAAATCTTTACGATTGTTTAATAACATGCTAATCATAAATCCTCATTTTCAATTCGTAAATGTGTTCATCTGTACTTTAAAATAATATACAAAGATGGCTTTAATTCTGGGTATCGAAACAGCAACGTCAATCTGTTCTGCTGCATTGGTCAGGGATGGTAAACTGCTTGCAATCCGCGAATCGGAGGGAACAAAAGAGCATTCTGCAGCACTTACCGGCTTTATTGCCGATATTTTTACTGAAGCAGGATTAACCTACAGCCAACTTGATGCCATTGCAGTAAGCATAGGTCCCGGATCATATACCGGTTTACGTATTGGTGTATCATCGGCAAAGGGTTTGTGCTATGCCCTTGATAAACCACTAATTGCCATCAGTACTCTGAAATCGTTAGCGTGGCAGGCTATGCTGCGTTGCAGGAAGGATTTGAAAGATACCTCAAACCGTATCTTATGCCCTATGCTCGATGCCCGTCGCATGGAAGTGTATACAGCTTTGTTTGATGAGAACATGCAGGAGGTTGAAAAGGTTAATGCGCAAGTTATAACCGAAGATTCATTCAACACATTTGCGGATAAAGAGATCTTTTATTTTGGTGATGGTGCGTCAAAGTGCAGACCTTTATTTGAATTGAAAAGCAACTTTACTTTCATCAATGATATTTCCCTTTCAGCCGAAGGACTATGTATATTGGCTGAAGACGAATACGTAAACAGCAATTTTGCCGATGTAGCTTACAGTGAACCATTTTACCTGAAAGACTTTATTGCCGGCAAACCGCGTGTAAAAGGACTCTATTAAACGCTAAAGCAAACTAAAATTTATGCAAGGTTAACACGTATCTCTGAAAGATTAAATCCCGGATTCCGGGCAGTCAATCTTTAACTTTTTTTTCTCTGAGTTGTTTCTTGTATAGAAATATATTTATATTTGTTTCTGTTTCATTTGTTAAACCAACATTATTCTACACATACCTTTATTCAATGGAATATAAAATTCTTCAACCTGAGCGCCGTGGAAGCCTTCTCCTGGTAACGATTAACCGTCCGGAAAGCATGAATGCACTTAATACAGCTTTTTTCGATGAGATGGATCACCTTATTGCCAACGATGCGACTGATGAAGGATTAACTTCTGTTGTCATCACCGGTGCAGGTAAAGCCTTTGTTGCCGGTGCCGATATAGCTGAAATGGTAAACAAAACATCAGCCGAAGCGGAAGCATTTTCGTTGCGTGGACAAAAAACATTCAGGGGGTTTGCAACCATTGCCGTACCTGTTATTGCTGCTATTAACGGATTTGCTCTCGGTGGAGGCCTCGAACTTGCTCTGGCATGCGATTTTAGAATCGCTTCAAGCAATGCCAAATTCGGGCAACCTGAGGTCAATCTTGGACTCATTCCAGGCTATGCCGGAACACAGCGGTTACCTCGACAAGTTGGCATGGGTGATGCACTTTATATGCTTATCACAGGCGAAATGATGACAGCTGCTGAGGCCTTGCGTATTGGGTTAATACAAAAAGTTACCGAGCCGGATCAGCTCATGGATGAAGTATTACGTATTGCTGAAGTAATCGCTTCTAAAGGACCCGATGCCGTTAAACTGGTTAAATTTGTAGCCAGGCAGGGATACCAGGTTTCCCTGGTTCAGGGCAGCCAGTTGGAAGCACAATCTTTCGGGCAGCTTTTTGGCAAACAAGGTACCGAAGGCATGAAAGCATTCCTCGAAAAAAGAAAGCCCCAGTGGTAACGATGCGTTCAGAATTAATAGTTATTCTTCATTAATAAATTGTCACCCGTTTCCCGTTCCAATCTTAAAACAAAAACAAACCATGGAATATATTCAACGAATCCAAAAAGTTTCAGTCCTCGGAGCTGCAGGCAAAATGGGTAGCGGTATCCTGCTGCTAACTGCCATCGAAATGGCTGACCAGATGCTTAAGCCAGAGAACAAAGGGAAAACATTTGTATTGAATGCCATAGATACATCCGATGAAGGCCTCAGCGGCCTGGTAAAATATGTGCGCTCACAGGCATTGAAAACTGCTGAAAAAAAGATTGTGGCTCTGCGAAAAATATATGCTGATAAAGCCACATTGATCGAAAACAGCGAGATTATTGATGCATATGTGCTCGATGTAATGAGTGTTGTGCGAACTACCACGCGCATTGAAGCTGCATACGATTCAACCCTGGTATTCGAAGCCGTAAGTGAAAACCAGGCACTTAAAGAAAAGCTTTTCCGGATGATTAATGAAAATAACAGTTCAAAACCCTGGTTTTTCACCAATACTTCATCAGTTCCGATTGGCGGCTTGAATAAGAATGCTGAATTAGGCGGTCGAATACTTGGATTTCACTTTTACAATCCCCCTGCCATTCAAAAGCTTGTTGAGTTAATAACTATAGCCGAAAACCCGGCCGAAATGATTGAATTTGCAAACAAATATGCAGCAAATCTCCGGAAAACGGTGGTTCCTTCCAACGATATTGCAGGATTTATAGGCAACGGTCATTTTATGCGTGACGCCTTATTTGGGATTCGTGAAGCCGAAAAGCTCTCTGAGCAAATGCCATTGCACGAAGCCATTTACTGCATCGACCGTGTTACGCGCGATTTCCTTTCCCGCCCTATGGGTATTTTTCAGCTTGTGGACTATGTTGGCCTCGACGTGGTTCAGTTTATACTTCGTGTAATGCAGCCGCATATGCAAAGTGAAACGCTTCACAGCAGCCTGCTCGACGAACTCGTCCTCGAAGGTGTGAAGGGCGGGCAATTCAGCGATGGAAGTCAGAAAAATGGCTTCCTGAAATATGAAAAAGGGAAGCCTGTTTCTGTCATTGATAAACATACGGGCAATTATGTTGATATCGATTCTTTCCACAAGGCAGCCAATACCTGGCTGGGTGATGTTCCGGCAGAAGTTTTACCATGGAAAGCTTTGGTTAAAGTTTCCGATAAAGATATTATCCTGATTCCTGCTTTTAAAGCCTTGCAGGTCTCTCCGGCTCAAGGAGCTGGCCTGGCAGTCGCCTTCGCTCTAAACTCACGCGAAACCGCACGAAAACTCGTCACCGATGGTGTTGCCCACAACGACAAAGATGTAAATACTGTTTTATTGACAGGCTTCTTTCATGCATACGGACCAATAAACGATTATTTGTAACCGGATAAAATTCTTTTAAAATGAAAAAATCATATCGAAAAATATATATGGCTGCCGGGTACAATACTTTATCTCTGGGTACCGGCCGCAGGGAATTTAATCCACGAACCGAACGTCCGGGACTTGAGCACTATCTGAAGGAAGCCGGTCAGGGCGTTTTGACTCAATTGGGTGGCGCTCAGAATGTGGATGAAAGTGCTGTCGGTAATTTTATGGCTGCACGATTTAATAAACAGGCACACCTTGGAGCTTTTATGCCAATGGTAGACAAAGGATTGCGGTATAAACCCTCAATTAGTGTCGAAGGCGCCTGTGCTTCAGGTGGTCTTGCCCTGATTACCGGAATTAAATCTGTTCTGTCAGGATCGGCCGATTCAGTGCTTTGTATCGGTATTGAAGTTCAGAATACGGTAAAAGCGATTTATGGGGCTGATATCCTTGCAGGAGCAGGCTGGTTCAACAAACGCAAAGCGGGTCATGCTTACTTTTTCCCGGGACAATTCAGCGACAGGGCAGGAGCATATTACCAGGAATTTGGCCGCGAAAATGCCCGTAAGGGTTTTGCACGCTGGTTTCGGAATGCCATCGAAAATGCCCGCCTGTGTCAAACAGCTCAGGAGCATCATAATACTGTTGTTGATCTTGAAGCGCTGGCTCTTACCGAACCAAACCCAAGGTCTTTTACCGATCACCTGAATGTATTCGATTGTTCCAAAGTGAGTGACGGAGCTTCAGGAATTGCCGTATTAAGTGATGAAGGTCTCAAGCGTGCAGGTATAGCTTACGCTGATGCAGTCGAAATAGTAGGGTGGGGGCACGCCGTTGACGATATTACAGAAGATCCGCCACAAGCTACAGTGCTTACCACCATGCGTGAAGCCATCAGGCTGGCGCTTGCTTCGGCTGAAATAACTATTGAGCAACTGGCTACGGTCGAGCTGCATGATTGTTTCACAGTTGCCGGAATTTTGGCCGTAGAAGCGCTTGGTTTTGCTGCTCATGGCAAAGGTGCCGATTTTGTCGCCGCCGGAAATACAGCCCGTGACGGGAAAATTCCTATCAATACCACCGGTGGTCTTATCGGCTGGGGGCATCCGACAGGTGGAACGGGCGTGCATATGGCTGTTACCATCTGGGAGCAGCTTACCGGAAAAGCCGGGCTAAACCAGATTACCATCGATCCGTCCCGCCCTTACGGCATGACTATAAATATGGGTGGAGATGATAAAACGGTAGTGGCGATAGTGTATAAGAAAGCGGAGTGACAATTACTAAAAAGCAAAAAAAGCCTCCTTTTGGGGAGGCTTTTGCATGATATAGGGATTTCAATAGTTGATTGAAAAATCAAAAATCAGTATAAGCAAAACGTTTAAAACAATAAATCTTTGTTGGTTATCAAAACGGATTTGTTACAATTGTTGATTTCTGATTTGCAGGGTGTGCACTTCCACGCATCCTCTATCAGTTCAATATCGCATCCTTCGTTGCAGCCGGTACAATAAACCATCAGATTGCCAATAGTGTACTTCTTTTTCGTTTCATCAAGCCTGACAGCAAATGTTGTTTTGGTTTTTATGGTATCGTTGGTGATGGTCATACTCGAAGATACGAGATAGTATTTGCCTTGTTGCGAAGTTTTTACTTCAATATTACCCAGCCTGACCGTCAGATTTTTTTCTGCATTTAAGTAATTTTCCCATTTTTGCCTGAGCTCATTCTCAGCAATGGTCATTTTGAAAGTACCATTTTTTACTTTACCCACATAAGTTTGAGCTTGCAGCGAAATGGTTGAAGCGAAGAGCACTAAAGCAACGATAAATTGTTTTTTCATGGTTTAAAATTTATAAGAGGTTAATGACTAAATGGTAAAATACAAAAATTTTGTTCGCTTGATCCTCCAATTTTGTTTTGATAGTGAAGTGCTAATGTAAGAAATAATATGCAAAGACTCTTTGTGAATTCAAGTAATTTTATACCAGATAATATATACATAAAAAAAGCCTTCCTGTTATAGAAGGCTTTTTATTTGAGGTTTCGAGCGGATTCGAACCGCTGTAGACGGTTTTGCAGACCGCTGCCTAACCACTCGGCCACGAAACCTTGTTTAGGCGGTGCAAAGGTATGTAATTAACAATTTATCAACAAATACTTTTTTAAGCCTGCACCGAAAACGATTTCAGACAGTCAGGGCACAGGCATCCATGCCATGTTTCCTCTATCATTTCCGTGGTTTCAGGAGCTACATCATATTCAAAACACCAGCATTTTGCCGATGTGCTGCATACAAAACTATTGCCGCAGCGCGGACATTTTTTCTGCTCAAAAGGGCGGTCTTTATCTTTCATAATTAATTCAGGTTCTGTTTAACATGATTTTAGAAAAGGGATTGATTTGAGATATTTTGAAAATTTTAGTGCCGGGTTCCATGTTACGGGTGCCGCCAACCTGCACAAATTGTGTTATGCTCGATGAAAAAATTTATTTTTCTAATGCAAACAATATTCTTAGGGGCAAAAGGCACAAGGCATTTGGACCCCGGCACCCTTATTAAGAATTTATTTTTTTACTATCCCAAAGCATAAGCTTATTGTTCCAGTGTTACACTCACCTGTTTTATTTTTCCGCCATGTGCCAGGGCAGGATTCAGTTTCGAAACTTTAATCTTTACATGTGTCACCATCTTGAAATCCCTGTAAATGGCGTCTATCATTCTTCTGGCAACATGTTCGAGCAAATGCGAATGCTGCTCCATTTCGAGCCTGATAACCGAATATACAGCCTGGTAATTCACTGTACGCTTCAGTTCATCAGTTGTTTCAGCATCGCTGGTATCGGTTGTCAGCCATGCATCAACAGTAAACCGGGTGCCTATAACGCGCTCTTCCTTAAAACAGCCGTGATAAGCAAAAAAATCCATGCCTTCTATTTCGATCAATCCCATTGTTCATTAGTTAATGGTTAATAGATAATGAAAAACGTGAGGTTTGAATTCTCGAAAACGCCCCACAAAAACCTAATCCTTATCTTAACATTTGAATGCAAAATTAGTTGGATTTACTCAATTAAGGCGATCAAATCACACATTCTGTAAACTTTTAACCATTTTCCATTAACTATTAACTGCTTTCTAATAACTTTTAACCCCTTTCTCCTACCTTTGCAGATTATTAAAGTATAAAAAGCCTTAATGCTTGTTTATCATGACAGACGAAAACAAAACTACAGCTCCTGAAGAAAAAACACCACTTAATTTTATACATCAGATCATTGAAGAAGAGCTATCCCGTGGCAAAAATCAGGGCAGGGTCCATACCCGTTTTCCTCCCGAGCCTAATGGTTACCTCCATATCGGTCATGCAAAAAGTATATGCCTGAATTTCGGTACAGCGCATAAATACAACGGCCTCACAAACCTGCGGTTCGACGATACCAATCCCGTTAAAGAAGATACCGAGTATGTGGATAGCATCATGGAAGATGTCCGTTGGCTTGGTTTCGACTGGGACGATCGTCTGTATTATGCATCCGATTATTTCGACCAGCTTTACGATTGGGCTGTAAAGATGATCAAAGAGGGAAAAGCCTATGTTGATGATCTGAATGCCGAACAAATAAGTGAATACCGGGGAACCGTTACCCGTGCGGGAAAGAAAAGTCCTTTCCGCAACCGTACACCCGAAGAAAACCTGGATCTGTTTACCCGCATGAAAAACGGAGAATTTGAAGATGGTTCCAGGGTTTTACGTGCCAAAGTGGATATGGCCCATCCCAATATGCTGATGCGCGATCCTATCATGTACCGGATTCTTCATACAGATCATCACCGTACGGGCGATAAATGGTGCATTTATCCTATGTACGATTACGCACACGGTCAAAGTGATTATCTCGAAGGTATTACTCATAGTATCTGTACACTCGAATTCGAGGTGCACAGGCCGCTCTACGAATGGTACCTCGAACAAATTGCAGAAGGGGATTATCGTCCGCGACAGATCGAATTTGCCCGCTTAAACCTGACATATACGGTTATGAGTAAGCGCAAGCTTTTACAACTTGTCAACGAGAAAATAGTTAATGGCTGGGATGACCCGCGTATGCCTACAATTTGCGGTTTACGTCGTCGAGGATATACGCCTGAGGCGTTGCGGAACTTTGCCGATACTATAGGTATTGCCAAGCGGGATCAGACTATTGATGTGGCTTTGTTGGAATTCTGTGTGCGCGAAGACCTGAACAAACGCTCCAACCGTATAATGACGGTGCTTAACCCGGTTAAACTTATAATCGATAATTATCCGGATAGCCAGGTCGAAGAACTCGAAGCCATCAACAATCCGGGTGATCCGGAAGCGGGTAGTCGTAAAGTGCAATTTTCAAAAGAGTTGTATATAGAGAGGGAAGACTTTATGGAAAATCCAACGGGGAAATTCTTCCGGCTTAAACCAGGTGGAGAAGTGCGGCTTAAATACGGATATATCATTAAATGTGAATCGATTGTAAAAGACAACGAAGGCATTATTACTGAGATTCATTGTACCTACGAGGCAGATACCAGGAGTGGAATGGCCAACAGCAACAAAAAAGTGAAAGGCACCCTGCATTGGGTATCTGCTGCTCATGCCGTTAAGGTTGAAGTACGGCTGTACGACCGGCTATTTTCGGTTGAAACTCCCGAAAATGTTGAGGAGGCTCATGATTTCAAGGAGAATATTAATCCCGACTCACTGAAAGTAATTACTGCTTATGCCGAATCATCGGTTACAACTGCCAAATCGGGTGACAGGGTTCAGTTTGAACGGCTGGGTTATTTTTGTGTGGATCCGGATTCAACCGGCTCAAAGCTCGTATTTAACCGCACGGTTGCGCTTAAAGATACCTGGACAAAATCGATGCAGGCATAGAAGACTTTGGTTTGATGTCGGAAGTCTGAAGTCTGAAGCGGCAGCAATATTATTTTATAGCTTACTTTAAATTTGCTTCCATCCCATCTTCCGTCTCCGGACTCCCGACGTTTTCCTAAATTCTTTTCCCAAAATTGGCATGGGAACCAAAAAAAGTATAATTTTGCGCTCCTCTAAACAAAAATTGTCTGATGGTGTAATCGGCAACACGTCTGATTCTGGATCAGAAGAGTCCAGGTTCGAGCCCTGGTCGGACAACATAAAAATCCTGCGATAAGCGGGATTTTTTGTTTGTAGGCAAAAGCTTTATATGTATTCACTTTCCACCTGAAAAGGAACCCGGAAATTTTGCAATTTGATCTTTGTTCTGATTTCGGATTAAAGTCTGACTCGTGTTATTCAAAAAAAATATCTCGCAAAGCTGCTAAAAATCTGAAATTGGATGAAAATTGCCAAAAACCCGGAAAATCTATACAAATGTTTTACTGGTATTAAAGTATTTGTATTCCTGATTTTGAGTCTCTTTGCTTGTCGTGATGAATTATTCTGCTAAAATGAAATACCGGTATTAACACTTATTCCGGTAATATTTACGGTTGAGCCATGTGGCACATTATATCCGCTATAGTTCAGTTTGAACTTCCGAAAATCATACCCTAAACCAACATTCATCCTAATTTTATCCGAAAGTTTAAAATTTATACCAGCCGAAGGATTGATCAATAAATAGAAACCCTCGGTTTTGTAATCACTGGTAACATCTAGCGAGTAACCCCAATCAACAGCCAAGTATACAGGAATATTTTTTTTATTCAGGTTGGCTCTGAAATCAACAAAAAATGGAATCAGTGCATCACTTACATCCAGCGCGTACCTTAACCCTGTACCTAAACCCAACGAAATGTATGGATTGATTTTATAAGCAAGAATGGCATTAAGTTTAAAAAAATCAATATCAAACTTACCCACTCCAAGTGAATATCCTATCTCTGCATATTTTATAAATCCTTTTTCAGGGCTAATGCTGTTTAGAATCGGATATTTGATTTTCTCACCATCTGTGCCTGATAGCAGATAAGATGTCCTGAAAGGAAGCATAACAAAATTATCATTTTCCATTTCAGGGATTTTGTCAGCACTTTGTTCTGACCTGATTACAGTAATTATTTTGGTGCCGCCAAAACATAATAACTGTTGACCTGAATTTTGAGCAAATGCTATGGCGCTGATTAAAACCAATAATCCGATTGTCAAAAATTTAGCCTTGTTATTCATTTTTATTCATATTTGGTTTATGGTTAATTGGTTTCTTAATTTTGTTGATTCTTTTAATTTAAATTGAAATCGACAAATGGTGATTAACTAAACTTGCTATTTTTATTCCTATACACGAATAAGCCGAAAGATAGAAGTTTTTTCGGTTTAATCTGTATACGGATAAATTTCCTCTAATGCCTGATTTCGTTTTAATATAGATTCTTTAAACTGATCAACTTTAAACATTTAATAAATATGCATATTAAAAGCAGTTTACTTTTTAATGTGGGAAGTTAATATAAACAAATTATTTCGAACTATGTTTTTCCCGTTTTTATTACATAGAAAGGAGAAAATATCCGGATTTATTTGTAGAAAAAATATTGAAATTATCAGGAAGAATATTGCTGACAAAGTAATTGAAAATCAGTCAATTTACTTGTATTTTGAGGGGGAATATATGTCATCAATATAGTACTTTAAGTCCCAGAGGTTTTAATGAAGTGCAATGCCTTTATAGTGGGCATCGTTTATTAAATTAGCAGGGACTTGAACTAACCGAAAAACTGTCAGTTTACAGATAAATTTTTGAATGCGATAATTATGATTTATATCTATAAGGGGAAAAACTCCTGATATATTTATTAAAAAAACATATTCTATTTCTGATCTCAAGTTTTTACATCTGATTTTTATATATTTGTTGTAGTAAATTCTTTTTTGTTACTCAAAATTATTAGATCTGTTGAAACGGCTGTTTTTCATTTTATCTTGTGTATTAATCCTGTTAACGATAGTATCGGCAACTGTGTTTTTAACACTAATTCATGGCGGTAAAATTAAACAAAACTCAAAGGATTATACTTTTCTGCGAAATGGCGACCTGGTATTACGTCGCGGAAGATCAGCCGAAAGTTTTGTTGTATACCTGTTTGATAATAACCGGGATTATTCGCATATTGGTGTAGTGGTAATTGAAAACCAGGTTCCATATATTATTCATGTAGTACCTGATCGGCCCGGACTTGTCAGAAAAGATTCTCCTGAAGCCTTTCTTAGTTATGAAAATGCCAGTCACTTTAAAATTATACGTTCTGATTTTCAGCCCCTGAAGCTCGATTTTGTTGCTTCATCGGCAATGTCATTTTATACCAGACATCTTTCATTTGATAATAAGTACGACTTATCCACTGATAATGAGCTTTATTGCACTGAACTGGTCATAAAAGCTTTTAAGAGTAGCAATATAAATTTCCCGGATATTTCTCCTCAGAAAATCCAGGTACTGCTCGGAACTTTTGCTGTTATTATGCCGAGTTCATTTCTCGAAAATTCACACTTCACCACGATTCAATCTTGGTGAGTATTATTAATTAAATACTATAAACAGATGAAAAAACTAACTGTTTTACTAAGTACAATTGCACTAGTGTTTTTAATCGGAACTCAGTCGTGCGGAGGCGGGGCACTCGGAAATTCCCCCAGCGCGATCGTGAAAAAATCAATCAATCTGATAGCTGAGAAAAAGTATGAGAAAGTTGTTGCCCTGTATGCCAAAAAAGATGGCACAGATCTCACAGAAGAAGAAAAAGGAAAAATGATTGGATTGCTAAGTATGGCTAACGCCGAACTTATTAAAAAAGAAGG
The DNA here is from genome assembly GCA_038204995.1 of Bacteroidales bacterium. Classification (GTDB taxonomy): domain Bacteria; phylum Bacteroidota; class Bacteroidia; order Bacteroidales; family UBA4417; genus UBA4417. Next base: position 42,834 of record JBBRCH010000003.1, on the reverse strand, counting down.
TGTCAAATCACTCGATATTATTGAAGAAAAGCTATCTGAAGATGGAAATACCGCTGAAGTAAAATGGAAAATCACCTATGGCAATGGGAAAACCGAAGACAATGACGGCAAACTTGTGAAAGTTGGAAACGATTGGAAAATGATTATAGGGAATTAGCCCTTGTTTAAGAAAAAGGTTGCCTGTAATGAGCAACCTTTTTCTTTATGTTTGTTTAAAAATTGATCTTATCAATACCTTGCCGGATGCGGGGAATAATAAATTCTTTTCCGATCACCGCCATCATATCCATCATTCCGGGACCGGCATTGGTTCCTACAACGGTGAGCCGTAGCGGGTTCATAAGTTGTCCCATGCCAATTCCTTTTTTTTGAACAAATTCCTTGGTGCTGAATTCAATATTTTCCTTTGTGAATGGTTCGGTCGATTCAAGCACCTGGATATACTCACTTAGCATCAAAGGAGTTTCTGCTTTCCAGATTTTGGCTACCACTTTTTCATCGTACGATTCGGGATCGAGGAAAAAGAAATGGGATTGTGTCCACAAATCAGGAATTAGTACCGCTCTGTCATGAATAAGTTCACAGACTTGTTCAACATATTCGACACAGACGTCAATGTTTTTTGTCTCAAGAATAGGAATTAATAATTCTGCCAATTCTGCCGGTTTCATTTGTAAAAGGTACTGGTGGTTATACCAGTGTGCCTTTTCAACATCAAATTTAGCTCCTGATTTGCTCACGCGTTCAATGCTGAATTCACTGACTAGTTCATTCATTGTAAACAATTCCTGCTCGGTACCCGGGTTCCAGCCAAGAAATGCCAGCATATTAATAAAGGCTTCGGGCAGGTAACCACTTTCGCGATAGCCTGATGATACTTCGCCTGATTTAGGATCATTCCATCGTAGCGGGAAAACCGGGAACCCGAGTCGGTCGCCGTCACGTTTACTAAGCTTTCCGTTTCCGTCTGGTTTGAGTAGAAGAGGAAGATGCGCAAATTCCGGCATGTCTTTTTCCCATCCCAGATATCGGTAAAGCAGAACATGTAAAGGTGCTGAAGGAAGCCATTCTTCACCCCGGATCACATGCGATATTTTCATCAGGTAATCGTCAACAACATTTGCAAGGTGATACGTTGGCATACCATCAGATTTGTATAAAACCTTATCATCAAGTAAGGCCGAATCGACAGATACAACCCCGCGGATAAGATCATGAACCGTGATATTTTCATGTTCAGGGATTTTTACCCGGACCACAAAATGCACACCAGCATCAAGAAGTATTTTCACTTCACGTTCTTCCAGTGTGAGCGAATTTTTTAATCCCATCCGGGTTTGCGGGCCATATTGGAAAGTTTCTTTACGCGACTCATAATCTTTTCGGGTAGCATCCAGTTCTTCAGGAGTATCAAAAGCATAATATGCTGTTCCGTTTTGTATCAGCTTAAGGGCATATTGGTGATAAATTTCTTTACGGTCGCTCTGTCGGTAAGGGGCATAAGGGCCTCCGATATGCACGCCTTCATCGAAAAGTATGCCGCTCCATGTCAGAGATTCAACGATATACTGCTCCGCACCGGGTACAAATCGCCCCTGGTCAGTATCTTCGATACGAAGGATAAATTTACCACCGTTTTTACGGGCAAAAAGGTAATTATATAATGCCGTTCTTACTCCTCCAATATGCAGTGGGCCCGTTGGGCTTGGTGCAAAACGTACTCTTACTTCGCGCATGATCTGTTTGTTTAAAGGGTGCAAAGATATAAAACCTGCGGAAACAGGTAAAAGCCGGATAAACAAAAGCTGAATCAGTACGAACAAGAATCATTTGTATTTACCCGCATTTTGATTATTTTCTAAAGGAGCCCGTGAGATCGCTTTGCTATAGTTGTTACCTTTGTCGGTTAATTTGTTCACAACTTTTGTGGAATGCATCACACTTGCAGTTGACAAACTAAATGAAATGGAAAGTAATTATGCCTTATTGATCCGGAAAATTGATGAGTTCATCCGGAAATTCTATAAGAATCAGCTCATTCGTGGACTGCTGTATACCCTAGCAGCCCTCGGTACGTATTTCATTCTTCTTGTTTTGCTCGAATATTTCTCATGGTTTAATACCACTATAAGAAGTGTGCTTTTTTATACATTTCTTGTTATTTCTGCCTTTATTATCGGCCGTTTTATAATAACTCCGCTTTCGCAGATAAACCGTTTGGGAAAAATAATAGGGCGTGAACAGGCTGCTAAAATAATTGGTATGCATTTCGCGGAAGTAAAAGATGTGCTGCTCAATACCCTGCAGTTGCATCAACTGGAAAATAACAGTGAAGAAAGCAGCGATTTGATTAATGCTAGTATCGATCAGAAAACCAAGCAATTACAACTTGTTCCTTTCGCCGATGCAGTTGATTTTAAAAAAAACCGCAAATATCTTCCTTTTGCGCTGCCCCCAGTCATATTCCTGCTGGCAGCCTTAATAATTTCACCCTCATTTATTCTCGCTCCTTCCAAACGAATAATACATCATAACGAAGTTTTTGAACGACCTGCGCCATTTACTGTTAAGATATTAAACGATAAACTGCAAGCTGTTCAGCAGGACGATTTTACCGTTAAGGTGAAAATTCAAGGTGATGAAATTCCGACTCAGTTGTTTATCCAAACCAATCAGGCTACTTACCGGATGGAAAAGGAAAATAATGTGAATTACCGGTATACATTCAGGAATCTTCAGCAGAATACTACATTTGTGGTTACTGCTGAAAAATACAACTCAAAAGAATATACAATTAAGATTCTTCCCAAACCAATCATCCTTTCTTTTGATGTTTTAGCAGAATACCCTGTATATCTGAAGCGTAAAAGCGAATCCATGGCTAATACCGGCGATCTCACTGTGCCGGCAGGAACCAGGCTTACCTGGAAGTTTTATACCAGGGATACGCGTAAGCTTTTTTTCAGAATAGGAGGAAAGTTGAACGAGGTTATTGCTGATAAATCAAATACTTTTATCCAGACAGCTCGCATGATGACGGGAACAAATTATTCGGTAATAATTGGTAATGAGTATTTCAGCAACCGCGATTCATTATCCTACCAGGTAAATGTTATTCCTGATTTATTTCCGTCAATTTCGGTTGAGGAATACAAAGATTCGGTATACGATAACCGATTGTATTATCAGGGTACTGTTAAAGACGATTATGGCCTGAGCCGGCTCATTTTCGCCTGGACAGTTAAAAAAGCAGGAACTGAAAACACCACACCAGAGGTAAAAACACGCGAAGTGGAGCTTGATAAAGAGTTGGTGCAACAGCAGTTTTTCTACTTTATGGATATGTCAACATTATTTGTACAGCCGGGTGACGAAGTTGAATATTATTTTGAAGTATGGGATAATGATGGCGTAACAGGCAATAAATCAACACGTTCGACAAAACAGATTTTCAAAATTCCAACCTTGGAAGAAATTGAGAAAATGACTGAAAAGAAAAATGACGACATCAAGGATAAAATGGAATCAGTGATCAAACAGTCGCAATCCCTGCAAAAACAGGTTGAGGATATGCAAAAGAAAATGGTAGATAAAAAGGAAGTGGGATGGCAGGAAAAAGAGACACTAAAACAATTAATGGATAAGCAGAAATCATTGCAGGAACAGGTACAGGAAATTCAGAATGAAAATAAGGAGAAAAGCCTGCAGGAAAATCAATACATGGAGATTCCTCCTAACCTCGTGGAAAAGCAAAGGCAGCTTGAAGATTTGTTTAATAAAGTGATGACCGAAGACATGAAAAAGATGTATGAGGAACTACAGAAAATGCTGGAAAAGGTTGATAAGGATAAAGTGGCCGAGATGCTGGAAAAAATGAAAGATGACACAAAAGGGATAGAAAAAGAATTGGACCGGAATCTTGAATTATTCAAACAATTGGAACTGGAGCAGAAATTACAGAAAACCATTGATAAACTTGATAAACTTTCAGAAGATGAGAAAAAACTGGGTGATGAAACCCAGGATGCCAAAAAGGAAAATCTGGATAAGTTAAAGGAAAAGCAAGATGACCTGAACAAACAGTTTGACCAGGTAAAGGACGATATCCAGGAACTGAAAAAGAAAAATAGTGAACTTGAAGAACCAAATAAGCTTGAAAACACTGATGCAGAACAGAAGGATATTAAGCAGGATATGGACAACAGCAGTGAAGAAATGAAGGGAGGAAATTCTCAGAAAGCTTCTCAATCTCAAAAGAGTGCTTCTGGGAAAATGAAAAAGCTCAGTGATAAACTCACACAAATGCAGCAGGAAATGGAAAGTGAAGGGGAAGGTGAAGATATGGAGGCCATGAGGCAGATTTTGGATAACTTGGTTAAGATTTCTTTCAGCCAGGAAGACATTATGAACCAGCTAAACGCTATCAGCACAACAAATCCGAAATACCTGCAAATTATACAGCATCAGAAAAATCTGAAAGATGACCTTAAGATAGTTGCAGACAGCCTTTACGCGCTGAGCAAAAGGCAGGCCGCCATTGAACCATTTATTCTCCGCGAACTTACAGCCGTTCAAAACAACATGGATGAAGCGGTTACACAACTGAACAGTCGTGCTGTTGCTCCTGCAAAAACCAAACAGCAGTATGCAATGACCTCTGTAAATAACCTGGCTTTGATGCTTTCGGAATCCTTGAAACAAATGCAACAAAACATGCAGAGTAAAGGCTCAGGTAAATCCAGCTCAAAATGCAATAAACCTGGAGGCGTAGGAGGTAAAATGAAATCGATGAGGCAAATGCAGGAACAAATGAACAAGCAGTTGCAGCAAATGAAGGAAGGAATGAAAACACCCGGGAAACAAGGTTCACAGGGGCAAAGACAAATGAGCGAAAAACTTGCGCGTATGGCCGCCCAGCAGGAAGCATTGCGGCAGCAAATGCAACAATACGGTCAGGAATTGCAGAATGACGGAACCGGAGTGGATAAAAACATAAAAGAAATGATGCAACAAATGGAACAGACTGAAACGGATCTGGTCAATAAGCGAATTAACATTGAAACTCTAAAACGGCAGCAGGAAATCGTAACACGTATGCTTGAATCGGAAAAAGCCGAACAGCAGCGCGAACTCGATCAGAAACGCGAATCGGAAGAAGCTCAGGACATTTATTATAATAACCCAACTAAGTACTTCGAAATCAATAAGATAAAGGAAAAAGAGACCGAATTGTTCAGAACAGTACCGCCAAACCTGAAGCCATTTTATAAATCAAAGGTTAATGCCTATTTCCTTTCATTCGATAAATAAAACTTCGCTATGATAAGCTTTACAGCGCTTGATATTAAGTACAATCTGAAGAATAAACTTAAAATCCGGATCTGGATAAAATCCATACTGGAAAAGGAAGGAAAGATTTTAGGCGACATAACGTATGTGTTTTGTACGGATAAATACCTTGGTGAAATGAACGAGAAGTACTTAAAACATAATACTCTTACTGATATTATAACCTTTGATTATTCCGAAAAAGGAATACTGACGGGCGATATCTTTATCAGTATTGAAAGGGTTAAAGAGAATTCGGGTAGTTTTAAAACAACTCTGAATGAAGAGTTGGGCCGGGTGATGGCTCATGGAGTTCTTCACCTTTCGGGATATAAAGATAAAACACCGGAGGAGAAAAGGCAAATGCGCAGTAAAGAAAATATCTATCTTGCTGCGTTCCCCAACCTTTGATATTTTGCTGAAAACATTGTTTGTTATGGATTTCAGCGCTTTGTTCCACGTGAAACATTTTTGATTTGTTTAAAAAATATGATATTATTGTTGTGGGCGCCGGTCATGCCGGAAGCGAGGCAGCTGCAGCCGCGGCTAACCTAGGCTCGGCGGTATTGCTGATTACTATGCAGCTGGGGACGATTGCGCAAATGTCGTGTAATCCTGCAATGGGGGGAATAGCCAAAGGCCAGATTATACGCGAAATTGATGCCCTTGGGGGTCAATCAGGTATTATTACCGACCACACCATGATACAATTCAGGATGCTCAACCGCTCAAAAGGACCGGCTATGTGGAGCCCCCGCGCACAAAGCGACAGGATGAGATTTTCCGAAAAGTGGCGATTAACCCTTGAAGGAATTGCTAACGTTGATTTCTGGCAGGATACAGTCATAGGATTATCGGTTAAAGATGGGTTCATAACCGGAGTGCATACCGCTATGGGATACCATATTGAAAGCAAAGCTGTTGTGCTTACAAACGGGACCTTCCTGAACGGATTAATCCATATTGGAATGAAATCGTTTGGAGGTGGAAGAATAGGGGAGAAGGCTTCTACCGGATTAACAGAAGACCTGACGCAACTTGGATTTGAAGTCAGCAGGATGAAAACAGGAACTCCTGTTCGAATTGATGGCAGGTCTATTGACTTTTCCCGGATGGAAGAGCAGGCCGGTGACGAAAATACAGGGAAATTCTCATTTACAGATACTCCCGAACTTAAAAAACAACGTCCGTGCTATATAACCTATACATCCCCCGAAGTTCATAAAGTACTTGAAACTGGCTTTAATGAATCACCCATGTTCACAGGTCGCATCGGAGGTATTGGGCCAAGGTATTGTCCTTCCATCGAGGACAAAATTAATCGCTTTGCTGATAAAACCAGGCACCAGCTTTTTGTGGAGCCCGAAGGATGGAATACAATTGAATATTACCTGAATGGTTTTTCATCCTCTCTGCCTGCCGAAGTCCAGGTAAAAGCATTAAAATTAATCCCTGGGCTTGAGAATGCAAAAATTTTCAGACCGGGATATGCTATTGAATATGATTATTTCCCCCCTATACAGTTAAAATACACTCTCGAAACCAAGCTGGTTGAAAATTTGTATTTTGCCGGACAAATAAACGGAACTACCGGTTACGAAGAAGCTGCTTCACAGGGGTTAATGGCAGGAATAAATGCTCACCTTAAAATTACGGAAAAGGATCCTTTTATTCTGAAGCGCTCTGATGCTTACATCGGCGTTTTAATTGATGATTTAATTACAAAAGGTGTAGATGAGCCTTATCGCATGTTTACATCAAGGGCTGAATATCGCATTTTGCTACGTCAGGATAATGCCGATTTACGTCTTACACCAGCGGGATATAAACTGGGACTGGCTTCATCTGATCGCCTTTCAAGGGTTAATAATAAGTTGGAATGGATTGAAAAACTTAATGTTTTTATGCGGAATACCAGCGTTAGTCCGGACCAGGTAAATGGATTTTTGGAACAAATAAATACTGCTCCCATCAGGCAAAAAGTAAAATTGGAAACCTTATTATTGCGACCCCAGGTTTCATTTTACCAGTTGATAAATCATCTGGATTTTCTCAAACAGTTTACAGGGCAAATAGGTGAGGATGTTGTTGAAATACTTGAAGAAACTGAAATACTTATTAAATACGACGGATATATCAATAAAGAACAGGAGATTGCAGAAAAGCTTTCAAAGTTTGATGAGATGCCGCTAAAGCCTGATTTCGATTATCACAGTCTTTCTTCCTTGTCAACTGAAGCCAGGCAGAAACTTTCACGAATACGACCGGCTACTATTGGACAGGCATCAAGAATAAGCGGAATATCTCCTTCAGATATTTCTGTTTTACTTGTTTTTCTTGGCAGATAGTGTTTGTTTCACGTGGAACATAAGTTGTACATTCTGATTATTAGCTAAAGCCAAGATGTGACCCAATCGCTTAATGACGCCAATAATCAGATCATCTTATTTGGAGAAATAATCTAAATAGTAATTTTATAGCTTAAATATTTGCATAATCACACATAAATACTGAATGGAATTATTAAAAAATTGCCCGGTATGCGGATCAGAAAAGTCTGATCTGTTTATCACCGCTAAGGATTACTTCCTAACAGGTGAAAAATTCAGCATTGTGAGATGCAATGAATGTGGTTTCCGCTATACAAATCCAAGACCCGAAGCGGAAGAGCTAACTAAATATTATGATTCGTCTGAATATATTTCACATTCTGATTCCCATAAAGGAATATTTGCCTCCGTATATCAATTGGTTCGTAAGTATACGCTTGGCCGAAAGCTGGCCCTTATAAACAGATACCAGCCGAAAGGAGAAATATTGGATATAGGGTGTGCTACCGGGCAGTTTTTGAATTTCATGAAAAAAAACGGCTGGAATACTACTGGAATTGAACCTGATATAAAAACACGCGAACGTGCTGTTTCAGAATATGGTTTGCAGGTTTTTCCGGAAGACCAGCTGGATGTATTCGGTAAGTCTTCTTTCGATGTAATTACTATGTGGCATGTTCTCGAACATGTATCGAAACTCAATGAAAGAATAGCTCAACTGAAGGTTTTATTAAAACCAAAGGGAACTGTATTTATTGCTGTTCCTAATTGTGATGCATATGAAGCAAAAAAATACGGAGCTTTCTGGGCTGGTTACGATCTGCCCCGTCACTTATATCATTTTTCGAAGCCGGATATGAAACTTCTTATGGAAAACCATGGATTTACAATTGTGAATATTTTACCTATGAGGTTTGATGCTTTTTATGTAAGTCTTCTAAGCGGGAAATATAGGGATGGAAAAATGCATTGGCTGCCGTCACTATGGAACGGTTTTTGGTCGAATCTGAAAGCCGGCAACAAAAACGATTATTCTAGCCTGATATATGTCATAAAAATGAAATAAAGCATTTATAAGGCGTATATTCGCATCATAGGCCTCTGTAATATTCGACCCTGATTTTTCAGGGATCGTTGTTTATAGGCCTTTATTTTGTGATAGCCTCTCAAACCCTTGTCAATTGTGGATTACGCGATTTTCACCCAATGATTACACGGCCAAAACTGAAAAAGCACTTCCTGATCATGCTTATCATAAGCATAGTGTGTTTTGCTGCTGCTTTCATTATTTCGTTGTCATCACATAAATATTATTCTCCTGAAAGGGTTACCAACCGTCTTAATTCTGAAGTAGCCCTTGCCTTGACCAATCTTGATTTAGAAATCGAGAAAATTGCTTCTTATAACAAGAATGATAAAAACGGCTTTCGGGAATTTTTAGATATTAATTATAAAAGAGTATTTAAAGAAAGAGGAATTGAAATATTGATTTATGAGCATGATAGTCTCAACTTTTGGACATCTAATGTTTTTGCAGCCCCGGCTCTACAGGATAGTGGTAGTTTTAATTCAGCTGTAGTACAAAACGGTAGCGGATTTTACCTGGTTAAACAAAGAAAGGTCCAAGATTATAGCATAATTGCACTGCAATTGATACGGAACAATTATAACTATTCAAACGAGTATTTGCCTTCCGGGTTTTATAAGAGGTTCAGCGCACCTCAGAATGCCAAAATCACGCTGATGCCAGATGCAAATAAGATACTCAGCCCTTCAGGAAAATTTCTTTTCAGTATTTCGTATAACCAGCCTTTTGAGCTGACATTATGGTTACAATATCTCATTTTTACATTATATATCACAAGTTTTTTGTGCTTTATTTCTGCAACATTTTTAATGTATATGTTTCTATTACGCGAATTTGGACAGAAATGGCTTCTTTTCGTGATTTTTGTTTCCGACATTATTATACTGAGAGCTATACAGTTTTATTTTCGTTTTCCGGCTGATTTATACCAGGTACAATTATTTAATCCGGCGTATTTTGCCTCCTCTGAATTTTTACCATCTTTAGGCGACTTTCTGATCAATGTATTGCTAGGCGTGCAACTGACTTATTTTGCATTTAAAAACGCACCTTTATGGCAAAAAAGTTCATTACTCCCGGCATATAAACAAGTAACATCTGCCCTGTTCATCTTTCTACTTATTACCGTATTCTATTTGCTGACTGACACAATAAGCGGTTTGGTTCTGAATTCCAGTATTTCGTTCCATTTCGAAAATATTCTGATCCTGCCTATCATCAGCCATGTCGCAATGCTTATTATAGCATTATTGTTATTGGGTTTTCTTTTCCTGTTTGAACTTTCGGGTCAGTATGTGATCAATGGGATAAGTAATATTAAACAAAATATCATATTTTCATTGGCAGGTATGGTTATCTATGCTGTTTCAACCTACTCATCCGGAAAATTTGATATTATTTATCTTGGATTTCTTGCAACCTTTTTTATAATACTTTATTTTCAGGTCAGAGCTAAGCCCAGGCGTAAACTCATATTCAGCAGAATAGTCCTGCTTATAATTGTACTTTCGGCAATGGCTACTTATCTGTTGAACAAGTCCGAAACTACCAGGGAGCATGAAAAGCGAAGACTACTTGCTACTCACCTTGCGGATGCCAGAGATAATCTTGCAGAGTATTACTTTAGTGAAGCAACAAAAGGTATAACGAAGGATGAAAGATTATATGCTCATTTATCAGGTACCCAAAATGATGGCAAACTAAATGAGTTATCTTACTATCTGAAAGACAAATACTTTTCTGGCTATTGGAATAAATATCTGATTCAGATAACTGTTTGCCGGCAGGATAAAAAACTGAATATCAAGCCAGGAAATATCATTAAAGGCTGTGAGGAGTATTTTGATGGTAAAATTGACCAGTTTATGCGGCCGGTATCAGTTCCTGGATTATATTTTCTGCGTCAGTCAGTTGACGCTATGTATTATTTAGGAAAAATTGTCATTATAACGAATGAATCAGGAACTGAAATAAGGAATAATATCTTCGTGGAGATCAGTTCAAATGATGTCTGGAAAGGTATGGGTTACCCTGAATTATTATACGATAGTAAAAATGAGGGTGCCGATAATTTATATGGATATTCTTATGCATTTTATAATAAAGGAGAACTGGTTAGAAATGTCGGAAAATATTCCTTTGACATTGAAAATGAAAATCTTATAAGACAAAAGAAAAATCATGGATTTTTTAATCTGAATGATTACAGCCATTACAGCTTTAAATCAGATCAGAATAGCATGATAGTGCTGAGTAAGGAAGCTCCGCGTATTTACGACCTGATTTCTCCGTTTTCTTATATATTCATCCTGTTGATGATAATATTGTTGATTATCAATTGGTTAAGAGGCACTTCGATGAAGTGGAATATTGGAGTTTATACATTCCGGCTGCGGTTACAGGTGATAATGATCGCAGTTATAGTAGTATCATCCATCATACTTGTAACTGTTAGTCTGTTGTTTATCAATAAGTTAAACAGAAATAAAAACAATGAAATACTTAGTGAAAAATTGAATTCTGTGCTGGTAGACCTTGAAATCAGGTACGGGATGAAATCTTCATTTAATGTTGTCTCTAAGGAAGAGCTTACCGATTTGCTGCTGAACCTGTCGAACACATACTTTACAGATATTAACATCTACAATCCCGATGGGTTCCTGCTGGCCTCTTCGCGTGACCAGATATTCAGGGAAGGGATGATTTCAGAGCAAATCAGTCCGGAGAGTGCCCGTAAGTTGATGGTTGATAAAAAATCTTTTTTTATTGTCCGTGAGAATATTGGGACATATTCATTTTTATCGGCATACACTCCTGTTCGTAATATGGATAATCAGTTGTTAGGGTATCTCAATCTGCCCTACTTTGCTAAACAGGAAGAAATAAGAAAGGAGATTTCTGCTCTTATTTCGGCTTTTGCCAATATCTATATCCTTATGATTGTAATTACAGTAATGCTCGCCTTGTTGCTTTCGAGATATATTACTCAACCATTACAACATATAGGGAACCAGTTTAGCAGGGTGAAAATCGGAGATAAAAATGCAAAAATTATATGGCCGAGAAAAGATGAAATTGGCAAGCTGGTCGATGAGTATAACCGCATGATTGACGAGATGGAAAAAAGTGCTGAGCTCCTTGCCCGCAGCGAACGTGAAAGTGCATGGAGGCAAATGGCCCGTCAGGTCGCTCATGAAATCAAGAATCCGTTAACGCCTATTAAACTAAGTATGCAACTTCTGCTGAGAGCCTGGAATGACAAAGCTCCTGACTGGGATCTGCGACTGAAAAGATTTTCGCAAACCTTGATAATGCAAATAGATACACTTTCGGCTATAGCAACGGAATTTTCGGATTTTGCGCAAATGCCCGAGCCACAGATTCAACAATTTGATGTAATTCCAATTATACAGCAATCGGCAGCATTATTCCGCAATCAGTCAGACAGCGATATTACTTTTGAATCCGAAATGCAGGAATGCATAATAAAAGCAGATCCAAACCAGATTTTACGCGTTTTCAATAACCTGATTAAAAATGCTTTACAGGCAATTCCCGGTGACAGGCAAGGACTATTAAGGATTAAGGTAAACGTTGAGGATAATAAGTGTGTTATAAGTTTTCAGGATAACGGAACGGGAATTCCTAACGACCGGCAAACGCGGATTTTTTCTCCAAACTTTACCACCAAGACGGCTGGTATGGGGCTGGGACTAGCCATGGTAAAAAACATTATTGATAATTCTTCCGGACGTATATGGTTTGAAACAGAACCTGGAGAGGGCACTACATTTTTTGTTATGCTTCCTATGAAAGATTAGCCTGATGCTCATGCTTTCCTGATAAAAGACTTTTTTTTAATTTCTTTTGCGAAGACTAATAAGTTCGCTATTGAGCTGATATATGTGGAAATGAATAATTTGTAAGATGTTAGTCTTATGCTTTTGGCAGACACATAAACAAACTCATATTAATGCTGTCAATACCTCCTTATGCCTGATCAGCATCCAATTTGAATATCTATATGCACAGTGTGCCCGGTAATTTGCTTACTTTTGCTGGTTAAATAAAATACCTGTTTGAATCCATTAAAACAACTAGCCGGGCAAACTGCAATATATGGGCTTAGTTCTATTGTTGCCCGGATCATTAATTTCTTTTTTGTGCCATTATATACCCGCATGCTTACAACGGGTAATTATGGACTTGCCTCTGAATTACTGGCTTACATAGCTTTATTACAGGTTGTTCTCACTTTCGGACTGGAAACCGGGTTTTTCAGGTTTGCCAGCAAGGATAAAACGCGGGCGGAAGTCATATTTTCAACTGCATTGTTATCCCTTGGTGCAACTTCGTTATCATTCCTTTTTCTGATCGTCATTTTTTCCGGTCAACTCAGTGTATTTGCCGAACACCCTGTTAATTATATCATTTACGCAGCACTTATACTTGCTATTGATTGCTTCACCGCAATTCTGTTTGCTGAATTGCGGTTTAAAAACAAGGCCTTCAAATTTGCAATATTTCGCAGCATCAAAATTCTATCGGAAGTAGGGTTTAATATATTTTTATTTTTAATGCTTCCTAAATATTTCGTCTCGCATCCGGATTCCATTTTACTGAAATTTATTCCGGCTAAACCCGATTACGGATATATACTGATGGCTATTCTGCTTAGTTGTGTTGTTTCATTGGTTCTGTTTGTTCCAAGGTTGCTTAAAATAAATTTTGTGTTCTCAAAACGGCAGTTTCACGAACTCATGATCTATTCATTGCCCTTAATGATTGCTGGTTTACCCGGAGTGGCTAATGACTTTATAAGCCGTATTTTCTTCCGGTTTTTTGCCCCTGCAACGTCTCCCTGGCAGGATCAGTTAGGAATTTTCAATGCAAATGTGAAATTGGCAGTATTTATGGTTTTGTTTGTTCAGATGTTTCGCTACGCGGCTGAACCGTTCTTTTTTTCATCGTCTTTACGTGATGACATGAAGAAAGTATATGCAGACGTAATGAAATATTTTGTGGCTTTTTGTGTTTTAATATTTCTGGGCATTGCAATGTACCCCGAGTTATTTGCTTTATTGCTTGGAAAAGATTTCAGAATCGGAATAGGTATATTGCCTATTATGCTGATTGCCAATATCTTATTGGGAATTGTATTTAATCTGTCGATGTGGTATAAGTTGTCGGGTAAAACACAATATGCTCTCACCATTACCCTACTCGGGCTGGGTATTAACCTGGTAATAAATATTGTCTTTATGCCTGTTTATGGTTATATGGCAGCAGCCTGGGGATACCTTTTCAGTTATTTGTCAATGGTTGTATTCAGTTACTATCTGAGCCGTAAATACTATCCGATACCCTATGAATGGAAAACGATAATCTTGTATTTCACTACCGGTATTGTCCTTTTCCTGTTAAGTGTATATTTGGCGCCCCCCGCTTTAGGAGCGCGGATTGCACTAAACACATTTTATATCTTCGCTTTTATTGCCTTTGTGATGAAAAGAGAAAATATTGATATCAAAAAGCTTAAATCCCTGATGAAACGAACATAAGCAATCAACTAAAAGACATAGTCCATTTCCCATGAAAGTTAATATTGTAAACCGCTCACGATTTCCATTACCACAATATGCTACTCTTCACTCAGCCGGTCTCGACCTGAGAGCTGATCTTGAATTTCCTGTTGTACTCAAGCCATTGGAGCGATCCCTGGTTCCAACAGGATTGTACATCGAACTACCCGAAGGATTTGAAGCTCAGGTTCGCCCACGTAGCGGTCTGGCTGCAAAGCACGGAATATCAATAGTTAATACGCCGGGAACCATTGATCCTGATTACCGTGGTGAAATAAAAGTAATACTTGTAAATCTCTCGGGTGAACCTTTCACGCTCGAACCCGGGGAACGAATAGCACAAATGGTGATTGCTCGGTTTGAACATATCAGCTGGCAGGAGGTTAAATTACTTTCAGAAACAAAACGAGGAGAAGGCGGCTTCGGGCATACCGGGGTGAAGTAAGGAGGGGAGGATTCAAGATAATTAAAAGGAGGTGTCAAAATAGGGAATAAGCTTCATTTTGTTAGTTTTAAACGATATAATTCTGAATTTCAGCGCCCGGACCCTTTAATAATCAAAGTACTAATACTTAATTAAGATAATACCTTAGAATAATAATCTGCATGAATAAAATAATCAGTTTAATAGTTTTAGTGGCTATTTTATGGCCGGGAGTTGGATTTTCGCAGAAACGCGAGAAAAAAAGAAAAAACAAATCAGAAGTAAACACCGAAATCTCTGCTGACAAGGGCGAGGTTACCAATATTTTTATTGATGCAACCAAAGCAAGATTATTGGGTGAAACTTCCAAAGCTATATCGCTATACGAATCTTGTCTTCAGAAAAACCCGAAGCATTCTGCGTCTATGTATGAGTTGGCGCAGATATATTTCGAAAGCAATGATTACTTGTCGGCTGCACGCTTTGCGGAGCAGGCAGCGGATTTGGAACCCGGCAACAAATGGTATAAGTTGCTGCTGGTGGAGGTTTATGGTAAAGCGGGTATGAAAAAAGAACTTCTCGAAACCTGCCAGAAACTCGTAAATCAGGATAAGGGGAATGTTGATTACCTCTACGAACTTGCTAACGCCTATCTGATGAATGACGATGGCAATAATGCAATAAAAACGTATGATAAGATTGAGGAGATACTTGGTATAACAGAGGAGATATCGCTACAGAAAAAAAAGATATATTTAATTCAGAAAAAAACAGAACAGGCTTCAGCAGAGATCAAGAAATTGCTTAAGGAATTTCCTGATCAGGAAACCCGCTACCTTTCAATGTTGGCCGAAATGTATATGCAAGCTGATAAACCTGACATTGCTGCCGGATATTATCAGCAAATACTGGCAAAAGACCCTGGTAATCCATATATCCATATTACATTATCCGACTTTTACAGGCAGAAAGGGGATAAAAAGAAGTCTTTTGATGAATTGAAGCTGGGTTTTTCAAATCCTGCACTGGATATTGATACAAAAATCAGGGTGCTGCTTTCCTATTTTACTGTAAATGAAATGTATAATGAAAATAAAGCGGATATTTTTGAACTGGCTCAAATCCTTGTGAAAACTCATCCTGATGATCCTAAAGCGCATTCAATGTACGGTGATTTTCTGCTTGATGATAGAAAATATTCGGAGGCACGCGACGAATTCAGGAAAGTAATAGCCATCGACAGCAGCCGTTACGCTGTTTGGGAGAGTTTGCTGAATACTGAAATACAATTGACTGACTATAAAGCATTAGAAGAAGAAAGCAGCCGCGCCATTCAGTTATTTCCCCTTTTACCTTTACCTTACTTGTTTAACGGAATTGCTTTGCTTGAGAGAAATCAATATGATGAAGCAATACGCGGTTTTAATACGGGGGTAAAACTGGTTAGCGGCAATAACCTTTTGATGGTTCAGTTTTATACTTACCTGGGCGATACATACAACCGGATGAAAAACAATATTTTATCGGACGAAAGTTATGAAAAGGCGCTGAAAATAGATCCTGAAAACAGTTACGTACTCAACAATTACGCATATTATCTTTCATTACGGAATGAAAACATGGAGAAGGCCGAAATCATGTCAGCAAAGTCCGTTAAATTAGATCCCGGAAATCCTGCAAATATGGATACTTATGGTTGGGTTCTTTATAAACTGGGAAGATATACTGAAGCCGCCGAGTGGGTAGAAAAAGCTATCGCTGCTACCCCTACTGATGACGCTGATTTACTGGAACATCTTGGCGATATTTACTTTAAACTGGGTAATACCGATAAAGCGATAGTGCAATGGCAAAATGCGTTAAAAGCTGGCAAAGGTTCAAATCTTCTGGAAAAGAAAGTAAAAGAAGGGAAATTGTATGAATAGAGTTGGCACCCTTCAGGTGCGGATAATCGTATTATTCCTGATTGTTTCGGGAATGATGGCTTGTACAGGCAGTCGTAAAGCCGTGAGAGAGCCGTTAAAAGAGCAGGGTGAACTTTACCTGATGGACAAGTTAAAGGAACACGAACTAAAGTTTAATCAGTTTGCTGCAAAATTTAATGTTGAATACCTGGCGGATCATAAGAATACTACCGTTTCAGGTAACCTGCGCATCGAAGTGGACAGCATGATCTGGATTTCGATAACTCCGGCCCTGGGTTTAGAAGCTGTTCGTTTCATGCTTACGCCTGATTCAATCAAGTTTATTAACAGGCTGAGTAAAACATATTTTATGCGAGATTTTGCCTATATTAATCAATTGTTGAACAAAACACTTGATTACGATATGGCTCAGGCGTTTCTGCTCGGCAATGATTTTTCGTTATACGATTCAAACACATTTAAAGCATCGATCGACAATCAACAATATAAACTAAGTACAGTCAACAGGCGTAAACTCCGCAGATATGTCCGTCGCAGTGAAGACGATATCAGCATACCAATCCAAAGTATCTGGCTCGATCCCGTTAGCTTTAAAATTTCCAGAGTTTTGCTTAAAGAAGCCGAACGCGACAGCCGTAAATTTCTGGCTACGTATACTGCTTTTGAAGATGTTGATGGGAAACTGATACCGTCAAATCTCGATTTCAGGATAGAAACGGATGATAATAAGATCAGGATTAAAATCAATTACTCGAGAATACAAATTGATCAGGAACAGACATACCCCTTCAGAATCCCGGAAAGTTATACCGAAATAAAAGACTTACAACCCAAGAAATAATGGCTTGGAATACCCGAAATTCAACCCGCTTTTATGTAATTCTGTCTTGTGGCATTATTATAGTTCTCCTTGCAATTTTTGCAACTACAATGTATGCGCAAAATGATAGAAATAATTTGCAAAGTCGTAAAGCGAAACTTGAAAAAGATATTGTGGAGATGAACCGGCAGCTGGAAATGACTAAAAAGAATAAATCGGCCAATCTGAACCAGCTTGTTTTGATCAACAAAAAAATCAATAAACGCGAAGAACTGATAAGCGCCATTAACCAGGAAGTTGGAACCATCGACAGCCAGGTAAAGTCAATGAGTGACACGATCTACCACATTACAACCATGCTTAAAAGTCTTAAGGATGAGTATGCCCGTATAATTTACTCTACCTATCGTAATCGAAGTGCGTATAACAGGCTGATGTTTATTTTCTCCTCGCACAACTTTAACCAGGCATACAAACGCCTGAAATACCTCCAACAGTATACTGAATATCGTAAATCGCAGGTGCAGTCAATCACTGAAACACAGATGATGCTGGCAGCCAAAAAGCTGGAACTGGAGAATCGAAAGTCTTCAAAGCTGACGCTGAAACATGCGCAGGAACAGGAGAAGAATATTCTGGCCAATGAGAAAAATCAAAAAGACGAGAAAATAAATAGCCTCACCTCACAGGAAAAGAAACTGCTCGAAAGACTTCGTAAAAATGAAATTGCTTTAAACAAATTACAGGTCGCCATTGAAATATTGGTAGCAACCGAGATCAAAAAAGCTAACGAAGAAAAAGCCCGTAAAGCAGCTGCACTTGCCGAATCTGAGAGGAAAACACGAGCCGAAGCTGACAGGAAAGCCAGGGCAAAGGCCGAAGCTGATAGAAAGGCCCGCACGAAAGCTATTCCAGGCACCAAGTCGAATGACCCTGCCAATGCTGAACCAATTGCCAGAATGGAGGAAACAAGTGCAAAAGCAGTAACCCCATCGCCGGTCAGTTCAAACAGTATGTCAGTTACTGCCGAAGAGGTAGCGCTTTCCGGCAATTTCGCCGGCAACAAGGGGCGCTTACCATCTCCTGTCGACAAGGGATCCGTTATTTCCTCTTTCGGCGAACACGCACATGCTGAATATCAGAATATCAGGATTAAAAATAACGGAATTGATATCCTTTCTGCACCGGGTTCGCAGGCAAGAGTGATTTTCGATGGAGAAGTATCGAGTGTTTTGTTTATAGCTAACCTGAATTATGTGGTTATTGTCAGGCATGGCGATTATCTGACCGTATATTCAAATCTTGATAATGTTACGGTAAAAAAGGGAGATAAAGTAAAAACAAGACAGTCGTTAGGAACAGTTAATACGGGCCAGGGAGAATCCAAATCGCGGCTCCACTTTGAACTTTGGCAAGGAACGATCGTTCAGAATCCTGAAGGCTGGATAAAAATCTGATATACAGCAGCATTTTCAACAAAGTCATCCTAGGCATTCTATTTTGGTAGGCTCTCAGCTTCAAACAAGTGATCATCCTGTAAAGCAGCTGTCTACCGGATATAAAAACAGGCATAAACAATTCCGTGAAGACACTTAGATCAGATGAATAGTTCGTTATTGTGTTGAAACGCAAAGGATTGACAAATGGATGTGTAAGTAGTTTGTTTTAAGCGTTTTGTCTTCAATAGTTCAAACTGACCATCAGTCTATCATCTGAATGTTTTTAGAACTTTTATGCTAATAAGTAGATTATTGCGTATTTATTTAACTTAACTTTGCAGGCTATACTTAGAAAAACAAACAGATATCATGGGTAAAATTGGGCCAACTGAAATAATACTCATACTCGCCATTGTACTTTTACTTTTTGGCGGTAAAAAAATTCCCGAGCTGATGAGAGGAATCGGGAAAGGAGTAAAAAGTTTTAAGGATGGGATCAAAGATGAAGATCCGGATTCAAAATCGGATACAAATCCCGGCAAGTAATCTGTTTCGCAGTAGGTCAAGCTGTTCATGCGGCTGCCACTGATTCTCATCGGGATAGTTATTCTACCCGATTAAAATTACTTTTACAAATACCAAAACGGTCACTTCATCCGTTATACTTTCTTAACAAACGATTGTGAATTAATATTATCATGGACACATTTCGACCAATGTGTTTTTTGTATTTTTAGCCTACGTTATATTCCATAAGTATGGAATACAAAAAAACGCATTTTCAGCTTTTAAACTTTGAGGATTACGGGATGAATAAAACACAGAATTTATTATTAATACTAATTCTTTTTCTTGGTTTAACTGTTACATCAATTGCACAGCAGGCTGGTGAATTTGCACCTCCCGAAAAGGCAACTGGAACGTTTGAATTTGTTGAAGATAATTTTATTGTTGCTGCACTTGATAGCCTGAGTACTCTGAAATTCTTCGAAAGCAGCGAAAACACAAAAAACAGGTTGTATGATAACAAATACAACTTCCTTCCCAATTTTATACCTACCTATCCGGATTCGATATATTATTACCGCATGCAGCGTCTCGATGTTGGATCGCCCATCAAGCTGGCATATAATCCGTACGTGAAAATGTTCATTGATCTGTACGCCAATAAAAAAAGAGGTACTACTGCCAGGGTATTAGGGATGGCACAAATGTATTTCCCGATGTTTGAGCAGCAACTTGATAAATATAATGTCCCCCTTGAATTAAAATACCTGGCAATCGTTGAATCAGCACTCAATGCCAAAGCCCGTTCAAGGGTTGGAGCAGGCGGATTATGGCAGTTTATGTATTATACCGGGAAGGTTTATGGGCTCGAAGTAACCTCCTATGTTGATGACCGCAATGATCCTTTGAAATCGACCGTTGCTGCTTGTCGTCATTTCAACGATCTCTACAATATGTACCATGATTGGTTGCTGGTACTGGCTGCTTATAATTCAGGTCCGGGTAATGTAAATAAAGCTATAAGACGATCAGGCGGCAAAATGACTTTCTGGGAAATAATGCCTTATCTGCCGCGTGAAACACGCGATTATGTGCCTGCTTTTATTGCTGTGAATTATGTAATGGCCTATTCAAATGAGCATAACATTTATCCGGTTATGCCCAAAATCCTTTATCACGAAACAGACACAGTAGCTGTTAATCAGCCACTATCACTGGGCATTCTTGCTGATAAGCTAAATCTTAGCATCGATGACCTCGAATTTCTTAACCCTACCTTCCGTACTGGTTTTATTCCGGCTACGCAGGCAAACCCTTTCTATATTCGCTTACCTAAAAAATCGATTGCTGATTTTATTAATAATGAACCAAACTTATATGCATATTATCAACTTAAAGGATATGATGCAAACCAGTTTAAATTTCAGGATAATGCTGATTATGATGTTGTTACTAAAAGGATAATACATAAAGTCCGCAAAGGAGAAACGTTATCCACCATTGCCAGGAAATATGATTGTTCATCTTCCGAAATAAAAAAGTGGAATAAGTTAAAGAAATCCACTGTATATAAAGGGCAGGCATTAAAAATCTATGTTCAGGCAAAGCAGCCGGCAGTTAAGGCTAAAACGCCAAAGACTGTTCCGGAAACACAGGATATTGCCGATAACCAGGATTTGGCACCTGCCAATTCCAATAGTGCATCAAGTGATATAAAATCCAAGACTATTGATGTTAAACCGATTTATCATCTGGTTAAGAAAGGCGAGTCGCTTGGGAAAGTAGCAGCTAAATATCATATTACGACGAATAACCTTATGGCCTGGAATCAATTGAAAAGTCAGAGATTGCTGATAGGTCAGAAACTCCGGATCAACGCACCCGAAAAATTGATTACAAGTGAGAATGTTGCTGATAATACAAAATCGAAAAATGAAAAAGCATCGGTTCATGCCCAGGCAGGATATTTGAATGCAAAATACCATGTTGTAAAAAAAGGGGAATACCTGACAAAAATTGCAACGACATATGGAGTGACCACAGATGAGCTGGTGACCTGGAATTCACTGGAAACAAATAATCTGCTTATTGGACAGAAACTCAGGGTGAACCCGCCTGACAGCGGAATTACTTCAAAAGCTATCGCACAACAGGAATCCGGTTCGAAAGAGAACAAAAATACACCTGAAGGAGATCTGAAACTGATTTATTATACTGTTAAGCCAGGAGATACATTATGGGGTATCTCCCAAAAATATAGCGGTGTAACTATAGATCAACTGAAAGAGTGGAATAAAATTTCCGGCTCAGCAGGGCTCAAGGTGGGTCAGAAAATTAAAGTGATTTTACCTTCCGGATAGGATATATTTTCATCAGTTTCAGGTATTCATCTTTTGCAGAAGAGAAGGTAAAATCTTAAAATCCTCCAATTGCTTGAAAAAAAAGAATATTCCATATATACTCACATAATTTGCTGCCCTGTTCTTTCATTTGAAGCTTTCTCTAACCTGGAATATTTTCATTCAGATTTAAATTATTTTAATAAAACTCATTACTTATTAGAGTTTGATCCAGATGTGGTTAAGAAATTTGTTTTTTATTTTGACTGCTGCTGTTATAATGGCTTCATGCGCTGAGAGTAAAAGTAAAGGTCCGAATTCTACAGGAAGAGGTTCTGAAATAATTGTTGTATGCAGCAAAGCGAAATGGAACGGAGCAGTCGGTGATACAATCCGGGGGGCGTTAATGCAGTATATGCAAGGTCTTCCTGAAGCAGAACCTGAGTTTACACTTATCAATATTCCTTTAAAAAATTTTAGTAAGTTTTTGCAGACCCACCGCAATGTACTGATAATTGATATAAAGGCAGAATATAAGAAAAGCACGGTGGATACACGCATGAATGTGTGGTCGCATCCACAGAGGGTTATTATAGTAAAAGCTGGTTCTGATACTGCTTTTATCAACATATTTTCCAAACGTTGCGAGGCTGTTAAAGAGTTATTCAACCAGAATGAACGAGCCCGTTTTCAGGCTCAGAATGCATTGATCCGGAATTTTGAAGTGGAAAAAATGCTGTTGGAAAATTTTGGAATTAAAATGGTGATTCCGAAGGATTATTATAATGCAAAAAAAATGAGTGATTTCGTTTGGTTGCGATCCGAAGCTACTACCATGAGTCTTGGCCTGATGATTTATACCTATCCATATAAGGATACCGCTCAACTTTTCCCGGAAGCTGTCCTGTCTGTCCGCGATCGGTATACCAAACTATATATTCCGGGTTCGCTCGATGGTTCGTATATGACACTGGAGCGCGAGTTTTATCAGCCTGTCTCCCGCAAAATTATGTTTAAAGGATTGTATGCTGTCGAAACGCGGGGCCTTTGGAAAACAAAAGGTGATTTTATGGGAGGACCTTTTGTGAATTATACCATTGTTGATGCAGCAAGAGAACGTATCGTGGTTTTTGATGGGTATGTTTATTATCCTAATAAATCGAAACGGAACTATATCCGGCAGCTGGAATCCATTATTTGGGGAGCTGATTTTGTTAATCTGCCGAAGGATAAAAAGCAACAATGATTATCCCCCTTTAGTTGAAAATATAAATCTGAAAGGATTTTTTTTCAGGTTTTGTAAAACCCTCATATTTTTACACTACTTTTGACCACCTGGTTAAATCAAAAGGTTAAACCAGGAGTGTAAAGGATTATAACATGACTGTAGCTGGCGAAAATACGGAGAATCAAATACTTGTTGCTGCGCGCGAAGTTTTTATAGCAAAAGGTTTTGAAGGTGCCCGAATGCAGGAAATCGCCGATCAGGCCGGAATTAATAAAGCTTTACTGCATTATTATTTCCGAAGCAAGGATAAATTATTTGATGCCGTGTTCAGTGAAGTTGCATTAAATTTGTTTCCAGCCATGAAGCAGGTACTTGAAGCTGAACTTGGCATAAAGGAAAAGATTACCTTTTTTGTTAAAAACTACATTAGAACCTTACAAGAAAATCCGTTTATCCCGGCTTTTGTAATAAATACCCTGAATACCAACCCTGAGCGTTTTCTGAAATTTATCAAGAAATCCGGCATTAACCCATTGCAGCTTCAGGAACAGATTGATGATGAAGTAGAAAAGGGGATGATCCGCCCGGTTAAGGCTGAACATTTGCTCGTAAATTTAGTTTCAATGTGTCTTTTTCCATTTATTGCCAGGCCTATTGTGCAGTATATTTTTGAAATGAATAATGAGGAATACCAAACCTATCTGGAATCCCGGCAAAATGAAATTATAGATTTTGTACTAAAATCAATTACAGTATGATGTACAGAACACTTTTACTATGTTTCATAATAGCAGTTGCCACAAGTGCGATAGCCCAGCAACCCGCAATAACGCTTGACGACTGTCTGGCTGCCGTCATGAAAAATAATCCGCTTTCAGGTCAGAATGAATTATATGCTGAAACAAGCACTCTACAGCAAAAGAATACAGATAACAGCAAATTGCCGCAACTTAATGTTAACGGGCAGTCTACCTATCAGAATGAAGTAATTGAACTCCCTTTCAGTCTCCCGGGAGTTACAACGCCTAAAGTTCCAAAAATACAATACAAGTTGTCGCTTGATGCCAACCAGTTGATCTACGGCGGAGGAGCTATTGATGCGCAAAACACAATTGAGGACTTTAGCCGCCAGATAAACCAACTTACTAACGATGCTGAACTTTATAGAATGCGTGAGCGAATTAATCAATTGTATTTCAGCATTTTACTATCAGATTTAAATGCTGATGTCATCAGTAATACCATTGAGGACCTGGAAGCCAGGCTCTTAAAAGTTAATGCTTCGGTAAATGAAGGAGTTGTGCTTGCTTCAGCTGCTGATGTGTTGCAAGCTGAAAAACTTAAAGCCGGCCAGCGTTTGCTGGAAGTAAAAAGTCAAAAAAACGCACTTGTAAATACGCTACAAGTTCTTACCGGAATGGAAATAACTGAAGATACAAAATTTAAAGAGCCGGAATTAGACGTGAACCTATCAACTTATTCGAATCTGCGTCCGGAGTTTGGTGTTTTCACCTTGATGCAGCAGAAACTGGATGCAACCAAGAAGCTTTCAGTTACAAAGGACAGGCCTAAAATCTATGGTTTTGGAACAGCAGGCTACGGAAACCCGGGATATAATGTTTTTAAGGAAGGTTCAGCCTTTTTCTATACTTTAGGGGCAAAAGTGACCTGGAATTTCTGGAACTGGAATCAAACAGACCGAGAAAAACAAATCCTGGACCTGAACAGCCGTATTATTGAAAATCAGAAAAACACCTACGATTTGTCAAATAAAGCGCAGGTTCAGCAATACCTCACTGATATTGCCAAGTCTTCTGAATTGATAAAAAGTGATGAGGAAATTATTATCCTGCGAAAATCTATAGTGCATTCAGCAGCTTCCCAATTCGAAAACGGCACGCTGACGGCCACCGAATTTGTATCTGAGCAGCTTGCTGAAGAACAGGCCTTACTAACGCGAAATCTCCACAAGATGCAATTGCTGCAATCGAAAGCACTTTACAAGGCCGCAACAGGAGGTTTATAAGTTATAATTAGAAAAAGACAATTTGGAAATAATAAGCTGTTTTTTTTTGTTAAACCATATATTACAATGGCAAATACACGCAATATTTTGATCATGTTAACACTGGTTTGGTTATCTGCCTGTAAGAGCGGTAACAACCTGAGTGATGCTTATGGGAATTTCGAAGCAGTGCAGGTTACTGTTTCTGCTGAAAATGCAGGGCAGATTCATTATATGAAAGTTGAGGAGGGTTCACAGCCTGACTCAGGTAGTATTGTTGCCCTGATTGATACCACCGACCTGTACCTGAAAAAATTACAGTTGTTATCGCAAAAAAAGGCAGTTTTGGTTAAAAAGGACAATGTTAACAGCCAGATTGCGGTACAACAACAGCAAAAAGCAAACCTGATGGTAGAAAAGAACAGAGTCACCAGGCTTATTGCTGATAAAGCTGCTACAACTAAGCAGTTAGATGATATTAACGGGTCAATAGATCTTGTGGATAAACAGGTAGCTTCTGTTCAGACTCAAAATGCCGGAATTGCTGAAGAAATGGAAGTTGTTGACAGGCAGATTGCTCAGGTTAATGAATCCATATCCAAGTGTTATATCCGAAACCCGGTAAAAGGCACTGTTTTGAGTAAGTTTGCCGAAACCGGCGAAATAGCTGTGCCGGGTCGTGCGCTTTATAAAATTGCTGATCTTAGCGTCATGGAACTCAAGGTGTATGTTTCAGGCACTCAACTTCCGGGAATCAAGCAAGGGCAGCAAGTAGAAGTGCTCATCGATGCCGATAAAAAAACAAACCGTAAACTGACCGGAGTAGTAAGCTGGATTTCGCCTAAAGCAGAATTTACTCCTAAAATTATCCAAACGAAGGAAGAACGTGTTAACCTGGTTTATGGTGTTAAAATAAGAGTTCCTAACGATGGTAGCCTGAAAATTGCTATGCCGGCGGAGGTTAATTTTACGGATAAAAACCAGGGAATGTAGCAATTGAATAATTCAGCATCAATATGAGATAAGTTCCTGGTTCCAGATGGCAACAGGCACTTTTATTAAAGTTAAGCACTGACTAATTATCGAAACTGTAATAATATCCCACCCAATAATTCATCCTAGTTTTAATTTAAACCAGTAAGCAATGAAAATCCTACTCACAGCAGCATTAATTATAATCGCCTCGGCGTTTTCCGGCACAGCCCATGCGCAGGGTAAACCCGATAAAATTTTGGGCTACTATCTGACCTACGATGACGAAACCGGAGCCGAAAAATCGCAGGTTCAGATTTACAAGGACCCCAATAACGGTAAATATTATGGCAAAATCGTATGGCTTAAGGAACCCTTAAAAAATGGTAAACCTAAGGTTGACGATAAAAACCCGGAAGCAAAATATCAAAACCGTGCTATCATTGGCCTCGAAATTCTGAAAGGATTTAAATTTGATAAGTCGGGTGAAGAATGGAACGATGGTACCATTTATAATCCTTCGAGCGGCAAAACGTATAATTGTTACATCAATTTTGAATCGGCAAACAAGATCAAAATCAGGGGTTATATTGGCGCTTCATGGATGGGCTTAGGCAAAACAGCTTACTGGACTAAAGAAGCTGCCTTGCGGCAATAAGCTACAGGTCAGAGGTTGTAATTTCTGCTTCTGCACCGCCGCCATAAATTGTTAGCCGGCTTCCGGAGTACTGTTTTTAGCTGAGGCTGGATAATCAATATTTCTCCTCAACCTTTTTAACCGTGTCTTCATTTCCCCGGTTCTTTATTTTAATTCCCGGTAAAAATAGTAATGTCAGCTGATACATCCATACTGTCGAGTCACATTGTAAAACGATATGGCGGAAAGACTGCGCTTAATGATATCTCATTCGATATTCATAAAGGCGAATTGTTTGGATTTATCGGTCCCGATGGAGCCGGAAAAACATCCCTGTTCCGGATTATTACTTCGTTGCTTTTACCCGATAGTGGCTCAATGAATGTTGAAGGATTGGACACGGTAAAGGATTATGCGAAACTCCGTAAAATCCTGGGTTATATGCCAGGGCGCTTTTCACTCTACCAGGACCTTACGGTGGAAGAAAATCTCCGCTTTTTTGCAGGTATTTTTAAGACTACACCCGAAGCCAACTATGAACTGGTGAAAGATATATACGGACAGATTGAGCCATTCAAAAACCGCAAAGCCGGGAAACTTTCAGGAGGGATGAAACAGAAACTTGCGTTATCATGTGCTCTTATTCATAAGCCGGAAGTATTGATTCTCGATGAACCTACCACCGGAGTTGATGCCGTTTCACGTATCGAATTCTGGGAAATGCTGGCAAAGCTGCGCCTTAGCGGAATTACAATAGTGGTTTCAACGCCCTATATGGACGAAGCCTCGCGTTGCGACAGGGTTGCCCTGATACAAAACGGAGGTATCATGAGTATTGATACTCCCGAGGCAATCAGGGGAAATTTTGGCCGAACACTCTGGGCTGTTAGTGGCGACGACACCTACCGTTTACTTCACGACCTGAGGCAATATAAAGCCACAAGAACCGCTTTTCCTTTCGGGGAGCATATTCACCTCTCCCTTGCCGATGAAGCCTTAACGGCCGCCGAAATTGAGTTATATCTGCATTCATCTGGTCACACCAACCTGGAGATCACGCAAATTGAGCCATCAATAGAAGATTGTTTTATGGAAATGATGAATAATGGTACTTAATGCGATGTGCTTAGTGCTCTATGCTCAGTAAGCATGATGTTATTGTAACCTGTCATTTACCTGATTCTAAAACGTTAACCAACCCAAGAGTGAAAAATGCCAATCATTGAAGTTGAAAACCTGGTAAAAAAGTTCGGTAGTTTTATTGCCAACGATCATCTGACCTTTTCGGTTGAGGCAGGAGAGATTTATGGATTTCTGGGTGCTAACGGAGCCGGTAAAACCACCGCAATGAAAATCCTCTGCGGTTTATCTGCTCCTACTTCAGGAAAAGTAATGGTTGCCGGCTACGATGTTTACAGGCAGTCGGAGATGATAAAAAAGCGGATCGGGTACATGAGCCAGCGATTCTCTCTATTCGAGGATCTATCAGTTTGGGAGAATTTTCAGTTTTTCGGCGGAATTTATGGTTTACCGGCTGATAAAATTAAGCAAAGAACCACAGAACTTCTGGGCAGGCTTGGGCTTGAAAGCGAAAAAAATCAATTACTGGGCTCACTGCCGTTGGGCTGGAAACAGAAACTGGCTTTCTCGGTAGCTATTATTCACCGGCCATCCATAGTATTCCTTGATGAGCCAACCGGGGGAGTGGACCCGATAACGCGACGACAATTCTGGGAAATCATATATGAAACAGCCAGCCAGGGAATTACTGTTTTTGTAACTACTCATTACATGGACGAAGCCGAGTATTGCCAGCGGGTAAGCATTATGACTGACGGAAAAATTGTTGCCCTCAATACCCCATCAAAACTGAAAGCACAATACAATGCCTCAAATATAGAGGAGGTCTTTTTGAAAATTGCCAGAAATTAGAAAATTCATGGAGCTTTGGTTTTAAGAGATTAAAGCTACAAAATCACAGCACTCAGCACTCAGCACTTTAAAAATGAGAGGTTTTATCATCAAAGAGTTTTATCATATCTTCCGCGATTTCCGGTCGATGATCATACTTTTCGGGATGCCGGTAATACAGGTTTTGCTTTTTGGATTTGCGCTTTCAACGGATCTGAAAAATGCACCGGTTGCAATTATTGACCATTCCAACGACCAGGTTACCAGGGCGATAACTTCAAAATTACTGTCTTCTGGTTTCTTTATCCTAAGTGATAAAGTAGAAGGTGAAGGACATATTGAGGAGGTTTTCAGGCATGGAAAGGTTAAAGAAGTGATTATTTTCGAGAGTGATTTTGCTCGAAAACTTGAGAAAGACAAACAAGCTGGTATCCAGGTAATTGCCGATGCCAGCGACCCTAATACGGCTAACCTGCTGGTGAGTTATACCTCTGCCATTGTTATTGATTATCAACAGGAATACCTCAAAGGTATGTCACTTCCGGTTACGGTTACCACTCAATCGCAAATGATGTACAACCCGGCGCTGTTAAGTGTTTTTATGTTTGTTCCAGGGGTTATAACTATCTTGCTGATGCTTATTACGGCAATGATGACATCCATTTCCATTGCTAAGGAAAAGGAAATGGGTACTATGGAAATATTGCTGGTATCGCCTATGCGCCCTATGCAAATCATAGCCGGAAAGGTACTTCCTTATGTGTTGCTGGCATTCTCGAATGCGCTCATCATTTTATTACTCAGTTATTTTGTGCTGGGTATGCCTGTAAAAGGCAGTCTTGTTCTGCTGCTTGCCGAAAGCCTTCTTTTTATTATCATGGCTTTGTCGCTTGGAATTTTCATTTCAACTGTGAGTAAAAGCCAGCAGATGGCTATGATGCTTTCGATGTTTGCACTGATGCTGCCGACCATTCTGTTATCGGGATTTATTTTCCCTATCGAAAATATGCCGCTTCCGCTTCAGATTCTGAGTAATATCATGCCACCACGTTGGTTTATCATCATTGTAAAATCTATAATGATAAAAGGACTTGGAATACAGTATATTTGGAAAGAAACCCTGATTATTGCCGGTATGGCATTGTTTTTTGTTGTGCTAAGCATTAAAAAATTTAAGATCCGGTTAGAGTAAATGATTGTTTGATTTCGGGAAATTTAGTATGGTTTTAAAAAACGGGCAAACGAACAACGAACAACGATTAACGATATTAGTAGTTTGAATACTGGGAAATGAAAATAATCTTATATATCTTACAAAAAGAATTCCGGCAGATTTTCCGTAATAAAACGATGCTGCCTATAATTTTTGTAATACCGATCGTTCAGTTGCTGGTATTGGCTTTTGCGGTTACATTCGAGATTAAAAACATCAACCTGGTGATCGTTGATCAGGATCATTCGGTAGCTTCGAGGCAGCTGGTTTCGAAGTTTTCGGCGCCACCTTTTTATCATATAAAAGCCTATGCTGATTCCTATGTTCAGGCCGAGGAACAACTTAAAACAGGCAAAGCACACCAGATACTTATTATTCCCGATCGTTTTGAAACCGACCTTCAAAAGGAATCAAAAGCCACGGTACAACTGATTACCAATGCCATCGACGGCAGCGCGGCAGCCATCATGAATGCCTATGGAAATTCTATTATTATGGATTACAACCAGGATATTATTGTTGATCTTACGGGTGGTGTTGAAATGAAACAGCCTTTCAATATCCGCTATTCGTACTGGTTTAATCCTGAACTGGATTATAAAACCTATATGGTGCCGGGAATCCTGGTGCTGCTGGTTACCATTATCGGCATGTTTTTGTCATCCATGAACGTGGTGCGTGAAAAGGAAATGGGAACTATTGAGCAAATCAATGTTTCGCCGGTAAAAAAATATCAGTTTGTTATTGGCAAATTGCTTCCTTTCTGGTTTATAGCACTGTTCGAACTGGCCTTCGGACTGTTGCTTGCGCGTATTGTTTTCAATATCCCGATTATTGGAAGCCTGTGGCTGATTTTCGGGGTGGCTTCAGTATATTTATTAGCCGTATTGGGCATTGGTCTTTTGATTTCAACTATGGTTAATACCCAGCAACAGGCCATGTTCCTGGCCTGGTTTTTCGCGGTGGTATTTATTATGATGAGTGGTTTGTTTACGCCTATCGACAGCATGCCTGAATGGGCTCAGAATATTAATATAATCAACCCGATAGCTTATTTTATAAAAATGATGCGTATGATTATGCTGAAAGGATCGCAGTTTCAGGATATCCTGAAGCCGTTTATTTCAGTTGTGGTATATGCGGTTATTTCTCTTACGCTGGCGGTGTGGAGGTACAGGAAAGTGGCTGCATAAAGGCGGTGAACAAGGCGAAGGGGCAAAATGCAAACGGGCGAGTCGGAGATGCGCCCGAAAGGGGGGGAATGGATTGACATTGTCGAGCTAACGGTTTGCGCGGTAGCAGTGGTTAAATAATAATTCACTTAAATTATTATTAGCAAAACTTTCGATAGACAATGTATTGGTTTATTTTAAATCAATGGTATTCAATAATTTATCCCCAAAACGCGAAAACAAATACTGTTTAAGAAAATATATTTCTTAAAGTTAAAAGTGAGAGGAAATAAGATACCGGATAGGGAAAAACAAGATGGGCTGTCTTTGGATTTTCAATGATAGGTATAAAATGTTCAATGTTCTACATTTCCTATATTTGCAAACTCCAATCCTGCTTTATTGCAAGTAATCGATTCTTAAAAAGCACTTTCTGAAATTCCGTTCCACCACCGGCTACCCTATTATTTACCTGCTGATTCTTTCGGCAGTAATTCGGGCTTTGCTGGCCGCCGGTTTCAGCCTGGGGAATGATGAAGCATACTATTACACTTATGCGCTTTATCCCGCGCTCAGCCATTTCGATCATCCTCCTATGGTGGGCTGGGTTATTCAATTGTTTAGTCTCAATTTGCATTTGAGCAGCGAGTTTTTTATCCGCCTGGGTGCAGTAGTTGCCGGATCGGTAAATACCTGGCTGATGTATTGTATAGGTAAACAACTGCGTGACGAACTTACAGGCTGGTATGCTGCGTTGCTTTACACCGCTTCCATTTATGGTTTTGTGATTATCGGCATCTTTATTTTGCCCGATACGCCTCAGAGTGTGTTCTGGCTTGCGGCCATTCTGTTTCTTTTAAAGGCTTTCAGTGGCGGGATTGATTTAATCGCTAAACGAAGGTTCCTGCTGGCTTCGGTATTTATAGGATTAGCCTTGTTGAGTAAATATACCACAGCTTATTTATGGCTGGGAATGATAATTTACATACTGGTTTACAACCGAAAATGGTTACAGACAGTCTGTTTTTATCTTGCCCATCTCATTATGGCTCTGCTCTTTCTGCCGGTTATGATATGGAATGCACAGAATGGCTTTGTGAGTTTCCTGTTCCACAGCGGACGTGTTGAACCTGTTGCTTCTGCATTTACACCTGATTATTTTCTAACCGAAATACTAGGCGAAGCCTTATACACCAACCCGGTAACCCTGGTTTTAATACTAATCGCGCTTGCTTCCTTTTTCGGCAGAAAGTTCAAAAATGAAAAGCCGGAGACACGTTTTTTGATATGGACGGCTTTACCGCTGATCGTGACTTTTTTACTGGTTTCAATTTTCAGACGAACACTTCCACATTGGAGCGGAGCAGGGTACCTTACACTTTTACCTATAGTTGCACTTTGGATCCGAAAGCAAACGGAGGTGCTTTTCCCGTCAGTGATAAAAGGAGCAATGGCTTTTTTAATTTTGCTGATAACGCTTTCGACGGCTCAGATTCTGACCGGATTTATTGCCATCGATAAGTATTCTGAAAATACAGGCGGTAAAGGTTCAACTGATTATTCACTTGAATTGTATGGTTGGAGGCAACTTCGGTATGAATTTATTCCGCTGGCTGAAAAATACGAACAGTCCGGAAACATGCAGGCTAATGCCCCTGTTATAAGTTATAGATGGTTTCCCGCAGCTAATTACGAATATTACCTATGCCGCGGAACAGGACGATATGTTTTGGCTGCAGGAGATACCGCGGCTATACATAAATTTGCCTGGATAAACCAGATTCATGGTGGGTTCCGGCTTAACACCGACGCCTGGTATATCTCTTCCAGCCGCGATTTCAGGAGCCCGCAAACGTTACCGGGACTGTATTACAAAAACATCTTGCCTCCTGATACCATCACCGTGATGCGAACCGGAAAACCGGTATATTATTTCTTTGTTTACAGGATGAAAAACCTGCAATCCAAGAGGTAAGGTATCGGGTTAGGGAATCTGACTCCTCCGGAATACTACTTTAAGGCTTTTCTTTCTGGTTTCTTGTTTTGAGTACAGGGCATACAATCATTGGTGTGGGATCAGAGACACTATTAAACCAGAATTCACTGTCCTTCACTCATAGCTTCGGTATCCATCCAGGCGATTTCCCAGATATGTCCGTCCAGATCATTAAAACTCCGCCCGAACATAAAACCATGATCCTGCAGATCGCGGGTTTCGGTAGCCCCCAAATCCAACGCGGTCTTCATAATTTCGTTAACTTTAGCTTTACTGTCAGCGGATAGTGATAATAGAACTTCGCTGGATTTTGAAGCATCAACAAGACTTTTTGAGGTAAATGTTTTAAAGAACGGTTTGACAAGAAACATTACGAATGCTTTGTCATTTACAATCATGCATGCTGCATTTTCATCAGTAAATTGCGGGTTAAACTTAAACCCGAGGCTGCTGAAAAAGCCCATGGTTCTTTCCAGATTCCTCACTGCCAGGTTCACAAAAATTTGGGTTGCCATAATTATCAGGTTTAAATTATTGTACTAACGCATATATAAAGATGTTGCTTGAAGTAATGATTTGTCATGGTGAATCATGCATGTAAATATAGCAATACATTCCGGATGTGCTGTTAAAAAGGGATATAAAATTTTACAGGAAAAAGTTTTTACTACCCGTCCAAGACAAAAAAACCGGCATAAAACCGGCTTTTTCTGTTAATATGTATGACTATCTATTTCAGCTCAAATGAGGTTTGCCCTATTTCACGATCTTCGGTAAAAACATTAACATAATAACGGCCTTTGGCCAGATCTTGACTGTTAATCGGTCGATCGAAATACGTACAGATATCGGCGGCTTCACCCTCATAGTTTAGGGTTTCCATGGTTGAGAATTGCAGGGTTTGCCCAAGGAACTGGAAAGTATACGCCGGTCCTCGGGTAAGAATAGTATTATCAGGACGTGCTATGCGTACAAAGAATCTTTTGTATCCGAAACTCACCAGTTTATTTTCGCTCACAGTGAAACAAACTTTTATTTTATCCGCCCTGGCAGCCTTATCGGTTTCTTTATCATTGTCAACACCCCTTGATTTATAAGCAACTGCAGATATTTTGTAGGCTTTAAGCACGGCTGCGCCGCTGATCTTTTCATTCAGGGCTTCTTTATCTTTGGAAAGGTCACTTGTTTTTTGCTGTTCAAGGTTGTAGTCAATTTTTATCTGGGTGTTTTCTGCCTTGAGTTTGCGGTTAACGGAAAACAATGAATCAATCTGTTGTTCATAAACCTGTGTTATCTCCTGTAATTGAGCCAGTTTGCGTTTTACAACAGCCAGTTCGGCTTTTGAACCAAGGAGTTGTTTTATTTCCCTGGCTTTTTCGTTTATTATACTGTCCCGCTCCGAAAGAGAATTGCTTAACTCACCATACGATACTTTAACCCGTTCATGTTCTGCCAATAGTGAGTCGAGCTGAACCTGTAATTCTGTTTGAAGGTTGTCAGATTTTTTTACAAGGGTAGATACCTCTTTTTTCTGACTTATCAGCATCCAGGCTAAAATGGTAATAATTGCAAGCAATGCGCCGATCGTGATTTTGTAAGCCAGGGTATTCACGGGTTTCTGGTCCATAATTATTAAAAAAAAACAGATTTATTACTCAAAGGTAACGAAACTATCTCAAAGATAGTATACTTAGCGTTATTTTTTAAAATGTATAATAAAATAGCGCCCTGAAAAGTTTTCGTTTCCAGGGCGCAGTGTATATCCTCTTGATATATCCTAGTGTTGCGTAGGACCAATAACTTTAAATTTGTCACCGGTTTCTTTGATCAGGTTGCGATAAAATGCATTACTGTACCCAGGCTGATTTACTTTTGGTTCGACATATTTATAGCCATCAGGAACCGGAACAGGTGTTTTAATATTCCCGTCCATATATTTGGTAAACAGAAAACCATAGAGTTTTTTCCATTCGTTTACAGTATTATTACCCTGAGTCACCGAGAAGTCGGTCAGAAATTGGATCGCTTTTTCAGGATTGGTGCGGTACATTTCGAGTGCAACCTTATCGATGGCCGGAACCATGGCGATATAATTGTTTTCAAGTTCCGACTGTTTCTTTTGTATGTCAACAATCATATCGCTGTAACGGGTATAGGCAAAGTTCGAAACCTGGTTGAATACCCAGAAAGCTGCATTGTCGCTGAATTCCATCATGGAGCCATTTCCAACGGCATAGGTTTCAGGCACCCTGGTCATACAGGTGTACATGGGTGTGAAAACCGTAGAATATGTATCGTCCACACCAAACCACAGTATGCCGCCAAGCGGATACGGAATATAGGGGCGCGACTGGGCTACAAAAACAAAGCCGGTTTGCTGTGTGCTTATTGCCCTTTCGTTAAAATATTCTACGCCGTCCACTTTCCAGGTTAACGGGCGCCAGCGCACGATACAGTTGTATGGGCCGGCACCAACATCTTTTGTCATATCCAGTTCAGTGCCCTGGAAATAATCGCGCATCAGGCCAATTACCTCATGTACTGAGAGTTTATGATCAGGCTTAACATACAGCGGCATTCGGTTGCTGAGGTTTTCACCTTTTATGTAGTCGAGGTATTTGTCCATACCCTTTGTAACTTTATTGAAACCACTCCAAACGCGGGCCTCGCAAAAACGGGCGCCTTCAAAATTTACCGGGGCATAGGTGTCGGAGAAACTAAAGTCTTTATCCTCACCGGTAAAAAATCCTTTTTCGCGTGCAAAACTGATAGCATCAGGTGCATACATGCAATTCTCCGGATCGTTAAGCGGGAAAGTTGTAATACGGGCCTGGTTGGCATGTCCCGAAATATACCCATCAGGAATGCGTACAGCTACCCAAACGCTTCCCCTATTGTATTTTACCGTTTGCCGTCCTTTTTTATCTTTCACAATTTCGGGCTTTCCTTTTCCTAACATTTCCATGATCCATACTTCGTTGGGATCGCTGATCGAAAAGGATTCACCTTCACTTGCATATCCATATTCAGCCATCAGTGAGCTGATAACCTGTATGGCTTCACGTGCTGTTTTTGAGCGCTGAAGGGCAATATACATCAGGCTTCCATAATCCATAATGGCCGAAGTGTCGACCAGTTCCTCGCGGCCACCGAAAGTGGTTTCACCGACAGCAACCTGGTACTCGTTCATATTACCGACAACGTTGTATGTTTGAGTAGCTTGTTTAATTTTACCCAAATATTTGCCGGTATCCCATTCGTACACATCAAGCATGGTTCCGGCAGGATAAGTAGCCGCAGACCAATGATATAATTCACCGAAAAGGGTGTGCGAATCGGCCGCGTAACTGATCATGCTTGAGCCATCAACAGTGGCTCCTTTGGTAACCAGGAAATTTGTACAGGCAATGACTTTGTTGCCTGTTATACTAAACATCAGGCTAAGCGCAAGCAGAAAAACTGTTTTTTTCATAAAGCTATTTTAATTGTTGATTGATTATGTTCCTGTGAAAAGAGGAAGCTTGAGAGGTCAAAAATAGTGTAAAAGGTTGATACAAAACTAAGCGGAACAACCAATTTTTCGAAAATCAAGGTATTTCAGCTAATTATTTTATGAGTGGAATTTTATTGATGAGAAATAATTTCCTGTTTTCCCATTAATAAATGGAGTGTTTTAATGCATGGATTATAATTCCGTTTAAATTTAAACGTTTATAAGGAACCCTTATTTCGTAAAAAGAATTATGAATACTTTTTATCGGCAGTCAAGTGCTTTATTATTATTTCTTTTTTTGTTTTCAAACATAAAGGGACAGGAATTCCATCCAGATAACATTGTTTGTAAAAAATCCGGTTCCGAAACCATATACGAAAGCCGGAATGGCTTCAAATTACCCGCATCAGGTATTATCCGTGTTCTAATAGTTTTTGCAGAATACGATTACATAAACGGGGGCGATCCAACTCCGGCATCAGGAACCGAATCATGGCCTGCTCATTCTCTTCCGGTCTGGGCAAACGAACTTACAGATTTCAATCCTTCGGCTGAAAAAGCTTTGGGAGTTATAACAAAGTACTACCAGATGGCATCGTCGGGAAATTACCAGGTGCTTGGTGATTATCTGCTTTCACCCGATAATGGCGGAATATTTTCTGTGCCAGCAGAAAGCAATAACTCAGTCGGACCTAATAATTCAGAACTGATTGGGGTGGTAAACAGCAAGCTTGCCACTAATATTCAAACAGCACACGGACTGAACTCAATTGATTATTTTGATCTATGGAGCTGCCCCGAGAATGAATACGGTCTTCCTAAACAAACTCCTTCCAATGAATTTCCACGAAAGTATGATCATGTGATTTTTATCTGGCGAAACAGCACATTTAACGGAATTGGCAATTATTCGTATACTTCACCGGGTAAAATGCTTGGTTATGAAGCCAATTCATACAGCTGGTTCGGTACCAGTGAAAACATTCCGACGCAGATTATGATTCATGAATATGCACACCTGATATACGGAGGTATGGACTTTCATAATGGTGGCGGTGGCTGGTTCCTGGGCGGCGACTATTGGATACCCGGGGTCGGCGGTTGGAGCAACCTTGGGTTATCGGGCGCTTCCCTGTTATGTTGGAACGCATGGGACAGGCTTCGGCTAAACTGGATTGCCGCTGGCAACGAATTTCCTGTTTCGGCACGAAACGAAACCAATACCGCCGAGTTAAACGGCGATCTGGATGCCACAAATTCTACACAATCAGGTATTTATACATTACGCGATTTTGTAACTTCCGGTGACGCCATCCGGATTAAACTTCCTTTTCTTCATCCCGAAAGTGAATACCCCGAATACCTTTGGATTGAGAATCACAACACAGAATACCTGAACGGATGCCAGTGGGACAAATTTCTATGGCAGGATGGAAACAGTTGCATACATCCGGCTCAATACAGCCTATATTCGTATATGCAGATTGACAGGGAGATCCGCGCAGGAAAAACATTTGACGAAGTTTTTAAGGGGTTCGCCAACTGTCTCAGGCCTGTTACGGCCGAGGGCTTTTACGATAAAGTATTCGAAGCAGCCACAGTTCAGAATAATTGTATCAGTTCCGAGCCGATGTACCCGTTCCGACGTTTACCCGGGAATATAAACCCGCTTACAGGCTCTGGTGACCAGGAGTTTTATGCTGTTGACTGGAATCACGATGACGCAATCGACCACAGCGACCAGTATTATACCAATATTGAAAATGTAGATGGCGCATATTGTAAAAACATGTTTAACAATGGACATACGCGAAATGCATTCACAGTAAAAGGGAATTCAAAGATCGGTTTAGGCACAAATCCCTCGTCTGCCGCAATGATGAATATGGTTGGCTATGATGTTCCGGTTGAAGGTGTAAAAAATGTGAGGAAGGTTTACCTGAATGGCATTTCAGTTGAGATTACAGCCCAGAATGATGATGGAACTATGCAGGTGAATATCAGGTTTGATGATGTGGATGTTACGAACGATGTGCGCTGGTGCGCTGACGATATTGTTCTCAATCGGATTAATTCAGCATCAGGCTATTCTCTCAATCTGAAAGCAGGAAAAACAATTGTCCTCGACCAGGGAACCACGGCCACCCGGATGACAAACCCGATAGAGTTTGATAACGCGATGATTTTTGCATCACCAACTGTTTTTACTCTTGAAGAAAATACAAAAATGCATCTCGAAACCAATGCCGGATTGTTGCTGAAAAACATTAGTACATTGCGCTTGAAATCATCATCTGAACTAATTGTTGAAAATGGCAGCAAAGTGGAAGTGCTTGCGGGCTCGACCCTGATAATTGAAGATCAGGGCAGATTAGCGCTCAACGGAAACGCTAAATTGATCGTAAGGACAGGTGCAATACTTTGCATTGCCCGGGGAGCTATATTGACGATGCAGCAAGGATTGCCAAATCTTGTTCTGGAACCGGGAGTCATTATTCAAAACGGATGCATTGACCCGTCCGATGAATATGGAATCAGGGTTTCACCGAATCCGGCTTCATCCATTCTTGTATTCGATTATGCTCTTCCGGCAGATGATTCACCAGAAGAACTTATCATTGCAGATGCAATGGGTAAAATTGTTGATCGGCTTTGGTTAATCGGGAAACGAGGGCAGCAGATACTTGATATTCATTCGTATCCGACCGGTTTTTATATTTATAAATCAGTAAAATCCGGCAAGTTCAAGGGTAAATTTATTGTTAAATGATGAATATTTTGGCAATTACTCAATCATTCCTACCCCTACTGTTTCATTGGTGCCTTCGTCGATAAAAATTACAGCGCCTGTGATGCGGTTCCGGCTGTATGAATCAAAAAGCAGTGGTTTGGTTGTACGTATAGTGATGCGGGCTATATCGTTCATTTTCACCTCTATATCATCAGTAATCTGACCAATCGTATTCACATTCACTTTGTAATGAACCTCTTTAACCAGGCAGCGTACATCTTTGGTGGTATGTTTCAGTCCATATTTCCCGTTGATCTGAAGTGCTCGATTACTCATCCAGCATATCATCATGGTTATGTCCTGGCTAACCTGAGGAAGGTTGTCTTCTTTAACAATCATGTCGCCCCGGCTGATATCGATATCATCAGACAGCTGCATAGTTACCGACATAGGAGGAAAGGCTTCTTCCAGCGTTTTATCCTGCAGGTCAATAGATTTAATGGTGGAATGAAAGCCACCAGGAAGAGTCATTACTTTGTCGCCGGGTTTAAAAATTCCGCCGTCAATCCGACCGGCATAGCCACGGTAATCATGGAATTCGTCGGAAATAGGCCTGATCACATACTGTACCGGGAAACGGGCATCGGTTAGATTATAGTCGTGATCGATAGGCAGGGTTTCGAGCACATCAAGCAGGGTACCGTTATCGTACCAGTTCATATTGATCGAGGGCTCAACCACATTATCGCCATGAAGAGCGCTGATAGGGACAAAACGGAAATCTTTTACTTTGAGTTTCAACGCAAAAGCTACGAATTTCTCGCGGATTTCCTCGAAAACCTCCTGGCTGTATTCCACCAGGTCCATTTTATTAACACAGATCAGAATATGTGGAATCTGGAGTAGGGTTGAAATATAGGTGTGACGGTAAGTTTGCTCGGTTACTCCGTTGCGTGCATCAATAAGAATGATTGCTGCATTGGCTGTTGAAGCCCCGGTGACCATGTTACGTGTATACTGTATATGGCCGGGAGTATCGGCAATTATAAATTTACGTTTGGGTGTGGCAAAATAGCGGTAAGCCACGTCGATGGTTATTCCCTGTTCGCGCTCGGCACGCAGGCCATCCGTAACCAGGGCCAGGTTAATATGTTCGTTCCCACGCTGTATACTTGCGCGTTTTACGGCTTCAAGCTGATCTTCAAAAATTGATTTGCTGTCGTATAAGAGCCTGCCGATCAGCGTGCTTTTACCATCGTCAACACTTCCGGCTGTTGTAAAGCGCAACAGCTCCATATTCAGGTAACCTTTGGATGAAAATTCGGTCATTTATTTAGTGCTTAGTGCTTAGTGCTTGGTGCTTGGTGACGGGTGCCGTGTTTCGCCCCTCTTAATGTTGCACTTTGAATTTTTTGTGTTTATCAGGTTTGAAATGTTTGAAGAGTATCAGGATTCAGATCCGTCTTTTCTCCTTTTCAATTTGTGCTTCTAGAAGTATCCTTCCTTCTTCCTGTCCTCCATAGCGGCTTCACTGCGCATATCGTCGGCTCGGCTTCCACGCTCAGTTAC
The DNA here is from genome assembly GCA_038204995.1 of Bacteroidales bacterium. Classification (GTDB taxonomy): domain Bacteria; phylum Bacteroidota; class Bacteroidia; order Bacteroidales; family UBA4417; genus UBA4417. The sequence goes on along the minus strand of JBBRCH010000003.1, from coordinate 2,126 downwards.
GCGGGTAGCGGCAATTTCGTCAATTATTTCTTCAAGCGAATTGGCGGTTGAAAGGTTTAGTCCCGTGCATGATACATCGCCTATAGTTCGGCAGCGAACCGTACGTATCTCTACTTTTTCATTGGGTTTCATTTTCATAAAAGGGGCATATGCCAACCAAACACCATCGCGCAGAAAAGCTTTACGCTGATGGGTATAATAAATGCTGGGCATTGGAATGTTTTCTTTCAGGATATATTGCCATACATCCATTTCGGTCCAGTTGCTGATAGGAAAAACGCGGAAGTGCTCTCCCATATGTTTTCGCCCGTTAAAGATGTTCCATAATTCTGGACGTTGGTTTTTGGGATCCCATTGTCCGAACTCATCGCGATGGGAGAAAAAGCGTTCCTTGGCACGTGCTTTTTCCTCGTCGCGACGTCCTCCACCCATACAGGCATCGAATTTGAATTTTTCTATCGTATCGAGTAATGTAACCGTTTGCAACAGGTTGCGGCTGGCGTTATACCCTTTTTCTTCGACTACACGGCCGGTATCGATTGATTCCTGAACGGAGCCCACAATAAGCTGAACACCGAGTTCCTTTACCAGGTTATCACGGTATTCAATTGTTTCGGGAAAGTTATGCCCGGTATCAACATGCAGAAGCGGAAAAGGAATTTTTGCCGGCCAGAACGCCTTGCGTGCCAGGAATGTCATTACTATGCTATCCTTGCCACCCGAAAAGAGAATTGCAGGGCGTTCGAACTGTGCCGCTACTTCGCGCATCACAAAAATGGATTCGCTTTCGAGTTCGTCAAGGTGTGAAAGGTTGTAACTGGTCATTCTTATAAAATATTGGTATCAAAAAACAAAGGGTATCCAATTATACACGATAAAAGGTGTTATAGCCGCTTTTATCTTGAAATTGGTTTAAAATATCGTCTAATAGGATTTCATTTTTTCTGCTGGTTATTTAACGATATGATCGGCAGTATGTTATCGAGTATATGTTGTAACGACGTTGCGATATTTTCGGTATCGGTATGGATTTCGAGATTAGGGCTTTCGGGTATTTCGAAAGGTGCATTTACACCAGTAAACTCGGCAATCTGACCAGCCCTGGCCTTTTTATACATACCCTTAATATCACGTTTTTCGCATACTGCCAGGCTGGGGTTGAGGAAAATTTCGATAAAATCATCGTCCCCGATAATTTCCCTGGCCAAATCGCGGATTTCGTTTGTGGGGCTGACAAATGCGTTGATGGTAATAACTCCTGCCGAAAGAAAAAGTTTAGAAATTTCGGAAATCCTGCGTATATTTTCGAGGCGGTCGGCATTGCTAAAACCCAGGTTGTTATTAATACCGCAGCGTACATTGTCGCCGTCGAGTACCTGGCAAAGATAACCTTTTGAAAAAAGTTCTTTTTCAAGTGCCAGAGCCAGAGTGGTTTTCCCCGAACAGGGAAGACCTGTGAACCATATAACCCTGGCATGCTGTCCAAGTTTATGTTCTTTGACCTGGCGGCTCACTAATTTCTCGAAAAGAGGATATACTTTTCCTTGTTCCACTTCGTGATGATATTGATAAAGAGGTGCAAAAGTACGATTTATCTTGTTATCTTTTTGCAGGTTAACCTAATTAACCTGTATTAACCGACCCATAATCAAAGGTAATATGAACTTCATGTCGGGTCGTGCCGATTACATGGAGTCCTATTTATTACCACCAGTGTTTCATGCTTTTGTTGTGTTGTACATTTAATAGGTTGAAACTTGTTATTTTTATCAAAAGAACTGTCAGTTATATAAAATATAATTGATAAGAGTTTTATTAACTGTTGGGCATTACTTTCGCAGAACTGTCTACCATTCCACCATAACCACTCCCCAATTCTCCCTTACCGACCCTAAAGGACTGTCATATTTCAACATTTTGGTATAATTTGCAACTTGTGCAGATTAGTCTACAATCTTTCCGTCCCAGACTTGCGTAAAAATATTGGTAACTATTCCGCCCCCCCTCTAAAAAGCGCTATTAACTGCCTGCTGTTTATATAATTCCGGATATGACTGTAAAATTACATTATTTATGCTGTTCCTTTGTCTTAAATTTGAGAGTTATTTTGGATCCCTACAAAGAAA
>JBBRCH010000002.1:0-111846 GCA_038204995.1 Bacteroidales bacterium | reverse complement strand
ATGGTAAAATCTATCAGGCCTTGTTTTGCGAGCCTTACCGAGTCGTACATCTGTGTGAAATTTATAGTAAGCCTAGACTTTTTGGTTCTTTTGTGGCATGACAAAAGAACAAGAATAATAAAGATGCTTATGAAAATTCGGGGTTAACAAGTAAATTGAATTAATACCTGAGGTTATATCTCATAGCACCTCAATGTAAGAATTAGCCTAAATCTATTATTCTATCGATAAATGATCTTCTGGGAAACCGAGACATTACTATTGACCATCAGTATACTAAAAATAATTTTGTGTCTATTTCGAAAAGAGAGTAACTCCTGAGCACCTGCCTGCATCATTATATAAAGAGTAAAAGAGTTGAAAATCAATACATACTAACTTTTAGGATTGAGTTCAACTATAATATATCGATCACTCAGATATTACCTATTAGTCCATACTATCAAATTCAGCTATTTCGGAAGCTGAAAGACGGGTTTCTTTTATGAGCTTTTCACGCGTAGGCTGGGTCATCCAGAAAAGAATAATACCTGCAACAGGCCAAATTAAAAGCGTGGAAATACCCAAAAGCATAAACAACACAATAGCAAAAAAAGCGGGAGCTTCGATAAGTGCTCCCTGCAGGATATATATTTCGCGCCATGCGGCCAGTTTTTTTTCAAGTGATGACAAGCCCCGGATGACTTCAAGCTTTTTAGGGAAAAGTAATTTGTAAACAATAATGACAGCCCCTGTGAGAACAATTAAAGCAATAATGAAAGGGGCTTTTTGGGCTGAGGAAATATCTGTTTTGGCAAGAGGTCCGTTCAATTTATTGACCAGCACAGTTATTAAAACAAACAACGCAATTCCTATGGCAAGTGCAAAGTAGACTATCCTTAAAGCTTTCAGGTAATTTGAATTCATAATTGTGGGGCTCTGTTAAATGAAAAATGGTTATTGGTTATTGCTTTTTGTTTATGGTTATTGCCTGCATTACTTCTATATTAAATATATTTGCAGCTATGCTATTATTAATTTGACTTATGCGGGACTCCCTATTCAGCAGCCAGAAATATAATTTGCCATTGTTTTTAATTTACTAAATAAATAAAGGTACTTCAAACACAATAATTCAATTTATCAAAAGTATGCATAGATTCCTTATTTTTGACACCTTCAGAATATTTTTTAAACAAAGGAAGCAGAATGTATGGTACTTATTTTTGATATGGATGGAGTAATCGTGGACAATTATGCCTGGCATCTTGACGCTTTTATTGAATTTGGCAAAAGACATGGATTGGAGATTACTAAGGAGGAATTCGGCAAGTACTTCGGCTCCACCAATCATGTAATTATGCATTCGCTGTTTAGCAAAAAACTTACAAAAGAAGAAACAGATGCCCTGGCAGATGAAAAAGAGAGTATATACAGGCAATTATACAGACCCTTTATTAAACCTGTAGAAGGATTGCCGGAATTTCTGAAATATGCATCTAATCTTGGTATCGCTATAGCCTTAGCTACTTCGGCGCCATCTGCAAATGTAAAATTTACACTCGAATCAATAGGTTTGGAAAAATATTTCAGACTCATTACAGATTCGTCCATGATAAAACATGGAAAACCTGATCCCGAGATCTACATGCTCACTGCCGCGAAACTTGAAGTAAACCCTTCTGAATGTATGGTTTTTGAAGATTCGGTTCCTGGGATTTTATCTGCACAAAATGCGGGCATGCGTGTTATTGGTGTTGCTACTACACATAAACCAGAAGAATTATTTATGTATGTTAACGAAATTATTATGAACTTTGAAGCCGCAGAAGAATTGTTTTTAAAGAATTCGTGAATTATAAATAACTAATGGTTAAATTCTATAAAAATGCCCCAATTCATAAATCACAATTCATAAATCGTAAATCATAAATACCTAATTATCAATCTAATAATTTAAACAATCAATCTATGAAAATCAGATTACTAATTATGTTGCTTGTCATCTTCCCTTTTTTAGGCATAGTTGCACAACAAAACAACATCAAATTCACTGAATATGATCTGCAAAACGGGCTACATGTTATTCTGCACCAGGATAATACAACGCCAATCGTTGCTGTCTCTATCCTGTATCATGTAGGATCGAAAAATGAAGTTGCAGGCCGTACAGGTTTTGCCCATTTCTTTGAGCATCTGATGTTTGAAGGCTCAAACAACATTCCTCGGGGTGATTATGATAAAATAACCCTTACTGCTGGTGGAACGTTGAATGCCAATACCTCCCAGGATCGTACCTTTTATTACGAAATTCTGCCAAGTAACCAACTTGAACTCGGCCTTTGGCTCGAATCGGAAAGGTTGTTACACCTTCGTATCGACAGTACCGGTGTTGAAACCCAGCGTGCTGTTGTAAAAGAAGAACGCAAGCAATCATACGACAACCGGCCCTATGGTTCCATTATCGAAAAAACCATGGAAAACGCCTACAAAGTGCATCCCTATAAATGGACTCCCATTGGTTATCCTGAAGACCTTAATAAAGCAACCTTGAAGGAATTTATGGATTTCCACTCTATTTATTATGTACCGAATAATGCAACGTTATCTATAGCCGGTGACCTTGATATTGATAGTACGAAGAAAATGATTGAAAAATATTTTGGGGATATTCCTCGTGGTACAAAGAATATATACAGGCCAGGCATCGTTGAGCCGGAAAAAACCGCTGAAGTGCGCGACATAGTTTATGATAACATTCAACTGCCTGCTGTTATTCTATCTTATCATATGCCGGCACAGGGCACACCTGATTCATATGCACTTTCGATGTTAACCACTTTACTTTCTGACGGACAAAGTTCCCGCATGTATAAAGCAATTGTTGACCAGCAACAAAAAGCCCTGCAAGTTATGTCGTTTCCATTTGCACTCGAAGATCCCGGCTTGTTCCTTATTTTCGGTCTTGTAAATATGGGTGTTGAAACCACTGACCTCGAAAAAGCAATCGAATCAGAAATCGAGAAAGTAAAAACGACTGAAATAACAAATGCCGAATTTCAGAAACTTCGCAATAAAGTTGAAAATGACTTTGTTACCGGCAACAGCACCATGGCAGGCATTGCTGAAAACCTGGCAAATTACCATGTTTACTTCAATGACGCAAACCTTATCAATACCGAAATTGACAGGTATATGAAAGTTACTCCGGCTGATCTTCAAAGGGTGGCAAAAAAATATCTTGTACCTGAAAACAGGGTGGTTCTGACTTATTTACCGAAATCAAACGACAAAAACTAAAGGAGGAACCAAATTATGAAAAACAGAATTATATCAATTATAGCCGCTCTTATCATTACTCTTCCGCTTGCTGCTCAGGTAAAAAAAGCAAAAACTAAACAAGTAGAAGCTACACCTGTTGTGAAAGAAGTTCTTGACAGGAGCATACAACCAAAGGCAGGTCCGGCGCCTGTTATCAAAATCGGTGAATACCAGTCGTTTGAATTAGCCAACGGACTGAAAGTATTTGTAGTCGAGAATCATAAGATTCCACACTTGTCATACTCCCTGGTTCTGGATATCGACCCAGTTTATGAAGGAGCCATGGCAGGATATACTGATTTTGCCGGTCAACTGATGCGAACAGGAACGACAAGCAAATCCAAAGCTGAAATTGATGAAGCAGTCGATATGTTGGGTGCAAGCCTTAGAACGTCAGCTGATGGCATGTCTGCAAATTGTCTTTCAAGGCATAATGAAGCATTACTGGGTATTATGTCGGATATTTTGCTTAATGCCGATTTTAAAGCTGATGAACTGGAGAAGATCCGCACCCAGACCCTCTCAGCGCTTGAAGCTGATAAAAATGACCCAAAAGCCATTTCACAGCGCGTAAATTCGGTTTTGGTTTATGGAACCAACCATCCTTACGGATTAAACGAGTCAGAAGAATCTGTTAAAAAAATTACACTCGAAAAATGTAATGACTATTATAAAACTTTCTTCAAACCCAACGTAGCTTACCTCGCCATTGTCGGAGACATAACAATGGATCAGGCAAAACCACTGGTTGAAAAATATTTTGGCGGATGGCAGCGCGGTGATGTACCTAAAGCAAATTATCCGACCCCAAAGGCTCCTTCCAAAGATGTTGTTGCAATTGTTGACAGGCCAAATGCTGTCCAGTCGACTATAAATGTCACGTATCCGGTAGAGCTTAAACCAGGTTCGCCCGATGAAATCAAGGTTAAACTCACTAACAGCATACTGGGAGGAGGCACATTCAGGCTTTTTAACAACCTGCGCGAAAAACACGGGTGGACATATGGCGCTTATTCGAGTCTTCAAACTGATAAGTTGATTGGCAAATTCAATGCTTCAGCCGAAGTCCGTAACCCGGTAACTGACAGTTCTTTTACTGAGATACTGGCAGAGATGAGTCGTCTGCGTACTGAACCCGTTCCTGATGATGAGCTCAATATGGTACGCAATTATATGATGGGAAACTTTGGCCGTTCGCTGGAGAATCCTTCCACAGTAGCCAATTTTGCCATCAACACGGCCCGGTATAACCTGCCTAAAGATTATTATTCAACCTATCTTACAAAACTATCGGCTTTAAATTCAGCTGATGTTCAGCTTACTGCTCAAAAATACATCAGGCCGGACAATGCCTATCTTTTGGTAGTTGGAAAAGCAGAAGAACTGGCTCCGAAACTCAAAAAATTCGCAAAAAGCGGCGAAGTTTTATATTATGATATTGATGGCAATCAATATGATCCTGATAAAAAACTCAAACCTGCGCCTGCAGGTGTAACCGCCAACCAGGTAATCAATAATTATATCACAGCACTTGGTGGCGCAAAAAAACTTAAAAAAGTTAAGGATGTTACTATCAATTCAGGTGCAAGCATGCAGGGAAGGCCAATCACTCTCGATTTGTATTATAAGGCTCCTGACAAAATGTTACTCCAGGTAGGATCTGGTGCCATGGTCTTTGCAAAACAGGTATATAATGCAGGCAAGGGAGTATCATCCTCTCCCATGAGTGGCGAAAGCAAAGCCATAGAAGGTGATGAATTAGCCGGCATGAAAGAAGCTGCTATGATTTTTCCCGAATTGTATTATTCTGAATTGGGGTATACAAGTGAATTACTTGGAATAGAAGAACAAAAAGATCAGAAACAATGCTACAAAGTTCAGGTGAATAAAGGCGGCGACAGGAAAGATACTGATTTCTACGATGTACAAACCGGCCTGAAAGTGCGTACCGAAAGCAAAGAAGGCATAACTGAATTTGCGGATTACAAAGCTGTTGATGGAATATTGTTTCCCCATAGCATGACTCAGAATATGGGCCAGCAAGCTTTTAATTTTGTTGTTTCAGCAGTTAAACTGAACTCAAAACTCAAAGACGATTTCTTCGAAGTTAAATAATAGCTTTTCCAGATTGGAAGTAAAAATGGCAGGGGTAAAATCTCTGCCTTTTTTTATCTCTGCCTTCATTCAAACCAGACTATAGTTTATGAAAAAGCAATTGCAGCTATGGCAAGGACCGCCAATACAATTCCAATCCGGTTTACTACTGACAACTTTTCACTAAAAAAGTAATATCCTGCAACAGCTGCAATAAAAACGAGGGCTGCATTAAAAACAGGAACAAATACTGAGATTGGAAGAATGTACAATCCTTTGATAAAGAAATAAGTAGAGTACCAGTTAAAGATGCCTAAAAGAATTCCTGCAAAAATATCTTTCCACGTCATTTTCAGTGAATTCCGTAATCCTTTAAAAAGCACTAGCCCGATACCAATTATGAACGCAGTAAAAAAAGTAACTGTCAGGAACTGGATTTCATCCCGATCAACATAATACACTCCCGATAATTTCATTAAACTATCGTTTGCACCTGTTCCAAAAAAAATCAGAGCAGGCAGATAAAGATATTTTTTATCAATATGTCCTTCACTTATTCCCGTATTAGTAAGGTAAAATGCAACCAAGGCAGCAATGATACCCAGACCCTGCAAAAGACTCAATGGTTCAGTCAATAAAAAGAAACCTACTGCTACGGAAAGTACTATTGACATTTTACCCGAAACTACAGTCATAGCAACGCCAACTTTCTGTGTCGATACTGCAAAGACAAAAAATGTCAGAATAAATGTCATCCCGGTAACAATTGCCATTAAAAGCCAGGGCTGATGAGCTATTGAGAACAAAGTCGCTGTTTCCCATCTGCTAAAGTACCCGAAAGCAGAGGCCAACAGATAATTCATTGTAATAGCGGGTAAAATATTGATACTGAATTTATTGAAATACTTGAAGGTAAAGAAGATGCAACTTGAAAACGCCAGGGCAAGCAGCAGATAAATCATGGTTTGTTTAATCTGGCAGCAAAGATATGAGATATGTGTTTAACCTTAAGAATAATGAATCAATATGCCTGATCTTGAACTATAAAAGTGATCGGCACTGCGGCCACTATCAAAAAAGAATAATTCAAACTGCAATATTTCATAGTTTATCGGGAAGTAAGTCTTTGGGATCATTCGCTTAAAAACTAAACCATTATGCATTGAAAATACATAGGTTTAAATATTTAGAATGAAATCCGATTTAAAAACTTGTTGGCTTAAAGACGGAAGTCGGAAGACAGAAGACAGGACATTATAACTATATTCATTTTAAACATAACTCTGACTTTGGTCTCCCGTCTTCGATCTTAAAATATTTTAAATTTATTGAAATTAAAGTATCTGCAATAAAATTGAAGGGTTTTAACCATTAACCGAAAAATAAAAGCAGAAAATAATTCACTTTAATATTAATATAGGGTTCATTCTTCTTATTGCATGGTAAAGTATTAACACTTTGCGTTAATTATTCAGAACTCAGTTAAAGCATGAATATAATTTTTAAAAATAACTGTATTAGAATTTATAGAAAACAATATACTTTGTCCAACGAAAACCTACTAAAAACCACATATTAATACTATTAATTATATTGCATGTTTACCTAATTACCCCTAATTTTACACCTAAAATATTAGTAATTATGAAAAATATAGCACTCCTTTTTATCACTCTTATCGTTTCAGGTGCGGCATACTGCCAGCAAATGCCATCTTCGAGCCTGGGAAACCTCGCCAAAATGAAAAAGACTAACAATGGTATGATTATCGAAACACGTTTTGGTAAAGCAGAAGTTAGTGTATACAATGCAGGAATTGTACGGATCCGAATTGTGAAGAATGACTTTGAGCCTGATTTTTCGTATGCAGTGATTGCAAATCCAGTAAAAACAGCTTTTAAAATATATGAAACAGAAGGACTTATAACACTACTTACCGATTCGGTAAGACTTGATATTGCTACCAATCCTGTACGTTTTAAATTTCTGACTGCCGATAACCGCCTTATCAACATGGATGATACATTCGGTACTAATTGGGTTGGTGATGAAGTAACAACGTATAAGAAACTTCAGGATGGAGAGAAATTCATCGGGCTGGGCGAAAAAACCGGCAACCTCAACCGTCGCGGGGAAGCCCATACCAACTGGAATACCGATAATCCAGCCTACCAGACCGATGACGATGATTTGTATTCAACCTTTCCATTTTATATAGGTATTCATCATGGTCTTAGTTATGGTATATTTTTCGATAATACATATAAGAGCATATTCAATTTTGGTGCATCGAACGATCGTTTTTCTTCTTTCGGAGCTGATGGAGGTGAAATGAATTACTACTTCATCTACGGTAGCAACATCAGGCAAATAATTAACCAATATACCATGCTCACTGGCCGTATTAACATACCGCCTATATGGTCACTGGGATTTCAGCAATGCCGCTGGAGCTATTTCCCCGATACAGAAGTGCTTAACATTGCAAGAACATTCAGAGAAAAGAAGATTCCGCTCGATGTGATCTATCTGGACATTCATTATATGGATGCTTATAAAATATTTACATGGAATCCTGAAAGATTTTCAAAACCATCCGAAATGCTTGGCAAACTGAAAGCTATGAATGTACACACGACAGTAATTGTCGATCCTGGAATCAAAGTGGAGAAAGGGTACAAAGCATACGAAGAAGGGGTAAAACTTAATTATTTCATCAAATATCCTGACGGCAAAGATTATACAGCTCAGGTTTGGCCGGGGTGGTGCAATTTCCCTGATTTCACCAAACCCGCAGTCCGAACATGGTGGGGCGATAATTTTGCACCGATGATAGCTGCCGGGGTCGAAGGTTTCTGGACCGATATGAACGAGATTGCTTCCTGGGGCGGAGGCTATACGCCTTCAGTTGTAAATCTCGATTGGGAAGGACGCTTTGCAAGCTACAGGCAGGCAAAAAATGTATACGGAATGCAGATGTCGCGCAGTACCTATGAGGGGGCCCGTAGCCTGATGAACGGGTATCGTCCGCTTACGCTTACGCGTGCATCCTACGCTGGCGCACAACGCTATACTGCTATATGGACAGGCGACAATTTCGCCAGCGATGCGCATATGATGCTGGGTTGCAGGCTGGTTAATTCACTAGGAGTCAGCGGCATGGCATTTGCTGGTGTGGATGTGGGAGGTTTTATGGGCGAAACATCAGCAAAGCTTTTTGGAAGATGGATCACAATTGGAGCGTTCACTCCTTTCTTCCGCGTTCACAAAGCAAGTAATGAGAACTCTTCAGAACCTTGGACTTACGGTGAAAGCACTGAAAATATTTCGCGAAATTACATTTCACTTCGCTACCGGCTGATGCCTTATCTGTATTCTACCTTTGCCGAAGCTCATGAAACCGGAATGCCAGTTAGCAGATCATTGATAATCGATAATACTTTTGATGAAAAATGCTGGAATTATGCCTATCAGCAACAATTTATGTTTGGTCCGTCCATCATGGTAGCTCCTGTTGAAAGCAACAAAGAAATCACAAAAGTATATTTGCCTAAGGGCGAATGGTTCGATCTCTTTAATGGCCAGGAGTATGGAGGGGAGCAGGAAATACTTATAGAATGTCCACTCGATAAATTACCTGTCTTTGTAAAAGGTGGCAGCTTTATCCCAATGCAGTCTTTAGTACAAAGCACTTCCGAAAAGCCGTCGGATACTCTTTTCTTGCACATTTTTTTTGGAAACAAGGGTTCCGATTACAATTATTACGAGGACGACGGATTGACATATTCTTATGAAAAAGGAACATTTCTTGAATCAAAATTAAATTTTGATCCAAAAAACAAGAAGATCACCATTCAACCAATTTCATCCAATGCTTATAAAAGTAAATTCAATTCTATTGCTTTAATTTTACATGGGTTTGAAGCATTTTCTGATCAGTTGAAAATAAATGGAAATGCCGTTTCTCCAAAATCAACGGTTATCGATCTGTATAATTCCATCAAACCTGAAGATCCTTTATGGTTCGACAGCCGTAAAATGGAACAGAAAGTGCTGATAATCGATAATGTCAAGGTAAATGGAAAAACTGAAATTTCGTGGTAAAGAAAAATATCTAAAAGTTACAACCTCCTGTTCATAAAGAGTGTATTTGTTTAAAGTCTAAATTAATGAAAGACTATACCTTCTATTTTATTTGAAGTTAGACAAGATACAGATGAAAGTCGATAAAATATAACTTGTTGGCCTGAAGTCGGAAGACAGTAAGTTATTACTATATTCATCTAAACATACTTCTGACTTTGGTCTTCGGTCTATAAATATTTTAAATTTATAGAAACTATAGTATCTGAAATAAAATTGCAGGGTTTTCATCATTAACCAGAAAATAATACTAAGGCGAAAATATTTCAGTTTATGCAGCCAATCCTTTTCAAAATAAGTTAAATCTAGTTTCACAAACGCATGTCATCTTCGCTAATTTGGAATAGGTATGATTCAAAATGGGACTATTTTAAATATGAATTCTTTATATCTGGTAAAGTAATTAGTTGATATAGTGAATTATGTGAATTAAGGTATGGAATTTGCATACCTGATTACAAGAAATAATTGAAGGTTTTTAATCTGTTATTAATTAATTGTAACAAAGATATTTTAACTTGAACTAAAAGCAAATTATTATCTCCTCGTCTCCCTACTGCAACTCGTCTACGTAAGAATTTCACATTAACCATGATTTTTATTTATTATCATGATAAGAGAAAACGAACGGGTAAGCAAATCAATGTTTAGAATCTATATAATGGTTCTGACAATTATTACATTTTTTGCAGCAATAAAACTAGCACAATTATTTGTAGACTCATCAATCGAATATTCTTCGGATTATTTAGCCCTCCTACTTTTATTGTTGCCGCTATGGTTTATCGGATTAAATAAAACTGCTCTTTTGCTCATTTATCGTGTGAATCATTACCCTCAGCTATTCACGCAAAGCATTAAATTTATTATTATTGCAACGGGTATACTGTTCGGGTTTGTAAATTTATTGAATTTAAGCAGTATACCTAAAGAAGTGATCTTTATTTTTGGAATTTTAAATCATGTAAGTATCTGCATCTCTTATGTTTTTGCCAACAAATATTACTTACATCGGAGGAAAAATGGCTTAAATCTTAAGAATATAATCATTATTGCCGATGAAGAGAGTGAGGATTTTATTGAGAATCTTGCAAATCATCGCGAATATGGATACAATATCAGTGTAATTATATCTGATTCACAGAAAATATTCGAAAAATTTGCTTCCAGAATTAAGGTAGTTAAAAAAACTATGAGTTTATCCTGCCTGATCAAATCTCAGATCGTTGATGAGGTTTTGTATTGCCGGAATCATTTTAATTCACGGGAATTACAAATCATCATGAATGCATGCAAGGAAGTCGGGGTTGTTTTCAGGTTGAATTCGCAACTTATCAATTCTTCTGCACCAACTGAAATACATCAATTTGAATCTATTCCTTTTATTACTTACCAAAATAAACCAACTAATGAGTTTGAACTGGGTTGGAAATACATATTTGATTTTTCATTCTCATTCCTTATTATTATCTTATGGATGCCAATTTTTATTCTGATTGGAATATTGATAAAACTGTCGTCTAAAGGCCCTATCATTTTCAAGCAAAAAAGAGTTGGTCTTCATGGACGTGAGTTTTATATCTATAAATTTCGAACAATGATGGTGGATGCTGAAAAAATGCAGGCAGCCATTATGCATCAGAACGAAGCAAACGGCCCTGTTTTCAAAATCAAGAATGACCCCCGCATTAATAAAATAGGTAAGTTCCTTCGTAAGACCAGCCTTGATGAATTGCCTCAATTTTTCAACGTATTAAAAGGCGATATGTCACTGGTTGGACCGAGACCACCAATTATGAAAGAGGTAAATCAATATAAAACATGGCAACTTCGTCGTTTATCAATGCGACCGGGAATTACCTGTACATGGCAGATTATGCCTCACCGGAATAGTATTTCATTTGAAGACTGGATGAAACTTGATTTACAATACATTGATAATTGGTCATTACAACAAGATTTCTTGTTAACATTTAAAACGCTACGGGTTGTATTTATGGGTAGTGGTCAATAATACCATTATTATCAATATATTATATAGTATTATTTTTTATTTCTTTACTTTTTTATTATTAATTATATTGGCCTTATGTAAAAGTTAAGTAATTAATATTTATTATTTCTGAACTGAGTGAAGCTTTATTTATTCCGCTGGCATTGTTTATTTGATTGCGCTTCAGGGCATAATCTACTTTGGATTTAATGCGTTATTTTTTCTTCTTCAAAATATAATTTCTTATAATTAAACAATGCGGATCCATTCAGCAGTATTTTTCATAACTTTTTATTGTTTCTACACATGTATGTGTTAAAATCTTTTATTATTAATATTGTATTTGTTATTTTTATTTTTTCTACTTTTGCAATGCAAAGAACAAAATTGAATGGATGATTCAATTATTCCCTACAGTAATAGCCTTCAAGTAACCAATTGGTTTATGGTTTCTACATTGATGCTTGTTGTATTTTATTCGTACTTGATTTTCGGATAAACTACATATAAAATCAATTACATTAAATCAATTACACTAAATTAACAACTATTCTATTATGGTTAAGTAATTTAACCATGATTAGTTGGTTGATTAAATCTTAAAAGATGGCGATAATCAAAGGAGGTAATATTTGAATCTCTATTGCTTAATACTCTTTAATACTCTATTTTCATTTGGTTAAATCAAATGATATACTTGTATACAAACATAGCTCATTGCATAATCTTTTCCTTACAACAAATTATTTTATTTGAATAAACCTTTAGGTGATAAACGAAACAATCCAAAAATAAATTAAAATTCATCTACATTGGTTGTTTTCAAAACATTACAACTTACAGCTTACAGCTGAAAGGACTAAAAGGTAAGTGAAACTGAATAGAAAATTCAAATAGATTTGGTAACGAAATTAATAGATTTTTCTCTCAGTTTCCTAATTTAATAACGCTAAGATTTAATTTTCTTGCGTTTATCTATTTGTTCACATTTATCAAAAAAACTTGTTGAACAATCTTTTATTTCAAATACTTTAAATTAAATTACTCCTAATAAAATGCATAAATACAATGTAATGTAATTTTTGTGATTTGATTTATCTAATTATATTTAAGTAAATAAAACAAATGGAAAAGAAATTGAGTATACAAGATAAAACGTTTAATTCATTAATAATCTTTGCTGTTAGTTTGGCATTGTTATTTTTATCAACCCAATCTTTGGCAGGTCGAAATTTCTACTTCTCGACGTCAATTGGAAATGATTCCAGAACAAGCACACAAGCACAGAATCCCTCCACTCCCTGGAAAACCATCACAAAATTGAATTCTTTTTTCCCCAGCCTTGCTCCGGGAGATTCAGTGCTGTTCAAGAGAGGTGAATCATTTTATGGTTCAATAATAGTCACAAAATCAGGTACATCAACTCTTCCTATAATTATTGGGGCATATGGAACTGGCGCTAAACCAATAATTTCAGGATTTTCAACTATATCATCATGGACTTCTCTTGGAGGTGGAATTTATCAAAGTTCAGCATCTTCATGCAAACCAACCTTAAATATGGTGACCATGAATGGTGAGCAAAAAGCTATTGGCAGGTATCCAAATTCAGGATATTTAACATTTGAAGCTGCTTCTGGTTCTTCTTCAATTACTGACAACGAACTCTCCGGGACGCCTAATTGGACCGGTGCAGAATTAATAATCAGAAAGAGGCATTGGATAATTGATCGGAATAGAATAACAAATCATTCGGGTACTACATTAACCTACAACTCAGGATCATCTTATACAGCTTGGGCTGGTTATGGATATTTTATACAGGGAGACAATAAGACGCTAGATCTATTGGGAGAATGGTATTTAAATCCGACAAATAAGACTCTGCAAATGTATTTTGGTGCTAACAATCCTGCAAATTATTCTGTTAAAGCAAGTTCTATAGATACTCTCATCTATATTAATGGGTCTACATTCATAACTTTTGACAATCTCTCATTGCAAGGAGCTAATGTCGCTGCATTTTACATTAATTATGGTCAATATATCAAAATACAATATTGTAGCATAGATTATTCCGGTAATGATGGAATAAAATCCCAACTTTCGAATTATACTTCAATAGAGAATTCAGAGATCAATCATTCAAATAATAAAGCAATAGTAACTGATGGGCCTTATACAACAATAAGAAATAATTCGATTAAAAATACAGGAATGATTCCAGGCATGGGGCAAAGTGATGATGGCACTTATACTGCAGTTGGATCGAATGGGAATAATGCTTATATTGAGTATAATAGGATAGATAGTTCAGGATACGTTGGAATCACTATGGGTGGTAACAATTTGGTTATAAAAAATAATTATATTAATTATTTCCTTGCGATTAAAGATGATGGAGGGGGTATTTATTCCGGTGATTTGAACATCGCCCAAAGCAAACAAATCATAGGTAATATAATATTAAACGGAAAAGGAAATAACGAAGGGGCTCCAAATTCAGGTTTTAACCGTGCACATGGAATTTACATAGAAGGCAATCCCCTAAATATTAATATATTTTCAAATACAATTGCTAATTGTGACTTTGCAGGGATATACCTCCATTTTACTCAACTTACAGAAGTAAGAGGAAATACAATGTTTAATAATGGGGTTCAATTATTGATGGGTTATACCGATATTTCTCTAAACCCAATCAGAACAACAAACCTGAAGAAAAACATTTTCTTTTCGAAAAAAGCATCTCAGATGGCCCTTAACTATACTAGTTTAGCTAATGATATTGCTTTATTCGGGAATGCCGATAGCAATTATTACTGCCGTCCGTTAGATGATAATTGTTTATTTTATACTTCTTATAAAGAGTCTGGTAAAGCATTCTGGGACGCATATGATTTATCGAAATGGATTACCACATTTAATAAGGACCAGCATTCTACGAAATCTCCCGTTACTCAAAATGAGTACACACTGAATAGCCTTATTAGCGGAGATAAAATAGCAAATGGAACTTTTAATTCTAATATTAGCGGGATTGGACGATTAAATTGCAACACATCTTGGAATAACACAGGAGTTTTAGATGGTGGCTGTTTACAATTATCTCCTGGTACACCTTCCCCCACAAGTGATCTTTCCTATTTTACAGTTAGTATCGGAGCCGTTGAATCAAATAAAAATTACATACTTAAATTTAGTGCTAAGGGAACCAATGCCAGTGCAACAATGGATTACTATGTAAGACAACTATATAGCCCTTGGTCAGCACTCACCGAAAAAAGGTATTTTAAAGTTTTGAACTCCAGATCAGAATATGAATTATTGATCTCGTTTCCGGTAAGTGAAAGTAATGCATTAATAAATTTCGAATTCAAAGAAGGAGACGGTACACTTTGGATCGATAATCTTCATCTCTATGAAGCTAATGTTAATCTCAGCAATCCTGATGACTTTATTCGTTTTGAATTTAATGCTACATCTAGTAATAAAACTATTGCATTAGATAATTCTTATGTTGGAGTTGATGGCACATTGTATTCAAATAGTATTACTCTTACGCCTTATACATCGGTTGTCCTGACAAAGAATCCTAACCAGGCTCCTATAATACAAAATCAAAGTTTTCAACTTAACGAAAACAGTCCAAATAACACTTTTGTTGGAACCGTTATTGCTTCTGACCCAAATCCAGGACAATCACTTACGTATTCCATATTATCAGGCAATACCAACGGGGCCTTTTCTATCAATACCACTACTGGAGTTTTGCGAGTATCAAATTTTAATATGCTGGATTTTGAGACTACTCCTTCGTTTACATTAATAGTAAGAGTTCAGGATAACGGATTCGGAAACCTCAGTAGCCAGGCTAATATTATAGTTTCATTGATAAATGTAAATGAAGCGCCTGTAATAAGTAATCAAACATTCACAATTCCTGAATACTCCTCAAACGGGACACCAGTTGGTACAGTACTTGCGACAGATCAGGATGCCGGCCAGACCAAGACATTTTCAATTATTTGGGGAAATATTGGGAATACTTTTTCCATTGATGCCGCAACAGGTGTTTTATCGGTATTGAATTCTTCATCACTCAACTATTTTACAACCCCAACTTATGCTCTTTTAGTAAAAGTTCAGGACAATGGAACAGGATTGCTTAGTAGCCAGGCAACAATTACGGTGAATGTAATTCCTTCAGGCGGGTGCACAGCAACAGGTAACATCAGCTACCAGGTATGGGACAATATTCTCGGAACCGGAGTAGTTGATTTGACCAGCAATGCTAATTATCCGAATAATCCTTCGTCTACTTCGTTCCTTACCTCCATGCAAGCTCCTAGCAATTTTTCAAATAATTATGGAGCCCGTATAGCTGGTTATATTTGTGCTCCGCAAACCGGAAGCTACACTTTCTGGATAACATCCGACGATAATGGTGAGCTTTGGCTTAGTACGAATAATCAATCAGCAAACAAACAGAGGATTGCCTATCATAATTCCTTTACAGGACCTACTGAATGGAACAAATTTTCAACGCAAAAATCTGTGGTGATAAATCTTATCCAGGGACAGAGTTATTATATTGAGGCTCTGATGAAAGAAGGTGGCGGAGGGGATAACCTGGCTGTCGGATGGTTAAAACCAGGGCAATCCGGATCTGTTCCTTCAGAGATTATTCCAGGATCGGTCTTGTCCCCTATCGGAACTACACAAACAGTTTTAGTGACTTCTGTAAGTATACCTTCTACTTCTATAGTAAATTTTGGTGCTTCAGTAACACTACCTGCAACAGTCTTGCCCGCTAATGCAACAAATCCAGTGCTTACCTGGACATCAGGTAATACAACCATAGCAACTGTTAATAGTTATGGAATGGTTACCGGAATATCTGCCGGAATTGCATCAATTACTGCAACCTCCACGGATGGAAGTAATATGTCAGCCAGCTGCAATTTAACTGTGAATCCTCCTGTTTGTTCTGCCACAGGGAATATTACTTACCAAATATGGAATGATATAATCGGTGTTGATGTCAGCAGTCTGACAAGTAATATTAATTACCCCAATAATCCAACAACCACCCAACTGATTACTTCCATGGAGGGTGCTACCAATGTGAACAACAATTACGGTGCAAGAATTGCCGGTTATATTTGTGCTCCGGCTACCGGAAGCTATACTTTCTGGATCGCATCCGACGATAACTCGGAGTTATGGCTCAGCACCAACGACCAACCAGCTTACAAGCAGAGAATAGCTTTCCATGTTGGTTATACGGGTATCAGAGAATGGAATAAATATACAACGCAAAAATCAACGGCTATATATCTGGTTCAGGGGCAGAAGTACTACATTGAAGCTCTTATGAAAGAAGGAGGCGGAGGTGATAACCTGGCTGTTGGATGGATAAAACCAGGCCAATCAGGCACTGTTCCTTCAGAGATTATTCCAGGATCGGTCTTGTCGCCTATCGGAACTACACAAACAGTATTAGTAACTTCTGTTAATTTACCTTCTAACTCTACCATAGCTTTCGGTTCTTCAATAACTCTTTCTGCAACAGTATTACCAGGGAATGCAACAAATCCAACACTTAGCTGGAATTCTAGCAATACAGGCATAGCAACTGTTAATAGTAATGGAACGGTTACCGGAATATCTGCCGGAAATGCATCCATTACAGCAACTTCGACTGATGGCAGTAATAAATCATCCACCTGTATTGTAACAGTGAATTCTCCCGTTTGTTCAGCCACCGGAAATATTAAATACGAAGTTTGGAACAACATTGGAAATAGTTCCACTGTTAGCAGCCTCACCAGTAATATAAATTTCCCGAATAATCCTTCGTCTGTTGAATTCATAACCTCTATGCAAGCTCCCAGTAATTATTTAAATGATTTTGGAGCCAGGATATCAGGTTATATCTGCGCCCCATTAACAGGTAGTTACACTTTCTGGATTGCATCTGACGATAATGGAGAACTTTGGTTAAGTACAAATAATCAGCCAGCCAACAGACAAAAAATTGCGTATCACACTTCATTTACAGGTGTAACAGAATGGGATAAATTCCCAACACAAAAATCTGCAGTTATTAACCTGGTACAAGGGCAAAGCTATTATGTCGAAGCTCTGATGAAAGAAGCAGGTGGAGCTGAACATATGTCGGTAGCATGGCTAAAGCCTGGACAATCAGGCTCTGTTCCTTCAGAGATTATCCCCGGATCGGTCTTGTCCCCTATCGGAACTACACAATCAGTATTAGTAACTTCTGTAAGTTTACCTTCTGCTTCTGTAGTAGATTTTGGTGCTTCAATAACTCTCTCCGCAACAGTCTTGCCTGGTAATGCAACAAATCCAGCCCTTAGTTGGACATCAAGTAATACTGCTATAGCAACTGTTAATAGCAATGGTATGGTTACTGGAATATCTGCCGGTATTGTATTTATTACTGCCATCTCCACTGACGGAAGCAATAAATCAGCCAGCTGTAATGTTACTGTGAATCCTCCTACTTGTTCTGCTTCAGGAAATGTTACATACGAAGTTTGGTATGACATTGGCAGCAGTCCTGCTGTAATTAGCTTAACAAGTAATATTAATTATCCGAATAATCCCAGTTCTACTTCCTTGTTACCTTCTATGCAAATGCCTGGTAACTATAATAATAACTTCGGAACTAGAATTTCCGGCTATATCTGTGCTCCATTAACTGGTAGTTACACTTTTTGGATTGCATCTGATGATAATGGAGAACTGTGGCTGAGCTCGAATGATCAGGCTGCCAATAAGCAATTAATTGCATTTCATACTTCATTCACTGGTCCTGCTGAATGGAATAAATTTACAACTCAGAAATCTGCAGTTATTAATCTTACTCAAGGGCAAAGCTATTATATCGAAGCTCTCATGAAAGAAGCAGGAGGTGGTGAAAACCTTGCAGTAGGTTGGCTAAAACCCGGGCAGACCGGAACTATTCCTTCTGAGGTTATTCCAGGATCAGTGTTGTCGCCAATTGGGAATAAATCAGTAGAGATATCATTTAGTAAACCATCTGAGTCGGAGGTAAAACTGTCAGTTTATCCAAATCCACTCAGTACAGATGTGTTAAACATTAAAATCGATAACCTTTCATCTGAGGCTTCCCTTAAGATCTATACTATAGCAGGTGTCGAATGTCATGTAGAACAATTAACTAATTCTGGTACAATTCATATAGACAGATCTGTTTTTAAGAGTGGTATCTATGTAATTAAAATATTTAATGACCAATTTATTAAAACAGCAAAACTAGTAGTGAAATAATCTGGTTGAACGTTCAATCAAAAAGAAGGAACAATAGTCATAATGACATTATGATCTGAAAGGTGGCAAAATTTGTTATTGATAATTGCTCCCTAAAATGATATACTGCGATTTTAAAGAAGAAGAATCGGACTCTTCTTAAGAGTCAACAGTCAGTAATAAACTTTATTAGCTTACATCATAATCAGGGGATCCAATGATCTCCTGATTTATTTGTGCTGCTAATGATATTTTATACTAATGTGAATTCTATAACAGGCCAAAGGCCGTTTTAAAATTCTACAGTGGTAAATACCGATCAGAAATTCGTTTAGTTCTCCCGATATTTATCTGGATGGACTATTATGAAGTTCATATCGGTATTACAACTAAACCACTATGGATTGGAAATTTATAGTGGTTTAGTTTATATTATTTTATTCAAGAATTTAGATTTATAAAAAATGTTTGCAATCATTATTGATAGAAATAATGTTAAGCTAAATTTTACTGGAATACCGACAATTGGATTATCAAAAAGATGAATATCTAATTTGCTTAACCCTAAAAGAAAAACAGTTAAGACACCTGCATGGATTAAATATATTCCTAATGAAAGATGAGACATTTTGGACAAAAAATTAGGTTCTATGTTGAATTGAAGAAATAGCGTGAAGATACTTATTGATGCAATTATTACAAATGGTGTTAAATAATCATAAAAATAGAAGTTGTCAAAAAGGGTAGCAGTGTAATAAGATAATATTGAAATTATTAAACTTGAGACTATATAAATTACGAAAAGTAATCTATTTGGAATATTTATTTTACTGTCTTTAATTAAAAAACCTATAATGAAGTATCCTAAGTAGTTAACAAACCATAAAATGAAAGTAGTTTTATTTCCTAAAGCGGTGTCATATACTGTATTAACCATTCCAAAAACTAAAAGCGCAATAGAAATAAGCCATAAGTTCTTTCTAGATAAACTAGAAATACTATTATTAAGAATAGGTGTAAATAAATACAGTCCAATTATCATATATAGATACCACATATGATAATAAGGTCTTCCTAATAGTGTGCTTACTACCAATGATTTTATACCAATAGTATCGTTAGATATATAATTTAATGTCGCACTAAATATTAAGTAGATAATCGTCCAAGCAATAAGTGGAAATAAAATCCGCGAAGCTCTTTTTTTATAAGAATCTTTAAAAGATTCATTTCTTCCAACTAAAAACATCCCACTTATTAGAACAAAAATCGGAACGCAAATACGACTAAACGAATCCAAAATATTGCCTATCCAGAATGATAAATTGTAATTATTATCTAATAATCCTTTATTTGCATACTCACCTGAAACATGTAATAAAATTACCAATAAAGTTGCAATTGTCCTTAATGTATCAATAGCATAATTTCTTTTCATGTATTTATCTTTTGTCTTATTACTGAAATAATTTGACTATTTTTCATGGTTAAATTGAAAGGTAAAGTTAATAGATTCGAGTCGGAACATTGATAAGTTTTTCAAAAAAAAATCTTTCAGGGGTTTTGAAAAAACTTAAGAACATTCCTGCATTTGAGAAGTCTTGACTTTTTCGTTTTTATAGGATTTATAATGATGGATTTGTTTGATGTGAGCATCTAAGGGTATAGCCACTGTAAACAGTAATTGAATGGTTACCGGAATATCTGCCGGAAATGCATCCATCACAGCAACTTCGACTGATGGCAGTAATAAATCGGCCACCTGTAGTGTAACAGTAAATCCCCCGGTTTGTTCTGCCTCCGGAAATATTAAAAACGATATTGGCATTAGTCCCGCTGTAATTAGCTTAACAAGTAATATTAATTCTCCGAATAATCCCAGTTCTACCTCCTTGTTACCTTCTATGCAAATGCCTGGTAACTATAATAATAATTTCGGAACTAGAATTTCCGGCTCTATCTGTGCTCCATTAACTGGTAGTTACACTTTTTGGATTGCATCTGATGATAATGGAGAACTGTGGCTGAGCTCGAATGATCAAGCTGCCAATAAGCAATTAATTGCATTTCATACTTCATTCACTGGTCCTGCTGAATGGAATAAATTTACAACTCAGAAATCTACAGTTATTTATCTTACTCAAGGGCAAAGCTATTATATCGAAGCTCTTATGAAAGAAGCAGGAGGAGGAGAAAACCTTTCAGCAGGTTGGCTAAAACCCGGGCAGACCGGAACTATTCCTTCCGAGATTATTCCAGGATCAGTTTTGCCGCCAATTGGTAATAAATCAGTGAAGATAACTTTTGAAAAACATTCTGGGTCGCAGATCAAATTGTCTGTTTATCCAAATCCACTCAGTACAGAGGAGTTAAACATTAAAATCGATAACCTACCATTTGACACTTCCCTTAAAATATATACTATAACAGGTGTTGAATGTCATGTAGAACAAATAGAAAATTCTGGTACAATTTATATAGACAGATCTGCTTTTAAGAATGGTATCTAGGTAATCAAAATATTTAATGACCAATTTATTAAAACCACAAAACTAGTAGTGAAATAATCTGGTTGAATGTTCAATCAAAAAGAAGGAACATTGGTCATTATGACATTATGATCGGAAAGGTGGCAAAATTTGTTATTAACAATTGCTCCTTGAAAAGATATACTGCGATTTTAAAGAAGAATGAATATTCCAGACCCTTCTTAAGAGTCAACAGTCAGTAATAAGCTTTATTAGCATACATCATAATCAAGGGATCCAATGATCCCCTGATTTATTTGTGCTGCTAATAATATTTTATACTAATGTGAATTCTATAACAGGCCAAAGGCCGTTTTAAAATTCTACAGTGGTAAATACCGATCAGAAATTCGTTTAGTTCTCCCGATATTTATCTGGATGGACTATTTTGAATTTCCTATCGGTATTACAAATAAATATTTCTCGTTTTCCATATCTGGTTTCAAGTAAAGATGATTGAATTTACCCTATGTGATAACAGATGCCTGGCTTAAAATTCAACATTTTTTTCAACATAAAAATTGAAAACGGTTTCAATCTGAATTATTGAAACTGTTCACTGAAATTACATTTAAAGAGATTTTTTCTACTACTTTTTACAATATACTTAACTTGTCACGAGGAATTAATATTAAATTCTTCAATGGATTAAAGAATGATTATTTTAAACGTTTTAGATCCGGTATCTGACATAATTTTTACAATATAAGCTCCCTGATGATTCAAAGTGGTTAGTTTATTATTTCCTGAGCCGGAAACACATTTACCTTTGTACACAATATTGCCTAAGGTATTGTATATAAAAACATCGAAATTGCTATTGTTATACTGGTTGTAATTGACGTACACATCCTTTCCAAATGAGTAAATGTAAACCTGATTAAGAGCTTCCGATTCAACCACTCCGATGGATTCTCCGAACGAAATTTTAAATCGGCTCCTTTCATCATTTGGATCACCGACAAATGAATACGAATTATTCACTTTCAGGTTAATCTTGTTTCCTGTTTTCAGGTCTTCAAGAAATACCTGGTTAACCGGCAGTGTGAAACTGCTTATGTTGCTGGCCGTGATCAGGTATTTCCCGGAAATACCACATTTAACGCCAATATTCACAGTAAGACTATCGTTAACTTGATTGTATCTATCAATTGAATAATTGTTTCCATCTTTCACAGAATAAATTTCAGGAGCTTCAGCATATAAACTCCAGAATTTCGGAGTACCATCCAAACCACTATAGGCAGGATTAAAATCTAAAAACATCTCATCATAAAAGGAATTAACTTCAGAGGAGAGTTTCAGCCGGATAGCATTATTTGTAAATGACGTTGATTTGACCCAACCTTTATCCGTACTATGGGTGCGAATTCCGTTGTTGAAAATGAGGCTTTTGGGATCAGCTGTAGCTTGCACAAAGAAACCCTGACCAGGTTCTATAAATCGTCCGGCATTCCCAATTTGACTAGCAGAATTACGAAAAAGGTATTGTCCCGCAATGGCATCATCCCATATCCAATAATCAAATCCTTGACCTGAGACAGCTAAAGCGCCAAGACGACCCCAGGTTGAAACACCATCAGCTAAATCCCAATCTATTGAAGAAGGATAGGGATTGCCAACAAGGTTAAAAGCACTTCCATTGGAATTATTGATAATTGGCTTTACTACAGAACCTGTATTCAGTAAACCTGAAAATAAATGTGTCTCAGGAGAGCTTATATTCCATCCTTTGGAATAGGCTACCAGGTAGCCTCTTCCCTTTTCAAGCTTAGGAGGGAATGTATTGGCTGCATCTCTGAATCCTGCGTTATGACTGCTTTCGTCAAGTGACCCATCATTATAGTCTCCGTCACTGTTTTTACGAAGATTAACCCAGGAATAACCTGTTGGCGGACAATTGGGATTAAAATAATAAAAGTCCCAGTCCCAGGGTTTCGTGAAAACTTGCAAAACAGGATTTGGCGCAAATTGTGGCCAGATATCCTGGTTCGCAACAGGTGAAGAAAGTAAGTGCCAAAACCACTTGCTATCGATAAATCGTTCAACTGAAGCTGATGCGGCTGAATTCTCAATGAGCGAGCCTGTTCCATCAGCATCGCTTTTAATAACGAGGCCGGATACCCCTGCTCCATTCGTTAGTGAGCCATTCACTGTCAAATTACCGTTGGATCCTACCACGAGTTTTGCCGAAGCATTAATAGTAAGGTTATTGCATGATGCAGAACCAATTATTACCGGGTAATTGGAAACATATGGGATCAATACGCTTCTTTGAGCTGCCGGCACTTCTCCGAACCAATTGGTCAATGTGTGCCAATCACTGCTGGTTTCACCTGTCCATGTTGAAATGTTCGGTGAACCATAGACTCTGAAATCAGAAATATGGACACCTTTATTTTCATTATTAAAATTCATTATAACTTTTAGGTAACGATACGTACTACTAATGAGATAAGAATCACCTTCATCGGTCGCAATTTTGGTATTTGTTTTTTCAGCTACCTTAGTATAGGTAATATCGTCGGTGCTTGCATGGATTTCATACTTATAGTATCGGAAATCATTATTGATATAGTTTCGTATTACTATCAATGTTATATCGTAATTGCAGCCTAAATCAACCTTCCACCACTGTGGATAAGGATCGGCTGCCCAGTAGCTGTCATTTGTACCAATTGCATCATTTGCAAATTTTGGTCCTCTTGAATCTTGGCTTGACTGACAGAAAGAGGGTTTATTTAAGGCTACGGAGGGTGATGATTTGAATGTCGCAGTTATGGAATGATTAGCAGTTATGTTAATAAAAGTATAACTTGTTACCGGCCCAATAGATATATTGTCAACTTTTACATCAGATACTTGATAATAATTGTCTGCTGTAATTGTATAGGTACGATTACAGCCATTATTAACAATTATATTACTTACAGGACTTATAGATCCATTTAAACCGGCACTTGAAGTGATTGTGTGGATTATAGGGGGATTTGCACCACAAACCGCTGCAATCTCGTCATCGGTCAGGACATAATCATATAATCTTACATCGGAAATTTGACCTTTGAAAAAAGAAGCAGTTTCCTGTGCCTGGCCTAAAACAAACTCAGGGCTAGTATATCCTGAAAACACAGCTCCTGTATTAATTTCATCTTGAAGCGAACCATTAAAATAAATTTTCAAACTGCGGCTATCACCCTCCATAAGTATATGTGCCCAGGTTCCTGCAGATAATGTAGACTGTGAAGTAACAGTTTTTGATTGACCGTCATAGATTCTTGCTGTTACCTTGCCATCATTTTGCATATAAAAACTTCGATTACAGGTTTCAAAAGACGGGTATTCAGTCATTTTTGAAATATTCATAAAATTAATCTGATCTGGTCTTACCCACATTGCTATGGTAAAGGAGGAAAAATTATTGCCCGGTAACGTTAAATAATTATCAATACCATCAAATATGTATGCACCTGGTTTGTCTTGAGAAGGACCTGAAACAGTTACCGTTTCACCTGTCAGGATAGTTGACTTATCACACCCTGCTTCAACAATTTCAATAAATTTATGATCACCTGATGGGTTTGCAGTTCCCCCGGTCCAAATGCCGTTGTTTACATAAACATTTTTAAGTCCGGAATAAAGAATATTGTCAAAATTCCCTAAAGTATATACAATGCCTGGTGGTACATCAATATCAATAAAATCGCCGTTATTACATCCCAGCATCCAAACATCTTTATTATATTTAACAGCCAATTCCCTGACGGCTGTATTAACAGCCTTGTGATGCTGGTGGCCATATTCGCCCCAGTTATTATGAGTAATTATACGAGCTGTACCTGCACTTGCGATATATGGCTCGATTTTGGCTTTTATTCTGTTAATCTCGTTCCTGGTTAAGGATGAGTTAGTTTTATCCCATAAAGCGATTAGATGATCATTCGCTAAATAACTATATGCGGGGTCATTATTCCAATAATATCTGTTATATTCCAGTTGAGAAATATTGTCCCATGGATGGTTCCAGTTTACTTCATATTGAATATTATATCCATTATCATTTAAAAAGAGTTGCTGAGCATGAATAGCTTCTTCATATACAGAAGTAGCTGGCATGGCTCCGCAAATAAATTTTTCACATTTGGTCCAGAATGGTAGCATCCAGATAAAATCATCGTCCTGATGAGAGAACACCATTATAGTTCCTGTTTGTGGAATAGTACTGAAGTCAACTTCCTGGGAGAAGGCTTCCACGGAGAACAAGAAGAGGAATAATACTATGTACAAAGATTTTGACACGGAACTAATATTTAAATAATTAAATTTTTAGAAAGGATATATCAAAGTTACAACATTCTAATAGGTTTTGCAATATCATTAAGTTGATTATACTTATGAAAATATAATTTATAAGCCAGGTTGCCAATAATTCTGAGGTTTAGAATAATGCTATCGAATTGAAATCAAATTTAATGTTTAAGAAAATTACTTTTTTTGCATACCGATGTTATTATTTACTAATGTAGAAATATATTTTATTGAAAACGACTCTCTGATTATTCCGCTTCGCTATTTTGAATACTTACGAACTTTCTAGCAAATAAATTAATTTATTGAAAAGGCAAAAGATATCTCCGGCAAATCTATTACTAATTAAATTTTTTAAACTTCCCCATCGCCTCTATGCCTTTTGGCTTAAAAATAACTATTATAAATTATCTCAACCTCATTAAATGTCAGATGGTTATAAACAAAAGTCGATAGATAGATCAATCTAATCGCTCTCAAGGCTTGTTTGGTTATATAACCCTATAATGATAATTCAGTCTGTATGTCCGGAATTTATCTCACTATCTCAAAACCGGATGTGGCTTAAAATCAAGCCTACAATTATTTGATCTGCCCTTTCTATAATACATTATTTAATTAGTACACTATTGAAATTACTATAGTTATACTCAAAAGTGTGCGGGATATTCTAATTGTAGGATTTAA
Organism: Bacteroidales bacterium; assembly: GCA_038204995.1. Classification (GTDB taxonomy): domain Bacteria; phylum Bacteroidota; class Bacteroidia; order Bacteroidales; family UBA4417; genus UBA4417. The sequence continues at coordinate 85,494 of JBBRCH010000002.1, read as the reverse complement.
TATTCCCAAATTTCGTCAAAATGAATTTGTTAACCGAAACTCATAAATACTTAAACATTTTATAATAACATTATTTTAGTGTTTTATGAAGTTACTTTTCAGACGGATATTTATAAATATATACAACACCTACTCAATTACACTCAAAAGTACTACTCTTTTCTTTTAGCTTGAACTTGTAACTTCTTGGATACTAACACAAACTCGTACTACAATGATAAATAATTCATTCACCCGTAATACTGATAATACCTATCGGATTACCATCTCCGTTATTGCAATTTTTATAATATTATTTTTTCATGAAACCAGCGCAGGAAATAATTATTACTTCTCAACTTCTATTGGTGATGATTCAAGAACCAGTATTCAGGCACAAAATCCAGCCACTCCGTGGCAAACAATAAATAAGCTTAACACTATCTTCAGTAGCCTTTTACCAGGAGATTCTGTCCTATTCAGAAGAAATGAAGAGTTTTATGGAACCATTATTATAAATAAATCCGGATTAGTCGGAAATCCAATTGTAATTAGTGCTTATGAAACAGGGAATTCACCAATCATTACCGGATTTCAAACCATAAATAATTGGACAAATGAAGGCAATGGTATATATTCGAAAGCAATTACTTGCCAGTCAACTCCAAACGTGGTTATTGTTGACGGCATAAACACTCCAATTGGCAGATACCCCAATACAGGATATCTGACAATAGATTCGCATGTTTCCAATACATCAATAACTGATGCCGTCCTGAATAGTAGTATAACAAATTGGACCAACGCAGAAGTAGTAATTAGAAAAAATCATTGGATTTTAGATAGGAATACAATTACCAATCATACAGGAAGCACTCTTACATATAACTCAGGTTCTGAATACAGCCCAGTAGATGGGTTTGGCTATTTCGTACAAAATGATCGGAAGTGCCTTGACATACTAGGAGAATGGAGTTATCAATCTGGCAAATTGTATATGTTTTTTGGAACATCTGATCCGAATAGCCATAGTGTCAGGATAAGTGTTGTGGATAAATTGTTAATTGCAATTTCCAGAAACTTTATAGCGATAGACAACGTTTCTTTTGCTGGAGCAAATTACAATGCTATTAATCTATTGTATACTTCAGATATTGTCGTTAAGAACTGCAATTTTAAGTTTTCAGGTGACTGTGCAATTTATGCCAATTCAACCCCGACTTTTATTATATCACATTGTTCTTTGAGTGACAATAATAATAACGCTATTATGTTAGTTGGAACTTCACCCAATTCAGAAATAAGCTATAACACAATTTCAAATACGGGCTCAATTCCTGGAATGGGTAAAAGCGGTGATTGGAACTATCAGGGAATATCAAACAACGCTTCAAACGTTCTCATTTCGAACAATTCAATTTTTAACACAGGATATGTTGGTATATGGTTTAATGGCTCTAATGTTACAGTCAAAAATAACTATTTGGATACATATTGTTTTGTTAAAGATGATGGTGGTGGCGTGTACACCGGTGATTCGCCGGGACATTTTGGAAAAAAAATAATTGGAAATATTGTTATTAACGGACCTAGTGCAAGTGAAGCAACCGGTAATTTTACAGAAGGATTTGCGCATGGATTATACATTGAAGGCTACCCCCAACAAATGCTTATTAGTAATAATACCTGTGCACATAATTCAGGAATGGGTATGTTCCTTCATTTTACACAAGATGTAGAAGTCAGAGAAAACACTTGTTACGATAATGGAATTGCAGTATATTTTTCTTACAATGATGCTACAAGAGTTCCTATAAGAACTACAAACCTCTATCATAATATTTTCGTTGCCAGGAATGTTACTCAAAAATGTTTAGAATTCAGCACTTTTGCAGATGACATTGCACTGTTTGGCATGGCAGACAGTAATTATTATTATCGGCCCCTCGATAACAAATTTGTTTTTACGACTTACCATAAAGAATCTTCCAAACTATTTTGGGATGCATATGATCTTTCAAAATGGAAAGCTACATATGGTAAAGATCAACATTCAATAATGCCTGTACTTGCATTTCAGGAATACACATTCAATAATGTTATTGGAAATAATAAAGTAATAAATGGAACATTTAATTCAAATTATAGCGGATTTGGAGCGTCTAATTCGACTAGTAACTGGAGCAATCAAACCGGGTTAGATGCGGGTCATATAGCGCTGTCTATTCCTTCCCTGCCATCTTCTTCCACAAATCTTGCAACACTTAATACTCATATCGGGGCTGTAGATTCTGTTAATAATTATATTGTTAGATTTAGCTCCGTAGGCGTTGATACCAGCAAGATTATAGGGGTATATCTAAGACAACTTTATAGCCCGTGGAATGCATTAACACCAATACGATATGTTGAAATCAAAAATTCAAGAAGTGAGCATGAAATATTATTTTCTCATCCAAGATCAGAAAATAATACTGCACTCTATTTCAATTACAGAGATTCTGATGCTACAATCTCACTCGATAATATCCAGGTTTTTAATGCTGATGTTAACATTACAGATCCGGATGATGTTATTCGATTTGAATATAATGAAACAAGTGAAAATAAAACTATTATTTTAAACGACACCTATATTGGTGTTGACAGCACTGTTTATAATGGAAGCCTTACCTTATTGCCCTATACTTCCGTTGTTTTAATGAAAAGTATAGATACCAGCACAAACAATATTCCGAATATTCAGGGCCAGGGTTTTCAAATTAATGAAAATAGTCCAAACGGATACTTAGTAGGGAATGTTCTTGCTTCAGATCCCGACACAGGACAAACTCTTTCCTATTCAATTCTTTCCGGAAATACAAACGGAGCTTTTACCATCAATACTTCAACAGGGGTATTGACTGTAGCGAATTCTGCAGCTTTAAATTATGAAGCGATTGCTTCGTTTGCGTTGGTAGTAAAAGTGCAGGATAACGGTACAGGAAATCTAAGCAGCCAGGCTGTGATTACGATTACTTTACTTGATATCAACGAGGCACCTGATATTTACAACCAATCATTCTCCATTGTTGAAAACGCAGCTAACGGAACCGCTGTTGGTACTGTTTTGGCCACAGATCCCGATGCAGGTCAAATAAAAATATTCTCAATCCTGTCAGGAAATACAAGCGGAGCTTTTGCAATAAATGCATCAACCGGCAATATCACTGTAGCTAATTCCGCAATATTAAACTTCGAAGTAATACCAACTTTTGCATTAGTTGTCAAGGTTCAGGATAACGGCACAGGAAATCTCAGCAGCCAGGCTACTATGACAATATCGTTACTTGATGCTAACGAACCTCCTGTTATTAATAATCAATCATTCACATTAGCTGAAAACACAGTAAATGGAACAACAGTTGGCACCGTCACAGCTTCAGATCCCGATGCCGGACAAACAAAAACATTTTCAATTCTCTCGGGAAATACAAATGGGGCTTTTACCATAAATGGTTCAACCGGAGTACTTATAGTGGCAAATTCATCAGCGCTGAACTTTGAAGCAATCCAGGCTTTTACTCTTCTGGTAAAAGTCCAGGATAACGGAGTTGGAAACCTCAGTTCCCAGGCTATTGTAACTGTGTCTTTACTTGATATTAACGAGCCACCGCTGATTAATAATCAGTCTTTTGCGATTGCAGAAAACTCAGCAAACGGAACAAATATCGGAACAGTTATTGCATCCGATCCTGATGCAGGCCAAACTAAAACTTTTTCAATCCTTTCAGGAAATACCAATGGCGCTTTTTCGATAAACTCATCCAGCGGAATTTTAACAGTTGCCAATTCATCTGTTTTTAATTTTGAGGCTAATCCGGGTTTTTCATTACTTGTGAAAGTTCAGGATAATGGCGCGGGAAATCTCAGCAGTCAGGCTACAATAATTATTTCTCTGATTGATGTAAACGAATCTCCTGTAGTTAACAATCAATCTTTCATTATTTCTGAGTTCGCTCCAAATGGCAGCCTGGTTGGGACTGTTTCTGCAGTTGATCCTGATGCAGGTCAAACCCTATCCTATCAGATTACTTCAGGAAATACAAGCAATGCATTTTCAATCAATTCCTCCACAGGTGAATTGACAGTAGCTAATTCGCCTGTACTCAACTTTACTGTCAATCCGACATTTTCGCTAAATGTAAAGGTGACCGATAACGGTACAGGAAACTTATTTGATGATGCAACCATTACAATTAATCTGACACAATCACTTAATCAACCACCGGTTATTACTAACCAGGCATTTTCAGCGAATGAAAACTCAATTATTGGAACCTATATAGGTACTGTCATTGCTTCTGATCCGGATGCAGGCCAATTGTTAATCTATTCATTACTCTCAGGAAATACAAATGGAGCTTTTGGTATTAATCCAACTACAGGAGTATTGTCCGTCGCTAATTCGTCAGCATTAAATTTTGAGATTAATCCTTCTTTTTTGCTGGTTGTGGCAGTTCAGGATAATGGCACAGGAAATCTCACCAGCCAGGCTACAGTTTCTATTTCCTTACTTGATTTAAATGAAGCACCGATAGTTAACAATCAAACTTTCAGTGTATCCGAATTCGCTGCAAATGGGACATTAGTTGGTAATGTTACTGCTACTGACCCTGATTCAGGTCAGACACTCTCCTATCTCATTTCCTCAGGAAATACAAACAATGCTTTCTCAATCAATACTTTAACCGGAGAATTAACGGTGAATAATTCCTCTGCTCTGAATTTTACTATCAATCCGTCATTTTCTCTTGTTATAACAGTTACTGATAATGGCCCCGGAAACCTATCTGATGCCGCTACGATTACGGTAAATCTTTTGCAAACGCCTAATCTGACGCCTGTAATTAACGACCAGTCTTTTTCTGTGAACGAAAACTCTGCCAGTGGAACTCTTTTAGGAACTGTTATTGCTTATGATCCAAATGCAGGCCAAACGATTTCATATTCAATACTTTCAGGGAATACAAACGGAGCTTTCGCTGTTAATGCCTCTACCGGAGTACTTACGGTTGCCAATTCATCTGCGATAAACTTCGAGACCCATCCTGTTTTCTCACTGGTTGTGCAGGTACAGGATAATGGCGTTGGTTACCTGAGTAGCCAGGCCATAATGACCGTTTCTGTTATTAATATTAATGAAGTACCTGTCATCAATAATCAAGCATTCTCAATAGCCGAAAACTCAGTTAACGGAACACCCGTTGGAACTGTAATAGCTACTGATCCTGACACCGGACAATTAATAAACTTTACAATCCTTTCAGGAAATACCAATGGCGCTTTTTCTATAAATGTCTCAACCGGAGTGTTAACTGTTGCAAATTCTTCAGCGCTGAACTTTGAAATAATGCCATCGTATTCGCTTGTTATTGAAGTACAGGATAATGGCACCGGAAATCTTAGCGACCAGGCTATTATAACAGTTTCGGTGCAGGATGTAAATGAACCACCTGTACTATACAACCAATCATTCGCGATTGCAGAAAACTCAGTAAATGGAACAGCTATTGGAACGGTTATAGCGTCTGATCCTGATGCCGGCCAGACTAAATCTTTTTCAATCTTTTCAGGAAATACAAATGGCGCTTTTGCTATAAATTCTGCAACAGGTCTATTGACTGTTGCTAATTCGGCTGCACTAGATTTTGAAGTTACACCTACTTTTAATCTGGTGATAAAAGTTCAGGATAACGGAGCAGGAAATCTAAGCAGTCAGGCAACTGTAACAATTACTCTGCTTAATGTTAACGAAGCACCATTGATTTACGATCAATCATTTAACGTTTTGGAATTTGCTTCAAACGGAACATTTGTAGGCACAGTAATAGCCAATGACCCGGATGCCGGTCAGACCCTCTCCTACCAGATTACCTCAGGAAATATGAGCAATGCATTCTTAATTAATCCTTCAACAGGTGAATTGACCGTAGGAAATTCCAATGCATTAGACTCAAATACAAATCCTGCATTTTCTTTGATTATTAAAGTAATAGATAATGGAACAGGTAACTTTTTTGATGATGCAACAGTTACTATACATGTAGTTCCATCACTTAACCTGCCGCCTGTTATTAACAACCAGTCTTTTTCCCTGAATGAAAATTCTTCATTCGGAACGGTTGTAGGTCATGTAATAGCTTCAGATCCGGATGCAGGTCAAAACATCTTATATTCAATTATTTCGGGTAATATTTCCGGAGCGTTTGCAATCGATGCAGTAACAGGGAAATTGACAGTTTCAAATGAAGTTGTATTAGATTTTGAATCAAATCCCGATTTTACTCTGATTATTCAGGTTCAGGATAACGGTATCGGTAATCTCAGCAGTCAAGCTACTATATATGTTTCGCTTTTTGACGTAAATGAAACTCCCGTCATAGTTAACCAGTCCTTTTCTGTTAATGAGAATTCACAGGACGGAACCTATGTTGGAACTGTTATTGCCAGTGATCCCGATTTAGGTCAGAATATTACTTTTTCAATTGCCTCCGGAAATACAAACGAAGCTTTTTCAATCAATCCGGGCACCGGCGATTTATCAGTTGCAAATTCATCAGCATTAGATTTTGAAACTTATCCTGATTTTGAGCTTACAATTAAGGTTCAGGATAATGGGGCAGTAAATTTGATTAACCAGGCTGCGGTTACGGTGACTTTAGTGAATATGAATGAGCCTCCGGTTATAGATAATCAGACATTCAATTTAAATGAAAATTCAGCAAATGGAACAGTTGTCGGAACAGTAATAGCTACTGATCCGGATGATGAACAAATGTTGGCATATTCGATCCTGTCGGGAAATACAAATAATGATTTTGCTATAAATGCAACAACTGGAGTAATCACTGTAGCCGATTCCACAGCGCTAAATTTTGAATTTGCTTCTTACTTTGAACTTCTGATCAATGTTCAGGATAATGGTACCGGGAATCTGAATAACCAAGGGATCGTTACAATTAATTTAGTTGATCTAAATGAACCACCTGTCATTAATGATCAGTTTTTTAGCCTGAATGAGAACTCTCCAAACGGATCTTTAGTAGGGACAGTGCTGGCAACTGATCCCGATCAGGGCCAGAATCTGACTTTTTCAATCTTATCAGTTAATACCGGAGAAGCTTTTAACATTGATACCTATACCGGAAACATCTCAGTTCAAAATTCATCCATGTTGGATTTTGAAACTTCGCCAACATTTACTTTAGTTGTAAATGTCAAGGATAACGGAACCGGTAACCTAAGTAGTCAGGCTATGGTAACCATATCATTACTCGATATCAATGAGCCTCCTTCGATTAACAATCAATCATTTTCAATAACTGAAAATTCAACTGATGGAACAATCATCGGCAATGTTTTAGCTTCTGATCCGGATGCAGGACAAACAATTAATTATTCAATTCTTGCAGGGAATACAGATAATGCGTTTGAAATCGATTCATTATCAGGTGAAATAACCGTTGCAGATTCTGCCGCACTCGATTTTGAAACAACACCATCATATGATTTAATCGTGGAGGTTCAGGATAACGGACCAATGATTTTGAGTAGTCAGGCTGTTGTGGAAATTCTTGTGCTTAATATCAATGAACCTCCTGTAATCACCGATCAAACTTACTGCACTTTTGAACACCAACCTGTTGGTACGGTTGTAAGTACTATACAGGCATCTGATCCTGATTCGGGTAAACCAGTGACATTCAGTATATCTGCAGGTAATTTTGGAAATGGCTTTTCCATAAATGCCAATAGTGGTTGTTTGTCCATTAATAATCCTAACGCTGTTTGTTACGAAGGCCACCCTGTTTTTAACCTAACGGTTGCTGTCCAGGATAATGAGGGATCCTCAAGCGATGCACTAGTGACTATTAATGTAGAAGACATAAATGAAAACCCTGTCTGCCACAACCAGGTCTTTAATATTGTTGAAAATGCACCGTCTCAAACCATAATCGGAACTATTATTGCAACTGAACCGGATTTTAATCAAACGCTTACATACTCAATAGTAGCAGGTAATCTTAACAATGCGTTTGCTGTAAATGCAAGTAATGGTGTGCTGGAAGTCAATAATTCTGCCGCACTTAACTTCGAACAGAATTGCAAATATATGCTTACTGTTTCGGTTCAGGATAACGGCTTGGGAAACCTCACTACATTTTCAACCATAACTATAAAACTGCTGGATATTAACGAACCGCCGGTAATGGAAAATCAGGTATTCAGCGTGATCGAAAATTCTGCAAGCGGCACCGAGATAGGGTATCTGGTTGCAAATGACCCTGATAATGGTCAGAATCTGAAATTTGCTATCGTTGGCGGAAATGATAATCAGACATTTTATCTGGATGCTACATCAGGTCTTTTAAGCGTATCGGATCCAACAAAACTGGTTTATGCTATTAATCCGGCTATAACTTTATTGGTTATTGCTCAGGATAATGGTATTGATACACTTTCAACATTATCAATTGTAACGATAAACCTATTGCAAGCGAATTCCGGAGGACTTATATACATAGATCCTACTAATATAACTGATCCTCTTGAGAATGGCAGCATTCAACATCCATTTGATTCATGGGAAGATGTTTCATTTGCAAGTGGAAACACGTATTTACAGAAAAGGGGAACAACATTTATAGCCAATAAACCCATCAGCATTATAAATAAAGAAAATATAATTCTTGATGCTTATGGTAGTGGCGTCAATCCTATTATATCCTATATAGGCCCCGAAGCAAATACCATATCGATAGAAAATTCACAGAACAGCACCATACAAAATCTGGAAATATACGCTGGTTTAAAAGGATTGGCTTGTATTAATATCAACGGTGGCATTAGTTTAAACATGACTATTGAAAATTGCCGGTTGCATGAAGCACAATACGGCATACGATCGATCTCAGAAATAAAAGAATTCAGAATTTTAAATACTACAATTGATAACGTGGGGCTTGATGGTATTTCAGCTCATAATTTCAAGAATATTGAAATCGGTAAATGTAAAATTAATTCGGTGAATCATATCTGGTTGACTGATCAGGACTCGAAGGGAAGTTGTATCGACCTTAGTTCGGTAAACGGTAAAGTTTACATTCATGACAATGTGCTTGATCATTCAGAAACGGGCAGCATGTCAGTTGTAAGAGCAGAGGGGAATTCACTTAATGGAATAATAGAAGGCAATGCACTGAGAGGAAGGAAGATATCCGGCAATAATTGTCTCAGCCTGAATAACAGCAACGGTACGTTTATAGTTCGTTATAACACTATTGAAGGAGGTGGAACAGGAGTCGATGTAAATGTTACCTCTTGCAAGTTATACTATAACCAATTGATAGAAAACTCGATTGCAATAAAAGTTCAGCAGTATAAAGCCGTTGATGTTTTGAATAATACTTTCTACGGTAATGTAAATTATTCTATTGAAAGTTACATTGGTTCAAAAGTCACTTCAAAAAACAATATCTATTACCTCACTCCTGATGGGTCACAAACCTATAAATTTGGCGGCTCATATAACTCCGACTTTAACACATTTAATGTTGCGAAACCAGGTTTTCTGAATGGATATAATACGATACTTTCATGGATCGCTGCTAGCGGGCAAGATAGAAACTCACTTGTTACCGATCCATTATTTGAAAATATTCCTGCTGGCAATTTCCGGATTAAACCCAATTCACCATGCATAAACAAAGGATCGGATTTAGGACTTGAAAAAGATTTCTTTGCTACCATGGTTCCCCAGGCAGGAGTTCCTGATATAGGATTTTGCGAAGTTAATGCTGAAAGCATTCAGGAAGAAAAGGAAATTATTCCTGTATCAGAGTCCATCAGCCTGATTGATATAAGTGTCCATCCTAATCCATCGGCTGGATTAGTGAAAATAGGCTTGAAAAAAGTTGGTGATGAGGAGGTAAACATCCGAATCCTGAATATGAGTGGATATGAAATCTATTCTTCGGTTACCAAAGGCCAGGAGGAAGTTGTTATTGACTTTGAAAAGGAAAAAACCGGAATGTATCTTGCAGTTATTATGATTAACAGGCAAGTATTCACTCGGCACATTATGATTCAGAATTAGAATTGAATTGTGTCACGAATTTGCAAGTCTGACCTGATTTTCGAAAAATCTCACTTTACGCACTTTTCGGACAATATCTTTGGAACGAGACACATTAAATACAAAAGCCGCCTGATTGAGGCGGCTTTCGTATTTAAAATTCACTGGATAAAAACCAAACAATAGTCTAATGTATTAACTCAATAAACTAATCCGATGCTAAGTTTTTGAGTTATCTCAGAGGAAAGAGTCTTAAATTCCGGAAGCAATTCATTCAGTGACCAAATTCAAAGTAATTAGAATTTGTTTGAATATATATGGTAAAACAATTCATGGATTTAATTACAATCAATCATTCCTTTAGCTTATTATCGAATTTTAAATTTATTTTTACTGTTCTTTGAATCACGAAGGATATCCATATAAGTAAGATCGGAACCATAATAGTAAACATCCTTGTTTCTGCACTACCGATCAAGGATCCCCCCATGTACAAACAAAAAACAATAATTAAAAACCGTATAGGGAAAAGTATTCTTTTCCAATTTATTACAGTTGGAATAATACTGAAAAGCAAGAATACAAGAAGAATTCCGGTAGGCGGGAATCTAAATAATGTTCCAGGTTTTTGATATTTATATGAATAAGGATAATTAAATAAAATCCTTCCCAGATTGCTAAAGCAATTTTTTAAAAACTTAGTAGGATTGGTCTTAATATTGTGAACTGCCATTCTCTTCAGGGCTTTATCCTTTTCGGTAATAGTTAAGTTACTAATCTTCTCAAAATCAGCCAAATGATTAAATGAAATATAATCATTTGTACCTGGTATAGTGCGGCTTTGACTTTTTATTTCGATATGCTCTTTGTGTCTGAACTCGGATAAACTCCCTAAAACAATAACTGAATCGGATATAGGTTTAGGATCAGGAAACCAACTACCGTATTCTTCTTCATAAGGTGTACTCATCCAATACATATTGTTTCCACCGGAGTTGCCCCAATAAAATATTTCCTCAGTAATATGATAGTTATAAATCAAATATGGAGCAGTTGTCGCCAGAGCTATAAACAAAACAGTTAAACTGATTTTATAATTCTTAGAGGACCTTTTCAATAGCCACAATACAAGAAATCCAATCATCATGAACAATAATACATAACCAAATATGATTTTGGTTAAAGCAAGATAACCAAATATAAAGCCGGAAAGCAAAATATATTTTCGAACATTTCTTGTATCTGCCTGGAATGACTTAACCAAAAAGTATAATAACAATGAAACCAAAAATGGAGCTAAAGTCTCAGGTTGAATTAATGAAAAAATTTCATACATATTATAATAAAAAGCCCAAAATAAACTTACAATAATTGCTAACTGATTTTTAACTATAAGCTCCAGGGCTTTGTATAAATAAACTATAGATAAATAATAAAAAACTGCATTTAATAAAGCGATGCTGATTAACGGAAGTTTTAATGCCACAAACGGTGCAATTACCAAGGGATAGCCAGGACCCACCATCAGGTTAAGGTGAGTTGAAGAAGATGATAGGATGCTAAGGAGATTTTGGGCATAAGTCAGGTATACGCCTTCATCTCCAACCAGATCGTTATGAAAAGAAGCTACAATTATTACTACTGAAAGTATTAGAAATGGAGAGAAAAGTAAAAAAGAATTTCTTATTTTTTTCATTTTAAGTATAAAGTTTTTTGGTAGGTTAAAAGTACTGATGATAATATTCTCAAAAAAAAATCTATCTATTTCTATTCGCTAGCTCATTTACCTTCAAATAGTTATATGTAATCAGTTAAACTAAAAATATAAATATAAATAATTCTCATCTTAAAAAAAATTAAAACAACTATTTGAAAGTTGAAGCTGTTTCATCGGTCATACAGTGTCCTACACATTCATCTTTAAAATATTGAGGCCGCCTTTTAACCTCAATAAATATTTTACTAATGTATAAACCGGTAATTCCCATAAAAATCAATTGAAGATCCATTGACATTATTATCAATAATATAGTGGAAGGCCATCCCTTTAAAAACTGGAAATTAAAAAGAATAATATCTGCGATCTCATAAATCAAATAGTGCATTACAATTTTCAATGCAATAATTCAAAAAAAAAAGGCAGCTTTAATGCAAAATTAGAAAATGAGAATAACCCATCAGAGACGAGTTTTAGTGATTTCCGAAATGAATAAGACCTTTATCCTGCAAAACACTTATCTTCTATAGTTGGTATTGTAACAGTCTTAAAACCAAGAAAGTGAACCAGTCCCCTGTATAATTTATGGTATTCAGGAATTTTCATTGTTGCATCCAGACTCTTTCTCCCCATTAATCTTAAATCAGAGCCATTAGGTGTTAATTTTAAATCTGACCATTTACTAAGTACATGACAAAAATTGGCAACATGTTTTAAATTTATCTAAATCATTATTAAACAGCACATTTGTGAGGTGGGTCAATTCATAATTGAATAAACTCTTTGCTTTTCGCCCATGATTCTTAATTTTAATCGGGCAAATGGAGTCTAAGCATTTTCCAACTTTATAAGCCCAAACAAAAGCGACTAACACCAAACTAAAGAGTTTGTCAATTCGATCTATATCACTCAAGTGAGTATCTTCAATATTAAAGCCACTTGACTTAAGCGCTCTGAATGCTGTTTCAATTTGCTATTTTTATTTGTGTACGGATTGAGCTTCATTTGTTGAATGAAACTCTGATCTGAAGTTCTGGAATTCCTTTTTTATTTTTAATTTTCGATGCTGACAAATTACAAAGTTGGCAATTGACGTAAACGATACCGTGGAAGAATTCATACTGATTAATCTTTAAACGGTTGAACAACCACAAGGCTTTTACCCGATGGCTATTTTTGGGAATGACTACCCAGAAGTTTTCACGGATTCGGATGTTGTATCGGATACGTCAACTGTCGAGATATCCAAGCTAGTGATCACCGATAAACTCTCTGTCTGAAAGCAGACAATCAATACTGTCAATTCCAAACAGGTCAATGAATCGTTGCATCAGTTCAATTCGTTCACTTGTAGAGGAGTTGCCAAATTTTGGCATCATCGTAAAAAGAATAGGGAACGCAACCCCTTGATAAATAATGGTAAGAACCAGAAAATTGATGTCTGCTTTTCCAAACTTCCAGTTGGTTCTGTCCAATGCCAGACGATAAAGTGGTTTATGCAGTTGTAGTGAAAAAACTAAACGCGCAATCAGATTGGTCTCTAATAGATAATCTGACATAAAGTGTTGGATTCTGCGTAATGAAGAATCTACTTTTACTTCTGAATCAAAACTGACTGCCAACTTCTCAAAGCACACTGTTTGAATCTTGCAATGAGCACTAATAAATAAGCCAAAGAACTTTATTCGGGCTAAATTCATTCTATTCCCGAAAACTTCCGATAAGGCTGAGAGCAAAATAGTATTTTTACTGTCATTACTGGTGTTCATGTATCTTGGTGCCATACCTGCAAGTATATCATTCACGATACTGAATACTAGTATATTAAATACAATTATCGACAATAGTTAAATCCAATTTACTAACACATATATCTGATTATCAATTGTTTGTAATTTTTTTTCATGTACTAAGTGAATTGAATTAAGAGTATGTTGATAATTTATGTTGAAATCCGATTAAGTTTAAAACAGATCACAGACAATCTGGATATATGCAATAACAGATTCACAAAGCATTCATATTTTTTAACTTTTTGGCTATCTTTCGATTAATTTTGAGGTTAGCATAGGCGATTGCAATGTTTCTTCAGAAATAATAATCAATTCACCATCTGGTAGTTCCTTCTGATTTAAACAGGTAATAGCCAATGCAGCCCCCCCCTGATCACGTTGAAAACGCAACATCGCAAATTTAAACCAAAACCCTCTATTCTTATGATTCCATGTTCCACATTCGATTGTTTTTACACTGCTAGCTCCTGCTTCTAAACTGTCATGTTCCGAAATGATAAACAATCGTGTTTTATCGTCTTTTTCAATTCTCATACCTTCGCGATTAGTGCTCATTACGATTGTTCCATTTTTCAGAAGAGTGCCGAAAAAAACTATTCCATCAATTTTTTTTAATTGCTTCAATTCAGCAGTTTTTCTATCCCATCTATATATTCCAGCAACATTTTCACGACCAGTGTCAGTTCCCCAAATCACTGCATCTTCAGTAAATACTAATTGACAAACTCGCCATACCTGACTTCCTTGTCCAATAATATTAATTGTTTGAAATTCATCATCTGACCAGGCAATTATTGATTCTTCCGAAACATCTCCAGTGCAAACCCATAACCTATCTGAGTATGGATCCTTCTGAACTGCATGTATATGGCGAATTTGTCCAGGACGGAATTTATATATTGCATCCCATGAATTTTGATTATTTGTACTTTTAAATAATCTTACTTCAGCATGATCAGGATTTATAAAATATTCTCCAAACAAAAAAACAGAATCATGAAGATTTAATAATCCATCATTGCGTATGCCCTGATCACCAAAGCCATAATGGGTCAGTTTTAATGTTTCTTTGAATATTTTTTCCCCTTTTTTAAGAAGCCATATCTTACCAGCCGACAATGCGCTAATGTTCCCGGAACTTGTAACAACCACTTCGATGCATTCAGGTCTAAGTGTTAATTTTCGAATGATAGAAAAATTACGAAGCCAGAAAATTGAAAATCCTGTAGGAACATGAGCAATTTTTCTAAATTTATTGTCACCTTTTTCTAATTTATAAATTATCATGCCTCTTGATGCCCATAAATTGCCGTCTTTATCATATTCCTGAACAACTAATTCACAGGCGCTTAAACATGGTAATCCAAAGGCGACGTTATTCGTAAGAGAGATTGTTTCAGCACCGCTGTAATCTTTAGAAAAATAGAAAGTTCCAGTCAGTAAGATCAGTAAAGCTACTAGAAACAATCGTTTCTTAAACCATTTTTTCTTTGTCCCTGATATATTGTTCGTATCTGCCATAAGTAAGGAATTGGTGATTGTAAATGTATTTACTATTTGACGCTTTATGAATAGAACGTACTAACATGTAGTCATTCGGTAGTCATTACTCGCTAGGCTTCGTGAGATCGGTTCGCTAAATTCGTAAATCGCAGATGGAAACAGGCTTAATGATTTACGATTTTGGATTTAAAAGGTACGATTGGGGGGATTTACATTTCTTAATAGTAAATCATCCTGATAATTCGTAATTCGTAATTCATAATTCGTAATTTATAATTCGTAATTTTCTTTTTCCAGCAGGGCTTTTTCCTCAAAAGGAAGATTTAGATCTTATTTCACTAATAAAGAAGGCAATAGTTCAAGACATTAATGTAACTTTTTTTATTTTTATAGGTAAATTGAAGACATTTAATTGTTATTAAAAAGTCTGTTTTATGATCTATCTAATTCGGTTGGCTTGTTCATTCGCCTTGAAATAATTTAATGGAATTAATTAAACAATAAATAATACATATTAATAATTTTCATCCTTTAAAAATTCAATACAACTATTTGCAAGTTTAAACTTTTTCATCGGATATAAAGTGTCCTACAACTTCATCTTTAAAATATTGAGGCCGCCTTTTAACCTCAATAAATATTTTACTAATGTATAAGCCGATAATTCCCATAAAAATCAATTGAAGACCCATTGACATTATTATCAATGTTATGGTGGAAGGCCATCCTTTTACAAACTGGAAATTAAAAAGGAATATACCTGCGATCACATAAATCAAATAGAGAATTACAATTATCAATGCAATAATTCCAAAAAAAAAGGGCAACTTTAATGCAAAATCAGAAAATGAGAATAACCCGTCAGAAGCGAGTTTTAGTGATTTCAGAAAAGTATAAGACCTTTTTCCTGCAACCCGTTTATCTACTTTTGTAGGTATTGTTATAGTCTTAAAACCGACAAAGTGAACCAGTCCCCTGTAAAATTTATGATATTCAGGCATTTTCAATATTGCATCAAGACTCTTTCTACCCATTAATCTAAAATCAGAACCATTCGGTGTTAATTTCAAATCTGACCATTTATTAAAAACAGAATAAAACATTTTCGACCAGATCCGATAAAGGAACCCAGTATCACCGTTCTCGATCTTTGAAGTTAATACAATTTCATATCCTTCGTTTTTCCAAAGGTCAATCATTTTAGGAATTAAATCTGGCGGGTGTTGCATATCGGCATCCATACTTATAACTGCGTCTCCGGTAGAATGACGCAATCCACAATCCAAAGCAGCCTGGTGACCCATATTTCTTGAAAGCTTGATTCCTTTTACGAAATCCGATTTTTTATTAAAATCTTTAACTACTTCAAAAGTATTATCCGTACTGCCATCATCAACAATTAATATCTCTAATAAAAAGCCTTTATCTGAAAGCATATCAGTGAGAGAATTAATAAGGTAAGGAAGACTCTCTTCTTCATTATGTGCCGGAATTACGATGGATATCTTTTTCATCTTATTACTGGTTATAAGTCTGAGAATTTTACTAATTGAATTCTATTATTCGTCAAAAAATTTTTAACTTCTATAGATTTAACTGCTTTCAACTCTTCCTCCCAAAAAAAATTAGTGTAAGAATCAGGCAGTTGCCTGGATAAATACTCGCTATGATATCCCGGATGCATAATAATCTCAATATTTTTCCGTCTGATATTTTTTAAAATAAATAACAATTTAAATGTGTTGGTTCTCCCTGAATACTGCAACCCTATAATATCGTCGGTACATTTAATGTAAGATTGTAACAAATTATTTCTACTGAATGATCCTAAAATATTGAAAGGAATAAGATAGGGCAATTTCTTATTTAACCAGAATTTATTTGGCCATGTCATTCGGGGAAGCCTTACCGCCTTTACATCATACTTCTTACAAAGACTAAAAACAATTCTCCATACCCCGGGTAGAAGATGTAAATGCTGCGTTGAATTAAGAAATGGGATAGTATTGAAATGATTCCTGAACTTAAGAATCTGAAGTTCAAGTTCATCTTCGAGCTCTCTGAAATCTATATTTCCTTTTAAATAAGATTTAATAAACTCCTTCCAATCTTTTTTTAAACAAACTCCATTTTCAAAATAATTCGTTTCGCACGTAATAGTTGACTTAACACCTCTTAAAGAATATCCCTCAACTATTGATAAATGAATACCAACTTCTAAATCAGGGTTATCTTTTGCTATTAAAATTCCTTCGTCTGTAAATGGAGCATTCATTAATAATGCTGCACAAGATACAATTCCATTTCGAAATGCGTCAACAATTCCCCGATTAATTTCCGGATCTAATCCAAGATCATCAGCAGTAACTATAACAGAAGTAAGCAAAAGATCAGTGTTAAATTTGAGTCGTCCAACAAATCAAAAATCAGGTTTTAGTGATGCACTGATATCCTGGTAAATTCCTGTAAATTTCTCTTTATAAAGAATAATTACAGAAACAGTTAGAATAAAAATATTAACATATAATAATCCTGCATAACTTACCATGTAAAAAGCAAAAACAAGCAATGCTGCAACTTCAAGTCTTCTGAAATACGTAAGAAGAATCAATATACTAAGTATATGTACAATGGGATAATTATATTGCCCGCTTGGATAAACGATTAAAGAGAAAGCAAGCAGAATGGGAAAGAAAACATCGTATTTTTTTTTATTTAGTTTATTTTTATATATAAGTATAGTGGTCATTGCCAATAAAATAAATGAAATAGAGACATATAGCATTCTTGCGATTGATTGATTACCAGGAAGAGATCTTAGAAGTTCAGCTAATAGTGATTGATTAGTACCTTCAGTAAAAAGCCAGTCTGGCTCCCTGAGTGTCGGATTGTTTATTATATATTCACTAAAGGGTTGGTAACCAAAAAAAACAAAAGTAATAAAACAAATACCAATACAGCTTAAAATGAAAACCCCTGCAGAACGGAATTTACCTGTAATAATGTAATAAAAAAACAAAATTACAATAAAAGGTTTTAAGAATATTGCCAGGGCCAGATACAATCCACTTATAGGTTTTTCTCTGTATTTATAAGCCATAAGCAAGGTGAATAAAAGAATAAACAATATCTGTGCATACGAATTTGTTAATAGGGTTGCATTAAAAGTAGCAAGCAAAATGACTGCCATCATTATTCCAAGATATTTTGTTTTTTCAAAGAAAATATTTTTTATCAATACTATGCTTCCAAGCAAAAAGAAATGGTTTAAAAGAAACCAGAAAATGAAAGCATTTCCGAAAGAAAAAAACCCCAAAGTTGAAAACAATAACAATGTAGGAGGTGGATAGGGGCATCCAACATCTAACATTTCCCTTGCAAATTCATTTGATAGCGGCATAGGCAGATCAACTGATTTTATTATACTATAGTAATCATGAGGGCTGTAAAAATTCAAACCGGCAACAGCCACTTTTCCATATAGATAGAAACAAGTAAAATCCCACTCACCGGGATGAAAATATTTAATGGTAAATATCGTATATGCAATAACTGACGCAATGAACAACATCAGAAATGAAAATCTGAATATTTTAGTGTTTTCATTTTTTTCATTATACTTATAAAAGCTGATATATGCTAAACAAATAAAAAGAGGCAAAAAGCTGCGATAAGCTATGAAAAAATAGCCAAACCCCAAAAAGAGTAAAATTCCAATAATTATTGAAAAGTCAGACAATTTATCACCTTTTATAGCTTTCTTCAATAAGTTCATCATTTCTGTTTTTGCGTATTGTTACTTACTCTTGTTATCTTTTAGTTCTTTCAATGCCGTTCCCAAATGAAAAAGTTCCTCAAAATATCGCTTACTCTGAAGAGAAAGAAAGCCTAAACTTAAAAATTGGATTGCAGCAAGAAAAGTTATTCCACCGACTAAGAAAGACTGGGGGTTTTTTTGAAATTGCATAGAAAGGCTATAGGAGAAGGGACTTTCTAAATAAGAAATATCTTGCAGCAGTTGAGGAATAGCAGCTAATGTATCATAGAAAAGCCAAACCAATTCATATAAAGAAAGACACATCAGAAAAGATCCTATGCCTAAAAAAAATAGGTATGGACGAAAAATAAATCCTGCCATGATTCCTGAGAAAAAGCCTCTAAGTACCCTGATGCTTGAGGTTCTCTTATCTGCAACTTTATTTTGTTCAGTCCAATCCAGATGAGCTGGAATTTCAATAATACGGGCCCGGAGTATCATAGCCTTATATATTATTTCCGGGTTAATTTCATAATCTTTAGTCTTTAGATTTAAACTTTTCAGGAACTTGGCTTTGTATCCTCTTACCATACCTGTATACGTATGAAACTTCTCCTGAGCGGCTAATCGCATAAATTGGTTTACCCATTTACTCATAAGAAGCCTGAAAAAAGGCACTGCTGTCACTTTTCCGCCTTTCATATATGGGGAGGCTATTACCAGGTCTGCTCCTGTGGCCTGGAGGGTATCCAGTAATGCTTTTATGTGAGTAACATCATAACTAAGATCAAGATCGAGTGTAATAATATATTCTCCGGCAGCATGAGCAAATCCGGTTTTTAATGCATTTCCAAGATTTAGGTTAAAAGGATGATGGATTACCTTCACATTTTGATGATCTTCTGCAAACTGATCAGCAAGAAAGCCTGTGTTATCCTTACTTCCATCATTAATGAAAATCAATTCCCATTGAAATTGATTTTCCATGCTTTTCATATAATCACATATTATTCCTAAATTTTCAATTACAATTGCTTCTTCATTAAAGCCGGGTGTAATCAATGAAACTAAAGGCCTGACATCTGATTTTGCTGATTTTTCTATCATGATATTTGAAGTGATTGAGAACAAATATGAGTAAATTGAGTCTTATGCTATAGTAATTTTCAGAGAATTTTAACTTTCATTTTTGAATTACCTATAATGAAAGAATAATGATTTGACATATTCGCCAGTTCAAAGTGTTTACTGAGAATACCCATAATTTTTTTAAATACTTCCACTTTTTTCTTACTCGAAATGTTCATTCCCGGGAAAAAGGCAAGCTGAGAAATTTGATCCCCGCCAATAAGGTCGAGCGGATGCAGAAGAAAGCTTACGGGTGTTTTTGTTACTTTACATAACCGAATTGCGAGGCCAAGGTATAATTTCATTAAAGGCATCGAAAAATTACTGATGAAAATCAAATAGCTTAAATGGAATGGTAATTTAAAAACAGGAAACGTAGTAACAGGCATTTCAACAATTTTTTTTCCATCTCCCAAATCCCAAGTATAAGGTTTAAGATTCCTGAAACCTTCACTGAATTTTCCAAAGAGTTCCTTACGGGCTTTCTTCTCTTCTTTTGTAAGATCAGATTGACTGAAATAATACATCCTTGCAAAGGGACCAAGGTAGGTAGGCAAAGTAGATGCATCGTAGTGATACCCCCTGCTTTCAAGTACTTTGAGTAAATCTTTGCTCCAGCTAAACCCAGGTCCTCTGAAACCTGTTGTTCTTTGTCCGGTAACAGATTCAATGGCAGTTTCGGCCATAATGATTTCTTTCTCTATCTGCTCATAACTATAGGTCTGAAGCCAGGACTCATGATGATAAGAATGATTACCCACTTCATGCCCTCTGTCCGAAATCATTTTCAGGTATTTGCAATTTTCTTCACGCTCAGTATCTTTTCCTACAATAAAAAAAGTTATTTTCAGCTTTAATTCATCCAATACATCCAAAACATGGGGAACGAAAATATCGAAATAGGAAGGGTAATTATCCCAACCTTCATCACCATGTATTTTCATGTACGACCACTGATTATCAAGGTCAAGGGAAACACTTGCCAATGGTTTGGCATTCCTATTGGAGGCCATCAAGTATCATTTTAAGTTTCATTTCGGCAACCTGTATGGTTTCATTTACATTAAGCGTTCCATTAATGATCTGCGCAGAGTTGACAATATAAAAATTTTGAATTGAAGTTTTAATCTCCGGAACCTTAGTCGAATAACCAATGGTTGGAAGTGCAAAAACATTTTTAGCCTTTGAAACTCCAAAAAACAAAATATCTGACTCCGAAATTTCAGGATACATCTTAAACAAGGCTCCAAGAAATATTTTTCGGATTTCGCTATCGTCAGCATCAAACAATGCATCATCCGAATCCACGTATTTTGGAAGATACACCAGATTCCTTCCTTTTAATTCTGCATCTTTGTCAATAAGTGCGCTCATTTCAATAATACCAGTGAATGGAGTGCCCGTATCAGTGATGTTCGTTACATAATATGGAGATATAGGCTTACTGAGTAAAACCGAAGGACAAATCACCCCAAGGTATTTAACCTTCCGGTGTTTTTCCTTTTCATTTTCCGTCAGGCTTCCTGCTATTTTTACCGATTGAGAAGAAGATAATGTTGAGATAACCCGGTTAAAAGTATATTCATCTTTCTCTTCAAAAGTTGTAATGCTTATAGAACCATTTTCATTTGTTTTGACCTGGTCAATTATTGTGTTTAATTTAAACTCAACACCTGATTGCTGAAGATGACTTGCAAAGCTTTTATTAATGACATCATAGCCTCCGCTTACATAACCAAACATCTCTTTTTTCAGTCCGCTTCTTCTTGCTGCATACATCCTCTGAATAGTTGACCAAATAAAAGCTGCAGATGTCTTATGGTAGTTTTCACCCAACTTAGCCTTTAAGAGAGGAAGCCATATTTTATCAAACACATTCTTTCCGGACCAGGATATTAACCAATCTGATACAAGAGTGTTTTCAAGTCTTCTCCAGTCTTTAATACGGGAAGCAGCAAAAATAGTAAGTCCCAGCCTGAATTTATCAATAAGATTAATCGGGGGAAACTTAAAAAACTCTATTATATTCGACATTGAGTAGAGTTTTCCTCCAGAATAAAATCCCGTTTTCGTTTCAACCCATTTGAATTCCTTCTCAAGTCCAATTTCTTTAATTATTTTTCGGGTATTCAAATCGGACATCAGAATAACATGATAAAAGCGATCCCAACTTATTCCATCCATTTCCCATGAGCGGGTCAAGCCGCCGGGCTTATCGCCCGACTCAAAAATGGTCACTTTATATCCTTGTTGCGCAAGCCTCAATGCGAGAGTCATCCCCAACATTCCTCCGCCAATTATCCCCCATGTTTCTTTATCAGGCATCAACAGTTTTATTTAAATATGCAGTAGGTAGTTAAAATAGCCAAAACGAATTGAGATTCAGTAAATGTGCAAATGATAAAACTATTTGCGGTTAAAAGTTGATTTTTAATCTCAGTGTCAGGTTGAGATGATTAAAAAATAAATTGCTTTAGTAATTCAGCCTCATCCCTTTAAAGTACCTGCGTAAGCTGCAAGTTTGGAATTAAATCCGTTGTAAGTTGGGACATTAATAACCGCTAACGATTCAGCAATCACGCAACCGGTAGAGCAGGTTCTGGCAAGTTTCTGAACTTCCGAAAACTTAACTTTATTAAATTCATCAAATGCATAATTAGCATTATAAAATTCGATAAGTTCCATTAATTCATTTGCCAGCCCATGTTCCATTGCCTGAAAACTATTGTACACAAAATCTGTGAATTCTCTGGCAGGCTGTTTTTTTCCACGACCAATACCGGAATAAGGTATACCGATGGATTCAAAATATTCAGACTGGTATATATTGCATGCATCCAAAAGGCCTTTTAATGATTTATTATAGCCGGTAATTTTCTGCTTATTATCGATGTATTCTTTATGTGGAGTGCACATGAAAATATAATCAGCATCTTTAATTGCCTCTTCCAGGTTATTTGTAAAATGATTTTCCTGGCTATATTTCTGAAGGTTCTGATCATCTGTTTTTACATATGGATCATGCATAATGTATGATATACCGTAATCCCTGAGATGATTTGCGAGGGCGAGGGTTGGGGAATTCCGTGTATCTTCCGAATTAAAGCGGTAAGCGACTCCAAGCAAGGCTATTTTTTTATCTTTCATAACACCAAAAAACTTCTCTGCCTGTTGAAATGTATATGAGGGTGATTCATCATTTATTATTCTGGAATGTAATATTAAACTATCAGCCGTGTCAGTACCTGATTCAATATTTCTCCACCAGAGCAGAATACCATCTTTAGGAAGACAATGACCGCCCACTCCCAGCATAGGAATCAGAATGCCTCCGGAAGGCACTGCATTAGGATCGTTTGTTGCATTATCAGACTGCGAAAGCAAAGCGTTTACTTTATCGCGTACCACGTAAAAGTCAATATTATTTTCATCACAATACCTTACAATCTCCGACGAAAAAGCTATCCGAACATCGCGGTAGGCGTTTTCAAGAGTTTTTACAATTTCAGCAGTCAGGCAGTTAGTTTGGAAAATTTCACCATTTGTTACTATATGATTATACAGTTTAGCGATGAGTTTTGGCGTTTCAGGATGCAATCCGCCTGCAAGTTTATCTGATTCTCTGATCCTTTCAACCAAACGACCAGGCATCACCCTGTTTGGACTATTTCCTAAAAGGATGTTCTCCCCTTCTACCAATCCATATTTCTTGAAATACTCCCTGAAAAGAGTATCCATCGTAGTCGGAGCTAGTGTAGATTCAAATATTACCAAAGGAACCTTTGACGAAGGTTTTTTCTGCAAGGCTTCTGCCAACTTCTCCAGTGCGCCGAACATGGGTCCGTAATCAGGTTCGAATTCCTTTTTATCAGTTTGTACGGATACAAGAATAACATCAGCATCCGAAAGCTCGGAAAAATCGGAACTTGCCTTAAGATTACCTGCGCTTACAGCTTCTCTTGTAATATCATATAAATCAGGTTCAATACCACCTATAACTGATTTGCCAGCGTTGATGGAATCAACTTTCCAACCGGAGTTTTTGGAGTTTCTCTGAACAATA
Organism: Bacteroidales bacterium; assembly: GCA_038204995.1. Classification (GTDB taxonomy): domain Bacteria; phylum Bacteroidota; class Bacteroidia; order Bacteroidales; family UBA4417; genus UBA4417. Next base: position 61,437 of record JBBRCH010000002.1, on the reverse strand, counting down.
ACGACTTGCGCCGGTTCCTTTGTTCCAATTTTAATTTTTGCATGGGCAAGCATACTTGCCATTGGCATTCCAACAATACCAGGTCCCACGACACCTATTTTTTCAACTTTCCAGGATTCTGCATGAATTGGAGATAATTGTTTTTCCATAAATTCTAATTGTCAATAAATTGATTATACCATAATTCCAAAGATAAAAGCCCCCATAACCCCCTGCTGAAGGGCTGCTCGGAATTAATGAGTTTTTCTATCAGTTTCGTATTGATAATATTACGTTCTTTTGAGTTTTTGGATAATAAGGTATCTAAAATAAACCCTTTTGCTTTATTTTTTGACCATATATGCAAAGGAACCGGAAATCCCATTTTATCCTTGCGTCCCATAATTTTCTCCGGCATGATATCTTTTATGGTTCTTTTCAGCAAATACTTCATTTCACCTCCCTTAAACTTCATTCCGGCTGGCATGCGTGAAATAAGATCAACTATTCGCCTGTCAAGAAGAGGAACCCGCGATTCAATCGAAACAGCCATACTAACCCGGTCTTCTACCTGCAGCAATCCGGGAAGACTTCCTGACATATCGAAGTGTGTCATTTTATTAAAATAACTCTTTGTATCGGAATGGTTGAAAATAGTGGAGAATTTATTGAAAATTGCTGTTTCGTTCCGTTCATTCAAAAACTCAGGATGCAGAAAACTGCTTGTGGTTCCCATTCTGTTAATGAGGTTGTAATACCTTCGGTCCATTGGTTCAAAAGCTCCATCGTTCCAGAAACTCTTCATCATTGGAATATATTGCCTTAATGAGGGAAGATTCGGTAGAATTGATCCTAAGGAAACAATATGCTCATCTTCTTCATTTGATTCGAAAATTGCACCTTTAAGAGCCTGTTCAAGATAAGCGATCAAATACCTTGCATAACCTCCGAATATCTCGTCGCCGCCTTGTCCTCCTAATATAACCTTGACATGGTTTGAAGCAAGTCTGGAAACGATATATTGAGGGAAAAGACCTGGACCTGCAACAGGTTCATCCAGATGGTATATCAGTTTGGGCATCAAGTCGATAAACTCCTGCTCTGTCGGAAATACTTCATATAGCTCCGATCCTGCTTCCCTTGCAGCTATGCGGGCAAATTCCAGTTCATTAAATTCAGCGCCTTCGTTAAAAGCTCCGCTAAAGGATTTAATAGGTTTATTCAGAAATCTGGAAGCCATTATTGTTACCAAAGATGAATCGAGGCCTCCGCTCAAATATGTTCCTAACGGAACATCGCTCCGCAGTTGCTGGGAAATTGTTTCATCCAGTATCTTCTGAAGTTCAACTATAAAGTATTCTTCCGTATGAAATTGATCAAGTTTAAAATTCGGCTCCCAGTATTTAGTTGACTTAATATCCCATGAATTCAGATCAATAGTCATAAAGTGTCCCGCTTTCACTTTATAAATATTTTTAAACATAGTTTCCTCACCAAGAACGAACTGGAATGTGAGATATTCATGCAGGTTATGGCTATCAGACTCGGATTTGATTCCAGGGTGTGCCAGCAATGCCTTTATTTCACTTGCAAAAACAATTTTCTGACTATCCTGATACCAATACAACGGTTTAATTCCAAAATGATCTTTAGCTATATAGAATCTTTTATTCCGTTGATCAAAAATAATGAAAGCAAACATTCCGTTTAAAAGCTCTACAAATCCATCTCCGAATTCCCTGTACAAATGCAATAGAACCTCCGTGTCAGAAGTAGTGATAAACGTATGACCTTTATGTATTAATTCCTTTTTTAACTCAATATAATTGTATATCTCGCCATTGAATACAATGGTGCATTCATCGTAACTCATTGGTTGCTGCCCGGTACTCAGGTCAATGATTGAAAGCCTTTTATGAAAGAAACCAACATTGCCTTCAAGAAACAGACCATCTTCATCGGGTCCCCTGTGATGGATAGTAGTTGCCATTTTAGTAAGCACATCACTATCAGCAACTTTTCCATCTTTATTTAATATACCAACGAAACCACACATACACTTAATTGCCTGTTAATAGAATTATTTTTTTTGATAATACTTTATACTATTCAACAAACTTATATTTCTATTTTTCCAATCAACTTTATCAGGCTTAAACTGAACACAAACTGATCTTACACATTCAATAAAAATATTAAATAAATTTAATTGATACTATCAATAATTAACCCTCAAGAAATAACTATTAAAGCAGGCATTCACTTATGAATTTACTCTTTCACAATTCTAAGATTAGCCAGACAAGCTGAATTTACGCTAATAGATTCACTAATAAATAATTTGTAAAGAATTTGAGTTGAGAGAATGCCGGAAACAGCCATCTGATCCATTTCCGATACAGCAGACATAGTTTTCATCTTTCTTATCAGGCCCTGCACTTTATCATGATCAAATAATCCATATTGTTTTATGGTATTTTCAGATAAGATTTCATCTACATATGAAGGTGTATCTGTGTTAAAAAAACTACTTGCAATTGGCGCCCGGTATGCCTGTTTCGACCTTTTTGTAATAGACTCGGGAATTTTACCTGAACTCATTTTTTTAAGCAGGAATTTCTCATTCAAACAGTTCAGCTTGAAACGCTCGGGCAATTTTGCAGCAAATTCAATCAGTCTGTAATCCAGAAACGGGTATCTGCCTTCAACAGAATTGCCCATTGCCATGCGATCCCCTTGTGATGACAGTAAATATCCGGACATAAAAATAGTAGATTCCAAGTATTGGGATTTAGCCAGGTCACTCCAGCCATCAAAGTCGTCAGGAAGAGAAGAATACAAATCAGGCAGCGGATTATAGTCTTTTAGCGTGGAAGCAAAATCTTTAGAAAAATAGGATTTTATCCTTGAAGTATTATGCCAGCGTAATAAATGCGAATATAACGGATCATTTGTTTCACTGAGCTTAAATCCGAAGAACATCTTAAGTGCAGTATTACTGGATTGACCCATCATTGGAAGATAAGGATACAATTTTGATAATAGCTTTGGCCTTGATAAAGAACCCGGTTCATTTGCCCAAAACCTTCGGATTTTTGCCTCCTTAAAAATATTGTATCCAGCCAATACTTCATCGGCTCCTTCACCTGTAATGACAACTTTAATATTACTTTCCCTTACTTTTTTCGAAAGCAGGAACATAGGCGTAGGTGAAGTTCTGAGGAGTGGAAATTCGCTATGCCAGATAGTATTTTCAAATTGTTCAGCTATTTCATTTGATGTGCATTCAAATGCTGTATGATGGGTATCGAAATATTTTGCACACTCAAGTTGATACGCTGTTTCATCAAACGCTTTTTCTTTAAATCCAATTGAAAAAGTGTTCAGGATTCCAGGATCAATCTTATGAATTAAGGCTGTGGTTACACTTGAATCAAGCCCTCCGCTTAAATAGGCTCCCACCGGAACATCAGCACGGAGCCTTATTCGAACAGCATCAGTTAATAATTCTTCGAGTTCCTCAACTTTACGGGATAAAATACTAGTATTTGGTGCATCAAATGCCGGAAAATCCATTCTCCAATACCGCTGAATATTTACTATTCCATTTTTAACTGTCATGTGATGACCTGGTGGCAATTCCCTGATACCCTTAAAAGGTGTATTGGGTGAGAGAGTGGTCCAAAAAGTAAAAACCTGAGCAAGGCTTTCAGAATCCAGTTCCTTTTGAACTCTATCGAGTGTGAAGATGCCTTTTATTTCAGAACAGAAAGCAAAACTCTGATTCTGCGACCAGTAAAACAAAGGTCTTATCCCTACCCTATCCCTGGCCAGGAACATTTCCTGTTTATTTTTATCCCAAATACAAAAAGCGAACTGTCCGTTAAAATATTTCAGGCATCCGGCGCCATACATGGCATACATCTGTACAACTACTTCTGTATCACTGGTTGTCCTGAATTTAACTCCTTTTTTCTCGAGGTCTTTCCTAAGTTCAATATAATTAAAAACCTCTCCGTTGTATACAATCCAATACTTGCCGGATGTATCTGATAAAGGTTGCTGACCTGTTGACAGGTCGACAATACTCAGCCTGACACTTCCAAGGCCAACCTTTTCACTTAAATAAATTCCTGATTCGTCAGGCCCCCTGTGATTTATCACAGAGAGCATTCTCTTCAGATGATTTTCGTAAGACAGCTCACCAGATAATGGATAATTAAATATCCCTGCAATCCCGCACATTGGAAATGATTAGTTTAATTTGCTTTGAATGAATCCGGCGATAGCATCAATTGATTCAAAATTATCCTCTAAAAGCTCCGAATCCTTTGCTTTAATCGAAAAAGCTTCCTCAATGAAGTTGATCAGAGAAACGAATCCCATTGAATCAAAAATTCCTTCAACAAAAATTAATGTTTCGTTTTTTACCTGTTCTTCAGGTGCAAATGTTGTTTCAACAATAAATTGTCTGATTTTATCTTTTACATGAACTAAATCTTCCATAGACTACTTATTTTTTATTTTGCTATAATTTATTTTCGGATTAATTAATTGTATTGTCTGTTTTGTTTTAAAAGAAGCTCCTGATAAGAAGTTTAAAAACAAATTTTAAATTATACGTATTATTGAATCAAAAAAAAAAATATTCGTACGAATCACTTGTTTTTTATATTTCTTCTATTTGTATTTGCCCGTAAGCATTGTTTTGGTTCCATTATTTTCTATCACGTCCACTATTCTTTGGCAAAAATACGGAGCGACTTTCTGAGCAAAGTCCTTGTTAGGATGAGAATTAGTAAGAGATTCAGCAAACTCAGGTTTTATCCATAATCCTCCTTCTGTTTCTAATTCATAAAAATCCCACAAAAAGATATTATCATTATCCGTATCCCAGGTTGTCCTTACCCAATCAAAAAATGATTTTGCCAATACCGCATTAGCTTCAGGCAAGAGAGATTTAACCATAACAGCGCCAGTCCAGAGAATAAATTTTGTATCAGGAAACTGTAAAAGTTTCTCTTTTAATGCTATATACTGCAATTTGTAATTTTCAATAGTCTGCTCTGGCGAATCAATATTTACATCAAGTGAATCTGAATTCAAAAAACTCACCGGGTAACAATGTTTAAATATGATCACTTTATATTCTTTGGTCAGCATCTCCAATGTTTTCTCCCCTTTATATACTTTATCTCCTGCATTTTTCACCCAAATATTATAATAATCATATGGGTAGTTATTCCAGCCATAAGGTTCTGTATTAGGAAAAGCATGTTCTGTTATCTTATAGGAAGTCCCTTTAGCCTTATTATACTTTTTGAACCACCTGGGAACATCGAACGCAGGTCCGAGATGTATGCCTTTTTTTTCAATTGATTTACTCCCTCCTCTCCATATTGCAGTACCTGTACTATGATGAAGGAATAATATTTTATACTCATTCATATTTTGGGTCTTATTATTGGTACATTGAACAAGTAATTGCGATAAAAATGTTACAATTACAATGATGAATATAGGTTTAAAACGTTTCATGGCCTGGTTTATTTAGTTTAAGTTGTTAGTATTTAAATCTACCAAGGTTTGACGGAAGGATTAATATTATCTGAACAAAAGTAATCAAAGATCATTAATGTGATGTTCGGTCCAGCGCAATTTCAAGAGCACGCTAAAAGATCAAGAGCAATTTTCAGTAAAATGAAAATTTCTTTTGTTTATATTCAAAGTGAAATAATAATAGTTCTTGTTCATCTGTATAATCCTTAAAATCACTAAAGCAGTATATTATCTCTTTTCCAAGATCAAAAATATAGAATCCTTTATAAATACTAGGCGTTTCGGAATATTAAATATCTGATATTAAATAATTTAGGATTTTCTGGCAAGTATTACCCGAACATTCCCCAAATCGTCTGAGACAGATTCAACTTTATCATATAATTCGGTTCGCTCACACATTTGCATAATAAAAGGCCCCTGCCCAACTCCAACCTCAAAAATTACCCATCCTTCCTTGACCAGATATTTAGGGGATTCACTAATTAGTTTCAGGATTATTTTAGTACCCAGCATACCGCCATCAAAAGCTAATACAGGTTCATTTTCAGAAATCTCTGAAATCATTTTTGGAACCTTAGCCGAAGAAATATAAGGAGGATTGCAGACAATTAGATCAGTTTTACCAAAATATGCATCATTTTCAAAAGCAGAAAACAGATCCCCCTGTTTTGTGCTTATACGCTGATTTAAACCAAGAAATGAAATATTATCATTAGTCAGATCAACCGCTTCCTGCGAAAGATCAGTGCAGGATACATTAGCATTCGGGTTATAATAGGCTATTGCCAGTCCCAGATTTCCAGCTCCGCAGCAAACATCGATAACCTTGACTTCTTTCTTTTCTTTAGCAATTTCAACAGACAAATTGAATGCTTTACGTCCGAGGATTTCGGTTTCTTTCCGGGGGATAAGCGCTCTTTTGTCAGACAACATTTCGATACTCATGAAACTCTGCCGACCCGTAATATGAGCAAGAGGTGTATTATGGAGTCTCTGTTCTACCAGGTTCTGAAGCGAAGCAACTTGCTGTAATGTTAGTTCAGGCAAATCCAGTTTAGTTGCTTCTTCAACTGATTTCGGAATTCCGGCTGAAAGAAACCAAAGTGCCTTTAATGTTGAGTCGACTGTTTCTTCGGGTTTATCGCTCAGAAGATTGAGTTTGTCAGCTAAAAGAGTCTTGAGGTTATTAAAAAGCACTTCTTTATTCATTTTCAAAAAGTATTTTCTTCAATTCCTTTTTATCAATTTTTCCATTAGGGCTTTTAGGCATTTCCTTTAAAAATGAAACCTTTTGAGGAACCATGAACACCTCCAGTTTGCTCATGCATTCTTTCTGAATATCCTTTTCAGTCAAATATCCGTGTCCATCGTGTGCGGTAATAAATGCAATGATAGATTCACCCATAATATCATCCGGAATGCCAATAACAGCCACTTCTTTAACACCTTCTATTTTATATATTACGTTCTCTATTTCAATTGGGCTGACCTTCTCACCCCGGGTTTTGATAATATCATCCGTTCGACCCTGAAAATATAAGAATCCTTCTTCATCCATCTTGAACAAATCGTTGGAACAAAGTATCTTTTCTCCAGGCAAATTACCTGATTTGAGCATTTCCCGGCTTAATTCTTCTTTATTCCAATAACCCAGCATTACATGAGGTCCGCGAATATGTAATATTCCCGCCTCACCTGGCTGAACAGGATTCCCTTCCGGTGACAACAGAAAAACCTCAGTTCCGGGTATGGCTTTCCCTACCGAAGATGGTTTTATGTCAACAAGCTCTGGCTCAAGATAACATACTCGTTTACATTCTGTTAATCCATACATCTTAAAGATCAAAGCATTTGGGAATATCTTTTTCAGATCAGGAATAAATTCGTTCGGTAAAGCAGCTGCTGTATTTGTAACTTTCTTTATACAATCGAATGAGATAGAATTTTCTTTTGCAGAAGCAATCATCATGGCATAAATTGTAGGCACACCAGGGAAAACAGTAGGCTGATATTTCTCAATATTTCTATAAATAGAAGCAGGAAAAATGAACGACTGCTCAACAATAAGTGTTCCGCCAACAGTAATTGCCATTAATAATTGGTATAAACCGTAATCAAAAGCAAGAGGTAAGAGTAACATTAATCGATCTTCCTCAGATAATCTTAAATATTCTATCAGGCTCCATGTCGTAAAAACCATGGATTGATGGGTCATCATAACACCTTTGGGAAATCCTGTGCTTCCGGAAGTATAAATTAAAGCAGCCAGGTCGTTAGGAATTATGGCGGGAAGATTTATTGCTTCAGTTTCTCCGGAAAAAATGTTTTCAAAATTCGTCAACCTGAATGTTGAATTTCCTACTTCCAATACGTTTGGATTTCCTGTAATAATTACTTCCTCAATAGTTTCAGCATCCTGCAAAGCAGATGATAGCTCGTATTTGAGCATACTGCTTGAAATCAGAATTCTTGCCCTACTGTCATTAAGAATATATTGTAATTTATCTGCTTTTGTCTGAGGATTGATAACTAAGAAAACTGCGCCAGACATTGTGATACCATATATAGAGACTATAGTCTGCCATGAATTTTCCATTGAAACGGCAACCCTGTCCCCTTTTTTAATTCCGGCTTTTGATAAATGCAAGGCTAATTTTTCGGAATATTCCTTTAATTCAGAATAAGTATATTCTTTGCCTTTAACAATTATGGCGGTTTTTTGAGGAAATTTCATGGCAGAAAATACCAATCCTTCAGCAAGCAACCTTTGAGGTATTAATGTCATTGAAATGTTTTTTTATGAAATAAATTATCAATTATTTATTTGAACTTCAAGGGATAAGGCACTTAATCCTGCTCAGAAATTAAAACCTCATATATTCAATCTGTAATAACCTGGAATCTGACAAATAAATTGCCAAAATTAATCCCAAATAAAATGTCCATTTTAACCATATTGGCTGTTTAAGGAAAATAGAGAGTAAATTTTTACCCTTTTCATTCAACATTTCGGCAACGAAAATAAGCAGAAAACCAGCAAGCGAAAGAAAGAAAGCTAATTTGTCAGGTATTATCGACTGATAATCATGTACTTGCGAATTAAAGCTAAAAAGGTGACTGATAAAATACCATGCATCATAGATTGACTGTGAGAAAAAGAAAACCATTGAAAAGCTAACAAACAGGAATACTATTATCCGGCTAAGTGCATTAACCAAACTTTTAGGAAAGCGGGAAGCAAATTTCAACCGGTTTTTCTTGGAATAAAACTCATAAACAATTGCTACACCTTGTAAAAGGCCCAAAGTGACAAATGTCCAGTTAGCTGCATGCCAGATTCCTATTACAAAGAAGGTGAGGAAAACACCTGTTACAATTGCAAAATTTTCATATTTCCTGTATTTTACGATAAAAGGGCTGTAAATGAAATCATTGCACCAGGATGATAAAGAAATATGCCAGCGCCTCCAAAAATCTGAAATATTTCTCGCTAAAAACGGACGATTGAAATTATCAATGAGATTTATTCCAAAAATTTTTGCGGTTCCAAGCGCCATATCGGTGTAACCTGAAAATTCCATGTAGATATAAACGGTTTGAATAAAAAATACCAACAAAAATTGTAAACCGTTATAATTACCAACCTCGCTGTAAAGCTGATGAACCGATGGGTATAAATTAGATGCGATGGCAAATTTCTTAAAGGCTCCCCATAATAATAATCTTAATCCTTCATATACATTTTCTTTTTTAAAATCCCCCAAGTTATTGATTTGAGGAAAGAAACGGTTTGACCTTTCTACAGGACCTGATAAAAATTTTGGAAAGAATATTAAGTAGGTAACAAATTTCAAATAATTATTCTCTGCTTTTTCACTCCCCCTGTTAATTCGTATAATATACCCTAATGCCTGAAATGTATAGTACGAAATACCCAAGGGTAAGAGTATAGAATTAATATTCCATGGTGATTGATTCGAAATCATTGAGGCCAATCCGCTTAGCCCTTCAACCAATAAATCAAAGTATTTGAAGAATGCCAGAAATCCGATATCAACAAATATAGTTATCCAAAAATAGCGAAGCCTCAGTTTATCCTTAGCCTTATTTTTTTGAATTAAAATTCCCAGGAAATAATTGAATGTGGCAAAAATTAATGCATACAAAGCAAATTTCCAGGAAATAAAAGTAATAATCCCTAAACTAGCTGCAAATAGTACAAGATGTTTATAGTTATTCTTTACTGCATAATATATCGCAGATACTATCAGTAAAAAACATAAATATAGAGCCAGGTATTGCGTCATAAGTACTTTAATGGTTTATTATCTATAGCGACTTTTGAAGATCAACGAACATATGTAATAGAGCATGCAGATTCAACTATACGTATAAATAATGATTTCAAACCCTTCTTCAATTTGTTTTTAAAAAAATATTGGATTTGAACGCTGATATTCCGTCGTACGTTGTTTTCGTGCAAAATTATTGAAGATACTTTTTATCTCTTCAACCGTCATCTTCATAACAGAAGCTACTTCATTGATATCGATGTCATTTTCATATCCATACCACAGCAGGTCCATCTGATCAAATGGGAACTGATAAAAGAATTCTTCCTGGGTTTGCTCGGCACTGTATGTATCTGTGGTAGGAGTTCTTTTAATAATTTTCTCAGGTATCCCGAGGTATGTGGCTAACTGATAAACCTGGGTTTTGTATAAATGAGCAATTGGCATAATATCAGAACCACCGTCGCCAAACTTTACAAAAAAACCTTGTTCAACCTCATGTTTATTTGGTGTTCCAATAACAGCATAATGAAGTCTTTCGGCATGATAGTATAGCATTGACATTCGACATCTTTGTTTGAAATTAGTCGAAGCCACAATCTGGAGAAATTCCTTCATAGGGATAATCTTGCTTTTGCTTTGCCCTTCATTGTCAACAATAGTCAGCAAGAATAAAGGTGGCAGATTATGTCCTGAGCCACCCTGGTTGAGGTTGATTTTCATTTTATAATCTATTGGATTATACTCTGGAAAAACAACTTTCACTGCTTCATCCCTACGGTTATAACATCCAAATCCCTCAAGTGCAGCTGTGATATCTTCCGTAATCGTTTGAACTCCAAATTTTTCAGCAAGTTCCAGAGCCAGTATTTTGCTATCCTTACTGGAGTCCTTTTCCGGTAAAAGTATACCAACAACTTTGTCAGCTCCAAAAGCCCGGACTGCAAGTGCAAGTGTAACAGCAGAATCTATGCCACCACTAATTCCAACAACGGCTCCTTTTCTTTTGAGAGTTTTCTGCATATAGGCCCGAAGCTTTTCCGTAATTTGGTTTAGTTCGGCTTGTTTGTCCTGAATAAGAAGAACATCTTTAGAAAATTTATTTTTGCTTATGTGTTCCATATGTATTTCTTCGTTTTCGATGTTAGAAAAAAAATGTACAATTTAATTTTTGTTTCTCTACTTTAAAGGAGTATTAAGATGATAAATACAGTTAAACAGTAAATTATTAATGTCCAGCTGTTACTGGGCATATTCTGTATTACTTCATTTTATAGCCCTTACTCTGAATATCCTGATTGATATCTTCAGCTATAATATTTGAAAATATAATAGCACCTGTCTTATTTAAATGTCCTCCATCAGCAAACAATCCGGGAGTGCTTAGAAACATTGAATCCTCAGCATAATCAAGATATCTGACATTATATTTTTGTGCTATTTCTTTACCCAACGACTCTGATTTTTCAATAAAATCTAATTTGTAGAAGTGAGGTGAACTAACAATATATAATTTAACATTTGATTCTATGCAATCTTTTATAAAAGATTCATAACATCCTATTTTGATGCTGTCCAATTCGTAGTTTCCATCTTTGGAAGAAATTGTACCAAGGGGTTTGTTCCATATTTTAGACAAAGGTATATATCCCTTTATATCCTCATATCTGGCTTTATTCATTTCCATATTACCTGCAATAATCGAAAAAAGCAAAGAATTGTAAGGGTAAACTTTTGACAGCAGTTTGAATTTTTCATACGGGCTTCTCAGCTCTATTATAGAATGCATTTCAGGATGAGCCCCATAATAGGGCAAGAGCATTGAAAGCCGATCATAACTGTCATTCTCCTTTTCGAATTCTCTTCCAACACTAAGAATGATCATTTTAGGCGAATATCTTTGTAAAATTGCTTTTAGAACAGCATATTGATAAATTATGGAACTACCATCCCGACCTACATTGCAGTATGATAAATTCAAGTGTTTCTCAAATACATCCGGATTGTATTGGTGCGTTGCTTTTGAAGATCCAAATATTAACAGGTCCTCATTAGTTTCATTAATTGAATATGAAGCACGGTATAACAAACCAGATTTCTGTTTGAAATAAAAATGTTCGAGAATACTTCCTGCTGCGAAATCGAGAATAAATAGAATTAATAGAAAACATGATACTTTATATATAAAATCTATATATTCCTTTTGTCTGATATTATAGGATAGTGGAAGTTTCATTAGAGTAAGAAATTAAAACGCAAAATAGATAAATTGACCACCATCAAAGACTGCAGCTACTAATATGTAGATTAACAATAAGGTATACGATACATGCTGCAATATCCATTTTTTGTTCTGTATTGAAGCATCAGCAGGCACTCTGTACTCTTCCCTAATATCAGAGACTAACATAATAACAATGCCAATTATGATAAAAAAAATAGTTGATGGTTGATCTACAAATAATTTACCAGGCCCTGCCTGAACTGCATTTAAAATATTGGTGGCACCGGCAAAGGTAGTTGTTCTGAAAATTATCAGCGAAAATGTGAAAAACAGGAATGTAAGAAAGATACTCACATTCCTGTAAATATAAACGGGTATGCGTTTTGAAATCTTTTTTCTGCTTTTTTTGGTCAATACTTCATACATAAGTGCTGAAGCCTGGAGAATTCCAAATAGTACGAAATTCCATGAAGCAGCATGCCAGACACCTATTACAACAAAACTAATTAATAATGCATACCAAACGCCCCAATTGCCCCAATAACGCCTCTTATATACAATTGGATTATAAATGTAATCATTCACCCATGAAGAAAGAGAAATATGCCAGCGACGCCAGAAATCAGATACATTAGTAGCAAGAAGTGGCCGCCTGAAATTATCCATCAGGTTTATTCCAAATAACTTTGCAGTTCCTATGGCTATATCCGTGTATCCCGAGAAATCAGCATACACCTGGAAAGGATATAAAAATGTTGCTAACAAAAAAGTTGAAGTGTTATGTTGAGGCAGGTTTGTATAAACAGCATCAACATAGAGAGATATCCGGTTTGCGACAACTAACTTTTTAAAAAGTCCCCAGGCGATAAGTCTGCCCCCGTCGACTACGTTATGCTTATTAAAGATATGATCAGCAGTCAGCTGAGGTAATAGATTTTTTGCCCTCTCAATAGGACCAACAAGAAGTTTTGGAAAGAATAAAGTGAACAAACAAAAAACTGAGAAATCTTTTTCAGGTTTCAATGATCCCCGGTAAATATCGAGAATATAACCTATAGTTTGAAAAATATAATAAGAGAGGCCTAGCGGCAATATAACTTCGACAAGTAAAAAGTCGTTTTTAAGATAATTTAGACCCGGGAAAAGTGAAAAGTTGTCAATCACGAAATTCCAGTACTTGAAATATACCAGAATTCCTAAATTTATTAGCAGACTAAAATTCAGAAAACGGCTTTTTAATTTTTTATCAACAGAATCACCGATTTTTATTCCAATGAAATAATTCGCAATGATGATAAAAAGAATGATAAATGTATAAGAAAGCTTTACATAAGCATAAAAGATCAGACTTGCCATTATAAGAACATAATTCCGGTATTTTACAGGAAGAATGTAAAAAACTGTAAGAGTTAATGCCAGAAATATAAAGTATACTATTGAGGTTGATATCATTAGCTAGATATAATGCGTTTTTTTAATGACAGCTAAAAAAAACTGATATTTCAAAATAAGAAAGCAGCATTTTAAGTAAAATCTTATTTTTGTAATCTCGATTGAACGCCATTGCATAAATCTCCAATATTCTGAAAATTTAAAAGATCATTAAGTTCAAAGCGGATTTTAAAATGCTTTTCAATAGCGGTAATTACCTGTATATGGTTTAATGAGTCCCAGGCTTCTATTTCGGATGTATCGCTTCGTTCAGTTAAAACTATGCTTTCATCTTCAAATAATTCGATAAAGATGTTATTGATCTGTTTAAGTATTTCGTTTAATTCCATAAATTTATTGTTGTGTACCTGTTGCGGATGAACAGTTGCAAATTTAATTATTGATTAAAAGAAATATTGTTAACTACGCTCTGCTCTTCAACATTGGCAATACATTCAAAAAGTAATTAATAATTACTTTAAGCCTGAACCTCCTGATTTTTTCGAAACTTTTCGATTAAAACTAATTTTACAAACGTTATATTCCCCTTAAAATAACGCAAAAAAAGGCGCCTTGGCTCCTGCATGAAACGGTAAAACCATTCAAGACCTATGTTTTGCAACCATTTTGGAGCTCGTTTAGTGTAACCTGCAATTACATCAAAACTACCACCTACACCCATTGTAAAATTCACAGCTGATAATATTTCCCGGTAAGTATATAGAAAATTTTCCTTTCGTGGAGATGTAATGGCTACGAATAACAATTGAGCTCCGCTATCAGCGATTTCTTGCGCAATTTCAGGTTCTTCCTCTTTACTGAAATATCCGTTTCTATATCCGGCAATCATTGAAGCACCATATTTCTCGGTGTAGATATCTACTATTTTTTTAATCACTTCCTGTTTTGCGCCAAAAAAGAAACACTTCAGGTTTTTTTCTGCAGCCATATGAACAAGTTCTTCCATCAAATCGATCCCGGCAACCCTACCTGGCAAATATTTTCCTAAAAATCGGGCAGCCCAAACAATACTTTGACCATCGGCATTAATAATATCGCACGACACAACACTATTAAAAAGTTCTTTGTCTTTTTGCATCGACACTACCTTGCCTGCATTGATTACAACATGCTGAAGGTTTTTATTTTCAAGAATAGCCGTATCCACACGATCAACTGTTTCTTTCATTGTGAGGACATCAACCGGTATTCCAAGAAAATCTATGCGGTCTGTTTTCATTTCTTTATTGCAATAATCTCTTTATTAAAACCCATTTTCTTTACTACAATTATTTCTGCATCCGGGAATAATTGTTGCATATCTTTTTTAGTTAGCAAGTTCCAGTCGGGCTGCGATTTTTTTACCCAAAATGTATTTATAAGTTTTAAAAGTCTTAATTGACTTCGACGCTTTAAATAACCGACAAAAGGGAACCATGTATGTGATTCAATAGGGAAGTATTTGTGAGGTGTTTGAACATAGTATTTTTTTGCACATCTTACAATTTCGCTTGCAAATTGTTTTTGAATACTAAAACTGTTTTTGAAAAATTGATTCGAATAACTCAGTTCTGACCAAAGCTGATCTTTTGGAATTGTTATATGTTCAATAACCGAATTGCAGAAAATGCAGTCTATCTCATTATCTTTGAAGGGTAATTTGTTATTGGCAGCATCGATAATGATCGATTTATAACCTTTTTCCCGCGCTTTCCGGATAGCTTCTTCACTAATATCAGCAATAATAACTGAATAATTGCTTAATTCAGGTCCAAATCGGTCCATATAGCTGCCATCTCCGCCACCAAGGTCGAGTATGACTTCTTTTTTGTCTAATGCCATTTTATCTATGAAAAATTTAAATTTCTCAATGGCCCACTTTTCGTGATATTTTATAAAAAGTTTTTTAAATATATTCATCATTTTAAGATTTAAGATAAACTTACGTTTTCATTAATAAATTAACGATTCTTTCTGCAGTATGTCCATCCCAAAGATCAGGTCTTGATGGATTTCTATTCATTGTAAGCGTGTGAAAATATTCAGTTCGGATCCGTTCAATATTATTCCCGACCAAAACACTTGCTCCCCCATGTTCCCTGAGTGTTACAGGTCTTTCGGTATTCCAGCGCAGTGTAAGGCAAGGAGTTCCCAATACACAACATTCTTCCTGTAGTCCTCCAGAGTCGGTCAACATGATTTTGGCACCCATATTTAAACGAAGCATTTCATGATATCCAATAGGTTCCAGTAGGATAAGTGAAGGATGATTTAATACTTTTTCCCATAATCCATGCAATTGCAATTGTTTTCTGGCGCGCGGATGTATAGGCCATATTAACATTATATCGGCTGTTACTGCATTTAACAAAAATTCAACCAAGGGGACAAATACTTCTTCCGGATCTACATTTGAGGGACGGTGAAGAGTCATCAAAGCATACTTGTCATCGTCAGGTATTTGATTTGGCAAGTCACAACCCTCTGCCAGATTATTTAGAATTATTTCTTTTATTTTTAACTTTTCTGCTTTCGATTTATTAGCCTCCAAAGTATCAATCATGATATTCCCGACAAAAAAAATTTTCTCTTCAGGTGTGCCCTCTTTTCTCAGATTCTCAGATGATAACAAATCAGGTGTGAGAAGAATATCTGAGAGTCTGTCAGTTACCAGGCGATTGATTTCTTCTGGCATGCTCATATCTCCTGAGCGCAAGCCTGCTTCGATATGACATACTTTCGTATTTAATTTTTTAGCAACAACAGAACATGCAAGAGTAGCATTTACATCTCCAACTACAACAACCCAATCAGGCTGATGTTCAAGTACTACTTTTTCAAAAGCAATCATTGTATTTCCAAGCTGCTCAGCATGACTCCCGGAACCAATCTCCAGGTTAATGTCCGGATTTGGAATACCAAGGTCAGTAAAAAAAGTTTCAGACATTCTTACATCATAATGTTGACCTGTATGTACCAGAATATGTTGTATAGAACCCTCATTCATAGCATTGTAAGCCTCAATTGCTTTAATAAATGGAGCAATTTTCATAAAATTTGGTCGGGCACCTACTACAGAAATAATCTTCATACAGTTGTCTGTTAATTTGAGCTATTATGTATGATTGCATTCATTCCGAAAAGGAATAACTACTATATTGTTAATCAAGCTTTTATTATCATTAATTTTGACTCAGCCTATTATTTACTTGTAATAAATATTCACTCATCGAATAAAACATCCAGGCCTGCGCCCATCTCATGTAAGGTATTTTTGATGAAAAATATTTATTGATCTGGTAATAAAAAAATCCCTGCTCAGATTGCATTTTTCTGATAGTCCATTCTAATACCTTATCAATCAATACTTGTTGCTCATGAAATTTATCCAACTTAGCCATTGTAATTATCAGCTGCGCAGGAGCATGAATATCTATCGGGTAAACTGAATTATTATAATATTTAGGAATTCCGTCATGAGTAAAAAAAGTGTGGATATAATAATTATAGCCTTTGCTTAATTCCATTTCAAATTCATTGTCGCCCGAAAATTTAATATAATCAGCTATGCATTCCAGGTTATATCCGGTATGGAAATTATCAATCCACTGATGAAAACTGTAAGTTCCGTAACTCCACGAACCATCCGCTTTCTGGGATTCACAACAATATGCAACTGATTTTTTGGATGCTTCAATAAGTTCCTTCTCATGTGTAAAGCTGAATACCCTGGCAAGCAGACGGCTTCCCAGCAATGAGGCGTTAAAAACAATGCTTTTATCCAGTGGTGAATATGAAAATGCAAAGTTTCCATTATCATCATATGTCCTGAATAAATCTTTCAGAATAAAATCACAGGCACTTCTGGCCTTAGATAAGAGTTGTTCATCTTTAGTAATTTCATAAGCATCCAGTAAAGCACTGCCAATAAAAGTCGTAGCAACAACCGTTGGAGTATTTTTAGGCTGAAAAAAGGCTCTTGCCTGCCAATCAAAATTATAACCCCAACAAGCACCACTCCATTTTTTATTAGTTAGTTCTGAAATTTTTAAAGCAAAGAATTGGATTTTGTCCAGATATTCTTTTTCAGGTGAAAGTTTAAACAAATTGCAATACCCTGAAAGAAATAAGGCTAATGCTTTTGGGTTATACTCTTTTTTTACACCTGTAATGCCCCTTAAATTCAGTGGAGATCGCTTGAACGTTTGAATCCATAATAACCTCGCATAACGATTTTTCGATATGAAAGGGATTGTCTGGAAAAGTGTACTGTTTAATCCATCATAGGGGTCGAAACCCTTAAACGATTCAGCTTCACAGTATGCTTTCAGCTTTAAAAAAGATGTTTTTACCTCTTCAGTCATCTAGTTTTATATCCTGCGGCATACCAGTATACAGGCTATCCATTATTTTTAATGTGGTAAGCGTAGTTAAACAAATCGATCTGAAATTTATAGGACTTTCATTACCGTCCCTGATTGCATTCAAAAAAGCTTCAACTTCTTCTTTGTGGCCTTTTCCTGATGATTTTAGTTTGGAAATTTTTCCGTCGGCATAAAATGTACCGTCTCTAAAATCATTGATAACTCCAATGTTTCCGGCTCCAAAAACTTCAATTTTTTCTTTTGGCAAGGAGTTATCCCCATTTGCAAGATATGTCAGATTACCGACGGACCCATCACTAAATTTTACAATTACAGCTATGTTATCTTCATCCGTAATATTGACATTCTGAGTATTTATTGATTCTGCAAAAACCTTCACTGGCTCAGCTCCGGTAAAGTATTGCATCAGATCGATAAAATGGCACACTTCACCAACAATTCTTCCACCGCCTATATCCATTTGCTGAGTCCAATGATTCTTAGGAATGAGTCCGGCGTTTACACGAATATTAACGACCAATGGTTCAGCACTATTCTGAAACCTCTTTTTAATGAGTTGGCTGATCGGCGCAAATCGTCTGTTAAACCCCACCATTAGTATCTTCTCCGATTTAGCTTTGGCAAGCATAACAGAATCGAACTGCTCTTTGGTTATAGCGAGAGGTTTTTCAACGAAAATATTCTTATTGGCTTCCAAAGCTTTAATAGCCAATTCAGAATGTGATGAATGTGGTGTTGCTATGAAAACAGTATTTATTTCAGTATTAGAAAATACATCATTAGAATCGGAAGAGCAAAAATTGAACTGAAACTTATCGGCAACATTTTTTGAAGTTATCCCCTTAGAGGTAACAACTCCATCAGTAGTTGCTCCCCAGGATTTCACATTTGGAATTAAATAACTCTGGGCAAAACTACCTGCACCGATAAAGCCAGTGTTTATTTTCGCTAAAGGAGTATTTTTGACTTGTACTTTGGAATGATACTTACCATTTGCATTTGTATATTTTAACAAGATACCGATATGTGGTGTTTTAACTTTACCTAACACAATTTCGTAAGCTTTTTCGGCTTCCGCGATATCAAAAATCTGGGTAATCAGAGGCTTAACATTAATTGCTTTTTGGGACAGTAAGGCAAGAAAGGCTTCCATATTGCGTTGTTCAGTCCATCTTACATAAGCAAAAGGATAATCATTACCGTTATCTTCGTAATTTACATCATATCTTCCAGGGCCATATGAACACGACATTCTCAAATCTAATTCTTTGCGGTAAAAATGCGGATCGCGTGGAATATCCATCTTAACAGCACCAACAACGACAATTTTCCCCTTTTTCCTCGCAATTTCCGCAGAAAGTTCAATAGGGTCATTTGATGGTGCGGCAGCAGTAATAATGACAGCATCAAACCCATGTCCATTTGTAAAATTATTGCAGGCGGCTAACAAGTTGGCATCATCCCTTTGAATAGCAATATCCGCGGCAGTCTCATTTGCAAGCTTGATCAGATCCGGATTCAGATCGATACCTAAGACTGCACAACCATTTGCTTTTAGTAACTGACATGTTATCTGGCCTAAAAGGCCTAACCCGATAACACAAACTTTTTCGCCTAATAAAGGCTCAGCCTGACGTACGCCTTGCAGGGCAATTGCACCCAATGTAGTAAACGCGGCTTCCTCTGCACTTACATTATCAGGAATTTTCACTATAAGATTTTGTGGAATTGAAACAATATCAGCATGTGACGCATAATCCTGGCCTGCGCATGCAACCCTGTCGCCTGGCTTGAAAGCACCGTTTTTATCCATTGAAGCGATCACTGTTCCGGAAGTGCTGTAACCCAATGCTTTTAGTGAATCAAGTTTGGTTCTTACCTTAGCTATTGTAGCTGCAAATCCCTCTTTCCTGATATTTTGCATTACCTGTGCCACCAAATCTGGTCGCTGTTTGGCCTTGCCTAATAAGCTGGCCTGAGCTACTTTAACTGTTCCTCTTTCTGTGCCAGAACTAATTAACGAATATTCATTTTCTACCAATATCATACCACTTGAGATGGAGGGCACAGGTACTTCGTCAACATACAATTCTCCGGTTTTAAAATTTTGTATAAGCTGTTTCATCAAATCAGGTTGTTTTTTCTTAATAATGAAATTATTTCATTCGAATCTTTTGCACTTTTCACTAATCTAAGGTGTTCTTTCAATTCTTTTTCAGTAAATCTGCTTTTTATTGCCTTACAAGGAATTCCTGCGCAAATGGAATATGGTGGTGTGTCTTTTGTAACAACACTACCGGCTGCTATAATAGATCCTTCTCCTATCACAACATTTTTCAGAATTATTACTCCTGCTCCCATCCAAACATCATCTTCGATCGTTACAAAACTCCCGATTCTTTCCTTTTGTAAGTCAAACATGGTCATCCCCACCTTGTTGTATAAGTGATCATCACATTCAATAATCAAATTGGATCCAATCATTATATTGTTTCCGAAAGTTAAGTTCCTTGCTGATATGTGGAAATTCCGGCTTATAAAAATGTTGTCACCAAATTCAATTTCCCCTGGACGTATAAACTTCCCGCCTTTCGATAATATAATGTTTTTACCAACCTTTTTGAATCTGATAAAACTTGAAAAATAGTATAAACGTCTGAGTAATGCTTTCATATCAATCTAATTTAATTGAAAAGAGTATTTAGAGTTGATTATTAATTGTATTTATAAAATCAGCCAGTAATCTTTAACCTTGCATTTTGCAAATAAAAGACTTGCCGGATATATTATTCTATGTCAGGCCATACAATTAATAAATCAGAATATAAGTTTGCAAGCGAATATTTTTTCGAAATGGTGACGCTAATATCACTTGCATCTTTTAATTTGAGAGCATTCTTTACCAAAGTAATCAATTTTTCCGTATCTCTATTTAATAGAATAAATCCATTTTCACCATCTTTAATCAATTCAGTTGCCCCACTAACCTCTGATGAGACGATTGCTTTCCCACAAGCTAATGACTCAACCATTGAGGTGGACCAGCCCTCATGATACGAACCTACTAAAACCAGATCAGATGCATTAATATACTGTGCAACTTCGTCTTGAGCCAGAAAACCTGTAATTCTGATTGAACCCGACTCAAGTTCATCATGAGCAATATTTTCTATTTGTTCCCTATCTTCGCCATCACCCACAAATATTAATATAGTATCCTTATCATTGTTAACTTTCATCAGATCAATTAATAAATCCCAGCCCTTTACCCAACATAATCTGCCTATAGCTACAAATATTGTCTTGTTGTGAGGAAGTTTTAATGAATCTCTACATTCGTTTTTATTCAATGGTTTGAATATCGTATTGTCGAAACGGGTTGGAAATGGTAATATGTTTTTATGGTTGAGTAATCCTTTACTTCTGGCTTTCAGTTCTTCTATTGCTTTTGTATCAGCCGCTGCTAAAATTACATCAACATTGTTTTTCAATGTATTGAACAAAAACCTTTCATATAAAGAACCTAAAAGCTGAAGAAAAGAATATCTTGATAAAGAAACGGAATTACTAACTCCGGCAAAACAAAAACAAACACTCACCCATTTATAAAATCTCAAAGCGAAAAGGAACTGAGGTGTTTGAGTAAAAATGAAAGAATTCTCTTTTTCCCTGATTTTATGCATATACATAAATAGGGAAATCAATGAAGTTAATCGTGCAGGAATTAAGGGTTTTTTATGAACATCTGCAACCTTCTTTAATGGGAAAAAATCATATTCTTTACCGTCAATCTCAATTTTAGTCCATTGTCCGATTTTATTGTCCCCGGTTGTTATACCAACCAAAGCAACTTTATCAGCAGGAATAACTTTCAGTAAATGCTTATCAAAACTTAAAGTGCCACCGGTAGGAAAGTCAATGAAGTTATTATTCTCAATGATAAGGACCCGCTTATTCAATTTCATTCTTATAGTTTATATTTCAGTTCTTATACTTTGCAACATACTTCCAAGAGAATTCTGGTTATCAGATTCAGGCTTTTGAAACCTGAGCATTTTTATAAACCTTTATGTAACTTCCCAGCATTGCATCTATTGAGAAAACTTTTTGGATTCTTGCTTTTCCGGCATTGCCCATTTTTGTCCTGAGATTAGCATCATTTAATAACAGCTGAATTTTCTCAGCCAGTTCATATGGATTTGACACTTCAACTAATAAACCAGTATTATTATTTTCAATAATTTCATTTGTTCCACCACCTGAGGTTGCTATTACAGGCTTTCCCATAGCCATATATTCAAGAATAGAATTCGAAATTCCTTCGGTGAAGGTAGACAAAACACAAATATCCATACAATTTACAAAAGATTCAATTCTTGATTTATTGCCCAATAATCGAAAATACTTCTGTTTATCAATTTCTATCAAACTGCTGGCTGAAATTGAATCAGTGTTTCTTCCAATTGCCAAAAATGTAACATCAGTTCTACTGTTTAAAATAATCTGAGCAGCTTCAAAATAAGTTTTGTAATCTTTAAATTGTGTATGTGAAGCAACCATTCCAACAACAAATTTAGAGTTAACTTCAATTTGATTTAGAATTGTATTTTTATCTGTAATTTCTTCAATTCTGCTGAAATTAAATCCATTGGGAATGACAAAACTTTTTTTCCGCGGAGCCCGGTATGCAGCAATGCCAGCGTTTGAATTGCCAATTATATAATCTGAGAAAGGAAAAGTTAATCTTGCGCGTAACCAGACTTTATTAAGAATTGTTTGATTTTGAGGCGAATTCGTAACCATGCCATTTATGAATGGAATATTCAGGATTTTGCAAACAATTGCACTGTACACCGCCGTCATACTATCCCAGCAATGCACCAGGTCGGGATTTAATGTTTTGCAAAGTTTATATAACTTCCAAATGACACTTAGATCTTTCTTTGTGCTTCTAATCAAATAATGTATTTTAATGTCTAAATCGAATACTTCCTGAAAATGGACATCATGGCTCATTACCGCCAATTCAAATTCAATTTCCTTATCAGATCTTAAAGCTTTCATCAACTCAATCAACCTTCTTTCCTTACCCCCTGATGAAAGACAATCTATAATGTATAATATTTTCATTTAGTCAGAATATGTTTCCCAATTCAATATGGAAATCTAATCTCAGGCCTATAATTCTTGTGACCATTGATAAAACAATAAATTCAGAATAACAACATTTACCTCTTTACTTTCGGTATAAAATTCCACCTGAATATGAGATAACGGCTTTTCACAAATTTACTATTGTAACAGGATTAAGGATTAATCAAATCAAATCACCTATTGATTATTTTGTATCAGCCATTCATTGAAAACCAGCAATGTCCATACCTTGGCGCTTAAATTCCGCATTCCTTTTTGATTTTCATCCAGCAGGCGGGAAATAACTTTCTTGTCGACATAATTTGATAATAAGCTGTTACCAGAATTCAGCGAATCATTAACATACGATCGCAGGTCATCTTTAAACCAATACCTGAGTGGAATGCTAAAACCATGTTTACGATGATTCAAAACACTTCTGGTAAGCAAAGGTGCCATTGCTTTTTTTAGAATATATTTTTGTGAGCTTCTTTTTATTTTTAATTTCGACGGTATTTTGAATGTCAATTCAGCGAATTTATGGTCCAGTAGCGGAATCCTCACTTCAAGTGAATGGTACATACTGGCTCTGTCGACCTTTGTTAGAATATCATCTACCAAATAAGTCTGCATATCCAATTTCTGATTATTAGATAAATACTCATCATTCTCACCTTTTCGCAGAATTTTCTCTTTAAAAGACTCAATAGATTCAAAATCTGAATAACTATTAAGATTTTGGTTAAATAACCGGTGCCTTTCTTCTCTTGTCCAAATGCAAAAATAAGCTGCCAGATCTGCTTTATTTTGAGAAAGGTAATAAGTTGAGCCTTTTCCATAAAAGCTTTCCGGAAGAATTTTATTTATACTTCCCCAAAAGAATTTATTAATATCAGCAAAATCTATATTGAATTTATTGATCCAATTCATTTTAGAATAATTATTGTACCCTCCGAATAATTCATCTCCACCATCTCCGGATAAAGCAACTGTAACAAATTTTCTTGTAAATTCCGATAAAATGAATGTTGGTATCGCTGACGAGTCTGCAAAAGGCTCATCATATAAATTTATTATTTTGGGAAGCAAATCAATGGACTGCGATTCTATAATCAACTCATGATGTTCGGTATTATATTTATTAGCCATCTCACGGGCGAACGGCAATTCGTCAAAAGTCTTTTCTCTGAAACCCAAAGAAAAAGTTTGTATGGGATAATTGCTATTTTTACTCATTTCAGCAACTATCGAACTTGAGTCAATACCTCCACTTAAGAATGCACCTATAGGGACATCACTCATCATGTGCATCTTTACACTTTTCGAAAACAGAAATCTCAATTCTTCAATCCATTGAGCTTCGGATCTGGAATAATCAGGCTCAAATTGAATGGACCAGTATTCCTGGAAACTTAATTTAGGAGCCGATGAAAGATCGAGTATTGCATAATTTGCAGGGGACAATTTTTTAATTTCCGAATAAATGCTTTTATCACTGGTAATATACCCGTATGCAAAATATGAATCTAATGCAGAAAAATCAAAAGTCTTGTTAACTATACCAGATTTTGTTATCGCTTTAATTTCAGATCCGAATACAAATCCATTCTGCGTTAAAGCATAATAAAAAGGTTTTATACCAAAACGATCTCTGGCAACAAAAAGTTGTTTCTTCTGATTGTCCCATATAGCAAAGGCAAACATACCCTGCAGATATTGAAGACATTCAACCCCATACTGTTCATAAAGGTGAACTATTGTTTCAGTATCAGTTTTAGTTTTAAAAACATGTCCCTTGCTTAATAAATCAGTTCTAAGTTCCAGGTAATTATAGATTTCACCATTAAAAACGATCCAAAATCTTCCATCTTCGTTCGAAAGAGGCTGATTTCCTGTATTAAGATCAATAATACTTAGTCTTCGAAATCCTAATCCGACGTTCTCATTCATATAAAATCCCTCATCATCCGGCCCACGATGATACAGTGAATCAGTCATATCTTTTAAGATATTCTTATCCACCTTGTGCTCTTTGTCAAAATATATTATTCCGGTAATTCCGCACATCTTTTAAATATTTAAATAATTACAACACATTGATAATCAACACTTCTGGAAACTGTATAGATCTTATAATTAAAACGAATCTGATAGTTGTCTCACGCTAAAATCGAAAAACAGTCTTATTTTCATTTATATATTATAACTTTTAGTCAGGCAATTTAAGCTTTAGAAAGCAAAGACATCCTTGAACCATTCAAAGGCAGTAAGTACCTCTGGAATAAGCTTATTTATCCGGTCAATGCTTATTAAATCCATAAGGTTATGTAAAAACCATGTTATTCAAAATAAACATGAACATTTTTATATCTTAGTAATTATTTTAAAATAAGTTCCTCAATTTTGTAACTTTAAAAGTTTACTTTTTTTCAACTTTTGCATGATCAAAAGTTGAGCAACTTAGCGGAGCGATCTCATGCACACCTTTAAAAAACAAAACAATTTGTGCATAAAAATCTAGTCTTTATATAATTTCAGTATATTTCTACGTCAGGTTTTTGCCACGCCACAGTTTATCCCGTTTTTGCGGGACAAGCCGTTCGCTTGAAAGGATTGAACAAATATGCTGCTTCACAGCGGCGCTCACTTCTGCATGGCTTGAAATGCCCTACCCTCATAAAACCTTCCTTGAACTACTACTGAAATTCTATAAGGACGGTCCTTCATAAGAAAGTTTTTCTGAATCCGATAATTATTTGGGGAAGTTATTTTGAAAGTTTCACTAAGTCAGTTACAGGAGGTAGTTATCAGGACTATATTGCCAATAACATAATTACTCCTTTGGGACTCATCAACACCGACTTTAATACAATTCCAACAGGAAGCTTTATGCGAGGGTATCTCAAAGGCACTTTTTATAAAACAGGCAGTGTACCTGTTGATCTTGACCCTGACTCATTATATGATTTTACAGAGGCGAGTAACTCATGGGGTTATGGAGCAGCGGACCTTTGGTCAAATACTACTGACTTAATTAAATTTCACAAAGCCCTTTTTAATGGACAGCTAATTAATTCAAATTGGCTCGACACAATGAAGATGGTAGTTACGAATTCAGGCGATATGGGTTCTTATGGACATGGCTTGATACAGTTTAAAAGTTATAATGGAGGTCCAATTTATGGATATGGTCATACAGGAACTGCATTCGGATACGGTGATATGCTATGTTACGTTCCAAGCCTTAATGTTTATATGTGTTCGGCAGGAAACTATATGAAGATTGGCCAGGAGTTTCTACAAAGAGATATTTACAACTTTCTCACAAACAATCCATCGGGTCTAGATGAAGTAACCTCCGATAATTTGGTAACTATTTACCCGAACCCTGCTTCAAACATAAAGAATATAAACACAATCTATAAAAATTTTCAGATATCAATATTTAACGTTACCGGACAGTTAGTTCTTCAAAAGAATAATAGTTTAAGTATTGACTTATCAGAGTTAACAAATGGTTTATACGTTATAAAGTTGCAAGACCAAAATTTAATGACGACTATTACAAGAAAGTTTGTACGTGAATAAAAAACAGCACATAATAACTAAGCGTTCGTTGCGTCCATAGAACGAACAATGAACCCTGCTGAAGCACGAACTTTCTCACCGCAGTTAATCCTTTCGTGTGGTAAAATAAGATTGACTAAATTAGCGGGATGAGCAGTGATTGTTTATTCCTTGGCTGGCGTGTCCCCTGACGCGTGACGGGTAAATCCAACTAATCTACTGATGCAGATTTTAAACATAACAAAGCGGTATTATCCCGCTTAGCTGGATAACCTGTACCGATATATAATTTTAATTTCGTAATCCGTCTCACGAGCATGCGTAACTCCAGGATTAATGTAAATCTGGTTCCGGACAAACAAAGTGCATAAACCATTAATTAGCCCTTCAGATACAGCCCCCTTCCACCCGTCAGCAAACCATATACCCGCGGGCTTATCCTGCGCAGTAAGGCCTCCATTCCGATGAAAGCACAATAATTGCTAAAAACAGAAGAATTATATTCCTTATGTTTTATTTTTCCGCTGACTTTTTTAAAGTGGCAAATATTATTGCGTTTAATAACTAAACTGAAATAATGCAAAAAAGCCACCCGAAAGCAGCTTTTTAGAAATATAATGTGATCAAATTATTTTCTTTTCACTCTTCACTTTTCATTTTTCATTATTCACTTTTAACTCCCCAGCGTAGCCACCATCACTGCCTTAATGGTATGCAAACGATTTTCGGCTTCATCAAAAACTATCGACATTTTTGATTCGAAAACATCATCGGTAACTTCGAGGCCATCCAGACCGAATTTCCGAAAAATGTCCTCTCCTACCGTTGTTTCACGGTTGTGGAAAGCTGGTAGGCAATGCAGGAATTTAACATTTGGGTTCCCGGTTTTTGTAACAACATCCATATTTACCTGGTAAGGTTTCAGTAGTTTGATACGCTCGGCCCATACTTCGGCAGGTTCGCCCATGCTAACCCATACATCGGTATACAGGAAATCGCATCCTTTAACTCCTTCGGCAACATTATCAGTAATCATGATCTTAGCGCCAGTTTCCTTTGCAATTTCCCTGCATTGAGCAACAAGTTCAGCATCCGGCTGGCAGCTTTTGGGAGCCACTGCGCGGAAATCCATACCCATTTTGGCAGCTCCGGCCATCAGTGAATTTCCGACATTGTTTTTGGCATCGCCAAGGAATGCAAAAGTCACTTTATTAAGAGGCTTGTCGATATGCTCCATCATGGTCATAAAATCAGCAAGCATCTGGGTGGGATGGAACTCATTGGTTAAACCATTCCAAACCGGCACGCCTGAATAATTTGCAAGATCCTCTACCGTAGTCTGCGCATAACCGCGGTATTCGATACCATCAAACATACGTCCCAGCACGCGGGCGGTATCTTTCATGGATTCTTTCTTGCCGATTTGCGAACCCGATGGTCCGAGATAGGTAACATGCGCTCCCTGGTCCAGAGCCGCTACTTCGAAAGCGCAACGGGTACGGGTGGAATCCTTTTCGAAAATCAAAGCAATGTTTTTGCCTTTTAAACGCTGTTGTTCGGTACCTGCGTATTTCGATTTCTTGAGTTCGAAAGCCAGGTCAAGCAGGAATCTGATCTCCTGGGGAGTAAAATCAAGTTCCTTTAGGAAATGACGGTTTTTAAGATTGAAAGCCATATTTTGTAGATTATATAATTTTGTTTCTGGTTTAGGATGAAGAATGCAAATTTACGATTTACGAATTTCAAGTTACGTTTTGTGATCTCATAAATAATCTGCCCCAATCGTACCTCGTACATCGTCCTTCGTAAATTAATAAAGAAACCTTTTTAATAGGGCACACTATTTATCCTTAAACAATCGAGATTCTGGTTCCGCCATTATCAACACCCAGCAAATTGGCAGAAGTAATAATAGCATCACGGCTTGTATGCTTCACAAAGTGAATGGCAGCACGAATTTTAGGAGCCATACTTCCTTCGGCAAAATGACCTTCAGCAAGATACTGCTTAGCTTGTTTTACGCTCATACGATCAATGGACATTTCCTGCGGAGTATTATAATTTATGCATACTTTCGGCACATCGGTCAGGATGAAAAGCTTATCGGCACTAATATTGCCCCCCAGCAAAGCCGAAGCAAGGTCTTTATCAATAACAGCATCAATGCCCTGAAGCTTATTTTCAGCTATATAGAAAGCAGGAATGCCACCACCACCCACTGCAATTACAATTTGTCCATCTCGGGCAATCCGCTCAATGGATCGCTGATTACTGATAACCAGTGGCTTAGGAGAAGCTACTACTTTCCGCCATCCGCGTCCTCGCGGATCTTCCTTGAAAATACTTCCATTTTCAGCAGTTGTACGTTCGGCTACGTCCTTAGTATAATAAGGGCCGATAGGTTTAGTCGGATTTTCAAAAGCCGGATCGTCACGATCAACAAGCACCTGTGTGATAATTGTGATTACATCCCGGTCGAGATCATGGGCACGAAGCACATTACGCATCTGCTGTTCAAGCATATAGCCTATAAATCCCTGTGAGTAAGCCACGCAGATATCTAAGGGCATTTCAGGCAAATTGTAAACCTGATTTCCGGCCGCATTTGCAAGTAAAATATTACCAACCTGCGGACCGTTCCCGTGAGTGAGCACTACGTTATATCCCCTGTCAATAAGGGTAAGGAGCCGTTCGCATGTGTCCAATGCATTTTTTTCCTGTTCTTCGATGGTTCCAACCTGGTCACCCCGAAGGAGGGCGTTTCCGCCAAATGCAACAACCGCTAGTTTTTTCATGTACATAGTATTTCCTGATAAGGGCGCAAAATTAGTGATTTAAACTTCCTGTGCAAGTACTTTAAAATAACATTATAAAATTAATAAACGCTCTGAATAATAGTTATTTATATATTGAAACAGATGATTATGCTGGTGTCGGATTTAACAAAATGTGACCTATGATTGTTGAAATATTACACTATTTTTACATGCAAAATAACAACGGCTTCACCTTAAACAGCAATTGATGCACAATCAATCCAAAGCCTATGGCTTAGCAGTTATTTCAATTGCTTTCTGGTCCACAATGGGCACTGCTTTTAAACTTACGCTCAACTATTTAAATCCCGGTATGCTGCTGCTGATTGCGACATTCGTAGCTTTCGTTTTTCTTGGATTCTTGGTTCTGATCAAAGGCAAGTTTAAAGTTCTTAGGAAAATAACTCAAAAACAAGCCCTGAATTCTGCACTGATGGGACTTTTCAACCCGTTCCTCTACTACCTTGTCTTATTTGAGGCTTATAACCGGATCCCGGCACAGGAGGGTGTTGCACTAAATTATATCTGGCCTGTGGTGCTGGTTATTTTCTCCATTATTTTCCTTAAACAAAAAATCAGCCACCTCAGCATCATAGCAATTTTGATCAGTTTTGCAGGCACTGTGGTGATAGCCATGCATGGTGATTTTATCGATTTCCGGGTTTCGGATACTCTGGGAGTGATTCTTGCCATCGGCAGTGCATTTTTCTGGGCATCCTTCTGGATTATCAATATGAAAGATTCCCGTGAAGCGATAGTCAAAATGTTCATAAATTTCGCGTTTGGCGCTTTATATATTCTATGCTGGAATATTTATAAAAGCAATATCACAATGCCATCTGTTAATGGATTGGCCGGTGCACTATATATTGGCATATTCGAGATGGGTCTGACTTTTGTGTTATGGCTTACAGCGCTCAAATTATCAACACATACGGCAAGGGTATCCAATCTCGTTTTCATCTCACCGTTTATTTCGCTCATGCTGGTTGCGTATTTTGTGGGCGAAAAAATCCTGCCATCCACTGTTATCGGACTAGCCATTATTGTATCCGGAATTGTTCTGCAGCAATACAGCCAATGGAAGGAAAACAGAGTTATGGCGCTGAGAAAGTGAGTGTTAATGGTCAATACTCAATGGTTTACGGTTAAAGGATGATTGTAAATTGTTTATTCTTCATAAACCATCCCAACACTTGTATACATTTAAACCCTTCAATCACTACAATCCCTAAATCGCAATACCGAAATCCGAATTTCCTACCTTTGCACCATGACTCCAAAAAGACGCATAGCATTTCATACTTTAGGCTGTAAACTTAATTTCTCCGAAACCAGTACTATTTCGAGACAATTTGGAATCGATGATTTTGAAGTAGTGTCTTTTGGCGAACAAGCTGATTTTTATGTAGTTCATACCTGCTCGGTAACGTCGATAGCTGAAAAAAAATGCAAAGCTGCCATCAAGCAGGCCCATCGGCGAAACCCAAATGCCAGGGTAGCCGTAATCGGGTGTGCCGTGCAGGCCAATCCTGAAATGTTCAGCAGCATGGATGGCGTAAGCTGGGTTTTAGGTAACCAGGACAAATTTAAACTTGGGGAACTCGTGGCTGGAGTAAATTCGGAAAACAGGGATCATACAGAAGAAAACAGCATCAGTTTAGTTTCGGATATCAATAAAACCCGCGAATTTATCCCTTCGTATTCAATTGGTGACCGGACCCGGTCATTTTTCAAGGTTCAGGATGGATGCGATTATTTTTGCACATATTGCAGCATACCTTATATGCGGGGCCGAAGCCGAAGCGAAAGCATCGAAAATACAATGAAGGTTGCACGCGAGATAGCTGCTACCGAACTAAAGGAAATCATCCTTACAGGCGTTAATATAGGGGATTTTGGCCGCCGGAATGAAGAATCATTTCTGGACTTACTTAATCAACTTGATCATCTCGAAGGAATTGAGAGAATAAGGATTTCTTCAATTGAGCCGGAATTGTTAAATGACGACATTATTAAACTGGTCTCAATATCTCAAAAATTACTTCCGCATTTCCATATTCCTCTTCAAAGCGGAAGCGATAAAATACTGAAACTGATGAAACGCAAATACCTTCGTGAAGTATTTGCCGGCAGGGTGAAACGTATAAAAGAGCTTATGCCCGATGCATGTATCGCCAGTGATGTTATAGTTGGTTTTCCGGGTGAGACGGAAGAAGATTTCAACGATACATATGAATTCATAAATAACCTTGACATAACATACCTGCATGTTTTCACTTATTCGGATCGGCCGGGAACCAAGTCATTGCTTATGGATGGCAAAGTTGATGAGCGCGAAAAACATCGTCGCAGTCAGCAACTGCACCGGCTTTCAGAAGCTAAAAAGAATACGTTTTATGCTGATCAAACAGGCAAATCTGCTGAAGTACTGTGGGAATCGGATAATATCCGCGGGTTTATGCATGGCTTTACAGGGAATTACGTTAAAGTGAAGACTCCTTATAATCCTTTACTCGTCAACCAGATCACTAAGGTGTTAATAACTTCATTCAATAATGACGATACCTGTAGTGTTGAGTTTTAATTTCCGGACGTTTTCTGTACGAATATTTTCTCCCATTAATAACAATTCAATGAATAACTCATAACCTGCCTGATTCTCTTCGTGTATACATATCCGTTCCTGCCCTCTTCCCACAACTCCAGCCAAACTTTGGTCTCCTAATCTCATAACAGTTAAATGTTTCCAAAACTCGCCGACCTGATAAATTATTTGTTTGGAAGCCATATTGACTTTCCTGTCCAGACATATGGCTTTTTTCTTTCCGTTGCTTTCATAGTCGGAGGATTTGTTCTGCGTGCCGAATTGAAACGAAAAGAAAATGAAGGTCTGCTTGCAGCCCGGGTAATTAACTATTCTCCTGATAAACAATCAGGTTGGTTCCAAATCAGCGCGGGAATTGTATTATCGTCAGTTTTTGGCTGGAAATTTTTCGGAATCATTTTAAATTACCGCGAATTTGCATTAGATCCACAGCTGTTTATTGTTTCAGGCAGAGGAAGCATTGCAGCCTTACTCATTATTTTCACAATTTCATCCGTTTATCATATCTATAAAAAAATTACAATAAAAAAAACTGGTAATGAGGCTTTGGAAGAGCTTATTCATCCTTATCAGAACACCTGGAATATAATGGTCATCGCAATTATTTCTGCCCTTATCGGTTCCAAATTATTCGATATCCTGGATAACTTCAGCAGCTTTCTTCAACATCCTATGCACAGCCTTTTATCATTCAGGGGATTGACTTTTTACGGAGGCTTTATTGTTACTGTTATTGTAATGCTTCTGTATATGAAAGTTATAAAACTCGACTGGAAGCATGTGATAGACTGCTCCGCACCGGTTATTATGATAGGGTATGCAATTGGAAGGCTGGGATGTCATTTTTCGGGTGACGGATGCTGGGGAATTGTAAATGGGCTTACGCAACCGCACGGGTTGGCATGGCTGCCCGACTGGCTCTGGGCTTCCAGTTATCCTCACAATGTGGCTAATCATGGTGTTCCTATTCCGGGTTGCCTGGGAGCGCACTGCTTGGTTTTAGAAAACCCTGTGTTTCCTACCTCCCTTTATGAATCGATTATCTCGTTCCTTTCATTTGGCATTTTATGGATTATGAGAAAAAAGATCAAAGCACCAGTAGCACTCTTCGGACTTTTTATGATCCTGAACGGTACAGAACGATTCTGGATTGAAAAGATAAGAATCAACCACAAATACAATTTTCTTGGAATGCAGTTAACGCAGGCTGAAATGATTTCGGCTTTGCTGATTGTTATCGGGATTGCAGTAATCATTTACTTTTCAAGACGATACAAGGCTCAATATTCAGAAAAATTAATAGAATAGAGTTAAAGAAAAATAAGGAAAATCATCTAACTTTGACAATCATCCAGTCTGAAACTTTAGAAAGTAGACCCATAACAAATGATTTACGATTTACGATTTACGAATGAGTGACCAAACATTAGAACATTATAAACTCACAGCCTAACAGTCTAACAGTCTATAAGTCTGACAGCTTTATTAAATTCTGATTTACGAATGACGAATTCACGACGACACGACTTTATAACCATAGAACCTGTTACAACATTGGACCTTTGAACGCCGCGCTTCGGCTCCGCTTAGCGAACTGAAACTTTGAACCTTGAACACGAAGCATTTGAGCCTCAAACGCCTCAATCCCATCAAACAACATTAAAAAATGGACTATAAGAACTTAACCCTCGAAATAATTGCCCTGGCCAGAGAAACCGGTAAATTTTTACTCGAAGAAATCAATAAAGTAAAAACATTAGATATCGAAGTCAAAGGCCTCCACGATTTTGTAAGCTACGTGGATAAAACTGCCGAAACACTTATTGTTAAAAGGCTGCAAGAGATTTTGCCTGAATCCGGGTTTATCACCGAAGAGCAAACGGCTACTCATCGTGGCGATCATTTCAACTGGATTGTCGATCCGTTGGATGGCACAACTAATTTCCTGCATCACATTCCCTTGTTTTCAGTTAGCATTGCTTTAATGGAAGATGATACAATTGTTGCAGGTGTTGTTTACGAGCCTAACCAGGACGAATGTTTTTATGCATGGAAACATAGCAGAGCGTACATGAATGAAAAAGAAATTCATGTTTCGAACCAGAAAGAACTGAGAAGCACCTTATTGGCTGCCGGATTTCCTTACAATGATTTCGGAAAATTGAATGGCTATATGGAACTTTTTACCTGGTTTGCACGGAACACTTCGGGTTTGCGCAGGTTAGGCTCAGCCGCGGTTGATCTGGCTTACACAGCCTGCGGCCGTTTCGAAGGTTTTTACGAATATGGGCTACACGAATGGGATGTAGCAGCAGGAGCCTTTATCGTACAACAGGCGGGTGGTACAGTAACCGATTTTAAAGGAGGTAACGATTATATCTTTGGCAAAGAGCTTCTTGCCTCTAATACTTTGCTTCATGAGTCCTTGTTTGATGCGGTAAAATCTCATTTCACAGATTCAAAAAGCAATACGGAAATATGAAAAAAAATCATATTTTTGCACCTCAAAAACCTATAGATGAACAAGTTTAAATTGCCTGTCGATGAATCACCCGAAATAGAAACTATTTTCCGGGATAGTCCGCAACGCAGTCTGATCAAAACGATTACGTACAGACTATTTGCCTCGGGAGCAATGTTTACTGCCATATTCATCTATTCACATGAATATCAAAGCCTTTCACTTTCAGAAAGCATCAGCAATGCCGGTTTCTTTGCCTTCCTCGAATTTATTGTTAAGCTGGTAATCTATTATATTCATGAACGCATATGGTCGGGTATTAAATGGGGAAAATACTGGCGAAGACACTATTGGGCTCGCCGTGCCTGGAAACGTGCTTACCGCAAAGCACATAAATAATCCTCGATACAACCCTTTTGCAGGATAAGGCCTATCTTGAAAACAGTCAGTCTACTTTACTTATTTTTAGTTTGAATTCTTTACTTTTACCCAGATGAAGAAGCATAAATTATATTTCTTCGTAATTCCCAATTCCAAAATCCACTTCCATATTGAATTAATTTATTTATTCCTGCCGATGAATAATACTTACTAAATTTGTGACTATCAAAAAACACTACTTATGATTCACCCGAATTACTTCAAAATATTTTCAATCCTGGTCCTTGCACTTATCCTTTGCGGTAAAGACCTCAGAGCTCAGGTGCCTTCATCTCCGAAAAAGTTGGTATATGTTTTTAAAATTAACGATGAAATCGCGAAACCGATTTGGTTCAGGACTAAAAAAGCATTGAGTGAGGCAACAGACTTAAAAGCTGATATTGTACTGATACATATGAATACTTATGGCGGATTACTTGATATGGCTGATTCCATTCGCACTGCCATTCTGAATTCCAAAATCCCGGTGTGGGTTTTCATCGACAACAATGCCGCCTCTGCAGGAGCACTGATTTCAATAGCCTGCGACAGCATTTATATGCGTGAAGGCGCTAACATAGGAGCTGCCACTGTAGTTAGCCAAACCGGCGAACAACTCCCCGACAAATACCAGTCGTATATGCGCTCCATGATGCGAAGCACCGCACAGGCCACAGGGCGTAACCCTGATATAGCCCAGGCCATGGTTGACCCGCGTATTCATGTAGAAGGAGTGAACGATTCGGGACAGGTTGTTACTTTTACTGCCCAGGAAGCCATTAAACATGGGTATTGCAATGCGAAGGCCGAAAATATTAAAGAAGTGCTTAAACTTGCCGGAATAAAAAATTATACTATTCACGAACAACAGCTTACTGCAACGGATAAAGCAATTGGGTTCCTTACCAGTCCTGCTGTCTCCGGTATTCTGATCATCATAATTGTAGCTGGTATTTATTTTGAATTTCAATCGCCGGGAATCGGATTCCCAATTGTTGCAGCTACTATCGCTGCATTACTCTACTTCGCACCTCATTATCTTGAAGGACTGGCCGCAAATTGGGAAATCCTGGTTTTCATCGCCGGAGTAATATTGCTGGCAGTTGAAATATTTGTGATTCCCGGGTTTGGAGTTGCAGGGATTTTGGGAATTTTCATGATGGTAATGGGACTTACGCTGGCTATGATCGACAATTTATATTTCGAATTCAGCCCGGATGCCACTGTGAAACTGGCGGAAGCTCTCTTTATCGTTGTAATATCATTTTTTATATCAATAGCCGGCTCAATTTACATAACAAGTAAGCTATTCTCAGGGAAGACTTTTTTTGGTGACCTGGCACTGGTTACTACACAGCAGAAAACTGAAGGTTTCACTTCAGCAGATGCCTCGTACATTGACATTACTGGTAAAACCGGGATTGCACATACGATACTAAGGCCGGCAGGCAAAGTGATGATTGATGGAATGCTGTATGATGCTACTGCTCTTACCGGATATATTGATAAAAATGAACCGGTGGAAGTAATAAAATACGAAACTGCTCAACTTGTTGTCAGGAAGATTCATAAAACAACATAATCTGTATGCCTGTTATTGAACTTATCCAGGCTGATATTACCCAACTCAATGTTGATGCCATTGTAAACGCGGCTAACACCTCGCTGAGAGGAGGCGGTGGCGTGGATGGCGCTATACACCGCGCTGCCGGATATCATTTACTGGAAGAGTGCATTGCCCTTGGAGGGTGCAAAACTGGTGAAGCCAGAATTACTAAAGGGTACAACCTGGCTAGATTCATTATTCATACAGTAGGTCCGGTCTGGAACGGAGGTAAAAATAATGAGGCTGACTTATTAGCCAGCTGTTACAGAAACTGTTTGTTACTCGCAACCCAAAATAGCTTCACTTCCATCGCCTTCCCGAACATCAGTACAGGAGTGTATGGATTCCCGAAAGAATTTGCTGCTGATATTGCGGTTCGTGAAGTCCGTAGTTTTTTAAATACAAACAATTTCATTCGCCGGCTGTTGTTTTGTTGTTTCGATACCGAAAACTATTCCATCTACAAAAAACGCCTTTAACCTGCTGCTAATGAATACCACGAAATGGCTCAATATTGCGCTATGGCTGAGCATAATAACTA
The DNA here is from genome assembly GCA_038204995.1 of Bacteroidales bacterium. Taxonomy (GTDB): domain Bacteria; phylum Bacteroidota; class Bacteroidia; order Bacteroidales; family UBA4417; genus UBA4417. The sequence goes on along the minus strand of JBBRCH010000002.1, from coordinate 24,412 downwards.
TTGTTTACAATATAATCGAAGGCCTGGTATCGGTCTATTTTGGCAGTTCTGACGATACTCTGGTTTTACTTGGCTTTGGAATCGATAGTTTCGTTGAGGTAGTTTCCGGAATTGGCATTCTGCATATGGTTATGCGCATGCAACGTAGTGAAATCAAAAATTTCGATAAATTTGAAAGACTCGCTCTCCGGATAACAGGTATTTCATTTCTTTTGCTGGCTGCCGGGCTCTTGATAGGGAGTATTCTGAAAATTATCAATAATTCTACCCCCGATAATACTGTTCCGGGTATAATTATAGCAGTCTTATCAATAATAACCATGTATTTTCTGATGCATTACAAACTTAAGACCGGTAAAATCCTCAATTCCGAAGCTATTATAGCCGATGCACATTGTACAAAGACATGCCTGTATTTAAGTTTCATCCTTTTGATATCGAGTATCTTATATGAATTTTTTAGAATAAATTACATCGACATTGCCGGCTCACTTGGTATTGCATGGTATGCTTTCAGCGAAGGCCGCGAAAGTCTTGAAAAAGCGAGGAAAAATCAACTTTCGTGTAGTTGCGGCGATAATTGTCACTAAATTTGACATTTATTATCATACTATGTCGCTAAGCACCAGTCAACTCACTAACAAGACCTATCGGTTCATCGGGATTATCGCTATTGTTGCAATGGGAGTTTTGTTGATTTTCCGGTTTGTCAGCATGAAAATCAGCGAAAGGAATATTACAGAAGAAAACAACATCATTTTCGACAAACTTCGCAGTACTTCCAAACTTGTGATATGGGAGCAGGACTTCAGGCTTGTGAACATTACGAAGATGGAAAAAAAATACTTTGGATCCGATTTGCTTAAATTCACCGAAAAGGTTTCCACTACTGCAAAAGGAAGGATAGGATTTCACATTGATCTGGGCGATACAGTAAATACTACCTTCGTAATTACCGAAAAAGCTATAGAAATTCATGCACCCTTGCAATTAACCTATGTAACCATCGATAACAGTACAATCGAACAGATAAAGGAGTCATCATATGACCCAAGTATTGACGTAGATAAAGAACAAATTGTTAAGCGACTGAACGAAATTGCTTTACGCGAACAACTTAAACCGGCTTTAGCTAAAGCAAGGAAACAAACACTTTCAAAACAAGAAAAGAGCCTGGCCGCTCTTGCCGGCAAGCCGGTTAAAATTGTGCTTACTGAGATGCCTACCCTCGAAAAGAGTATTAACTGGCTGAACAGGAACTAATAAATATTTACTGGTATGTCTGAAGATTATCGGGCATCCAACCTCGGGAAAATAACGTCTTATGAAAAATAAATAAAAAGTCAGAATTCAAATTACTTCTGCCTGACTTGTCGAATGCTCAGCGACCATCAAACAGCAAACAAATTCAAAATGAAAATCGGAGAAAGAGATTTAAAATAAGTCAGGTTTTACTTCATCAATCCCGGATTCCAATTTATACTATACGATAAACCGGAACTCCATAACGATAAACTCACCACCATTGATCATCTTCTGTTAACCCTAAATCAATACAATTATTATGATACCTATACTAATAGTTCTCGGCCTGGTTTTACTATTGATGTGGATGTACAATGCTTTAATTGCCCGCAAGAATGATGTATTGAAGTCATTCGGGTATATTGATGTACTGCTGAAAAAGCGGTTTGACCTCATCCCTAACCTCGTTGAAACAGTAAAAGCCTATATGGGATACGAAAAAGGACTTCTGACCGATGTTACTGAACTGAGAGCCAAGGCCATGACCGGAGGAATCAGTGAAAATAACCGTATCGCCTTTGAAAACCAGCTAACTCAGAAACTTGGAAACATTATGGTAGCAGCCGAAAACTATCCTGATCTCAAAGCAAACCAGAGTTTCATTCAACTGCAATCGACCTGGAAGGAACTTGAAGATCAGATAGCCACTGCAAGGCAATTATACAACACTTCAGTAACCAACTATAACAATGCCGTGGAAATGTTCCCTACTAACCTTATGGCTGCAATGATAGAGTATAAAACAAAACCATTATTCGAGGCGGCTATTGTAGAAAAAGAAAATATTAATGGAAAGGAACTATTTCATTGATCCTTTAGGTTTATTATGATAAAAAGGAACAATTCAGAATTTTGAAATTCAGTTAAATCTAATGGTTGTCCTATGCGGACAAATGTTCAATCAGTATCTTTAAACCGATCAGGATGAGCATCAGTCCTCCAATTATTTCCATTCGACGGCCCATGCGCGAACCAATTTTTTTACCGAAAAGTATGCCTAACATAGCTACAATATAGGTAACAGCTCCTATGATAACTATTGATATTAAAATATTATAATTAAGCAGGGCAAAGCTGAAACCAACTATCAGGGCATCTATGCTTGTTGCTATTGCCATACCAATCATCACCCTAATATTCAGCGGATTAAATGTCCGGTTTTCGGGATCGGCTTTATAACTTTCATAAATCATTTTTCCGCCGAGTAACCCAAGGATTCCAAAGGCAATCCAGTGATCGAAATTCTCGGCGCTCTCTCTTAAACCGGATCCGGCAAGCCAGCCGATCACCGGCATTGCAGCCTGAAATACAGCCAGTGTGACCGCAATTTTTGTGGCATTATAAAAATCTATCTTTCTTAACACCAATCCACTGGATATTGAAACCGCGAAAGTATCAAATGAAAGACTTATGGCAATCAGAAAAATAGTAAGTAGCTCCATTAATTATTGAACAGACTGCAAAAGTAATTAAAGCACTGACAACCCAATGAACTGAAGTAAAATCAATCCAAAATTGAAATATTTTTTCAATCTATCTATCATATATTCACTGATTTATAATCAAAATATCAATACATAAATTAATTTATAAAAATGCAATATGAATGGTTAGTCAGCGTTTAATAATACAGTTTGGCATATTATGATCACTTTAATATCTGAAGTATTATGAAAAAATATATTTGCACTTTAGTAATTATCAGCGCTTTTATCCTTTTCAATTTATCCGCATCCGCTCAAAGGATTGGTAAAGCCGAATTAACAGCAACAATTGCAGGTATCAGTTCCGGTGACATCTCAAAAATGCTTGTTCTGGAGAAAGGAATAATTCAGTGCACTAACATGAAGTATGAAATTGTTACTTTCAGTATTTCTGCAATACTAAAAAACAGCGATATAATTGCCTATTATGGGACCGGTAACACATTGACAATATCAATGAAAGATATGATTCAGAAAATGGAGCCGGAAAGCCAATTAATTATTGAGAACATTGAGGCAAAATCATCTGATGATAAATTCATCAGACTCCCCGATATTAAACTGATACTAAAATAACTTAGAACTTATTTTCGGAATATCAGCACATTCCAGCTCTGCTTGATGCCGGGCTTTTCTTATGTGAGTTTTAATGCCATGTATTCAATTAATTCTGCATTTCATTTTTATTTATTGAAGTTTTTGTACATTTAACCTAAAATTATAAAAATATAATGTCATCTTGTTTAATCATATTTCTCTTATTAATCTTATGGCCCGTTAAGTGTAGATCTTAATCATGGAGTTTATCACCCTTAAAAAATTAATCCCGCAACTTGATGCGGATCTCATGCAATCTATTGCAAAAGAAGCAGTTGAAATGAATGTGCCTGCCGATACGCTCCTGCTTAAAACCGGCAATTATGTACAATCCGTTCCCCTCGTTGTAAAAGGTCTCATCAGGGTAAGTCGCAATGAAGAGGACAAAGAGCTACTCCTCTATTATATTCATCCCGGCGAAATGTGTATTATGTCGTTTTCAGCATGCTGCAGCAATTCCGCCAGCCTGATCGAAGCAATTACTCTCGAGGAAACCCAACTTCTGCTTATCCCTTCTGTAAAGCTTCGTGAGTGGATAAACCGCTACCCCTCCTTTAATTACTATATTTATGAAATGTTTAATAAACGATATCTCGACCTGATGGACACGATTGACCAACTGATTTTTAGCCACCTTGACGAGCGATTATATAACTACTTGAAAGAAAAGTCATTACTTTCCGGAAAAAGTGAACTTAGCATTACACATCAGCAGATTGCCACCGATATGGGAACTGCCCGCGAAGTTATCAGCCGATTGTTGAAAAAACTTGAACTCGAAAATAAAATCTTTACCAGCCGAAACCTGGTCACGGTATTATAAAATTGATTAACTTTACTAATCAAAATTTAGAGATTTAGTTCCTGGATCATCAGGGAAATATAGAATCTGTAGATTTTAACTCATTTGCTTCACTCCTCTTACCGGAAACCCTTCTGCAATCAATTGGCAACTTATTATTTGTAATTGATTTACATTCTTCGAGATATTAAAAATAAAAGCGTAGATACATAGCTTTTTTTACCTTTCAGGAAGAAATTAATATTTAAAAATATCTCTGTGACTAAGATCACTTATTCTTATGTAGTTTAAACTTAATTTTGCTAAACAAATAATTTTAACCTAAACCTAATCGAATTATGAAATCAAACATGGGAACTACTGACAAAATTATCCGGATTGCGATTGCTGTGCTTGTTGCAATTCTGTATTTTACCAATGTAATTACAGGAACCTTTGGGATAATACTTCTGGTTCTGGCGGCTGTATTTGTTCTTACAAGCCTGGTCAGCTTCTGCCCTCTTTATCTGCCTTTTGGAATACATACCAATAAGAAAAAAGAATAAAACAACTCTTCTCCCATTCAGAAAAACCACTTCTATTATCGAAGTGGTTTTTTTTATGGTATAATTCTTGACATTTCGGATTTTGAAAGTTTTAAAAAAGTAATTTAAACTTGCCATTTAATCCGGTTTACTTAATTAATAATTTATACAGAAAATCATGGGGAAATTTGTTAACTCTACATGTAAAAATGGTGAATTTCAATTCAACCTGCAGGCAGGAAACAGATAGGTCATACTTACAAGCGAAGGCTACACAGCAAAAGCCGCCTGTCTGAATGGTATTGTATCAGTAAAAAAATGCTGCCGCCAGCCGTTTTTGAATCAAAAACAGCTGCCAATCGTAAATTCCATTTTGTTTTAAAGGCAACAAACGTACAAATTATCGGCACAAACCAAATGTACAAGGCTGAAGCCAGTTGTTCAAACGACATTGATTCCGGTACAAAAAATGCACCCGGTGCAACTACTGACGATCAGACTGCATAATAGAATGATCCTAAAAATAGTAAAGTCTTACTTTAAAACGGTAAGGCTTTTCTATTTGAAGGAATACAAAACAAAGGTTAATCAGAAAGCATAACCTGCAGATAAACTGAATCTTGTATTATTAACACCCGAAGTATTCAGTACTTTATACTTAGTATCCGGAGTGCCATATGCTGCGGTTGTCCATTCTATTTCGGTTGCCAGAGTCAGGCTTCCTGCTATGAAACTAAGCATAGGGGCCACCCTGTAGACATAGGCAATATCAGCATCCCGGGCATATACAGGCCCTGTAATATCATCCTTAGAACCATATCCTTTTGTGTACCCGGCAAACACTGATCCCTGCCATTTCTTTCCGGTTGTTTGAATATTCAACCATCCGCTGATATAATTCAGAGGGGTATATTCCTGCTCATTGGTCAATGGATCGGTATATTTAACGCCATAACCACCCATTAAAAGATGATCGTTAAGACCCCGCCCGTAAATCCATTGCATTTTGATAACTATTGGTTTTGTTTTAGCCATGACAAATGCTGTATATGAAAAGCAGTTTACAGCAGCCGTGGTGGCATACAAACTGTCAGTCACCAGTCTTGGATGAATATGTTTATAATCAATTCCCACCCCTGCAAATACTTTTTCATCCATATACTGAAACTGAGCATGTAAATTAGGAATTGTACTATTACGTAAATATGTGTTTGAAGCACCGGCAGGACCGCTGTTCACATAATCGCGTTGTGAACTTATTGCCAGCACTGTGTTTATTTTTCCTTTCAGGATATCTATGCGTATCTGTGGCTGACGGCTGAAAGGATGAAACGGTGCACCCGTATTCAGTGCCAGTACATTTGGGATCATTTCCGGTATATTTATCGGGTGCCAGTATTGACCTGAAATAATGCTTACATGGCTCCATTTCAGTTTCAGGTAGGCGTGTCGCAGGCGGAAACTGTTATTCTCCGAATTTGAAGCGCCCGTAAAATCCCCTTCAATCAAGGCAAACGCTTTAGAGCCCAAAATATCCGGTCCCGCAGCTTTAGCTGTAAGCCTTGCAGTCATGGCATATTGGTTAAAACTGGTTTGTCCATTGATATCTTTCCCGTTTTTATCAAGGTAAACTTTTTTTGGATAAAGAGTAAGATAGCCTTCTCTGGCTTCAACTACCTGGCGTGTATCGTACATAGCTTCCGCTTTTACAAAACCACTCCAACTTAAAGTTGTTTTCCCAGGATTAACATTCAGTTTCGATTCCTGTGAAAATGCAGAACAAATGCACAAAACCGTGATTAAAGAGGTAGTAATAAGAAATTTCATGAAATTAACATATTTAGTAAGTAAATTACTATCAATTAGTTAAACTTAATAATTGGTTCAAATACCTCAATTTGGAAAGCCGGCAAATGTAAGTAAATTTGGTTCTAAGAATCAGTATAAATTATGATCCTGCTATACATTCTTTTTATTGGGTTTTTGTGTCCTTAAAGTCGAATTTTATAGCATGTCGATTATAATCCAGATTACACCGATAACACAATAGCATTTGACGATTAACTTTCATTCAATCCGGAACAATTTATACTTTTACATGCAATATTGAATAAACCCTAATAAAAAACAATAAAATACTCATTATGAACTTATTAGTAAAACAATCACTTATGACAGCTGCAGGCATCATAGCTCTCGCAATAGGTACAGGCGGATGTGGTGACTCCGGAAAAGACAAAAAAGCTGAACCAGCCTTAAGCGCCTCAAATATGGATACTACCGTTAAAGCCGGCGACGATTTTTACAGGTTTGCTAACGGCAACTGGTTGAAAAACAATCCTATACCTGCTGAATACAGCCGATATGGCGCCTTCGAGGTCCTTGAAGAGGAAAATTATATCCAATTAAAAACCATACTCGCCGAAGCTTCTGCCGATAAAAATGCTGCTGTGGGTTCTGTAAACCAGAAAATACGCGATTTCTACAATTCCGGTATGGATACCGTTAAAATCGAAAAAGACGGAATAAGCCCTTTGAAAGCTGAGCTGAATCAAATCGATGCATTTTCAACTTCAGCTGATGTTCAGAAAATGATTATTAAGCAACACGCTTCAGGTAATTACCCGCTTTTTTACCTGGCCAGCAGCCAGGACGAGAAAAATTCGAACCAGGTTATAGCAATGACCTATCAGGGTGGCCTTGGTCTGCCCGACCGGGATTACTACCTTAACGACGATTCGCGGTCGAAAGAAATTCGTAACAGCTATCTGAAACACATGGCAAAAATGTTTGTATTGGCCGGTTCAACTTCCGAACAGGCTGCAAAAGATGCTGATATCGTAATGAAAATTGAAACTGAGCTTGCTAAAATTTCATCCACCCGAATAGCCCTTCGGGACCCGGTTGCGAACTACAACAAGACTGATCTTAGCGGTTTACAGAAGTTGGCTCCCGGAATCGACTGGGAAGCTTATTTTGCTGGAATAAAACTTCCGGCTAACAGCGAAATAAATGTAGGACAACCTAAATTTATAACTGGTATGGCTAAGATGATACCGACAGTTCCTGTTTCCGAGTGGAAAGTATATTTCCGTTGGGATCTGATAAACTCAGCTGCATCGTCGCTTTCGTCGGATTTCGACAAAGAAAATTTTGCGTTTTACGGAACAGTATTATCAGGTGCAAAAGAACAGCAGCCACGTTGGAAACGTATGATCGACCAAACCAGTAATTCGTTAGGCGAGGCTGTAGGACAGTTGTATGTAGAGAAATTCTTTCCTCCGGAAGCAAAAAAACGAATGATTGACCTGGTAAATAACCTCAAAGTTTCGCTGGGTGAACGCATCAACGGCCTGACCTGGATGACGGATAGTACTAAAAAAGAAGCCATTGCCAAACTTGACAGAATAAATGTTAAGATCGGCTATCCGGATAAATGGATTGATTACAGCAACCTCTCGATAGGAACAGATTCATATTATGCCAATAAGAAAAATGCCCGCCAGTTCGCTGTTGACCGCGATATGGCAAAAATCGGCAAACCTGTCGACCGTAGTGAATGGGGAATGACACCCCAGACAATTAATGCTTATTACAGCCCTAACATGAATGAAATCGTTTTCCCTGCAGGTATTCTGCAGCCGCCATTCTTCTATATGAATGCCGACGATGCTGTTAATTACGGAGCCATTGGTATGGTAATTTCGCATGAAATGACCCATGGTTTTGATGATCAGGGTCGCCAGTATGACAAGGAAGGCAACCTCCAGGACTGGTGGCTGGCTGATGATTCGAAGAATTTTGAAGCTAATACCAAAGTGCTGGTCGATCAGTATGATAACTACAAGATACTTGACTCACTTCATGTTGACGGCAAATTAACACTGGGCGAAAATATTGCTGACCTTGGCGGTATGAATGTAGCATACAATGGATTACAGAAAGCACTTGAAGGAAAAAATAAAGATGAAAAAATTGACGGGTTTACACCCGATCAACGCTTCTTCCTTTCCTATGCACAGGTTTGGCGGGCTAATATCCGCGACAAAGAAACCATGCGCCGTTTAAAATTAGATGTTCACTCACCGGCAGAAGCACGTGTAAACGCTATTGTTTACAATATTCCTGCATTTTACACAGCGTTTAATATTCAGCCAACAGATGCCAGGTATATTGCTGCGGAAAACCGGGCAAACATCTGGTAATATTTTTTTTGGATGACGGAATAGTATAGACGTCCGATCGGGCGTTTATACTGTATATCCGGTAATTAATGACACACAATGAAAAGCAGATACAAATTCCTGATTCATGTCCTGTTCTGGATATATATGCTGAATCAGGCATTGTTTCCGGTATATCTCAATAAAATTGATACTAGGTACCTGCAGGACTATATTTACCTAAAGGATATTTTTATTACCACTTTGCTCAATATTTTTGTATTCTACACTATTTACTACATAATTCCTTTTTTTTTAAAGTTCAGCCGCAAATGGTTTGTTTTTCCTTTTGTAATTTTACTTGCGATAGCATTATCGGCCATCCGGCTTCCTATTGAAATTGCTTTCTGGAAATATATTGTCAGGATGCCGGCAAGTGAGCTCATGTTTCAATACGAATGGTTCTGGGCAACTTTAAAATACACTCTTATCATTAGTATTTATGCCATGCTGATACGATTCAGCATCGACTGGTTCGAGTCACAGAAGTATAAGGATGAACTCATTAAAGAAAGACAGGCTGGCGAAATAGCATTATTACGGTCACAGGTGAATCCGCATTTTCTTTTTAACACCTTGAATAACATATACTCCCTGGTCTATAACAAATCGGACGAGGCACCCGAAGCCGTGATGAAACTTTCGGGTATTATGCGATACATGCTCTATGATTCGAACACTGATTTTGTCCCTGTAATAAAGGAAGTTGAGTACCTGAAAAGTTTTATACAATTGCAGCAACTTCGTATCACACAGAAAGGGTTTGTTGAGATCAAAGTGTTTGGGTCGATGGAAAACCGAAGCATTGCACCTATGCTGCTGATACCATTTGTTGAGAATGCTTTTAAACATGGCGATAAAAATCATGAACCCGGAATTATCATCCACCTGAACCTGGAACCGCAAAAAATGATTTTTACAGTGGAGAATTACCTAAAACCTAACAATCACCTGGCTTTGGAGCATTCAGGTGGTTTTGGCCTAAAGAACATCAAAAAACGACTTGGATTGTTATATCCTGAACTACATGAACTCAAAATCGATGCATCTGAGGATAAGTTTAAAATTGAATTAACAATTCTCAATTAATATGAAAATCAAATGTATAGCCATTGATGATGAACCCCTTGCGCTCGATATTGTTACCGCATATTGTAACAAAGTTCCTTTCCTGAACCTTGCAGGGACGTTCAGCAATGCATTTGATACGCTTGAATATCTTCGGCATAACACAGTCGATCTCATGTTTCTCGATATTCAGATGGAAGAATTAACAGGCATTCAATTGCTTAATTCCCTGAATAACAAGCCGCTTGTTATTTTCACAACAGCCTATGATCATTATGCTTTGCAGGGTTTTGACCTCGATGTACTCGATTATTTGCTTAAACCCATACCGTTCGAACGGTTTGTAAAAGCAGCCAACAAAGCGCTGGAGAAGATACAACATCAGGCTGAAACCAACATTCCTGAAAAAACAGAAAGAAATGTAACTTCTGGCAGCCCGACTTTCTTCTTTGTTAAAACCGAAACAAGGATTGAAAAAGTAAATGCTTCCGAAGTGCTGTATGTTGAAGGTATGGGCGACTACTGGCGTATTGTAACCTTAAACCGTCGCATTATGACGCTGATGAACGCTAGAGGAATTGAAGAAATCCTTCACGAACCTGGATTTTGCAGAGTGCATAAATCCTTCTTCGTATCCATCGATAAAATTGAATTCGTTGAACGTAAACAAATTAAAATCGGGGAAATCCTGATACCGATCAGCGATACATATCAGAAAAATTTCTTTGATCTGATTGAAAAACATAAAATGATGTAAGTGTCAAGAGCTTAAGACATGGAGTTGAGACTAAAATGTTTCTGCATTGATCACGAAACATTTCAAAGCCTTCAAACTGTTTAAACTCCCATTCCCTGCCCGACAAGGAATCCCGTCGAAAAAGCAGCCTGCAGATTATACCCGCCTGTATCTCCATCAATATCAAGCACTTCGCCTGCAAAATAAAGTCCAGGTACAAGTTTCGATTCCATGGTTCCGGGATTAACTTCTTCGAGGCTAACCCCACCTGCCGTAACCATCGCCGTATTAAAACCACCAACTTTCTCGATTATAAACGGGAATTCGCAAAAAGCGTTAACCAGTTGGTTTCGCTGCACTTTGGAGATATCCGCCAATCGAATTTCCGGTTCAACATGTATGGATTTAAGAATCAGCATTACCAGGCTCCGGGACATTTCAAACTTTTTCAGATAGGTCTGTATAGCGGTCTTCCCTCCTGTTGCAGAAGACTTAATAATTTCGTTTCTGAGTTCATCCGTTTTCAGACCTGCGAAGTTCACCTTAAGTATGTCGCCGCTTAGCATTTGTCGGGAAAAATCGAGTATCCCGGGACCACTCAGTCCTTTATGTGTAAAACCGATATCTCCACAATGTTCAGATTTTTTTTTATTGCCACGATAAAGGTAGATGGTCTTGTTTTGAACAGAAACACCCGAAATGGATACCATACCATAATCACGGATAAAAACCGGGCTGAGCGAGGGTTTTGGTGGTACAATTGAATGGCCGAGTTGTTTGGCAAATTGATAACCATCGCCAACGGAGCCGGTTGAGGGATACGACATTCCGCCGGTAGTAATTACAAGATACTTACAGCTGAATATACCAGAACCGGTTTTGAGTTCAAAGCCTGAACCGTCTTTTTTAACACCTGTAACCTGTTGATTGTAATCAATTTTAATCTTATTTTCATTGCAAACATTTAATAATACCCGAAGCACATCCTCAGCCTTTTGAGAAGCAGGAAACACTTTTCCGTTTTTATCAACAACGGTTTTCAATCCATGATCTTCAAAGAAGCGAATCAGGTCAGTATTGGTAAATGAGTGCAAGGCCGTTTTCAGAAATCGGTGATTTTCACCATAATGGGCAAAAAAGTCGCTGAGTTTGCAATCGTGTGTAAAGTTGCAGCGGCCTGTACCTGAAATAAGTAGTTTTCTGCCTGGCGTGGCATTCTTTTCCAGCACTATAACATTTGATCTTTTACAGTGAATAGCTGTAAAAAGCCCGGCAGGGCCTGCACCTATTATAATAACATCAGCTTGTTTCAATTGGCAGTATCAAACATTGAAGTAAAAAAATATTGATTTGGCAGAATATGTATGATTGTACTCTTAACATCAAGGCATTTAAAAGTCTCTTATGAATCGTTTTCGTTATGATTACCGCCTATCATTTCAGGCTTAAATCCAGCTTATCTTTCAGTTTGAAACACCAACTGGTTGCGATAAGCAGAGAAAATGGATGATTGGGAAACCATGCCGATATAACGGTCATTCTTATCAACCACAGGTAAATTCCAGGCATGCGTTTTGTCGAATTTTTCCATCACCCGGCTCATTGGATCATCCCTTTTAATAATTGCAGCCGGTTTTATCATAATATCTTTCACAATAACGATGTCGTATTTACTTTGATCAAACATAAGTTCACGGATATCATTGAGTAAAATCATTCCGAAATAATGATTTTTATTGTCCACTACCGGAAAGATATTTCGTTTCGACTGTATAATTATCTTCACCAGGTCACGCAGGGTTGCTTCAGGATTGATGCTGAGAATATCCTTTTCCATCACTTTATTGATATAGAGCTGCTCAAGAATGATTTTATCCTTTGGCAAAAATTCAGGTTTTTCCTGACCATATTTTATCTGGCTGAGTTTCCGGTTATAAGCAAGTAAAATATCCGCTGAAGTAAGAATACCAAGAATAACCCACGGGCTCGCGTGTTCATCAATTACAAGCAATTCATCAAGGTTATTCGCTAACATAATTTTTTGCGCCTTACTTATATGATCATCGGGCTTCACCCTGGGAATTAATTTATTCATTAAATCTTCAGCAATTTTTACATTGGGATTGCTTTCCTGCAATATCTGATTAATATCCGACAGGTTGAATGTTCCGATCAGTTGTCCAACACTGTTGACAACCGGAAAAATCCGCTGACTCGTGCTTCGTGTGACTAAAAGAATATCAGAAAGCAACATTTCAGCAGCTATGGAGATGAAACTCCGTGTTTTTTTATATGCTTCCTGAACGGAAATGGTTTCATAAATATCAGGAGCATAATCGCCAAGATGCGCCTGCGAATATAATTTACCTGGCACCTGGCTTTCGTAAATTGTCCATCCACGGGCAACCAGGTATGAAATGGAACATACCCACATGCTTGGCATAAGTAAGGCATAATTCCCGGTAAGTTCACTCACCATGATAATAGTGGAAAGGGGTGTTTTTGCGGCTGCTGCAAAAAAACCTGCCATGCCTACTATTGCAAATGTTGCAGGGTATAAAGGCAGACCCGGAAAAATAAACTGCATTATGTATCCTATTGCTGCGCCTAATGTTCCCCCAATGACCATAGAGGGACCAAATACTCCCGCGCTTCCTCCTGAACTTATTGTAAATGAGGTTGTAAGAATTTTTCCAGCAGCCACCAGCAACAACACCCCGATCCCAATTTTGGTAATGCCATCCCGAAATATTTCCTGGAGAATTCCATACCCTCCACCCATTACATCTATAATGTATTGCCGGTCCTTGGTAATTGTAATAAGTAATAACGCCAGACTACCTGTAAGCAATCCTCCTACTGCTGGCTTAATATACGCGGGTACTTCCCAGTTCGAAAACAGTTTTCGTACTCCATAAAATGTTTTCACAAAAACAAAAGCAGCAAAAGCAAGCAATAATGCTTCGATGGTGTATGGAAACAATTCCAGGGGGTTAGAAAAACCATGAAGTCCTGAATTGGTAAATATATGACCCCATCCAAACCGAAAACTATATACCGAATAGGCAATAATTGATGATACGGTAGCAGGTAACAACACTTCTGTTTCAACCTCTGCTGTTATATAAAGCACTTCGGCTGCAAATATTGCACCTGCTAATGGCGCCCTGAAAATACTGCCGATCCCGGCCCCCATGCCTGCAGCAAGAAGCCATCTGCGGGTTTTAGTATCAAGATTAAGCCTGGTTGCAAGGAAACTGCCTATACCGGCTCCAATCTGAGCTATTGGACCCTCCCGTCCTCCGGATCCACCTGTTCCAATGGTGATAACGGAGGCAATCAGTTTTACTATAGGTACTTTTGGACGGATCATTCCACGTTTTCGGTGATACGCTTTAATGGCTTCGTCCGTACCATGCCCTTCTGCTTCGGGAGCAAATTTATTAATAATAAAACCTGCTATCAGACCTCCTAAGGCTGGTATCAATACAATAAGGTATGGGTTAAAATTTCCGGGTATTAATTCTGTGAAATCAGTTTCACCACCTGGTTTTATGGGCTGGAGCCCCATCCAGTGAATTATAGCAAACTCTTTGATAATGCCAAGTAAGGTTTGAAAGAGTATTGCACCGAGCCCGCTTACAACTCCTACAATCGATCCAAGTAATAACCACCTGCCAGCCAGGCGGAAATCAAATTCATCCCGCACAGAAAATAATCCTGCAAATTTCATAATTTAAGGTAAAAACCAAAACCATTCATGGAGAAAGGCTTTGATTGCTTTCCAACAAAATTAAGGAAATTTTGGAGCGGGTCGCATATTCTGATAATTGCATATAGATTTTACAAGAAGAAGATTAATTTCGGCGGCCACTCTTATGTTAGAATTTAAAAAAATAATCACCCACATAAAAACAGCTAAAAAAAAGGAACATACAAATCATTTTCTTATATTAGCACAATCCATCATTGTTTTATCCCCGGCACCATCGTATTTAAGAGGCTGAAATTTACCACCTACGTAATCTTCCTGGAAGGTTACCAGGTTATAATATGCGCAATTGCCATCTTTGGTTTTCACGGCAATGGCTGCCCTTATGTACCGATGAAGGATAGCCCCGGTAAATTCATTGCGCCTGATAGTCCAATCGGGGTCGATGATCACGAGCCTCAGTATTTCAGTTGCATCAAACCTGCCATTTTTCCAGGCGTTCGAATTCCTGATAGAAGTTAGCATTCGGGCTTCCAGGGCAGCGTCATTTATTTCGGCACCCGGCATCAAAGCATTTTGTGTAATAATGTTCAGGGCAAGCGCATTTAATTCCTCTGAACGCTTTTTGTATATAGTGAAATCGCTTCCTAAGATAGTAAATATCCCTGAAACAACTTCATTATAATTGCATTTAACGAGAATTTTAATCACATGTTTACCTGGTTCAAGTTTTGAGACACTTTCTGCATAGTTCACAGGGCCATCGAATTTCTTTCCGAACTCTTTAAAGATAATTTCGGGATTTCCATATGCTGTGGTTTAAGCAGGATCAGGAATAATATCTAAAAGCAGAAATCTGTTTTGCAATATTTTGCCTGTTAAACGCATGTTAGCAAAAGTAATCTGTACTTCCGAGGGCTGCTGGTAATCGTAGAGCGGTGGCTTTATCTGGTAGATAAATACCTAAAATCAAGCTTGGATGATGATTACGCATTACATAATTCCTGTATGGTTTTATCAAAGTAGGCAACCGCATAAATAACATCTCACGCCTCGAAATTGATAACAGAAGTCCCGGGCTGCTGTGAGTTAGTACTTGATCCGGAAAAAACAATTTCTCCTGAATTTTGCGCAAAAATCGTACTTGCAAAGCAGGATAAAATGGCGGATAAGATAAAATTTCTTATTATTTTGACATATTTTAGTTTAACATACTAATTTATTTTCTTTACAGGATTCTTGCACTATCCGGGTTATCTGGCATCTGAATACTAAATTCAGCAATAGAATCGGATCGCATTTATCCTTTGAATTACCGCACAACTAACAGTTTTGACGAAGAAAACAAAGGAATAACCCGGACAATTGGTTACTAATGATAGCCGATACTATTCCGTTAATAAAAGGAATAGTGTCTTTACTCCCTCGCGTTATCCGAAATGTATCCGAAATAAACGGCATCCCTGTGCTCTGATCGGGCAGAAGAAGGGGTAATAAAGTCAATCGCATCAAGGGCTTTGCCTCTGAAAACTGGTTTTAGGAATAATCTTGATTTCATGCCCATTATCTTGAAAAGTGGCGTTAATCCCTCGCCGGAAATTATCCTGGTTTCAAGGCCGCTTGAAAAAGAAGGTGAAAAATTGAATTTACCGTCGGCTATATCAAAATATGGAGCATCAATATTGGCATTTACTTTAAGTTCAAGCTTACCGCCTGCTGAATTGGAAATAATAATTGTTGCACTCTCAGCCTCGATGAGCTCAGTTACAACCACCCAATCTTTGTTCCATTTCCCCTCGCGGTAAAGGTTTATAATTTCTTCACCCAGTTTAACGGTATCGCGGATGGAGGGTGAAGTAGTATTATTAGCTTTAAATAATGTGGCATTTTCGGAGCTGAAATCAACAATAACTCCGGCATCGGCGTTAGCTAGTACGCTGCCTTGCGGTGCTATATTCCCCGAAAGTTTTGTTGTTAATGCAACGCTGCCCTTCGACATGTATTCAAGGGGTGTTTTTGTGATATCAGGCCTGATTTCAAATTGGATAGCGAAGGATTCCAGGTCTGAAATCCTGGTAAAAACGTTTCGCCTAAAAGTACCTACATCACCGAGTTTAAGAGGAACCCCAGGATTCCAGGTTGCATAATACCCGAACTTTCGTTTCATTTCGTTGGTGTATTGCTTTTGTGCTGAAGCCATATCTGTATAAATTATGGTGCATGCCTACTCTTTACGGTTTTCGGCTTATCCGCTTTTAGTGAAGAAAATAAAACATTATTTAATAATAACAAAGCCTAAAAAAAAGAAAGGAATTATTGTAAATAGTAAATTAACGAGTTTAACAAAGTTACAAAACATAATTTAATTTGCGATATATGAACCTAAATTTTTATATTTTATAATCGATAGCAAATCCTCCATGTGAAATATAACTTTCAATCCTGTGGGTGACAGGAAAAAGGACTTAATTGCAGTGGCTGCGCTAGTATAGCCTCTTCATTGTTGTAAATGCAATTTATGGCCTTTTTATAGGGAATCCTTTATCCTGTTGGATATGTATGTTATTCAGCTTAATACAAAACAAACTTTCGGATAGTTCAATGATGAATTCTCACGTTTTTAAAAAACACTTACAGACATTTAAAGTATAAACAGAGCTAAAAAAAGGCTGTCATTTCTGAAAGCCTTATTATGAATATAAATTACTTAATTATAGCAGTGCGGAAAACGGGGATTGAACCCGCGACCTTCAGTTTAGGAAACTACCGAATAATTGCACTTATCTAATTGTTATTCATAACTATATAGGAATTATTTGTTATTTCTGCACAATATATGTACAGCATATTTTTATTTTCGGAGGCATTTATTAATTTTTTCTTTTAAAGTATCTATATACATATACACAACACGACTATAAATACCGAAAACAAAGAAACCCGATTTTTATCAGGAGTCCATGTCAACCCTGATAGAACTATATCAGGAACAACCATTGTATTCGATCAATACAGCCAGTATCTTGGAGGCTTCATTGAATTTATTCGCCGTGAGGCTGTCACAAATGCTCTGATCAAGGGAAATAACATAGTAATTATCCAATCACCTTAATAACAAAATGCCTCTTACTTGTTGCAAGATGGCAAAGAATAAGGCGTTGCATCTTAATGATATAACTCCTTTTTGTTTTAATACAAAGATAAAATAAACAGGATGAAGAGTAGAATAAAAAAGGTGGTGAAGGTGAGGAGGGTATGGGTTTGACGGTCTCGCATATGGCTTGTGGCGGGAACTTAAGTAGGTTCCTGTCTGCACGAAACGAACTTGAAAAGTGTTAATATCCCTAGATTTACTAATTCATCCGCCATAAAACTATATGCATTGTTAACTACCGTATTGATCCCAATCAGAAATATTATAGCATAATGAGTTCAGGCCACAGATTTATGTTAACATTATACAATCTTTGTTACTCATATTTAATAACAAAAGTATTTTTTATTGAATAAAACGAAAACTTTTTTATAATCAAAATGTTATAAATCTTTTAAAACATATTCTTCAACTCTATACGCGGCTGGAATTACAGATTTACTTGTTTGCTTTATTCGTGATAAGCTCGATTCACCAGTGTTTTGAAACTAAATCAATTGAACCATGAAAAATCATTCAGAGTTAAACCGTACACTTTCATTGTTATTGATCTTTGTAATTTTGATACAACAATTCGGATGTATCAGCACTAAAAAAATTCAACCCGCAGACCTTTCGATACATGAAGAAAATCAATACAAACTTCGCTACCGTTTTGCAGTGTATGATGTGAAAGAAGCACAGGTTTCGAATAACACATTACATGGGAAAATTGATTTAACATACAAACCGTCTCAAAAGAACAATGTTGTTTACATCCAACCTGTTGCTGACTCGCTGGTTAAAATCGATTCAAATTATTATTTCAGCTTGCCACTCACAGGCATTACGAAAGTATATACAGAAGATAAAGCGCCCGAAAAAACCGTTTTGGCAGTTATTGGGAGTATTGCAGGTGTTTTTCTACTTGTGGTTGTTTACGTTGTTTCAGACATAAATTCTCACGGGTTGTATTGAATCAATTATTTCTTACTGGAGTTTCCTCAAAAAATTAGTCAGGGAATAAAGATAGCTGAAAATCATCGTAGTTTGGTCCAATGCGGGATCTAAAATTGGTTGGCTCTGATCTGGAATCTTTCAGTAGCTCAAAAATACCATCAGCCATAGCATAGTTAAAGAATGTCGGCACACCAAAAAATCTTTTTGAAAGGAAGAATATTTTTTGAACCATCACTTTTAGTTTTAGGGAAATGCCAATGTATATACTTGTGAAATAAGCAATTGCATGAACAAGCACAGTGATGTTGCGGATTGAATTGTAGCTAAACACTCTGAAATCTTCAAAGTTGTATGATTGCTTTATGTGCCGGAAACACTCATCACACTTCAAACGGGTAAGATAAATTTCCACTATTTTCCAAAGTTCTTTTCCTTTCGTGATATTCAGGGCTTTGTTGGTTAATAGAAGCATTGGTTGTTTGCCAAAACCTTCAACAATAACTAGCGTGTACCATTGGTCAGGGTACTCGGGCAAAGCTACTGTTACTGCTCCAAAATTAAGGTGCAGAAATTTATGCTTCCCATCTTTGACAAGATGAATATGAGCTTTATGATTCAGCTTTACATGATGGTGGATGCGTTCGGCTTTTACCTGCCTTGCCGTATTGCCAACATAGTGCAGGTATCGTTTAGTGGTTAGTCGGGTTACGAATTGTAATTGTTCATCGGTGAAGCAGCGTATCAAGTCAAAGTCGTCTGCCTGCCGATCAATAGCCCAGGTGCCTTTGGTTCCGATATGCGTTTTTACCTTTGCGATTACTTCCATAATCTTTTCACTGCTGCCCGGATAGTCTTCTGCCTTTGATGAGTATGCTTCGCAGTATAACGGTACTATTTTGTTGTGTTCGAGGTTGGCTGCTGTTACCTGGCATAAGTGGTAGCCTATAGCTGCTTCATGTTCGCTGACGTCATATATTCGGCATAAGTTTTCCATGGCCTTTGCATAGGGCTTCATCAGATCGCCCGTATCTATGGCAATCACCATGCTTTCATCTATCTTGTCTTGCCCCAATCGCATGAGTTGTTCATTTATCTCATGGGTTAGGTACTCTTTGGAAAGGTTCCGGCTCAAGCGGTCTTCCGTTTTTATCAGCGGAATATCCTCTTGTAACGTCCGGCTAATATTGGATAGTTTTACATCTTTTGATGCCTGGATGCCGTATATCATTTCTTTCACCAATCTTTTTTTGATCTTGCCTAAATTCTTAGAGATGGTTCCTGAAAATTTGTTACTTTGCATCTTGAAACGATGTATAGTCGTTGAGTTTGCGTCCAAATGTGTTCTGAAGTCTTTGTCCAATGCTAAGTTCACATTTTGGACGCAAACTTTTTAAGGAATCTCACTTTTTTAAAAAAAAATTTTTACTTACACTTATCAATACTCTCAAGTGCCTGATATTAAGAATGGTAAATTCATTGATCATTAATTTTTGAGGAAACTCCAGATTTAATAACAAAAGTATTTTTTATTGAATAAAACGAAAATTTTTTTATAATTAAAATGTTATAAATCTTTTCAAACAAAACATATTCTTCAACTCTATACGCGGCTGGAATTACGGATTTACTTGTTTGCTTTATTCATGATAAGCACGATTCACCAGTGTTTTGAAACTAAATCAATTGAACCATGAAAAATCATTCACAGTTAAACCGTACACTTTCATTGTTATTGATCTTTGTAATTTTGATACAGCAATTCGGATGTATCAGCACTAAAAAAATTCAACCCACAGACCTTTCGATATATGAAGGAAATCAATACAAACTTCGTTACCGGTTTGCAGTGTATGATGTAAAAGAAGCACAGGTTTCGAATAACACATTACATGGGAAAATTGATTTAACATACAAATCGTCTCAAAAGAACAATTTTGTTTACATCCAACCTATTGCCGACTCTCTGGTAAAAATCGATTCAAATTATTATTTCAGCGTGCCACTCATAGGGATTAAGAAAGTTTATAAAAAAGATAAAGAACCCGTACAAACCGCTTTGGTTATTTGTGGAAGTATTGTAGGTATTTTACTACTTGTGGCTGTTTTAACGACGAGTTTTGATCCCCTGGCCGGGCTTTAATTCGAATAAATTATTCCTGAAACAGTGTAGCTTATCGCCCGATGAGGTAGTTCAAAACATTTATTCAAATGCATAAACGGATGAACTTCGGTATAGAAAAGAATGATTTAAGCTCCAAATTGTATGTTGAAAAGTAAAACAGGCAGTTAACAAAATTTGCTAACTGCCTGTTTTTCAGAGCGGAAAACGAGATTCGAACTCGCGACCCTCAGCTTGGGAAGCTGATGCTCTACCAACTGAGCTACTTCCGCACAATTTGCTACAAAAATAACAAATCATTGCAGTTGTTACTCATAAATTTAAAAAAATCTTCTACCCCTGTAATACTTTATATCCCCATGGCTGAAATGAAAAACAAGGATTATCACCAATTGTAACCTGCATTCTATTAATTACATCTGTATATCTGCCCTGGTAACCGGTACCTGTAATACTAAAATTAACAACTTCGGTACTCATATTCAATATAATAACCACACGATGACCATTACTTTCACGCTTAAAACTGAATATTTTATCATCTTTATCGGTTGTGAGTAATTGAAAATCTGTTTTAGGCTGTAGGCTCAGTAGAGCCGGATTTTGCATTTTTAGATGTGCGAGTTTTGAATACAGTTCCACAATCTTATCGGTTTTCCATTCAATGCAGTCTTTATCAAAAAAGCTGAGCCGTCGGGTATTTCCGGCTTCCATCCCTGAATACAACAAAGGTACGCCTGGTAGTGTGAATATCAATACTGCAAAGGCTTCAAGGCCACTCCCCAGACGTTCCAATTCGGATCCGTTCCATGAATTTTCGTCATGATTGCTGATAAACATCAGGTTGTCTGAGCCTTCAGGAAAATCTATAATTTCGGATGGGATGCGCCAGCGGATTTCGTCTGCCGTATATTTCCCGTGAGCAATATCATTCCACACATGCATCAGGTTCCAGTTGTAGAGCACATCAAAAGCTTCTTCCACGAGTTCGCGGATTTCAGCTTCGGCAAGCATAAAAACTGGTTTAACAGCATCCAACGCTTTGCGGGCCTTGTTCCAGAAATCCGTAGGAACCAGGTGGGCCATATCGCAACGAAATCCATCAATATCCGCGGTTTTGAGCCAGAATTTCATACTTGAGATCATCTCCGTATGCAAGTCCATATTCGAGTAATCAAGGTCAATGACATCCTCCCATTCAGGAAAAGGGGGATGCTCAGCCCCTGCTTCATTCCTGCTGTAAAACGAGGGAAACTCCTTTACCCAATGATGATCCCATGCAGTGTGATTGGCTACCCAGTCGAGGATTACATACATGCCCATGTTATGAACTTCCTGCACAAGTTTGATAAACTCATCCATTTGACCATAAGCTGAATCCAACTCACAGTAATCCCGGATTGAATAATAACTCCCGAGGGTTCCTTTCCTGTTTTTTATCCCGATAGGTTGTACAGGCATAAACCAAAGAATTCCGACACCCAATTCTTTTAAGCGTGGGAGATGTTCCCTGAATTCTGCGATTGTTCCTCCAGGCGAATATTGTCTGAGGTTTACTTCATACACTACCTGATTTCGTGCCCACTCAGGGAACTTGTACTTTTGACTCATAAGGTTTGATGGAATTTGGAACTATGTTTTAGGGATTAACTTAAATGGAATTACTCATCTGAATCTTGAAACCTTTCATAACAAATCAAGCCGTATTAGCTGTAAATCAACTATTTTACTCTACCTACTTTGCATAACGTATTAATTATTATGCTCTTTGTAATTAATTACAAATGGAATATCTCACCTGCTGTATCAAAATCGATATAAAAATCAGCGAGCCCTTTAAGGGATTGCACTGCTTTATGCTCATGTTCGAGCACTTCTCTTCTGAAATCATCAAGCACTTCTTTATGCGTAAGCATTTGTTCTTCCCAGGTGTCCTGGTAGGTAAGCTCGATAAAAACGCGCAAGTCGCTCTGGTTGATCCTTATAGAATATAATCCTTCAATAATCAACACCTCAATACCTTTAAAATCAGTGTGAAGTTGGTCAACTTTTTGCGTAAACAGGTCTACAATTGGTATTACCGATTTCTTATTCATCCGGAAATCATCAATAATCCGGTTGATTTTATTCCAGTCGTATTCATCGTACCCAATTTTTTCAAGACCATTATTTTTTCTCCATTCCTGTCGTTCGAGAGGAGGAATTAGGTAATAATTGTCCATGTGCAGCAGTTTTACTCTGATACCCTGTTCAATCAATTTACGTCCCAATTCATGTGCAATTTCACATTTCCCGGTTCCTACCTCGCCCGAAATTGAAACAATAAATTTTGCTTTGCGATCACGCATCACCCTGTCGAACAATGTTGTGGCTGCATTCGTATGTTTTTTTTCAATGGTTACAACGTCGTTTAGCATATTTTTTTCTTATTAAAACATTCCAGTTCAAACTTTCGTTAATGTAACAACAGTAAATTTACCCTCTGGAAAGAATGCAAAATTACACTGAAAAATCTGAATCTGTCTCAATTTTAATCATTCCAAAACATATTAACCTCATTTACAGCCAGGTTATACTAGTACCTGGATACTGAAATACAGCAACATATCAATTAATGAAAATAACCAAAAGCCTACATGTTTTACTGCGACTTTTTATTATTCCCGGCATACTTATAATTATAATGTTATTAATTATCAAAGTGCCGGGTTGGTTTGATAAGCTCGCAAATAACGGAAAAGAAGCTGCGCCACCAGTGGCTTCATTCGGAATTATTATGCCACAGGGATATTCGGTTCATGGTATTGACATATCGAAACACCAGGGCAGTATAGATTGGAAAAGGGTTAGCCGGATGAAAGAGAACGGAATTCATATCTCGTTTGTTTTTATTAAAGCTACCGAGGGTATTTCGCGACAAGACAATAAATTTGAATTAAACTGGAAGCAATCGGCTCAGAATGGACTATTACGCGGGGCTTACCATTTTTATTATCCTTCGCGTGACGCTGACAAACAGGCTGATAATTTTATTAATATCGTCAAACTACTAAAAGGTGATTTGCCTCCTGTAGTAGATATTGAATATAGTAATGGAAGATCTCCAGAGAAAATCAGTGAAGGATTAAAGGTGTTTATGTCCAGACTAGAAAAATATTACGGAGTAAGGCCGATTGTCTATACAAATATTAATTTCTATAACACCTATCTGATTGGTAATATTGATGATTATCCATTATGGATTGCCGGATATTTTGATCACGAGCGGTTTTATAATGAATTTCTGACGCCATGGATACTATGGCAGCACAGCGAGAAAGGGAAAGTGGATGGTATTCGCGGCAATGTTGATTTTAATGTGTTTAAAGGTAGTTTGGAGAAATTGAAAAATGTGAGTGTTAAATGAGCAATATGAAGGTTGCTGAATTCCGATGTAGCATATTGTATGAGGGAAGTAGTAATTTATTATTTCAATTATAAAGACCAGAAATCCTGAGTAGGATAAACGAGGCAGTTAGCCCTGGAAAAAAGCCAAATTAACCCCACTACCAGAACCGCCATTAATATTTCATCAACTTAAGCGATCACATAAAAAAAGGAGCCGAAGCTCAATGTCATTAAGTTAAGAAAAAGTTTGGCTGACCACAGTTTAAAGAACCGGATTTTTCCGGTTCTTTATGTTTGCGAAACATAACAAACTGTGGCATGAATGCAAACTTAAAAATCATTTCTGATTTAAAAAATTTTAT
>JBBRCH010000001.1:0-114788 GCA_038204995.1 Bacteroidales bacterium | reverse complement strand
CTTTCGGTTGATACTGAAGGTAATGTATGGTTTACCGGAAATGCCGGAACCGGTGTGGGTGGCTTTCAAAAATTCGACGGATCAACCTGGACCGGGTTTAATCCTTACACATATGGTATAGGTTATCCATTTCCTTACCAGGCTGATAATACGCAAGCCATCTTGAGCAGACCATCAAACGGAAGTGTTGTTTTTAACCCGACATTTAATGGTATTCATGCCTGGGATGGAACCAGCTTTTCCCCTTTGGAAGATTTTTTAACTACATCTAAAGGATTTGCTGAGGATTCGCAAGGACGTTTATGGAGTTTAGGTGAGTATTTTAACGTCAGATATTATAATGAAAATACACTTGAATGGATAACTTTACCTATTACCGGCTGGGGTAGCCGTATTATGGCGGATCCTGCAAATGCAGGGAATATATGGGCAGCTACCGATTACGAGATACTCCGTACCGACGGCACCAACTCATTCAGCCGATTGATTTCCGACTTTGAGGGAAGTGCCGCCTGGTTTACCGGGTTTGCAGCTGATAATAATGGTATTGTTTGGCTGGGAACCTGGTCGCAGTTTACCAGCACCGGCAGCACATTAATCCGTCTCGATGCCAATACCGGCTTATCTCAGATTTGGTCGCATGATGAGGGTTGGCCATTCCCGGGCGAGCATGTGCGGCCGTTAACCGTTACATCCGATGGTAAACTATGGATGCAGTACGATTCCGAATATCCCTCAACGGATGCAGGTATTTGCTGGTATGATGGAACTAACATCGAAATATTTCCTTCCGCTCCCGGCGGTGTTCCACAATGGGGTGGTTTACCAAATAGTACTATTAAAGACCTTGAAGTACGAAATATCGCAGGCGGATACGAATTATGGATGAGTTGCCTCGGCAGGGGAATAGCAGTACTTAAAGTTATAACCGATCCGGTTGGAATTTCAGAAAAGCCTGCTTCAACCAACGAAAATCGTCTCAAAGCTTTTCCAAATCCGGCACATGAAATGGTTGATTTTGAATTTAATACCGATAAAGAAGGAATGGTACAACTTTCTGTTTTTGATATCAACGTTAAAAAAATATCGGAAGTGATTAATAACACGCTGGCGAAAGGTAACCATAAAATAAAATGGGATTTAACCAATCAAAGTGGCGGTAAAGTTTTACCAGGAATTTATATTGCACGTTTATCTGATTCCGAACAGATAAAAACAATAAAAATTATTGTTCAATAATGTTTTCAAGAATTTGTTTGATCACACCTTGAATTTTCATTCAAATTGATGTACTTTTATATGAAGATATACACACTAAGGAGATTCCTTTCAATCGCAGCTGATGAAGCAGTTTATAATGGATTTGGCAATCCTTATACCTGCTGATCTTTAATAAAAACTTTTCATTAAATCCCATGTCACCCCAGTCATGGGATTTTTTTCTTGCTTTTAATTTATATATATGCTATATTTACATGCAATAAAAGAATTATACTTCGTATAAATAAATCTTATTTCTTGCTTGTTTCCTTCCCTCGTCAGCCTGCTTATATCTTTTTAACTGGAAAGGTTGATTTTGCTATTTAGCTTCTAACTTTAGACAACAGTAATGTGTTTGCCATTCTAATCCACACTTATATCGGTGTATATCTATGAAAGCACCATAAACAGTTGAGAGTTATATGCATCCCCAAAAACTCACATATTTCAAATCAAAATTTAAAAGTGCGGAGTCAGCACTATAATCACTGGCAAAAATAAAATGAAAAAAATTACAATTATTTTGACAATTTTAGTTTTTACGATTACGACAAAAGCCCAGTGGCAGGAAACACCAGGGCCTTATGGCGGCGAAATTATGTGCCTTGCTAATATCGGAACGAATATTTTTGCGGGAAGTATGAGTGGTGGTGTGTTTTTATCAGCGAATAATGGAACATCATGGACTGAGGTAAATAATGGTTTGACAAATACATTTGTCTTTGCCTTAGCTGCAAGCGGAACAACTATTTATGCCGGAACATCTGGAGGCGGTATGTTTTTATCAACTGATAATGGCACATCCTGGAATGCGGCTAATAATGGTTTGGCAAATATGTACATCAATTCATTAGCCGTTAGCGGAGCAACAGTATATGCCGGAACCTCTGATGGCGTTTATTTATATGATGGAACATCATGGACTGCAACAAGCAATGGTTTGCCATCACCGGCGATTATCAATTCATTGGCAATAAGCGGGACAAGTGTGTTTGCAGGAACTTTTGATGGTGTTTATTTATCAACGAATAATGGAACGTCATGGACTGCTGCAAATACAGGCTTTCCAGCAAACTCTAGCGTTATATCTTTTGCTGTAAATGGAACAACTTTTTTTGCCGGAACTTATAGTAATGGTGTGTTTTTAAGTACTGATAATGGAATATCATGGAATCCCGTGAATACAGGACTTCCGACATATTTAAATTCCAGTGTCTTTTCATTAGCCATAAGCGGAACAGATATTTTTGCCGGAACTCTGGACGGGTTTTTCTTGTCGACCAATAATGGATCATCATGGACCGCTCTTAACAATGGTTTGACAAATAACAGGATCAGGTCAATAGTCTTGATTGGAACAAATATATTTACAGGAACATATGAGGGCGTATTTTTATCAACTAATAACGGAATATCATGGAATATGGTGAATACCGGTTTGAAGGCTGGTGATATCAGATCATTAACCGTAATCGGAACAACTATTTTTACAGGAACTTTTGGTAGTGGGTTTTTTTCATCATCGAATAACGGGATATTTTGGGATGCAGCGAATGACGGATTGACAAATAGGTATGTCCATGCATTCGCTATGAGCGGAACAACTATTTATACAGGAACTGATGGTGGTGTGTTTATTTCTACTGATAATGGAACATCATGGAATGCGGCTAGTACTGGTTTGACAAATACTTACGTCTGTTCATTAGTCGTAAACGGAACTACCGTTTTAGCGGGCACCCAAGGTGGGGTGTTTTTATCAACTAATAATGGAACATCATGGACTGCAGCGAATTATAATTGGTCAAGTAATTATGTCAATTCATTAGTCATAAACGGAACAAATATTTTTGCCGGAACTTGGGACGGTGTGTTATTATCAACTGATAATGGAATATCATGGAATCCCGTGAATACAGGACTTCCGGCATCTTCTATCGTCTTTTCATTAGCCGTAAGCGGACCAAATATATTTGCAGGTGTTTATGGTGAAGGTGTGTTTTTATCCACGGATAATGGAACTTCCTGGAATGCTGTGAATACCGGTTTGACAGATCTTGGGGTCTGGTCATTGGCCGTGATCGGTACAAAGATTATTGCAGGAACCGATGCGGGTGGTGTGTTTTTATCAACGGATAATGGAACTTCCTGGAATGCAGTGGATAATGGATTGATAAAAAGTAGAATCCTTTCATTAGCAGTAAGCGGTGCAGATATTTATGCAGGCACTGAGGGTCATGGTGTTTGGAAACGGCCATTAACTGAATTGGTAGGAATAAATGAATTGGAAGCAAATAATAATTTAACTCTTTACCCTAATCCCACTTCTGATATAGTAACTTTAAATATGGGTTCGAATAGCATTAGTGAATCAACACTTAAAATCTATGATGTAACCGGTTCTTTGGTTAAAATAGAA
This sequence comes from Bacteroidales bacterium, assembly GCA_038204995.1. GTDB lineage: Bacteria > Bacteroidota > Bacteroidia > Bacteroidales > UBA4417 > UBA4417. The sequence goes on along the minus strand of JBBRCH010000001.1, from coordinate 111,109 downwards.
TTTTTGAAACAAAATCAAATATATGTGGGCGATTTAAGAAATGGCATTTATATGATTAAAATCAAATCAAATGTATTATCCCAAAATATGAAATTAATAATTCAACGATAAGGTTGGCTGAAGCTATCCTGAGTCTCCCAACTCAGGATTTTTTACCCCCTTGTTCGGGCGCGTCTTATGACGCGTTCGGCAGATCAATTTCTTTTTATACAAGCAGATTCTATTCCAATGAACTCAGAATTTCAATTATTTCCTCCTTCAATGCAGGTAGTTCTGCTTTTATAATCTCCCAAACTAAATTAATATCCACACCAAAATATTCATGAACAAAAAGATTTCTCATTCCAATTATCTGAGACCATTCGATGGTCGAAAATATTGTTTAAATTTCGTCCGATACATGATTGCTGGCTTCTCCAATAATTTCCATCTGCTTAATACACGCAAACCACATCATTGAATTTTCCATAAAAGCCGTGAAATCTGTATCAAGCAAATAGTTTTCAATTTCAAGAATTGCATCAAGGATATGCTGAAGCCTGATTTTATCCCCAGATTTACCTCGCATATATCATCATTTTTTCATTGTCAACCAAGGGTTTAATGTATTTCGATAAGCCATTCGACGACACCAGGTCCACTTTAGAGTGTAGTAATTTCTCCAGGTCAATTTTCATCTGAATAAACTGTAACCCTATCTTTTGCGAATAATCAAGATCAACTAAAATATCGATATCGCTTTCCTTATCATCTTCACCACGAACATATGAACCAAAAAGATAAGCTTTCAGAACCGGACACGCTCTGAAATAATTGTTAATCGCTTTTATTTTCATCAAGCTTCATACAGCCAATATACTATTTTTCAATAAGTAGCTTATTTTGATTTGTCTCAGAATCATTTTGTGGACTAATACAACTCCACAAACCCCTTTCCGAAATTTACAATAATATCCCCTGCAACCAGTGCTTCATAGCCCTTTTCTTCAGCAGCAATATCACCTGCACGACCATGAAGATAAACTCCAAGAATGCTTGCTTCTGTTGGATTATAGCCCTGCGCTAAAAGCCCTGTAATCAGCCCTGTCAGCACATCGCCACTGCCACCGGTTGCCATTCCCGGGTTTCCGGTAGGATTGAAATAGCAATTACCCAAAGGAGAGCAAATAACAGAATACGCACCTTTAAGAACTACATTTAAACTATTCTTAACACAAAAGGATCTTAAGATTTCCAGCCGGTCGAAGCTATCGGATGTTTTACCTGCCAGGCGTGCAAACTCCCCGGGATGCGGTGTAAGCACCGTTCCTTTCGGAAGAAATGCGATCCATGTCGGATTATCAGATAAAATGTTTAACGCATCAGCATCGAGTAATAAAGGCACTTTTGCTTCCTGGATAAGACGTTTCAACATGGATTCGGAATTTTTACCGGTTTCCAGTCCCGGCCCGGCAGCAATGGATGAATAGGTTTCCAGACCGGGAAACTGAGTGCATTCATTTTCATCTTCATCAACCGATACCATCACTTCAGGCACAGCGGTCTGTATAATAGTGTAACCGCAACCGGGAACATGAGCCGTCACAAGTCCGGCACCGGAATGCAGGCAGGCTTTACTCATCAGCACCGATGCGCCAATCTTTCCTTTACTTCCTCCAATCAGTAATGCATGCCCGAAAGTACCCTTGTGCGAAAACTTTGAACGGGGTTTCAGTATAGTTTTTGCATCCGTAACTTCAATAAGGTAATTCTTTGAAGGTTCGCTTTTAATGAAATCGGGATGAAGCCCGATAGGCAGAATTTGCCAGATACCGGTTATATATTCATTTTCAGGGAACAGAAACGAAAGTTTCGGAAACTGAAAGCTAAGGGTGTAATCAGCTTTTAAAACTGTGTCTTTTAAAAAATCAACAGGCTTATCAGTGAACAAACCTGACGGAATATCAATGGCTATAGTGATACAAGCACATTTATTAATCATCTCTACAAGATCTTTGTAGTCGCCTTCCAGGGATTTTGATAAACCCGATCCGAACAAAGCATCAACAATGAGTGTGTTTTTATTAATTATGCTAATGCTGAAGGTAGTATGGCTTTGAATTTTCACTCCGGATTCTTTGGCCCTATGGAGGTTTGCCAGAAAATCTGCAGACTTTTTTGCCGATTCATCCGGAATAAAGGCTATTACCGGAATCTTTTGTTCATGAAGCAAGCGTGCAACAGCAATCCCGTCACCACCGTTATTACCCGGACCGCAAAAAATAATAACTTCTTTATTTTTTAAATCCTGGTGACTTTGCATCCATTCAACGCAGGTACCAGCAGCCCTTTCCATAAGATCTGCCGAAGAAACAGGCTCATTCTGAATAGTATAAGCGTCAGCACGCCTGACTTGATCTGAAGATAATATTTTTAACATAAGTATAAATTTCCCCTCAAAGTTACGAATCCATCAGTATAAATTGGAGGTTTTTGAGTTTTATCTTTTGACTAATAGCTTCAAATTGCTTTATTTTCAACTCCCGGGCTAACAACATTCATCGTACCTTTGTAGCCTCATTCATAAATCGTAATTTAATAAGGCTGGTATACTGGTAGGCTGGTAGGCTGGTAGCTTTGCAATGTTCCAATATTTTGTCACTCATTCGTAATTCGTAATTCGTAATTCGTAATTCGTAATTCGTAATTCGTAATTCGTAATTCGTAATTCGTAATTCGTAATTTGTAAATCCCCAATCCCCAATCACATGCCCCGTCGTCCCTTGCCCTTTTTTGAAAACGTTACAATCCTCGATGCCGGAGCCGAAGGCAAAGCAGTCGCCCGTGTAAATGACCTGGTGGTTTTTGTCCCTTTTTGCGTACCCGGTGATGTGGTGGATATACAGGTAATATCGAAGCGTAAAAGCTATTGCGAAGGCAAAGCAGTTAAATTTCATCAGTACAGCGAGTTTCGGGTTGAACCTTTCTGTGAGCATTTCGGTACTTGCGGTGGATGTCGCTGGCAAAATCTGCCATACTCCCAGCAATTAATTTACAAACAAAAACAGATTTTTGATCATTTTACACGCATAGGGAAGTTCAGCTTTCCACAAATAAGACCCATATTGGCTTCGCCTCTTACAACAGGATACCGGAACAAACTGGAATATACTTTTTCGGACAGAAGATGGCTAAATGCTGAGGATATGTCTCTGCCTGCCGATGAACGCCAGTTCCGTGGTCTGGGTTTTCATATTCCAACACTTTTTGATCGTGTTCTTGACATAAAGCATTGCTACCATCAACCGGAACCTTCAAATGCTATTCGATTGGCAGTAAGAGAATTTACACTAAAAAAAAACTGGAGCTTTTATAACCCGCGAAGCCACGAAGGGTTTATGCGTAACCTATTGATCAGGAATACACTTGCGGGTGATTGGATGGTAATTGTTGTCTTTGCTTATGATGCTCAGGAAGAAATTTCGGAGTTAATGAAATTCATTGCTGACAAGTTTCCACAGATAACTTCACTGATTTACGTGATTAATACCAAACAAAATGATGTAATCACGGATCAGGAGATGATCTTATGGAAAGGGGAACCTTATATTACTGAGATAATGGAAGCTCCGGTCGAAGGAGACCCGCAGCTGAAATTCAGGATAGGGCCTGTTTCATTTTATCAGACCAATCCTCTCCAGGCCTTTAATTTGTATAAGACTGCATTTGAATTAGCTGATTTTAAAGGAAATGAACTGGTTTATGATTTATATTGTGGTACAGGGACTATCACTAATTTTATAGCTCCATATGTTAAAAAGGTAGTAGGAGTGGAGTATGTTCCATCTGCAATTGAAGACGCTCTTACCAATTCCAGGTTAAATCAGATAGAGAATACTGTTTATTATGCAGGTGATCTTGCCAAAGTGTTACATGATGATTTTGTTCTGCAAAATGGTCGACCTGATGTAATAGTAACGGATCCGCCCCGATCGGGGATGCACGAGAATGTTGTAAAACAAATACTCCGGATAAGTCCGCAAAAAATTGTGTATGTAAGCTGTAATACGGCTACCCAGGCACGGGATATTGCTCTTATGACCGACAAATATGAAGTTAGCGCAACCCAGCCCGTTGACATGTTTCCTCATACTCATCATGTCGAAAATGTAGTATTACTGACTCTTAAGTAGATTTATCAGTATGCAGATGAATCAGACTTTTAATTTCTTCTATATCCGGTTGAATGGCATCTATGGTTATTTTTGCCTGTTTGTAGTATTCTTCACGGCTTTTTACATGCTGAGTTAACTTTTGTAATGAATCATCGCCTTGCATTTGCAGAAAAACCGGCCGTTTTCTGGCCGAGAGAATGATTCTTTTCAGAAGCATTTCAGGTGATCCGGCAAGATACATAGTAAGTCCGTTTTGGTTCATTAACTCCATATTACCATGATAACAAGGTGTTCCACCTCCTGTTGATACAACTAAATCAGGAATTAAAAGTAATTTTGTCAACAGCTTGTGCTCGAGTTCTCTGAAATGTTTTTCGCCATATTTTCCAAAAAAATCAGAGATGCTGATTTTATATTGCAATTCAAATTCTTCATCCAGGTCAATCCAGCCGATACCAAATGCATCAGCAAGTTCATGCCCCAATGTACTTTTACCGCTACCCATGTAGCCTACAAGGTAAATTTTCATGCAGCAAAGTTAATTCACTTTTCAAAATATAAACATTAATCAGGAGTTTTGATGTTTTACACTACTTTTGAAAACGCGCCATTTTCCGCATGTACCAGTTTGTGATAGTGTTCTTAACTTTATAAAATCTTTTCAACAATATATCAACTTCATTCATGATATCCACGCCTGACGAAATATTGAAGAAATACTGGGGATACGATACATTTCGCCCTTTACAGGAAGAAATTATCCGTTCGGTTCTGGTGGGGAATGATACACTTGCTTTACTTCCGACTGGTGGCGGCAAATCCATTTGTTTCCAGGTTCCGGCGATGTGTAAGGACGGATTGTGCCTGGTGGTAACTCCTTTGGTAGCATTAATGACCGACCAGGTTGAAAACCTCAAAAAACGTGGAATTGTTGCTGCTGAAATGCATTCAGGCATGCATCCGCGGGAAATTGAAATGGCTTTTGAGAAATGTGCAGATGGAAGGGCAAAGTTCCTATATCTTTCGCCGGAGAGACTTGGAACCCCAAAGTTCAGGGAAATGCTTCGTGGAATCCATGTTACGCTTGTTGCTGTTGACGAAGCTCATTGTATATCGCAGTGGGGTTACGATTTCCGCCCTCCGTATCTGAAAATTGCTGAAGTCCGGAATATCTTTCCCGGTGTTCCTTTGCTGGCTCTCACGGCAACTGCAGTTCCAAGAGTTGTTGATGATATCCAGCTGAAACTGGAATTCAGAAGTAAAAATGTATTTGTTAAAAGTTTTGTCCGTAAAAACCTGGCTTATGTTGTTTCGAAAGAAGATGACAAAATAAAAAAGCTCATCAGGGTATGTAATGGTGTAGCGGGTTCTGGAATAATTTATGTCAGGAATCGCAGGCTTACAAAAGAAATTGCAGAGTTATTGACCTCCCATGGCATATCTGCCGGCTTTTACCATGCCGGCTTAGAACCTTCTGTGCGGTTGTCACGACAGCATGATTGGATGGAGGGACGAACGCGGATCATTGTAGCAACCAATGCTTTCGGAATGGGGATTGATAAACCGGATGTGCGATTGGTAATACATCTTGATCTGCCTGATACCATAGAAGCTTATTACCAGGAAGCAGGCAGAGCCGGACGCGATGGAATAAAGTCTTATGCAGTCATGCTCTTTAACGATCATGATATTATAAACAGCAGGCATCATCTTGAGATGGCCTGGCCTGAACCTGAGACGGTAAGGAAAGTCTACCAGATGCTGGGAAACTTTTTACAACTTCCGATTGGTGCCGGTAAAGATGTTTCTTTTGATTTTGACTTTGAGAAATTCAGCAGTTCATATAAGATGAGACCAGTAACCGCTTTTAGTTCATTAAAGATATTGGAACGGGATGGTTATATAACTTTAAATGATGCCTGGGACAACCCTTCCAGGATATTTTTCAAATGCTCTAAAGAAGATTTATACCAGTACCAGGTCGAAAATGGTGAAGCTGATAAAGTTATCAGAATAATTCTGCGCTCATATAGTGGAGTATTTACTGATTTTACGCGTATCAGTGAGAACGAACTCGCAAGGCGTTCAGGAATTGATGCACCAAAGGTGGGCGAGTTGCTGATTCGTTTGGAAAAGATTGGTATCATTGACTATTTGCCACATAAATCTGCACCACAATTAATATTTAATACGGAGCGTCTGGATCAGACTGACATCTCCCTTTCAAAAACCTTTTATTCGTTGCGGAAAAAAGATGCTTTTTCGATGTTGGAAAGCATTATCATGTACGCGACATCTGAAACTGTTTGTCGTAGCCGTATCCTTGTTTCGTATTTCGGAGAAAAAAAAGCTGAGAATTGCGATGTTTGTGATATCTGCATAAACAGAAGACGCAAAGAAATAAATAATAAAAAATTAGCAGAAATTGAGCAGGGGATTTTTGGATTTCTATCAGACCAATCCCATTCAATAACTGAAGTTGTAAGTTTTTTGAGCCTTTTTAAAGAGAACGATGTTATCGCTGTATTAAGGTGGCTGATTGAGGAAGGTCGCGTTCAGATTGAAGGTGATATCGTAAAAAAGATTCAGCCCTGACAAAACAAACCTGAAACAAAGCAAGAAGAAAGATAATACAAAAAAATATCTTGTAATTCATTACTATGAAGGATTTCGTATGTAACCCTTTACCACGGGAATTTTATTTAAGGAAGAATGTAGTTCAGATTGCAAAGGAATTACTTGGTAAAGTGATTTATACTTCTTTTAATAATGAAGTAAGTGCAGGGATAATCGTTGAAACTGAAGCTTATGCAGGTGCAATTGATAAAGCATCACACGCTTATAATAACCGAAGGACCGCCAGAACTGAAATAATGTATCACGAAGGTGGATCTGCATATGTATATCTCTGTTATGGAATTCACTCTTTATTCAATATTGTAACTTCTGTTTCGGATGATCCGCAAGCAGTATTAATTCGTGGAATTGAGCCCTTTCTGGGGATTGATGCGATGAAGATGAGGACAGGGAAGGATATAATATATAAAAAGCATGGAACAGGCCCTGGTAAGCTTACAAAACTTTTAGGCATTAAGGTTGCACACAGTGGATTGGACTTGTGTTCAGAGCTATTCTCAGATTCAAAAATATGGATTCAGAATGAAGGCATAAAAGTGTTGACGAAAGATATTATCATAAGCCGCCGCATAGGAATTGAATATGCGAACGAAGATGCCTTATTGCCTTACCGGTTTGAGTGGACACAAAAGAAAAAAGCCCTTTGAGAGGGCTTTTCCTTTTGGCAAAAAAAATAATTTATTTGACGTTTTTTGCAAGATCAGTTCCGGCTTTAAATTTCACCACTTTCTTAGCGGCGATCTTGATTTCTTTTCCGGTTTGTGGGTTACGGCCTTTGCGGGCTGCACGTTTTGAAACTGAGAACGATCCAAAGCCAACCAAGGCTACGCGGTCACCTTTTTTTAATGCTTTATTTGTAGAGACAACAAAAGCATCCAGAGCTCTTTTGGCATCAGCTTTAGTCATTCCTGCTTCGGCGGCCATTGATTCAATTAATTCTGCTTTGTTCATTGTTATGATTTTTTAGTTAATAATAAGTTGTTATTAATTACAAATATAATACAAAATTCAATGATATCAACATGTTTGGAGGAATAACCCCTGTTTTTGTTAATAAAGACGCATATTTGTTAATAACTTTGTAGGATTAACAGTACTTTTGGCACTTTTTTATACTAAAATTCACTATAATTCAAAACGAAATTGATCAGTAGAATGCACACCGTGCAGGAATTCTGAAGCATTTACCCGCCTTTTTCCTTCAATTTGTAACTCTTCAATGTTAATAATGCCGTCCCTGACGAAAACCGAAAATGATTTCTTATTGTCTATAATAATAGTCCCTGGCAAAGCTTTGACTTTTGATAATTCATATGAAGTCTTAAATATTTTAAGATGCTTCTTATCTTTATCGTTCATAATAAGGTTTGAGAAAGCACATGGAAAAGGAGATAACCCTCTGACAAGATTATGAATACTTACACAAGTATTATCCCAATTTATTTTACAATCATTCTTTAAAATTTTAGGAGCAGGATGTAATGATATCAGATCTGTGGCAAAACTTTCCTGGCTTTTAGGCTTCACTTCTCCTTTTGCTATCAATTTAAGCGTGTCTAACATCACTTCGCCTCCTGAAACCATCAATCTGTCATGTAGAACACCGGCATTGTCAGAAGGTAGAACAGGGACTTTTAGGGCAAGTACTATTTTTCCTGTATCAATTTCCTTTTCAATAAAAAATGTTGTTAATCCTGTTTCAGTTTCACCATTTATTATTGCGTGGTTAATGGGTGCTGCTCCCCTGTATTGAGGTAATAATGAAGCATGGAGATTTATGGTTCCATATTCAGGCATTTGCCATACTACCTCCGGCAGCATTCTAAAGGCTACAACTACCTGTAAGTTTGCATCATATTTTCTTAATTCGGAAATAAAATCAGAATTTTTCAAACTTAAAGGCTGTAAGATTGGGAGATTATGATGAAGAGCAAACTCTTTTACAGGCGAAGAATGTAATTTTTGACCTCTGCCTGCAGGTTTATCCGGGGCTGTTACAATGGCAACAACTTTATAACCAGCAGAAAGAATTGCTCGTAAAGGCTCCACGGCAAATTCCGGAGTCCCCATATAAATTATTCGTAATTCTCTCATCTTGAAGCGACGTTAAACAAAAAATACCTGGAGTTTGTCCAGGTATCTTTTTAATTTGAATGAAAATATTATTTTGAAATCTTAGCCTTGGCTTGTTCAATATATTTATCAATATCCCGGGCTTCTGTACTTTTTACATGCTCTTTCTGTATTCTCTCAAAAAGCTCAACTGCTTTATCAAATTTTCCCAGATCTTCGTAAACAAAAGCTGCTCTCATCAGATAAAGGGGCGTAGTCAAATCATTTGTTTGCTGGCTTGATGCCTTCAGGTAATAATCCAGTGCTTTATCTTTCTGACCAAGTTCAAGATAAGCGTCGCCAATACCTCCTGTTGCCATGGGTCCTACAAACTCATCATCACTATCAAATTTTTTCAGATAGGTGATAGCATCTTCGAACTTTCCTTGTTTTAAATAGATAATACCTGTATAATACTTAGCCAGGTTTGAGGCTTTTGTCATACCATAATCATCTATTATATCTAGAAATCCAGGGTAATTCGCGTCACCATTCAAGGCTTTATTGAGGGAATCTTGCTCAAAATATTTTTGTGCCATAAACATCTGTCCCTGTGCAGTTTTCTCGCGGGGAGCAATATATAGTTTCTGGAAGGCAAATACTCCCAATACTATAACAACGGCGGCGCCGATTACTATAGTAAGAACCTTTTGATTTTTTTCAATAAATTTTTCTGATTTCGAAAGTGCTTCTTCAACCGCGTGAATTTTCTCTTCAGTATTGTCAATTTTCTTGGCCATAATTCTTAATTTTGAGGCGCAAAAGTAGACTTTTTTTAGGAAATAATAATCATAGCACGCTTTTTTTACTAACATATCATTGCAAATTATGATTTAATGGTAATTAAAGCGTTCATTTGTTCATCTAATACAGAACCATTCCATGAAATCAATCCTTCTCTTCACTTTTCTTGTGGTTATCCTTTTACCTTTTCAATCCTATGCAGGTTGGTTGATTACAGGAAGAATTATTGACAGGGAGGGAAATACTATTATGAAAAGATATTTCATACAAAATGATGAAATTAAAGTTGAACAGTATAACCTGATTTATTCCTGTAACCTGAAAACTGAAAATATCATTCTGGTTGATCCTGAAAATTTAATCTACGTAAAAACAAATTTAAAGGCTTATAAGGCTAAAGTGAAGGAACTCAAACTGAAAAGACTAAATGAACTGCTGAGTTTAATACCTGAAAGTCAAAGAACTGAATACGAAAAGATTTACAAAGTTCAGATGGATCAGGAGGTAAATCTGCCGGAATATAAAGGAGACTCACTCACTATAAAAGCAACGGGGGATACTGTAAAATTAGTAGGACACAAGGCACTGAAATGTATTGTTTCGGAAAATGGCCGCAAAAGGGAAGAGTTATTCTATACCAATGAGGTTGACATTTCCGCTGATCTTAACATGAATGTTTTTCTGAATTATGTTTATCTGCTTGAACCGGAAGATAAGACCGTTGTGTATAGAATTTCTGACACATATTCAGATCTGGTCAAAAACGGATTGGTTTTGAGACGTTTTATTTTTGAAGACGGTTATCGTTCTGAATGGCAGGTTAATAACATTGAAGAAAAAAATATTGCCGGCTACGAATTTGGAATTCCTGATCTCTGCAAAGAAGTTACGCTTGACAAATGGCTGACGAAAGAGAAGGATTCAGATGATAAATATTATGACGACTACGAGTAAAAAATGAAGATAGATACTGAAAACCCGGATTACAAGGTTAAACTCTGTGATTTTTTCAGGAGTATGAAATTCGAAAACCGGAATGCATTGATGGATCGGGTGCTTAATGAACGAACAAGGTATGTAACTGTTGCTCTCGAAAATATATACCAGCCTCACAATGCAAGTGCAGTTCTTCGTTCGTGCGACTGTTTTGGAATCCAGGATGTTCATATTATTGAAAATTCATACCAGTATGAATTAAACCCTCATGTTTCACTGGGTGCAGCCCAATGGCTTAATTTACATCGCTATGATACGTTAGAGAATAATACACCGGAATGTATCCGGAACCTCAAAAATGAGGGTTATCGTATTGTTGCAACCTCGCCGGATTCAAACGCAGTTTCAATTCATGATTTTGATGTTTCAAAGGGTAAATTTGCCTTGCTTTTTGGAACAGAAAAATTTGGTCTTACCCCCGAAGCCATGGCATCGGCTGATGAATTGATCAGAATTCCCATGTATGGATTTACCGAAAGTTTTAATATATCCGTATCCGTATCTTTACTCCTGTTCCATTTTACTGAAAGGATACGGGCCGAAAAAGTGGACTGGCAGTTGTCAAACGAAGAACGAACTGATATTTATCTTCAGTGGTATCGAAATACTACAACAAACAGTGAAAAGATCGAAAGAAAATTCTATTCTGATTACTATTCCAGATAAATTCACATACCATATAATACAGATTGGGCCGTAAAATAGATTAGGAATGGGCGCCAAATTGAGTCAAATCAGGCCGAATTTTTATTTTATTTTGGTTTGAATATCAAATTTCATTAATTTTACGCCACGAGCTAAACAATATAAACAACATATATTATGGGAAAAGGAGATAAAAAATCACGTAGAGGAAAAATAATTCTTGGTTCCACTGGTGTTCGCAGACCAAAATCTTCTAAAAGAAAACTCTTTGTTAAAGCTGAGGTTGCTCCGGTTGTAGTTGAAGAAAAAATAAAAAAGGTAGTTGAAAAGCCTAAAGCTGAGCCAAAACCAAAAGCTAAAATTGCTGAACCCGTTGTTAAAACTGAAATTGAACTGACAGATACTCCTGTAGAAACTGTCAAAAAAACAGTCAAAAAAACGGTTAAAAAAGCAAAAACAGAAAGCGCGACAGAGTAGAAAAATTCAGGTACTTATTTTTATTGAATTTATGGATGTGAGGGATTTAGGTCCCTCACATTTTTTTTATACGTATTTCCTCTCTCTTCAAAATTCTTAAACATATCATAACTGGCCGCTGCAGGTGAAAGTAAACATATCTTGCCTTTCCGGGTAACTGTATCAGCTATTGAAACTACCTGGCTGTAATCTCCGGCCATGTATAATTTAATTGAATCTACACCAAATATTTTGAATTCATTCATCATCCGGGTGCCGGCTTCACCTACAAAAATGATATTTGAAATTCCTGAAGTCTTAAGGTAAGGATACAGAATATCGTATTCAATTCTCCTGTCAAATCCGCCAAGTATCAAAGTATCAACAATCTGAAGTGTATTAAGGGCTTCAATTGTAGCTTCGGGGATTGTAGCAATTGAATCATTATACCATAAAATGCCATTATAGTTACCTACCAATTCAATGCGATGTTCAAGCCCTTTAAATGATCTTATTCCGGAATCAATACGTTCGGGTGAAACTCCGCTCAGATAAGTTGCTGCTGAAGCAGCCATAATATTATAAAGATTATGATGTCCTTTTAGCAACTGCCCGAGGCCGGTATCGTATAATCTGACTAAATCATCGCCGATGCGCAGTTTAATCCATTGATCAACAACGAACAGATCGCATGTTGAATCAGGTTCTAATGAAAAAATAATCGGATGGTATTTTGTCCCTGTTGAGTTCTTAATGAGTTGAATAAGTGTTTTATTATCCGCGTTATAGATAAAGTAATCTTCGGATTTCTGGTATTTCCCGATGTTGAATTTTGCCGACTGGTAATCCTGGTACGTGTAATAATGATCAAGGTGCTCCTGGAAAAGATTGAGTAAAACAGCTATATGAGGCGCATGCGAAATATATTCAAGCTGATGTGATGACAATTCCATTACAATAATAGTATCCGGCCTGATATCATCAATACAATCAAACGGAGGTATACCGATATTTCCAACCAAAACGGTATGAAGGCCGGCATTTTTCAGAATATGAAATATCAGGCTTGAGGTTGTACTCTTACCCTTGGTACCTGTTATGCCTATAGACTGATGTCCATAGCATTGCAGAAACAGGTCTGTTTGTGAAGTCAAAAAAACTTTCTTGAGTTCTTTGGGTAAGGTGTTCGAAGGAATTCCGGGTGATTTTACAGCCACATCAAAATCATCCATTGCCAGCATACAATCTTTCCCGCTGATAAATAGCAGGTTAGGATCATTTTTGACTAAAGGATCATTTTTTATTTCCTCATCTTCATCAATAATTGTAATTGTTTTTTGATGAAAGGCTTTTCGGATTAAGTGGTAGGTTGATCGCCCTTCTCTTCCAAAACCAAGCAAAGCAAGACTCTTATCTTTAAAAAGAGTATGTATCAGTTCATTCATCGGAGTTTCTGTTTGATAAGAGTAAGAAATCCGGATTCCAGGAAATGATCGGTATTAAATTCATTCAATACGATGTCAGACAGTTTTGAGTTGTTTGGTGAATAGTTAGTTGTGTTGCTGTAATAATCAATAAGCAATGGTAACTTCTCATTTTTATGACTGGATATATATAAATGAAGGGCTGCATTCACTTCATCAATAGTACCGACACATTCAAAAGGTTTAACTTCATCAATCCCGGTTAGTTCTTTCAGGTATCCAAGCATCCGGGGCATATCAAAAAGGTTAGTGCCGAAAATATGAACCATTTCAATTACGGGTATAAACGGACTCAGAATAGTAAATGCAAACAGGCATTTCGGGCAATTACAACACCAGGTATCTGTTTTGCTGCCTGCATTACAACTCTTAAAAACCGGGTAATATTTAACATGTTCAGCAAACATCCTGGCAATCTGTAACTCGTTCAATGGCCTTAGAAAACTGAAATAGTTAAAATCAGGCGAAATATATTTCTTCACATATTCTCTGAAGTCAGATTCAAAAGCGAATGATTTAGAATATTGATGGTTTACATCCGTACCTGCAACTGTTGGTTCATTGGCGCTCGATTCATTCGAAAGTGCAATATGCCTGTGGCCGGCTATTGCCGAAACCAGGAGACTGTAAAATGCAAGCAAAGCAGAGAAGGGAGTGTGACCATTAAGGAATCCCCTGGAATTTAGTTCCAGCAGGAGAGGATCAAGGCGACGGTTTACCTCAATATACCCTTCATTGCCAAAACCGGCAACGCGCACACATTCGATGGTCGCCCCTCTGGGATTCATAATAAAAGGGCGGATTTGCATGCTTTTGCTCAGCAGTTCCAGCGTTACTACCGAATCTTTTCCTCCTCCGATTGGTACTAGTACAGTTTCATCCAGGCTGACTGACTGAACTGGAATGACCGGGCCAACAGATGATATATCCATGAATTCCTGTAACGAAGTCTTAATTTCGTTGGTGTAAAAAAACTCACCAAGCCCTTGGAAATAAACATTTTCCCACCAATTAAGCTGCTCTTCCGAAAGGCTTTGTCCTTTTATCAGCACCTTTGGAGGGCACGCAACTTTCCAGTAACTTATCAATTCGATAAGGCCAATCTGAAAAAGAAGATTTTGAAAAAGTGTATTTTGAATCGACTCAGAATCAGGAAAATCAAGGAGGAAACTTCTTTTTGGAATGCTGAACCCGGGACGGAAAGTAAATTTATTTGCCAGGTTAAATTCATAGTTCACATGTAAACCGAGCTTGTCAATCGTACATACAAATCCATTATATTCCAGAAAAGGGTATTCTGACCGAAACAAATGAAACTTTTCCTGTCCTGTTGATTTTTCAGGTTTACTCATAATGGCTGGCAAAGGAAACAATAGGGCAACACAAAAAAATGATCGTCAAAGATAAAACAATCGTACAATCTGATGCAAAGTTTAACGTTACTAAAATATCGGGTAATATAATTTACTGGTATCCAAAAGACTTATTCCTTATCTTTGAACTATGATAATCCCGGATCTATCACCGGCTGGTGGATGTATTCTTGTAAGTCAGCCTTCGCTCAACGACAGGTTTTTCAGCAGGTCGGTAGTGATGTTGGCGGATCACGGTCCTGACGGAAGTTTCGGTTTTATAGTGAATAAACCGGCTAATGTCCGCTTAAGTAAGGTTACAGGCGAATTTGGTTCTTTTGATACTGATCTGTTCCTGGGCGGACCTGTGCATGTGAATAATCTTTTCTATGTACATTCTAAAGGTGATCTTATAAAAGATAGTTTAAAAATCATCGATGGCGTTTTCTGGGGTGGCGATATTGAGGAAATCAGGGATCTGATAGCCTCAGGAAAACTCACGGAAAAAGACATACGGTTCTATGCCGGGTATTCAGGCTGGCAGCCGGATCAACTGGACAGGGAGATGTCAGAGAAATCCTGGATTGTAATGGATGGCCTTAACCGATATGTATTTGGTTCCCGCCCGACCGGCTTGTGGAAGAAAATAGTTCTCACACTTGGAGAGGAATATGCTCCCTGGGTAAATTTTCCGCCCGATCCAAATATGAATTAGAGGTGACATAAGATTTTGATACCGGACAAAAGTAAACTCTTTCTTACTTAGAAAATATTCGTTAAGTTTTCATATAAGGAGACAATAAGCGTTGGCTTCAGTGCTATTGTGAATATAAAGCCGAATACAGCCCCCCATAAATGTGCATCATGGCCCACATTGTCAACATTTCTTTTTCCCATATAAGCGGAATAAATAAGGTATAAAACGCCAAAGACAATAGCCGGAATTCCTATCGGAATCGGAAACAGGTAGATTTTGCTCAAAGGGGCAAAAATAATACTGGCAAACACAACAGCTGATACAGCCCCCGAAGCTCCGACTGCCGTATAACTATAATCATCTTTATGCTTACCATAGGAAGGCAGGGTGGAAAGTGCTGTTCCTCCAATATAGAGCAGGATATAATACAGAATACCTTTTAATCCAAAATACATACTATAATATTCTTCCACCACTCTTCCGAATGAATACAACACTAACATGTTGATGCCGAGGTGCATCCAATCGGCGTGGATAAGGGCATAGGATAAAAACCGGTAACCGTTTTTAAAATGCTTGATATCGTAAGGGTTGAAAACCAGCCTGCGGAATAATTCCCGGTTGCTGAAAGCCAGAACGGATACTACCGCAGTTATAAGAATGATGACAATAGTAACTGACATATTATTTAGGCTGTTGGGTATAATCTATTTCAGAACCCAGCGTACTATGTGGGATCAGATATACCACCAGTACAATGATTGCTGCTGCAACAGGCCAGAATCTGTTGGTGGGATCTTTTTTTAGTTTGTAGATTGTAAAGGCCCAGGCAATCACCATAATAAGGGTTTTATTATCGGTAAGGTCATGACCAAACGGCCATCCTGTCCAGTAAGCGCCGAATGCGTATTTCTGAACTATAGGACCTAAAATAAGTCCGCCCGGGATAAGGAAAATCAGAGTCCAGATTGCGTAGCGGTAGGTTTTAGCCCCTTTAATCAAAGCTTCAATGGCGGTTCGCGTACTGAACAGTAGTCCGAGAAACATGCAAAGTATGTGCGGAAGCAGAACATGCAAAGGAACAGGACCTTTGAAACGCATCACGACGAAATCCTCCTTTTTACCGATTGTAACCTGTTCACTTCCTTTGTTTAAGACTACCTTGTACATGATCTTGCCTGCAGCAGGCTGTTTGGGAATCATATAAACAAGGTTCGAATCAAGTGTATACGAGCGTGGCTGTTTGGTGATAAGTTTCCACAAATTAGAAAAAGAGTGGGAATAGCTTGTGTCCACTGATCTCACCATCGTGGCAGTTGTAATTGAATCATTGCTTAAATATCTCTTGAAAATGATTTTGCCTGTAACTGCCGTGTCAGGGATGGTTACGCTGATTTTAGCATCCGCGTCGTTTTCGGCAGTTCTGATCATTTCATACTTAAGTTCCTTATTATTAAAAGTTTTAGAACCTTTAACCGGGTAAGTTGGACCGGTCATTTTCTGATATTGGGCTGCAATTAAAGTAAATACAACAGCAAATATCCACCAAAGTGTAGATTTCAGGGCAGTGCTCATAAATGGATTTTATATCTTTTTACAGCCGCAAAAATATCTCATTATTTTAATATAGCAGTGTTAATATGTATATTTGAGAATATATTTTTAAATGAAACAAAATGCTAGGTAATAACACAGCTGATTTCTCGTTTATAATTAAGATAAAATCAACTAAATTAAGTAGTATTGTCAGCAAAAACTAAACATTATTGTTGCCGGTTCCGAATGAACTTGTATCTTTTGTTGATGCTTTTATTACTGGCATGTAACGAAAGTAAGCTACATGCACAGGAAATGCTTGGCATCATGAATAGCAGTTATTCCGGGATTACAGGTTCTCTGATTAATCCTGCCAATACGGTTACTTCGCCATTTTACCTGGATATTAATTTACTTGCAGGCGACCTGTTTGCCGAAAATAATTATATATACCTGGCCAAAGATGAATACCGGTTTCGCCGGTTTTTTAGTAAAAATCCTGTTTTCCCGACTCATGGAGTAGATAATAATCTGATTACATATGATTATTATAACAGGAAAGATAAGAAAGCGTATGCCAACATTCGTTTGTTAGGACCCTCATTTGCAATAACATTTGGAAGACATTCTGTTGGGATTGTCACAGCTGCCAGGGCCGTGATGTCGGCAAATCATATCCCGTATGAACTGGCTAAGTTCGGATACGAGCAGCTGAAATTCCCTCCCCAGTATGATATCAACTATGTCGATAACCGAAGCATGTACAATGCTGTATTGGCATGGGCTGAAACCGGAATAAATTATTCATATGTTTTTAAACAAAACTCGTTTGATTACTGGTCAGCCGGTATAAGCCTTAAGGCTCTGCGGGGTTTTGGGGGCGGGTATCTTAATATGAAGAATGCAGATTATGTACTCCTGGACCGGGACACATTGATTGTTCATAATGTCACTGCCGAAGGTGGATATTCTTTACCTTTAAATTATCAGACCAATGCATTCGATATGAATCCTTTATTCAGAGGCAAGGGGATAGGATTGGACCTCGGCGTAATCTATCAGAAAAAAAAGAAGGTTGTGCGGGATGAACGATTAGATAAACTCTGTGCTCAGAATTATGTCCCTTATGATTATAAAATCGGGATATCCCTTCTCGACATCGGAAGGATCAGGTTTACTCAAAATGCTGAAAAACTTGTGCTTGATAATGCTTCAACCTACTGGCCCGGATTAACCAATACCGGAATTACCAATATGAGCAATATGACTCAGGTTATCAGCAATCAGTTTTATGGCGATTCTACCCAGCTGATCCAGGGCAATGTTATTAAGATTGCTTTACCTACGGCACTGAGTATACAGGCTGATATGAATTACTATAAGAACTGGTTTGTAAATGGAACCATAGTATACCCCCTTCAGTTCTCACAATCCGGATTGGTAAGACCCGTTTTGTTTGCCCTGACTCCCCGTTACCAGACACCTCTTTTCGAAGTCGGTTTGCCTTTAACACTGTATAACTGGACCAAACCCCGGATCGGATTCAATGCCAGGTTTATGGGATTTTACGTAGGTACCGAAAAGCTTAGCGGCTATTTTCATTTTACTGACTTCACTGGCATCGATTTTTATTTCGGACTCAAAATTTCATTAAAGAAAGGGGAATGCCATAACAAGCCATATGATTCTTGCGGCTATGATGAATATAAGAAATTCACAAAAAAACGGGGTGAGAAAAAAGCAAGAAACAAGGTATTAGCCAAATGATCAGCTTTTCTACTATTTATTTTCCGGTTGAAGGTTAAACCCCTGCAATTTTATCGCAGATACTTTCTATAAATTTAAAATAGTTAAAGACCGGAGATTGAAGACCGAAGTCTGTTTAATAAATAAAGTAATATTGTTCTGTCTTCTTTCTTTTGCCTTTTGCCTTTTATCTCCAGTCTCCAGTCTCCAGTCTCCCTTCTCCTGGTTTAGTCCACCGTCCTCACATCCAACGCATCCCTCAACCCGTTACCCATAAGCATAAATGCAAGTACCATAATCATGATTGCAATTCCAGGAAGTATAGCCAGGTAAGCATAATCCAGAATTATGTAGGCATAATTTTCTTTTATCATACTACCCCACGAAGGCATGGGTGGCTGAACGCCGATACCCAGGAAACTTAAACCGGCCTCAAGCAGGATGGCAGAGGCGAAATTGGCTGCTGAAATCACAATCACCGGAGCCATGGCATTCGGCAATATATGGCGAAAGATGATCCGGAACTGACGGAAGCCCAATGCCCTTGCTGCTTCAACAAATTCTTTCTCGCGCAGGCTCATAAACTGGCCGCGCACAACACGTGCCACTTCAACCCACATGGTTAATCCAACGGCTACAAATACCTGCCAGAATCCTTTGCCTAATGCAAATGTTATGGCTATTACCAATAATAAAGTGGGTATTGCCCATACCACATTAATAAACCATGAAATCAGCGCATCAATTTTACCCCCGTAATAACCTGAAATAGCTCCCATAAATATTCCTATCAGCAACGAAATGGCTACCGAAATAAAACCTACTGAAAGACTTACCCTGGCTCCGATAATAAGCTGGCTCAGGACATCGCGGCCATAACGGTCGGTGCCAAGTATGAAAGTCTTCTTAAAGATGTGCCTCCCTGAAACCTGGTCTCTCAACGCTCCGGTTGTTGAAGAAACTGATTTGCCATGCAAAGTGATGAACGAGATTTGATTTCCGTTTTTTGATATTTCAGCATTTTCAGATAGCGGGTAACACACATCAGCCAAACTAAAAGCAAGTTCCAGGCCGGATGCATCCTTACTGTATTCTTTGATAAATATGGAGTCGGCTGAAAACCGGAATTCCGAAAGCGGGTAGGTTGAATACCTGTTTTCCTGGCCGTAAAGTAATGTGTAAAAAATATTACGGGTTGGTATGTCCTGGTTTTTATATACTTCCAGAACAGTAATCTTTGAACCGGGTTTTTGCGTTGCCAGCAGCAGGTTTTGATCATTTACCATCGGCGTTTTATCGGGTGTAATCCAATATCCGATTATGCTTACAAAAGCAACCAACACTATAAATACCAATGAACTGTAGGCAATTTTGTTTCGCCGGAAGCGCCTCCAGGCCAAACTGCTCAGAGAACCTGTACTATCGTATTTTTTTTTTGTTAAGAACAAGTATTTTTTTTTTAGAAGGTATGAATGGATCAGGAAAGAAAAAGCTTAACAGCAATCGATTACTGGTTTCCAGGAACCAGAGGCCAGGTTGGTACTAGTCCTCTATAGCCAAAAAGGTAAATTTTTCTCAGCTTTATGAGTCTAAAACTTCTGGTCACCGCCAAGCAACCCGACTAAAATACCGCCGCCTATTCCGGCAATCCCTTTCGACTCTTCGCGCCTGGAATGTGATGACGATATGATCCGGTCAGCAAGCCGCGATAAAGGTAAGCTTTGCAGGTAAACGGTACCTGGTCCGGTAAGGCTCGCAAGGAAAAGGCCTTCGCCACCGAAAAGCGCATTTTTAAAGCCTCCTACAAACCGGATATCATAATCGACGGTTGGCGCCATGGCTACAATGCATCCGGTATCTACGCGCAAGGTCTCGCGATCGCGGAGTTCACGTTTGATGATCATGCCGCCGGCATGCACAAAAGCCAGCCCGTCGCCGGAAAGACGCTGAAGTATAAATCCTTCACCTCCGAAAAGACCTGCACCCATTTTTTTCGTAAATGCAATGTCGATATCAACGCCATTAGCAGCGCATAAAAACGAGTCCTTTTGGCATATAAACGTTCCGCCAACCTGTTGCAGGTCAAGGGCAATTATTTTTCCCGGGTATGGTGCTCCAAAGGACACACAGCGCTTTACACCTGCCGTATTGTAAAACGTGCAGATAAAAAATCCATCGCCGGTAAGCATTCTCCGGAGACCTTTAAAAATACCGCCCCCGGTGCCGGTTTCCATTTGTATGCCTTCTTCCATAAACATCATTGCGCCTACTTCTGCGCGTACGCCTTCCGAAGTATCCAGTTCAATTTCGACGATCTGCATATCGTCACCAAGAATTTTGTAATCGATTACATCTGACATGGTTTGTTTTTTTATGTTTATAGTTAACAGAAAATGGGTAATAGATAAACATATCCTGAAATTTTCCATCATCGGCATCCGGAATCGGGCATCCCTGGTGCAAATCTATTAAAAATGTAACCTTAGGACACGAATCTGCCGATATTGCAGCAAATATTTTGTCAACACTTTCAAATTTAAAAATTAAAGATTACTTTTGCACCATCAAATCAACATGGTGGTTTTAGCTCAGTTGGTTAGAGCGCCTGATTGTGGTTCAGGAGGTCGTGGGTTCGAACCCCATATTCCACCCTTAAGTAAGGCTGTCTTCCGATGGCCTTTTTTTATGACAGGCAAAACTTTAACATAACTGCCAGGTTTACCCAGAGTATATCCCGAAAAAATAAAAAAGCTGTAAATTAATAATTTACAGCTTTTTAACGTGTGTTCAAGTGATCCGCTTGGGATTCGAACCCAAGACCCCATCCTTAAAAGGGATGTGCTCTACCTGCTGAGCTAGCGAATCATACTTTGTGATTAGGAGGGTGCAAAGGTACATCTTTCCTCCAATTCTGCAACAAAAAATTAAAATAAATTCCTTATGATTGAAATTCAGGAATTTATATTTAATAAGGTATTACTTCCTTATCTTTCGATTCCTTTTCCGGTTCAATAGAAAACTGATTATCAAACTGAATTCAAAAAAATATAATACAACTTAGCCTTTTATAAGTATGACATCTGACTGATTTCAACTAACACGTAACAGGTTAATAACGAAGAATACCCTTACCCTCACGGATCAAATTTACCTCTCCATCCGTACAATCCAACACGGTTGAGGGAATATTCCCGCCAAATCCTGCATCTATTACTAAATCCACGTTATTGGCGAATTTCTCATAAATCAGTTCAGGGTCGGTTGTATATTCCAGAATCTGATCATCATCGTGAACAGACGTTGACATAATAGGGTTACCCAATAAACGTACAATCTCAAGTGTAATCGGGTTATCAGGGATACGGATACCTACAGTCTTACGTTTACTTTGTATATGCCGCGGAACATTATTGCTGGCATTAAGTATAAAAGTGAAAGGACCTGGCAGATTCGCCTTCATTACTTTAAAAATGGTGTTTTCAATGGGTTTGCAATAATCCGAAAGCTGGCTGAGGTCAGAACAGATAAAAGAAAAAGTGGCTTTGCCGGGCTTAATTCCCCTTAGCAGACTGATTTTTTCAACAGATTTGCTTTTAAATATATCACAACCCATACCATAAATTGTATCGGTAGGATAAACAATAATACCGCCATCCTGCAGGCATTCGACAACAGTTCGCAACTGGCGTTCATTGGGATTGTCAGGATATATTTTAATCAGCAGGGCCATGATCTGAAACTATAAATCCATTTTGCGGCTATCCGCAATAAATTTGGCCATACCAAGGTCAGTCAGCGGATGGTATAATAATCCAAGAATGGATGCCAGGGGACTGGTTATAACATCAGCGCCAAGTTCGGCACATTTTACTATATGATTCACATTGCGTATGGAAGCAGCAAGAACCTGCGTTTCATATCCGTGATAGCTGTAAATATTTACAATTTGTTCAATAAGCTGCAGACCGTCAACACTTGTATCATCAATCCGGCCGATAAACGGTGAAACATAAGTTGCTCCGGCCTTTGCAGCCAGTATAGCCTGACCTGCCGAGAAAACCAAGGTGCAATTTGTGGCAATTCCATTATCAGTCAGGTAGCGTATGGCTTTGATACCATCCTTTATCATGGGGATTTTTACAACGATGTTAGGATGAAGGTTAGCCAGTATATGAGCTTCAGCTATCATTCCGTCATAATCGGTTGATAAAACTTCTGCGCTTACCGGGCCATCCACTATTTCACAGATATCCACATAATGTTTCAAAATACTATCTCTGCCTTTAATGCCTTCTTTTGCCATAAGCGAAGGATTAGTAGTAACCCCGTCGAGAATACCAAGTTCATTGGCTTCACGAATCTGATCAAGATTGGCTGTATCAACGAAAAACTGCATGTTTATTTTTTTTAAAGTGTGTGAATAGGACTTTTTGCAAAGTTAGCACCTTTTTTTTAGAAGTTTAGAGCAAATTATGTAAACAAAAGAATACACCTGTACTCAGAACAAATTAAGATGAGGAAGCTGAATATGGCTTTTAAAAGTTTACTATCTTTTAAATTGCATGATAACAACATATAATTGTCTCATTGTCAATATGTAAAAAAAATAAATAAAAAAAGGGTAAGCT
This sequence comes from Bacteroidales bacterium, assembly GCA_038204995.1. Classification (GTDB taxonomy): domain Bacteria; phylum Bacteroidota; class Bacteroidia; order Bacteroidales; family UBA4417; genus UBA4417. The sequence continues at coordinate 87,922 of JBBRCH010000001.1, read as the reverse complement.
ACTTATATCGCACCGCTCAACCATTTACCCTTGCTACATTCCTGTCCTGGGGGAGTTCAATAGGAGCTGGTCGTATAAGACTTACCCGATTGCAAAAGTACAACATTTTGAATACAAAAAAACATCTCGCAGATTTTTGGCTGTTTTTAATCTACTTTCTTACCTTTGCACTATACCAAAACCTAAATATTTGTTCATATGGAAGCAAAAAATTCACTTTTGAATTCATCATTGAAGACTGGTCTTATTATGGGAGTTATCTCAATAGTTGTCTTTCTCATCATGTATATCGCTGATATTAAGCCGGTAGGTATTATGGTGCCTCTTTTGATTTTATTCTTTAGTATAGCAATCAGCATCATTGTTTTAGTGGTTTTATTCAAAAAATACAGAACCAGTATTGGCGGATTTATCTCATTTCGCGATGCATTCCTGTATTGCTTTATTGCATTTACAGTTTCTGTAATTGTTTACCAGTTTTTCAACTACATATTTATCCTTTTAATTGATCCTGAATATTATAAGAACGTGATGGAGCTTCAAAAAAACTGGATGGAAAATTATCTTGCAGGAAAAATGCCTGAAGAAAGAATAGCCCAGGAATTAGACAAAATAGATTTACAGGCAGCTAAAATAGGCTCATTGTCAACTATACTCAAGAATTTAGTAGGAAGTGTAGTTTTTGGGGGTATCGTTGCATTAATCGTCGGGGCAATAATGAAAAAGAAAGCAGATATTTTTGACAGCAATGCTGGAGGAGTTATATAATCTTTATGGACATTTCGGTAATTATACCTTTACTCAACGAAGAAGAATCACTGCCTGAACTTTGCCGGTGGATCGGGAAAGTAATGAAGGAGAATGGATACACATACGAAATTGTACTTGTTGATGATGGAAGCAGTGATAACTCGTGGAATGTGATCCAAACTTTACATGAAAACGACTCCAGAATAAAAGGTATAAAATTTCGCAGGAACTACGGAAAATCGGCAGCGCTGAACACCGGATTCAAAATAGCCGGAGGAGATGTCGTAATAACGATGGATGCTGATCTTCAGGATAGCCCGGATGAAATTCCCGGGCTGTATTCTATGATTAAAGAAGATGGGTTTGATCTGGTTTCGGGATGGAAAAAAGTTCGTCATGATCCTTCGCTTACTAAAAATATTCCTTCAAAATTTTACAACTCCATGACGAGCCTGATGTCGGGCGTGAAATTGCATGATCATAATTGCGGATTGAAAGGATATAAAAATGAGGTAGTTAAAAGCATTGAAGTGTATGGCGAAATGCACCGTTATATACCTGTAATTGCCAAATGGAATGGTTTCAAAAAAATAGGGGAGAAGGTTGTTGAACACAGAAAACGTAAATTCGGAGTTACCAAATTTGGTGTAAACCGGTTCGTAAACGGTCCGCTCGACCTTATTTCGATTATGTTTGTATCGAAATTCGGTAAAAAACCTATGCATCTGTTCGGTATGCTGGGCATGTTTCTTTTTATCATAGGATTTGTAATTGCAGGAGTGCTTGCATACGCAAAATTTTTCCTGGCGGAATACAGGATGACAGATCGTCCGTTGTTTTATTTCGGATTGCTGAGTATGGTGCTTGGGACACAATTGTTTATGACCGGTTTCCTGGCCGAAATGGTAGCGCGCAACTCCTCGGAGCGTAATATCTATTTAATTGAAAAGGAACTGTTTTAACGTGAGCTGAAATCCAATTTGCAAGCTATCGGGATGGAGAAACGGAAGGTAATTATTATTGGCACTGCATACCCATTCAGAGGCGGAGGGATGTCAACTTACAATGAGAGGCTTGCGCGGGCTTTTCAGCAACGGGGCGACCTGGTTACAATTTATACTTTCAGTCTTCAATACCCGGGTTTTCTCTTTCCTGGCAAAACACAATATTCAACTGAACCACCGCCTTCCGGTTTAGATATAAAGGTTAGGGTTAATTCAGTGAATCCGTTAAATTGGATAAGAGTCGGACTCGAAATAAAAAAACTCAAGGCTGATATAATCGTTATCCGGTATTGGATCCCTTTTATGGCACCCTGCCTTGGAACCCTGGCTCGGATTATCAGGCGCAATAAAGTGAGTAAAGCAGTTGCGATTACGGATAATATTATTCCACATGAAAAAATGCCCGGAGGCAACCTCCTTTCACGGTATTTTGTGAAAAGTTGCGATGGTTTTATTACTATGTCGCGGGCAGTCCTCAGTGATCTTGATACATTTGATAAGGTAAAGCCCCGTTTATTCTCTCCCCATCCTTTGTATGATAATTTTGGAGCATCCGTTTCAAAAAGCCTGGCCAAAAAGCAATTGGGCCTGGAAGAAGAAACCAAATACATTCTTTTTTTTGGTTTTATCCGCGAATATAAAGGTCTCGACCTGCTGATTCAGGCATTCGCAGATGAACGATTGCAACAATTGCCTGTTAAGCTATTGATTGCCGGTGAGTTCTATATTGACAGTAAACCTTATTTAAAACTGATCGATAGTTTAGGGCTTGACGACAGGATCGTTCTACGGACGGAATTTATCGAAAATGACGACATAGTAAATTATTTCTGTGCTTCTGATATTGTGGCTCAGCCTTATAAAGATGCTACCCAAAGCGGCGTATCCCAGATTGCCTACCATTTCGAAAAGCCAATGCTGACTACAAATGTCGGGGGTTTATCCGAAATGATTCCTGACGGAAAGGTCGGCTATGTGGTGAAACCGGATGTAAATGAAATAAGTGAAGCGCTGTTGCGTTTTTTTATTGAGAATAAGGAAAAGGAATTCTCCTGTGGTGCAGCTATTGAAAAGCAGCGGTTCAGTTGGGATATTTTGCTCGATCGCATAGATTCAATAGTGGACAGTACAAAATCAAACAGTTAATCGTTAACTCTCCCAAATATATAGAGATTTTTTAATACCCATTGCATCACTTCTCAAAACACATCAAACAATTAATTGATAAGAAACTGAAACAACATGCTGATCAGAAGTAAAGCTCCGTTACGTTTAGGCCTTGCCGGAGGAGGAACAGATGTTTCGCCTTATTCTGACATATTCGGAGGTGGTATTCTGAATGCAACCATTAACCTGTATGCCTATGCTACCATCGAGCCGACTCATGATGGAAAAATAAGTTTCGAAACGGCTGACGGAAATCAGGTGAAAGTTTTCAAATCAAATTGTGCGATAAAACCTGAAGGACTATTTGATATCCATGCCGGGATTTATAACCGTATCATAAAAAACTATCCTGATAAGGAGTTATCCTTCAGGCTTATAACATCTATTGATGCTCCCCAGCAATCTGGTCTGGGAACTTCATCAACCCTTGCAGTTGCTATCTTGGGCGCTTTTGTGGAATGGCTCAAACTCCCTTTAGGAGAATACGATATTGCTCACATGGCATACGAAATTGAGCGTTTCGACCTGGGAATGGCAGGAGGGAAGCAGGATCAGTATTCAGCTACATTCGGCGGCATCAATTTCATGGAGTTCTATAAGGATAAAGTTATTGTTAACCCGCTGAGAATCAAAGAATCATACCTTGATGAACTTGCACACAACCTGGTGTTATACTATACTGATACCAGCCGTTTATCCTCACAAATTATACAAAAGCAGCAGCAGAATGTTATAGATGAAGATCAGATTGCCATCGAAGCCATGCATCAACTCAAAAAGCAAGCTGTAATGATGAAAGAAGCGCTTCTCCGCGGCAAACTGGATGAGATCGGTCAGATACTTGATTTTGGCTGGCAGAATAAAAAAAAGATGGCATCGGGTATCACAAATACTGACCTGGATACCATATATAATACCGCAATAAAAAATGGAGCAACAGGAGGTAAAATTTCGGGAGCGGGAGGAGGAGGATACATGTTTTTCTATTGCCCGGGAAACACCCGTTACCAGGTAATTGAAGCGTTGAAACAATTCGGAGGATATACCGAACGATATGAATTTACGGCTGAAGGCCTGGTAACATGGACGTTATAGAAATTAAATCTTATATTAACCCTGAAATCACTGATATGGAGTCTGAAATAAAATCTATCATACAATCTTCAATTAATCTTAAAACACAGGTTTTGAATGATTCTGTTATAATTGAAACTATTCAGAAGATTATTGCAGAGATTGTCCGGTGTTATGAAAATGGCGGAAAAGTACTGATATGCGGAAATGGAGGCAGCGCTGCCGATGCACAGCATATTGCTGCGGAATTATCGGGCCGGTTTTATTTCGACAGACATCCGTTATATGCCGAGGCGCTTCATACGAACTCCTCATATGTAACTGCAGTTGCAAATGATTATGGATACGACGAGGTTTTCGCCAGGCTTGTTTTAGCTATGGGTAATAAAAATGATATCCTGATCGGTTTAAGTACATCCGGAAATTCTGTTAACATAGTACGCGCATTCGATGAGGCTAATTCATTGGGAATGATAACCATAGGCTTTACCGGTGAACGTGGCGGACTAGTAAAAGGAAAGGGCACTTACATGCTCAATGTTCCGTCGAATGACACTCCCCGCATCCAGGAAGTACATATTATGCTCGGCCATATAATCTGTGAAATCGTTGAAAAAAAGCTATTTAAAGATTGATTAACAGATGAATACTAAAGAGGCGATTTTACTGGCCGGGGGTTTCGGAACCAGGATGCAAGGCATATTGCCCGATATTCCCAAATGTATGGCTCCTGTTCAGGGCAGGCCTTTTTTGACCTATGTGCTTGATTATTTAATTACCCAGGAAATTGATAAAGTAATACTTTCGGTTGGCTATCGCAAAGGCCAAATAATCAGTTACTTTGGTAATTCATACTATTCATTACACATTGAATATGCCGGGGAAAATACTCCATTGGGAACAGGTGGCGCAATTAAATCCGCCTTTAATCTTTGCAAACAGGATGAAGCTTTTGTGATCAATGGCGACACCTATTTCAGACCCGATTTATCCGCTATGGAAAAACTGCATATTCTTTCTGCCGCTGACGCTACACTTGCTTTAAAATATATGAACTATACTGAAAGATACGGCCTGGTTGAGACTGATTCGAAAGGCCGTATTACTGATTTCAAGGAGAAAGAGATAGGATCAGCCGGCGGTTGGATCAATGGAGGAATTTATCTTATTGAAAGAAAGATTTTTAATGACATAAAGGAAGATGAGTTTTCAATTGAAAAGGATGTTTTCAAATTATCCCATTCAATTTTCAGATTGCAGACATTTAAATCTGACGCATTTTTCCTGGATATGGGAATCCCTGCAGATTTTGAAAAAGCACAGAGTATATTAAAAAGTCAGGGGGAAGTATGAAAAGGAAACTGAAAATAGAAAAAGGATGGGCTTTGTTCCTCGACAGGGATGGTGTTATAAATAAACGCATTGCGGACAATTATGTAAAAAGTCCTGATGAATTTGAATTTATTCCCGGTGTAACGCAAGCTTTGGCCATTTTTGCAAAATTCTTTAATCCTATCGTTGTAGTTACTAATCAGCAGGGCATAGGCAGGGGATATATGACAACGGAGCAACTAACACTCGTGCATAATAAAATGCTTTCAGAAGTTATTGGAAATGGAGGACGTATAGATGAAATTTATTTTAGTCCTGATCTGAAAAACACCCGGAGTTTTACCCGAAAACCTGCAGTGGGATTAGGCCTGAAAGCAAGGAAGCAATTCTCTTCAATTAATTTTAAAACGAGTATTATGGCCGGTGATACTTACAATGATATTCTTTTCGGTTATCGCCTTGGAATGATTACGGTCTTAATTGGTAATGATACTGAAATCGCGTCTCAGGCAGCCGGGATCCTGGATTATGTTTTTCCCGACCTGATTTCATTTGCAAACTTTGTAAAGGACAATATTCATCAATAATACATGAAAAATATCGTAAATAATTGTAAACCAGATAATTTAACAAATAGTATATTTTGACTCCCACACTCATTTTTATAAGTTTTTTAACTTACACCGTATTGCTTTTTGTTGTTACCTGGATAACTACACGCAAAGCCAACAGTGAGTCTTTTTATATTGGGAATAAGGCATCTCCCTGGTTTGTTGTCGCTTATGGAATGATTGGTGCCTCCTTGTCAGGAGTTACCTTTATGTCGGTTCCGGGTTGGGTTGGCGCTACGCAGTTCAGCTACCTGCTCGTAGTAGCAGGATACCTGATCGGTTATTCCGTAATAGCCACGGTTCTCATGCCCTTGTATTACCGCTTAAATCTTACATCTATCTATTCGTACCTGGAACAGCGTTTTGGATTCTGGTCGTATAAAACCGGCGCATTTTTCTTTATCCTTTCAAGAACGATTGGAGCATCTTTTCGCATGTTCCTAGTTGTTAATGTGTTGCAGGTATTTGTTTTCGATGCCTGGAATATCCCTTTTATTGTAACGGTAAGTATTTTTATTGCCCTTATCATCTTATACACTCTGAAAGGGGGTATTAAAACCATCATCTGGACAGATACTCTTCAAACTACCTTTATGCTTCTCGCGGTAGGCTTATCAATTTACCTTATAAGTAAAGATCTTCATTTTGATTTCAGGCATTTGGTTTCAACAGTCTGGGGTAGTGATTATTCCAATATTGTGGTTACTGATTGGCATAGCAAGCAATTTTATCTGAAACAGATACTTAGCGGAGCTTTTATTGCCATTGTAATGACTGGTCTTGACCAGGAAATGATGCAGAAAAATCTGAGCTGCCGTAATATAGGTGACGCTCAGAAAAACATGTTTTCGTTCAGTATTGTACTGGTGATTGTAAACCTTATGTTCCTTTTCCTTGGAGCTGTTCTTTATATTTATTCAACAAAGCATGGGATTGAATTACCCTCCCGGACGGATGACCTGTTCCCTATGATAGCTATAAAATATCTTGGGCCATTGGCCGGATTAGTATTCATAATCGGTTTGATTTCAGCGGCTTACCCAAGTGCAGATGGGGCTTTGACTTCTTTAACAACATCATTCACAATAGACTTCCTGGGTTTGAATAAACGTGCCGATCTGAATGAAGATCAGAAGAAACGTATGCGGTATAAAGTACACATTTCATTTGCTCTTCTGCTCTTATTTGTTATCGTACTATTCAGAGCTATAAATGACAGGGCTGTTATTGATAAACTCTTTACGGTTGCAGGGTATACATATGGGCCGTTGCTTGGATTGTATGCATTTGGATTATTTACCCGCTTCCAGGTTAATGACAAATATGTTCCCTATATAGCAGTTAGTTCCCCGATCTTCTGTTATTTTCTGAGCGATTACTCCGAAGTACTTTTAAACGGGTATAAGTTTGGTTTTGAACTACTTATAATCAATGGGCTTTATTCTTTCATCGGACTCTGGCTTTTTCGGATACGGAAGTAAACAGGTAATTGCACATTTAAAATACCAGCTCTTTTCCTGCTTTAACAGGAATAAATAGGTACTTTTGCAATTCGCAAATAAAAATTTTAACCATATATGTCAAACATCAGGTTTAAAGCTCTCGAATTAGCCATTTCACGTCCCAAGCGCAGCATTGAGATGCATGGAAAAGTATCCGACTATTTTGGCGAAAACACATTTAACCAGTCTGTTATGCGCCAGCACCTTTCAAAGGAAGCATTTCAGCAGCTGCAGAATGTAATAAACAAGGGCGAAAAAATTGACAGGCGGATTGCCGACCAGGTGGCTACCGCGATAAAATCCTGGGCCATTTCGAAAGGCGCAACGCATTATACCCATTGGTTTCATCCGCTGACGGGTGCAACAGCCGAAAAACATGATTCTTTCCTTTCGCCTACTTCCGAAGGCAAAGCAATCGAGCATTTTGGCGCCGGCGAACTTATTCAGCAGGAACCTGATGCATCCAGTTTTCCCAGCGGAGGAATCCGCAATACATTCGAAGCCCGCGGTTATACGGCATGGGATCCTACTTCAACTGCATTTATTATGGACGATACTTTATGTATTCCCACCATATTTATCTCCTATACAGGCGAAGCGCTCGATTATAAAACACCTATGCTTAAAGCTTTACATTCACTCGATAAAGAAGCTACAGCAGTATGTAAATATTTTGACCGTAACATATCAAAGGTAATTGCAACACTAGGGTGGGAGCAGGAGTATTTCCTCGTTGATACGGCCATATACCATGCAAGGCCCGACATGGCTTTATCCGGAAGGACTCTGTTCGGACATGCTTCGGCAAAAGATCAGCAACTGTCAGATCACTATTTTGGCACCATACCAGAGAGTGTTATGGATTTTATGCGCGAATTTGAATATGAAGCCCATCGGTTGGGAATTCCGGTAAAGACGCGCCATAACGAAGTTGCTCCAAGCCAGTACGAGTGTGCACCGGTTTTTGAAGAAGCAAATGTAGCTGTCGATCACAACCAGTTACTGATGCATATACTTGAAAAAGTTGCCAAACGACATCATCTTACGCTGCTCTTGCATGAGAAGCCTTACCAGGGAGTAAATGGCTCAGGCAAGCACAATAACTGGTCGTTAATGACAAATACCGGTGATAACCTCCTGTCGCCGGGAAAAACGCCCAAAGCCAACCTTCGTTTCCTGACTTTTCTGGTAAATATAATTAAAGCGGTTGATACTCATTCAGGTTTGATCCGTTCAGTTGTAGCTTCGGCCGGAAACGATCTTCGTCTCGGGGCCCACGAAGCACCTCCGGCTATAATGTCAGTATTTATTGGATCGCGGTTGTCACAAACGCTGGATGAGATTGAAAAAAGCACTGGAAATAACGATCAGGGAGAAGGTGCTTCAGAAGAGTTTTCACTTAATCTTCCTAAAATTCCGGAAATTTTTCTCGATAATACTGACCGTAACCGGACATCTCCATTTGCTTTTACAGGAAATAAATTCGAATTCAGGGCCGTTGGCTCATCAGCGAATTGTGCTAAACCCATGATTGCATTAAACCTGGCATTGGCGGAGCAATTAAAAGTTTTCAGAAAAACGGTTGATGTACTAATAGAAAAAGGTGTAACTAAAGAAGACGCTATCTACAAAATTTTGCGAAAATATATTAAGGAATCGAAACGGATCAGGTTCGAAGGTAATAGTTATGGCGAAGAATGGATTGAAGAAGCAATAAAACGTGGACTTGAAAATATCTCCTCAACTCCTGATGCTCTGAAAGTTATGACCAAAAACGAAGTGATACAGATGTTTGAAGATCATGATGTACTTTCAAAACGTGAAGTGCTGGCCCGTTATGAAATTGACCTCGAAAACTACATCAAAAAAATACAAATCGAATCACGGATTATCGGCGATCTTTCGCATAACCATATTATCCCCACAGCAATCAGGTATCAGAATACACTTGTTGAGAATGTAAAAGGTCTTAAGGAAGTGCTTGATAACAAGACTTTTGTGAAGCTTTCGAATAGCCAGATGCAAAATATAAAAGAGATTTCAGAGCATATTTCGATAGTGAGGCAACTCGTTTCCGAGATGGTTGATAAACGCAAACAGGCTAACAGGATAACTGATACAGCTGAAAAAGCAGATATCTATAATAAGGAGGTTTTACCTTTTTTCGAAAAAATCAGGTATCATGTGGATAAACTTGAGTTACTTGTTGATGATGAATTATGGCCCTTGCCAAAGTACCGTGAATTATTGTTTATCAAGTAGTTGATAATAAAAAATATTGAGAAAGAACACAGCAGCTTTGAAGGAATGGAGTTTGACTTTTCAGGTCTTCATTATTTAATTGAACAATCCTTTAATATATTTTTTTGTGAGGTCCTGTTTTGGATTATTAAAAAATTCCATAGCTGGTCCTTGTTCTATTATTTCACCAAGGTACATAAAAATCACATAATCGGCTATTCGACGGGCCTGCTGGAGGCTATGGGTTACCATCACGATCGTATACTGACTTTTCAGTTCAACAAATTTATTTTCAATTACTTCGCTTGAGAGTGGATCAAGAGCGGATGTAGGCTCATCAGCTAATATAATATCCGGATCTACAGAAAGTCCGCGCGCCAGGCAAAGGCGCTGTTGCTGGCCGATTGAAAGTGAGGAAGCAGAATCTGTTAACCGATCCTTAACTTCCTCCCAGAGGTTAGCCATTTCGAGATAATGCTTTACTCTTTGTTTGAGGTATTTTTTACTCTTACGGCCGCTTATGCGAAGCCCATATGCCACATTGTTGAAAATATTCATAGGCAGCGGATAGGGTCTTTGTGATAAGAGCCCCATGTGCCTCCTTATTTCAGTTATATCTTTTGTAGTATTTAATACGTCATCATTACCAATATGGATTGAACCCCTGATTTTTACATCATGATACAGGTCAATAAGCCTGTTCATCGCTTTTAAAAGCGTGGTTTTACCGCAACCCGATGGGCCAAGAATAACAGTAATTTGCTTTTCAGGAATATCGGCGGTAACATTTTTCAAAACATGCTGCTTCCCGAAATGCAGGTTGAGGTCTTTAATAATTATCTTAGGTTTTCCCGGCATTTAGATCTTTATTTTGTGTTTTTGATATCTGGTTGAAATAACTCTTGCTATAATGCTGATAAACAGTATTATAAGAGTAAGAATCAGCGCTGATGCATAGGCTCTTTCTTTCACTTCAGCAATAGGGGAACTCATCTGGAAGAAAATAGCCAGAGGCAAAGTGGCTGTTGGCTGTGTTAATGAAGTTGGCATGTGATCGGTATATCCTGTCGTAAAAAGCACTGAAGCAGCATCTCCAATGGCCCTGCCGAATGAAAGCAAAATAGCTGTAGTAACTCCGGAAATACATTGCTTCAAAAACACTTTATACGAAGTCTCCGATTTAGTTGACCCCATGGAATAAGATGCTTCCATTAAACCAACGGGAACAGATACGAGTACCTCGTCAATGGATCGTATCATGATGGGAATAATAAAAAGTGTTACAGTAAGTATTCCGGCAAGTAACGATGATTGCATTCCTAAATAAATCATGATAGCAAATCCGAATGCGCCATAAACGATAGAAGGTATTCCCCACATTACATCCAGTAAAAAGCGAATTGTATTTACTAGTTTTTTCCGTTTATGAAGGTTCACATTCATATACAGAGAGACAGGAATGCCAATGACCATTGCCAGCAGTGTAGCCCCTGATGCAAGGTAGAGAGATCCTACTATCGCATTGGCAATTCCACCTTCCTTACCGAAATAAAAGCCTCCTTTTGGAGTTTGAGTAATCATTTCCCATGACAAAGCCGGTAACCCGCGCTTAATAATACTCCAGAGGATTAGAAACAATGCGAATCCAATAACAGAAGTAGAGATGATCATCACTCCCCTGAAAAACAATTCTTCTGCATTCCGAAGTTTTGATTTTTTCATTTATAAAATTTTTATCATTCGGTGAATCACCATCCTTGAAATAAAATTAAAAATAATTACAATGATCAGCAACACGAAAGCAGCAAGCATCAGCGCCGAATCATACATGGGGATGGAAAGCATTTCGCCGTAGTTATTGGCAATGAGTGCCGGCAAAGGATACCCGGGTTGCAAGGCGCCATGTGGAATGCGTGTCACATTCCCAACCACCATAAGTACGGCAATGGTTTCACCAAATGCCCTAGAAAGACCCAGTCCGAATGCTGAAACTATACCGGGATAGGCTTTCCTCATTAATACATGTTTAACTACCATCCAGCGGGTTGCACCCAGCGAAAGGGTAACTTCTGTAAGCTCATCAGGAATTGATTTAAAGACTTCAATCAGGATATTCAGCACAAACGGGATGATCATAATTGCCAGCACGATTCCTCCGCTCATGATCGTATAGCCCGAAGTCTGTTTTCCAAATAATGGAGCAATATGCTGACTCACGAAAGGAACAATAATTACTACGCCCCAAACCCCAAATATAACTGAAGGGAGGCCTGCTAAAATATCAATTACAGGGTGCATTATTTTCAGTACATAGCTTTTGGCATACTGGGTGAGATGAATGGCTGAAAAGAGGCAGATTGGTCCTGCAATGATCAGGGCTAGCACTGTTACCCATAATGAACTGATAATGAAAGGAAATAAACCGAAGTGGCCTGAAAGCGGTCGCCAGTCTTTTGAGAAAATCAGCTTGAAAAAAGATTGTTCCAGTAATAGCCCTGAAGCTTTATGATAGAGCCCGATGGCTAGCAATACCGGCAAGGTCATTGCAAAAACCAATGCTACTATCATCCAGATGGTATGAAACTTATTCCAGAGTAGTCTTCTTAGCTGAAATACATTCAAAGCCGGGTTATTTTGAAATTTTTAATTTTTGTTCAATAACAATTTCAGGTTTAAGCTGAACATAGCCAGCTTCGTGAACAAATTTCTGTCCATCAGTAAGTATCCAATTCAGGAAGTCGATAGTAGCTTTTTTGAGAGGCTTCCCTTTTGAAATAAGGTACAGATCCCGGGCAGGAGGCGAAGGATATTTATCTTCAGCAATGGCTTTCATTATATCGTCAAGAGTGCCATAATAATTCTCATCTTCATCAATTTGTCCGTTACCATTTATATCAACCGGAATTACATTAATTCCTTCAAATGCCTTACGGCTTTTGGTATCGTAGGCATAGATAATATTATTATAGCCGATCCCCATTTTATCACTCTTAACTGCATCTGCAATACCCGGATCCCCAAAAACTCCTGTCCCGGATAAAGACTCCTGGTTGCTGCCCAGAAATTTGGCCCACATTTCGGCAGCCCCGCATGCATCCGAACGGGTATAAATGTTCATTTTTTCAGCCTTGGCTGAAAAAATAAGCTGATTCCACAGGGTTATTTTTCCGCTGACATAAATATCTGTAAACTGCTCCTTTGTGAAGCCTTGTTTCAAAATGGATTGAATAAACGGGTTTGAACTGTTAACCGTTGGCACTACCGCGTCCCGTGATACAGCTACCGACCAGGCCCCTTTAGTTACTTCTTCAGGCGAAACGGTCCTCGAAAACATAGCAAGATCAACCATTCCGGAAAGGACATCAGTCATTCCTTTACCTGCTCCGCCGGCTGAAATATCAATCGTTATATCCGGATTCAGTTTCTGATACTCCTCGGCCCATTTTACGGTAAGTGGGTAAAGTGCAAATGCTCCTGAGATGGAAATATTATTTTCTTTAGGTTTTTGCTTACACGAAGTAAACTGTAATGATAACAAAATAACTAAACTAATAAATACTAGCGATTTAAATACTTTCATGCCAGCAGATTTGATTTGAGCAAATATATAATTTAATACAATGTATTTAACTTTTTTAAAGATTTTGCTAAGCAATAAATGAAATCCAGGTCCGTTTTAGTATATTGGCCGTATTTAATGTAACTTTGATTCATCAATATGCATATTTTATGAAAAAAAGAATATTTCTGACTGTAATTTTATTGCTTTCAATTTATGGCATCAAAGCTCAAATAAATGTCACTAAAGTTGGTTCCCCCGGGATAAAAACTAACTCAGAAGGACTGTTTTATTCCTTACCTCAGACAGTTATACAGGTTGATATTATTGTAAATAAAGTTCAGAAGGTCAAAGGCGCCTACTCTGAATATGCTGATCAGATGCTGGGCTTGTCAAATGTCACTTCGGTAAACAGCACCGAATATGAGCTTAAGGATATCCGGTTAAGAGCTTATAATGAACCTGATCCATCAGAGTACTATTTTATTCAGATGCCTGAAAAACAAAAAGACCGAAAAGCAATTGAGCTGTTTTTATCTGATGATGGGGTTATTTCGGGAGTTGGGTTTGCAGGTCAGTCCGTTACAAATCAAAAAGAGCGATCAAAAGACCTGGGTATTTCACGAATTGACCTCCCGGAATTTGCCAATCCCAGCGTTTTCGAGAGGATGGATACTGTTATTAAACGTATTAGCCTCGACACCACTATTATTGAGCAAAAGTTTTTCCGAAAAACATCAGCCGCAAAATCTACAGAGCAGAAAGCACGCGAAACAGCGGAATTTATCCTGAAACTGGACGAAAGCATGTACAATCTGATTAACGGATACCAGGAAGTGAATTACGAAAAAGGCACCATGGAATTCATGTACAACCAGATGAACAATATGAAACTTGATTATCTTGAATTATTCAAGGGAGTTACAAGCATATCGAGTGAATCATTTACGTTTTATTTTGTCGTTGATAAAAATAATCCGTCTGACGCATTGTGCCGGTTCTCAATAAGTAAAGGCATTCTTCCAAAAACTGCTTCAGCGGGTGATCTGATTCAGATTCAGGCCACCAGCATGAATAAAACAATTGCATTGAAACCTGAAACTGAAAAACTTACTATGAGTCAGCGCGAATCGCATGGATTGTATTACCGTATTCCTGATAAAGCATTGGTGGCTGTTAAAATAGGAGGACAGGTGAGAATGGAGACGCAGTTTGTAATCAACCAGTTTGGAGTTATTACGTTTCTTCCTGCTTCGAGCATAAGAAATATTGCGATAGACAATAATACGGGCACACTCAGGCGTGTTGTTCTGGAATAGACATAGCTGAGTTAGCAAATTTCTAATTTTAAACTGCTGGATGAATTATAAAGAAATTATTATCAAAGCCATGCGCATTTCACTGATCCCGAGTATTCAGTGGAAAGCGATAAAAATCGAGCAGGAAACGCCTAAAGAATTGATGTGGAATTTTGCTTTTCCGATTATTCTTTTTAGTGCTGTAGGTCGTGAAATCGGGTTATTTTTTGTAGCAAAAGAAGTTCTGGGCTACTCTTTAAACCTGGCTTTATTATTGTTATTCAACCTGATTTCCTGGGTGGTGATACCGTATATACTGATTCTGTTTGCAGCTTATTTACTCAATTTCTCCTTGCCTAAACTTGGAATTGAAACGGATTTTCTCCGAATACTGAAATTGGTGGTATATACTTTCACACCACTCTTTATAGTTACTTTCTTTGTATACCTCCATCCGCTTCTTCGTATATTGATTCCTATAGGAATATATATATTTATTGCATATATACTGTATGTTTTCTGGTATGGAGTTCAGGAAATGTTCGAAATATCTCTCGAGAAAAAACTACGCTTTATAGTTATTACAATTCTGGTAGGCTTTGTATTTATCTTTCTTTCACAGCATATTTATGGAATTCTTCTGGGATGGGTGATGCCAGGAATGGAAGCCTATGTTAAGTGAATCTACAAAAGGGCTTTTTTCAACCTTACAAGTTCTCCCAGCAGCTTATCCATAAGATCCAGTCTTAACATATTGGCACCGTCTGATTTTGCTTTTGCGGGATCGGGATGCGTTTCCATGAATAAACCTTCGACCCCTGAAGTAATACCCAATCTGGCCATGAGTGGAATAAGGTCGGGTCGGCCTCCGGTAACGCCGGCAGATTGGTTAGGTTGTTGAAGTGAATGGGTTACATCAAGTATAACCGGCACCCCGGCCTGCTGCATTACAGGGATATTGCGAAAATCCACGACCAGGTCGGTATATCCGAATGTAGTTCCGCGCTCAGTAAGCATAATTTTTTGATTCCCGGTTTCTCTCACTTTCCCGACGGCAAAGTGCATGGTTTCGGCTGATGAAAACTGCCCTTTTTTTATATTTACAACCTTCCCGGTTTCTCCCGCAGCAAAAAGTAACTCACTTTGCCTGCAAAGGAATGCAGGGATTTGCAATATATCAACGTATTGGGCTGCGATCCGGGCTTCATTTTCACTATGGATGTCACTTACCACAGGAACCTGGCACTCTTGCCTTATCCGGGCCAATACGTCCAATGCTTTCTCGTCGCCGATTCCTGTAAAAGATGAGCTTTTCGAACGGTTAGCTTTTCGGTAAGACGCTTTGAAAATGAATGGTATTCCATATTTGTCTGTTAAATCAACGAGTATCCTTGCGATCTCCAAAGGACTTTCAGTATCTTCAATAACACAGGGTCCGGCAATAAGGAAAAAGTTCCCGGTTTCGATATGTTTAATAAAAGGTATTTCGCTGATTATATTCATACTCATTGTTTTAGTCATTGTATCTGTCTTTTCAATTGAATTAACGGTCAATCATTAATATCCGTATTTTTCGCCCCAGTTTTTACGCATCTTTTCGCGGGCATCATTTTCTCTTGCATTTTTACCCGGGTCGTAAAACCGGGTACCCTTAATTTTTTCGGGCATAAATTCAAGGTTCACAAAATTACCATCATACTGATGTGCATATTTATAATCCCTGCCATATCCGATATTTTTCATTAGTCGGGTGGGAGCGTTTCGAAGGTGCAAGGGTACCGGAAGATCGCCTGACTGTTGAACTGCTGCCATAGCGTCTTCTATGGCCATGTAGGAGGCATTGCTTTTAGGAGAGCATGCCAGGTATATAGCAGTTTGTGACAATATGATCCGGCTTTCAGGAAATCCGATTTTGTTAACAGCGTCAAAGCAATTATTTGCCAGAACCAGTGCAGTAGGATTTGCATTGCCAATATCTTCCGATGCAAGGATAACCATTCGCCTGGCAATAAATAATGGATCTTCCCCGGCTGTTATCATTCGGGCAAGCCAATATACAGCTGCATTCGGATCACTGCCACGCAGCGATTTAATAAAAGCTGAAATGACATCATAATGCATTTCACCCGATTTGTCGTACAGGGCAAGATTTTGCTGAATGATTTTTAATGTATTCTCATTATCTATTTCGATGTCATTACCTGAAGTCAAAAGAGATGTTACTATAATATCAATGGCGTTGAGCAGTTTGCGGGCATCGCCGCCGGAAATTCTGATCAAAGCTTCATGTTCAGGAATCTTGATTTTAACTCCATGAATACCATGCAGGGTTTCAATAGCCTTATTCATAATAATAAGCAGGTCATCTACTTCCAGAGATTTCAGAATATACACCTGGCAGCGTGACAGAAGCGGCGAGATTACTTCGAAAGACGGATTTTCGGTAGTTGCACCGATCAAAATCACGATACCTTTTTCGACTGCTCCCAAAAGCGAATCCTGTTGTGACTTGCTGAAACGATGAATTTCGTCAATAAACAGAATGGGTTGAGAAGAGTCCTTACTTGCTTTTTCTATTACTTCCCTTACATCTTTAACACCTGAGTTAACGGCACTCAAGGTATAGAATTGCCTTCCGGTTGCATTGGCGATTATAAGAGCCAGTGTTGTTTTCCCGACTCCCGGTGGTCCCCATAAGATCATTGAATGAACAGCCCCTCCGCTGACCATCCTGCTGAAAGCACTTCCTTCCGCCATCAGGTGTGGTTGCCCGATAAATTCATCTGCAATTTTGGGCCTGAGCAGTTCAGCTAAAGGAATTTGTGTATTCATCCCGATTAGATTTTTTTTTTTCAGTATTATTCTGTAAGTGAATTATGCCTGTTTTTGGGCGATCGACGCTTATAACTTTCCAGGTGAACATACCGCTCCATATCTTCCTGAACTGGCGATACTTCGAGCCCATCAAGCGTTGAAGAAAGAGTTTGTGATTCAATAGTACGTTGTCCCGGATAAATGATG
The DNA here is from genome assembly GCA_038204995.1 of Bacteroidales bacterium. Lineage (GTDB taxonomy): Bacteria > Bacteroidota > Bacteroidia > Bacteroidales > UBA4417 > UBA4417. The sequence goes on along the minus strand of JBBRCH010000001.1, from coordinate 70,363 downwards.
ATAAAATTATTATTATCGTAATAACGTGCAAGGTCGCGGGGAATATTTTCAATATAATGGCTGTAAGATAATGTCCTCCGACGTGCCGCAATAACAACATATAAGTCCTCAAAGTTTAATCCCTGCGACTGATCAATCAAAGGATGCGATGAATCTGAAACCTGGTATTCGGTTTTCAGATTAAACGATTCAGCATCAAGATTGTTCCTGATATCGGAAAGCGATTTCTCATAACCTGTGAACAACAACGTTGAACCCGTTCGTAATGCTATGATCTTTAATGTGCTTAACCAGGTTGTAAAGCCAACTTCACATTCGCAGTTTTCAGGAATGATAACTGCAAGCCGCTTTATAGTACGAAGCGAAGAATAAAATTTGGCTACCATCACCATTTGTTCGGTTCTGCCGATGAGATTTTCAATTATACTGCCAAAAAAGAAATTGGTGGTTGTTATTTTACCATTCCATCCCAGGATAACCTTATTAATCATTAATTCTTTAACCGCACGCGCTATACCGTTGGCAACATTCAGATCGACGCGCGAAACAAGAGTAAGCTGAGTATCTGCAGCAGCGGCATGCGAAATTGCAGATTCAAACATTTTGTAATTTTTTTGAATCTGTTCTCCGGCATTAGCATCATCCGGTACAACGGAAAGCATGTAAACCGGCTGAGAAGGATTTGTTTCACGCATAAGAACTGCAAAGTCGATCAATCCTTCAATAGTTTCGGGATTTGAAACAGGTACGAGAATCCTTTCAGGAGCACCAAATTTTACAGGAACTTTTTCTGCCTCAGTCACGGCCAGTTTCCGTCCATATCTTTCTGTAACAAATGAACCTATGAAACAAGATACCAGTATAATCATAATGGCACCATTAAGTATATCAAGGCTGATAAGTTTAAGGTTAAAACCAACAATAGCTACCGAAATAATAGCAGCAGCCCTTGATACACTTAAACCGAAAATAACCTGTCTTTCAGTAACTGTATACTTATAAAGTAATTGCATGATCCAGGCAGCAGCAAATTTACTTCCAACTGCGACAGCTACCAGAATTCCTGCAACAAGTATAGCCCCATATCCATTCAGGAAAAATGAAAAATCGACCATCAGCCCTACGCTGATAAGGAATATCGGGATAAAGAAATTATTTCCTATAAACGAAATCCTGTTCATTAATGCCGATGTCCGGTGAATAAGATTGCTGATTGCTAATCCGGCAAGGAAAGCGCCAATAATAGGTTCAATACCAGCAGCCCGGGCCAGAAGACCTGAAGCGAACAAGATTACAAGTACAAAAATATATTGCGCTCCGCTTTCACCTTCAAGGTTTTTGAAAAACCACTTGCTAATTCTCGGAACTCCCCAAAGTATTAAAGAGGAAAAAGCTGCAATAGATATGATCATTCTCATCCAAAACCAAACGGAGAAAGAACCTTTTGTAGCTGCTGAAATAAAAGCCAGTAATATAAGAACAGCAGTATCCGTAATAATGGTGCCTCCGATGGTTATTGTAACGGCTTCACTTTGCGTAATCCCCAGTTTGCTTGCAATAGGATAAGAGATGAGTGTATGAGTTGAAAATATACTTGCGGTAAGCAGGGAGGCCAGCAATGGCAATGACAGCAGGTAATGCGCAATAATAAAACCTGAAATGAATGGAATGAAAAATGTTAACGCGCCAAAAACAATGCTCTTATTTCTGTTGCGGAGCAAATCACGCAGGTTAAGTTCGAGTCCCACCAGGAACATCAGGTATAACAAACCGGCTGTACTTAATAATTTTATGCTTTCGCCTGATTCAACAAGGTTCAGTCCATGAGGGCCTATAATCATTCCTGATATAATAAGTCCTACAATTCCGGGAATCCGGAATTTTCGAAAAACAATAGGAGCAACCAGTATAATTGTAATAAGTATGGTAAAAACAATAACCGGCTCATTAAAAGGAAGTTCAGGTAAAATTATTGATGCCATGCGGGGATTGTTTTTTCGATGTGCAAATGTACACCAATAGAAATTAATTAGTTGTTCTATTGTTAGCAATTCAGCATTTCTGAGAAGTGATTTTATAAAATTGTAATTGTTTTTAGTTCAAAAATCTGGTAATAAACAGGTAAAACATGTACCTTTGCAGTTGAAAAATGACATTTACCTTGAATTATTAACATTATTTTTATGACTGTTAATATCTTTTTAGAAATAAATGTTGTATTAATATGCTGATAAACAGCTATTTAAAATATATGTTAAAAAATCTTAATATTTTTTGAATTAAAGTTTGAATAGTAAATAAATTCGGTGTACTTTTGCACCGTTTTTTAATTAAACTTACGTCATGAAAAAATTATTTGCAATGTTTGTAGTAGCTGGTATGGTAGGTTTCGTAGCTTGCGGACCCAGTGCAGAAGAAAAAGCTGAAAAAGCTCGTCAAGATTCAATAGCAATGGCTGACTCACTGGCTAACGTAGCCGCTGAGCAAACTCGTTTGGCTGATTCAACAGCTCAGGCTGCAGTTGAAGCAGCTCATGCTGATTCAATCGCTAAAGGTCTTATCAAGTAAGGAATTAATTTCCCATCTTGAATGCCAACAAAAAAAGGGAGTGCTTTGCACTCCTTTTTTTATTGTTCAAAGCTTTCTGTATCTTTGTGGCATAATAATAATAAAATACTTCAATAGCTCAGGAAAACCTGTATGAAACACATTACCACATCCGAGCTTAAGAATAAAATGGATTTGAAAGAGTCTTTTCAGTTGATCGATACTCGGGAATCAGAAAAGTTTGCCGAATGCCATATTGGAGGCGCTATTAATATCCCTCAGATTAATCTGCCTGATCTTGTGCCTTTGGTTCAGAAAGATGTACCGGTAATTATTTACTGTATGTACGGAGTTAAAAGTCAGGCGCCTTATTTATTCCTAACTGAAAAACTAAAATATAAAAATATATTTGTCCTTGAAGGTGGTATATATCAATGGGCCAGCGATTTTGAACCCGATTCACCGATTCTCTGATTTTATTTTTATCCGAAATTTATCCCGATCCCTAATACTATTCTGTATAAGATATAAACAGCTATTGTAAATATTACCAGCCTGTAATCTGTTTTAATTGATTTCTCAGTTTCTTCAAAATAAAATACAGGAAACTTTTCAATTCCCCAAAATAAAGGCAACAGCATAAACAAAGGAATAAACAGCATAAGTGTATTATACAGTGTCAGCGGGTACTTTATTAGAAATAAAAACACGGTTGAAATAGCAAAAGGCAAAATGAACTGATCTCTTCTGAAAGTCCTGCGCATTTTTGGAGAAAGAAAATTGAAATAAATATTTGCAGAAAACAGGTAAGCCTTAACCATAGCCATTCCAATTGCAATAAGGATCAGTAGCCCTGAGAATAAGAGTAACATTTTAGCAGTATCTGCTAAATAAAGATAACTGAGTACAATCCCGAAACCTTCGAAATTGAAGGCTCCTATCACAAAAGATCCGAAAAGCATTGAGATCGAGTGGATAAATCCCCACAGAAGGAATAATCTAAGCAAACCATTAAATTCCAACGCTTTAATAATTACTACCAGGAAAGTAATGGAGATCAGAAATAAGATTATATTTCCAGAGCTAAAAATAACTTTAATGGAATCAAAGGTCCAGGCTTCCGGTCTTACATTGAATGCTATTCTATTATGATATAATGTGTTTGGAACGTCAAATACATTTGAAGCTATAATTGTAGTAAATTGGAACAACATAAAAACCACCAGGTATGAAAGAAGGTAGAAAGCCGTTGAATTGATGACGATTGATAACGATTTGCGTTTTGCTATTTTCATTAATGATGATGGTATGAATCACAAAGCTATAACTTTGCTTTAAATAAAAAAATGCCTGGCTTTAAAAAACCAGGCATCTGGGATAATTATTCAGCCATTATTATAATTTGCTGAGATCAGGAAAAATACCTGAAGAATATTTACCCGAATCGAGATTGTGTTGAATATCTGCAAACGCTTTAATGGTATAGTTCACATTTTCAATGGTATGTATGGCTGTCGGAATAAGTCGCAGCATGATAACATCCTTGGGAACTACAGGGTAAATAACTATAGAGCAGAAAATATTGTAGTTTTCACGCAGATCAAGAGTCAACTGTGTTGCTTCGGGAACTCCGCCCTTCAGGAATACAGGCGTAACAGGAGATTCAGTATTCCCAATATCCATTCCATTTTCTTTCAGCCCTTGCTGAAGTGCATTAACAATGGTCCAAAGCTGTTTCTTTAACTGAGGTTGTGTTCTTATCATATCGAGTCGCTTCAGCAAGCCTATTACCATAGGCATAGGCAAAGATTTTGCGTAAATCTGCGATCTCAGGTTGTATTTCAGATAGAAAATGATATCCTTGCGTGCAGCAACAAATGCGCCTATGCCTGCCAATGCTTTAGCAAAAGTCCCGAAGTAAACATCAACTCCGTCCTGAACACCAAGTGCTTCATCCGTTCCGGCTCCTGTTTCACCCATTGTTCCAAAACCATGGGCATCGTCAACCAGCAGGCGGAAATCGAATTCTTTTTTCAATTCAACAATTTCTTTCAACTTGCCTAAATCGCCTGACATGCCATATACACCTTCAGTAATCACAAGAATTCCACCACCGGAAGCATCGGTAAGTCTTTTAGCACGCTCGAGGTTTTTCCGTAAGTTTTCGATACTGTTGTGAGGATACACAAAACGCTTTCCCATGTGGAGCCTTAATCCATCAATGATGCAGGCGTGTGCTTCTGAATCATAAACTACAACATCATTCCGGTCGACAAGAGCATCAATAATTGAAACCATTCCCTGGTATCCATAGTTGAGAAGGAATGAAGCTTCTTTGCCAACAAACGCAGCAAGTTCATTTTCTAGCTGCTCGTGATATTTGGTTTGTCCTGACATCATTCGGGCGCCCATCGGATACCCTAATCCCCAGTCGCGGGCAGCTTCAGCATCCACCTTCCTCACCTCAGGATGGTTGGCTAGGCCCAGGTAATTGTTCAAACTCCATACCAATCGCTCTTTCCCTCGAAAGCTCATGAAATTTGAAATTTCACCTTCCAGTTTTGGAAAATAAAAATAGCTATCGCCTTTGGAAGCGTAAAGCCCAAGATGACCTATGTTACTGGCACGTTTTTCAAAAAGATCCACAATCTTAGTATTTAAAGTTAATATTCTTTTTCGTTCTGCAAAACTAATAAACTTTACAAGATTGGAGATTGTTTATTATAAAACAATTAATGGATAAGACATAAAAATTCGTAATTTGCACATATGTTTTAAAATTTTATGGATAAACCTCTGCCCATAGCAATTTTTTGGTTCAGACGCGATCTCAGGCTCTTTGACAATGCCGGTCTTTATCATGCCCTTACCTCAGGTTTAACAGTACTGCCTGTTTTTATATTTGATCGGAATATTCTGAATAATCTCAACTCTGAGGATAGACGCGTCAATTTTATTTATCAGGCAATTGAGCACCTGAATTCCATTCTTGAATCATATCACACAGCAATTCAGCTGTTTTATGGCACACCAATGGAAATATTTGAGCAATTGTCATTAAAATATAATATTAGTACCGTGTATGCAAATCACGATTATGAACCTTATGCTTTGGAACGCGATCTGCAGATAAAGAAAATGCTGAGTGTGAAAGGAGTTTTATTCCGCACATTTAAGGATCAGGTCGTTTTCGAAAAAGATGAAATAGTAAAACCGAATGGTGAGCCATACACTGTTTTTACACCTTATTGTCATAAGTGGCTTGAAAAATTAAATCTTAACAAGGATTATTTGCATGTATGGAATTCGGATAATTACCTGTTTAATTTTATTCCTGCTGGAGAGCAAACTGTTTTACAATTAGCTGATTTCGGGTTTACGCAAATAAATGGAATTTTTCAAGCTTTCAGCCTCAATAAATCATTGCTTGGAACATATGATAAAACCCGGGATTTCCCTTCAAAGAACACTACGAGCAGAGCAAGCGTACACCTGAGATTTGGAACAGTCAGTGTGCGGCAGTTAGTTGCATCAGCAATTGAAATTAACCCGGTTTGGTTAAATGAATTCATTTGGCGTGAGTTTTTTATGCAGATATTATGGCATTTCCCTTACAGTGTTAATAAACCTTTCAAATCTAAATACCAGTTTATCAAATGGATAAATAATGAAAAGGAATTCGATGCATGGTGCAGAGGGCTTACCGGTTATCCGCTTGTAGATGCCGGTATGCGCGAATTAAACGCTACAGGATTTATGCATAACAGGGTCCGAATGGTCACAGCCGGGTTTCTGGTAAAGCATTTGCTGGTAAACTGGCAGTGGGGAGAGGCATATTTTGCTGATAAGCTGATGGATTTTGAGCTTTCGTCAAATAACGGGAACTGGCAATGGGCTGCAGGTACAGGCTGTGATGCAGCGCCCTATTTCAGAATATTTAATCCCGTTACTCAAGCTGCGAAATTTGATCCCGAAAGTATATATATAAAAAAATGGGTACCTGAATACAAAAACCAGTCTTATCCACCTCCAATAATTGAACATAATTTTGCCCGCTCACGCACGCTTGCAACCTATAAAGCATGTTTATAGTCCTTTTTAATAATATTTAACTAAATACCCGCAATATGCTCCGGGTAAAATCGTTTCATTATTCAGGTTAAAATATGTACTTTTGCAGCATGATCAGAAAACCGCTTATTTTCATAGTTTTGATATTATCAACTGTGATAATGTCATGCAGTCAATACCAGAAACTTGTAAAAAGTTCGGATAATGAACTAAAATATACCAAGGCCCTTGAGTATTATGAGAAAGGAGATTACCTGAAATCCCAACAACTTTTTGAGCAGATTTCAGCTTTTTTTAAAGGCACGGATAAGGCTGAAAAAATATCTTATTACAATGCTAATTGTTATTACAAGCAGAAAGATTATATCCTTGCCGGATATTATTTCAGGTCATTCGCTACCAACTTTTCAACCAGTACCTTTGCTGAAGAAGCTCTTTACCTAAGTGCTTACTGCAGTTATCTTGACTCTCCCCGTTCATCACTCGATCAGACTTCTACATCCGAAGCAATAGCTTCATTACAGTTGTTTATCAACCAGTATCCGAAAAGCGAAAAAGTAACTGACTGTAATAAACTCATTGACGAACTTCGTGCAAAGCTCGAAAAGAAGGATATTGATATTGCCATGCTTTATTATAAAATGTCGGATTACAAAGCTTCGGTAGTTTCTCTGAACAACGTGCTCAAAGATTATCCGGATACCAAATCAAAAGAATTGATACTTTTTTCTATCCTGCAATCAAAATACCAATACGCGATCAACAGTATCAATGAGAAACGCCATGAACGTTTTACCGAGGCATTGGCTGCTTACGATGAACTGAATGCAGGTTTTCCGGTAGGCGAATATACCGGACAAGCTAAGTCAATCAAAAAAAATATCGCAAAAGAGTTAAATAATTAATCAAGTAAACAAACAACAAACCATATGGACATCAAAAAATTAAAGATTGAAACCACTACCATTACGCGTAATATGTCAGAGCTTAACGATCCGACCGAAAATATTTACGAATCGGTAGCTATCATTGCCAAACGCGCAAACCAGATATCACAGGAGATAAAAGAAGAATTGAATTCGAAGATTGAAGAATTTGCTACTCCCAGCGACAACCTGGAAGAAGTATTCGAAAATCGCGAACAGATTGAACTGGCAAAATATTACGAAAATCTTCCCAAGCCAACATTGATTGCTACTAATGAGTTTCTGAAGGATCAGATTTTCTCACGCAATCCATTGAAAGAAAAGGAAAATACCTGGTAATATTTACCCTTGACTGATGCTTGGAGGTAAAAAAATACTTATTGGAATTACAGGTGGAATAGCTGCTTATAAAATTCCTTTTCTCATCCGGCTTCTTATTAAAGAAGGCGCTGAAGTTAGGGTTATTATGACGGCCGAAGCTTGTAATTTTGTTACACCTCTTACAATTTCTGCTCTTTCACAGCATCCGGTTTCTATAGAACCTTTCAACCCTGTTGATGGTTCATGGCACAGTCACATTGAATTAGGAAGCTGGGCTGATGTTTTTATACTTGCTCCTCTTACTGCTAATACCATGGCTAAAATGGCTACCGGTATTACTGACTGTTTGTTGCTTGCAACCTATCTGGCCGCCCGTTGTCCTGTATTTTACGCTCCATCCATGGATGTTGACATGTATCATCACAGGACTACACAAATGAATATTACCACGCTTCAATCGCATGGGAATATTCTTATTGCTCCTCATGAAGGTGAGCTGGCAAGCGGTCTGACCGGGATGGGACGCCTTGAAGAACCTCAAAAGATTGTTGAAATTCTGGAGAATTACTTTGCAAAGCAACAAACCCTGGCCGGCAAACATGTACTTATTACAAGTGGCCCTACCATTGAATCTATTGACCCTGTGAGGTTTATCAGCAATCATTCCACCGGGCGCATGGGTAATGCATTGGCAAGAGAAGCTGCTTCTCGTGGGGCTGAAGTTTCGTTTGTTTCGGGTCCTGTATTTGAATATCCCGAACATCCGGCTATACAAGTCATTAAAGTTGAGTCAGCTTCTCAAATGCATTCAAAATGCATTGAACTTTTTGCCAAGGCTGATATTACTATTATGGCTGCCGCCATAGCGGATTACTCACCATCACATTCTGAGAAAGAAAAAATTAAGAAAACTAAAGAATCATTCTCCCTTTTACTGACAAAAACAAAAGATATACTGGCAGAATTAGGGCAACGTAAAAAAAGCAGCCAACTACTCGCCGGTTTTGCATTGGAAACAAATAATGAAATAGAGAATGCGATCAAAAAGCTGCATACCAAAAACCTTGATTTTATCGTTCTTAATTCACTGAAGGATGCGGGTTCCGGTTTTGGCTTTGAAACGAATAAAATACGCATAATCAGTAAAGATCAGACTATCATCGAATTTCAGACGAAATCAAAAACTGAGGTTGCAACTGATATATTTGATTTTATTCAGAAAGTAATTGTCTAATAAAAACCTAGTTACGACTCACATGATCCGCAAACTGATTATTTTCCTGATTATTTGTTTACCAGCTGTTTCCAGCGCGCAGGAATTCATGTGCCAGGTTACAGTTAATTCACCACAGGTTGAAGGAACAGAAAAAAAAGTATTCCAGACCCTGCAATCGGAACTTTATGAATTTGTGAACAACCGTAAATGGACCAATTTCGTCTATCGAACTGAAGAGCGCATTGAATGTTCCATTATGATTACTATAACTGACAGGGTATCAACCGATCAGTTTAAAGGTAAGGTTAATGTTATTCTGCAACGCCCGGTTTACCGGACTTCGTATAATACCAATTTACTGAATCTTGTTGATAAGGATTTTGACTTCAGGTATGTTGAATTTGAACCTCTTGAATACAACGATGATGCTTATACCTCAAACCTGACTTCAATGGTTGCATATTATTTATATATTATGTTGGGTCTTGATGCCGATTCGTTCAGTAAATACGGCGGAACTCCATATTACGAAAAAGCACGAGCCGTTGTTAATGCAGCTCAGAATGCACCTGAAAGGGGTTGGAAAGCGTTCGAAAGCCTTAAAAACCGTTACTGGCTTGTGGAAAACCTTATGAACAGTACCTACAGTCCATTTCGGGAGGGTATTTATTCATACCATCGAACCGGCCTCGATCTGATGTCAGAGAACATGGACCTTGGGCGCAGTGGAGTGAACGACTGCCTGGAAGACATCCAGAAGGTAAACCGGGAAAAAAACGGTCTTTATGTTGTTCAGTTGTTTCTTGATGCTAAAAAAGATGAACTAATTAACATTTATTCGCAGGCTGCGCCGATGGATAAAACCAAGACAGTGAACATCCTCAAAGAAATTGATCCTGCTAATTCGTCAAAATATCAGCAGATCATGCAACCGCCAAAGTAAGCCCATTCAACTCTATTTCTTATATTTGCTTTCCTTTAAGCCACAAAAACGACATGCTGCTGCATCTGTCAGTCGAAAATTTTATACTGATCCCTCAACTCGAAATAAACATTCATAAGGGATTTACCTGTATTACAGGGGAGACCGGCGCCGGTAAAACAATCCTTATCGGAGCGCTTTCACTTATACTCGGTCAACGTGCGGATACCTCCGTTCTAAGAGATAAATCTCAGAAATGTATCGTTGAGGGTAGTTTTTTACTCGAAGGATACAATCTGAACACTATTTTTGAAGCTAATGACCTGGATTATGAGCCAACCTCGGTATTCCGTCGTGAAATAAACCCACAGGGGAAATCCAGAGCTTTTATCAATGATACTCCTGTAAATCTCAATGTACTGAAGGAAATTGGCGAAAGACTTGTGGATATTCATTCGCAGCATCAGACACTTGAATTAAACGATGCAGCTTTCCAGCTGGGGATGGTTGATTCCTATGCCGGTCAGCCACAGACGTTGGATTTATACCGTAACATATTCAGAGAGTACAATATGCTTAAAGCTGAATTGGATGAGTGTGTCAGGAAAGAGCAACAAAGTGTGAACGAAAAAGAGTTTTTGGAATTTCAGTTTGAAGAACTTGAAAAGGCAAATCTTACCATAAGCGAACAACAGGATGCAGAAGAGGAACTGGAAATACTCACCCATTCCGAAGAAATTAAAATACGCACATTTTCGGCTTTGGGAATTCTTGCTGACAATGATTTGAATATATCAGACAGGCTTTCAGAAATAAAGCAACTGCTCGACCAGGCTTCGCGCTTCAGCCATCAACTTATACCACTGACTGAGAGGATCAACGGTAGCCTGATTGAAATAAAAGATATTGCAGTCGAACTCAGGATGTTTACGGAGCAGGTTCATTTTGATGCTGAAAGAATTGAAAAACTTGGACAACGACTGGATCTGATCTATCATCTTGAACAAAAGCACAGGGTAAAATCCATTGCTGAACTTATCGGAATCATGAATTCCTTATCGGATAAACTATTTGCAATAGGTTCGCTCGAAAACCGGATTTCTGATTTAAGGGATGCTTTGACCGCTAAGGAAAATGAACTTTTGGAGGTTTCTGCTGTTTTATCTGCGCAGAGGGAAGCTGTAATACCCAACATTGAGACTGAAATGCATAACGTTTTGGAAAACCTGGGGATGCTTTCTGCTAAGTTTAAAATTAAAAAAGAGCATTTGGATTATTATACAGCTACGGGGACTGATAAATTTACTTTTCTGTTTTCAGCCAATAAAGGGGGTGAAGTTCGTGAAATACAAAAAGTGGCCTCCGGGGGTGAATTATCAAGACTGATGCTCGCGCTTAAATCACTGGTTCTGAATCGCAATTTGCTTCCAACTATACTTTTCGACGAGATTGACAGTGGAGTATCAGGTGAAATTGCGGGAAAAGTCGGAACAATAATGCGCAACATGTCAAGCCATATGCAGGTTATAGCAATTACACACCTTCCTCAGATTGCAGGTAAGGCCGATAGCCATTTGCTTGCGTACAAGCAGGATGGAGATACTTCGACGGTTTCAAGTTTGAGGATTCTTTCTTCTGAGGACCGTGTTACAGAAATTGCCCGGATGCTGAGTGACGAAACCATTACTGAATCCGCTAAAATCACAGCGCGGGAACTTCTTAACTATCGTAACTGATCACTTTTAAAATCCTTGTATACTTAAATAAATACAAAAAATCACAATAACTATTACTTTAACTTAGTATTATTAATTAACACAAATACAATGGCTTACAATTTACTAAAAGGTAAAAAAGGCATTATTTTCGGTGCTTTGAACGAAATGTCAATTGCATGGAAAGTGGCAGAAAAAGCTTATGAAGAAGGTGCTCAGTTTGTGCTGACCAATACTCCAATGGCACTTCGTCTGGGTGATACCGATCAGTTGGCAAAAGCCACGGGCTCGATTATCGTTCCGGCTGACGCTACCAGTATCCCTGACCTTGAAAATGTTTTCACAAAAACAATGGAGCATTTCGATGGGAAAATTGATTTTATTCTGCATTCCATTGGTATGTCACCCAACGTGCGCAAAAAAATCCCTTATGATGCCCTCAGTTATGAAAATTACCTGAAAACTCTGGATATATCTGCAATCTCATTCCATAAGGTGATCCAGACTGCAAAAAAATTCGATGCCCTGAATGAATGGGGTTCCATTGTAGCCTTGTCATATGTTGCAGCGCAGCGAACTCTTTTCGAATATAATGATATGGCTGATGCAAAAGCGGCGCTCGAAAGTATTGCACGCAGTTTCGGCTACATTTATGGACGCGAAAAGCACATCCGTATCAATACGGTGTCGCAGTCTCCGACTTTGACAACGGCAGGAAGCGGAGTTAAAGGCATCGGTGGATTGATGGATTTCACGGAGCGAATGTCGCCTCTTGGCAATGCAACTGCCGATGAATGTGCAGATTACTGTCTCACTCTTTTCAGTGATCTCACACGCAAAGTTACCATGCAAAACCTCTTCAATGATGGTGGATTTTCAAGCATGGGCATGAGTGCACGTGCTATGGAAATGTATAATAAAAGCCTGGATTGCCGTGATTGTCATGATCATCCTGATAATCAGGATAATAGTGCGGAAAGTTGCAAAGTTTAATTGACAATACCTAACCTAACTTAACGGTATAATTATAAACAGCCTGGGGTTTTGACTCCGGGCTTTTTGCCTTCTCAGGAGTATTCGAAATATAATTCAGCTGCATACCTGCCTGAGTATTCGGCAAGACAACCTGTGGAAGCTGAAAACGAATCCTGGTCTTCATCTCAACTTTCATCCTGACTCCGCGATTACGTGCCGGCTCATAGGACATAAGGCGGATTACCCTTATTGCCTCCTCATCGCATCCGTATCCTATTCCTTTTGTTACTTCGCCATCTACAATTTCTCCAATATTATTAACCGTATATTTTACATAAACTAGACCTTCAATCCTGGAGGCCAGAGCTTGCTCAGGATAAACGATGTTTTCCTTTATGAATTTCTGATAAGCCTCTTTTCCCCCGGGATAGGTAGGAATTCGGAGAAAAGTCTTCCTCTTGGAGTTTTTTGAATCATTGTGTTTCATACTACAAAATTACAGCTTTTTAAGATCGATTGCCCATGATCGTCAGTTTCAGAATATAATTCTAAATTAATTGTGCGGGATATTGTATACCAGTATTTTACATTTTGCTATGTAAGAATGTTCATTGTTCGTGCACTGTATTTTTTAATTGAATGCAAATAATGCTAAATTTGTCAACACAAAATCATATTACTTAATTCTTAATAATCAGGGATTGAAAGTGTTTGTAAGTATCGCCGGATTAAATAGCGATTTTCGGGCCTTGTTATCCTGTAGTATTCAAAAATACAACGTAAAAACTCATGAAAATTTTAGTTTGTATCAGCAATGTGCCCGATACCACAACCAAAGTGAAATTCATTGACGATTCCAAAAAGCTTGATGTTAATGGTATTCAATGGGTTATAAACCCATGGGACGAACTTGCGCTCACCCGCGCCCTTGAGCTAAGGGATGATGCATCAAACGGAGTTCAGACCGTTACTGTTGCCCATGTTGGTATGGTAGGCACTGAGCCTACTATCCGCAAAGCTCTTGCCATTGGTGCCGATGATGCCATCCGGGTTAATATTGAACCGGGTGATGCTTACACTGTAGCTTTCCAGTTGGCTGAAGCTGTCCGCAATGAGAATTTTGATATTATACTCTGTGGAATTGAATCGAGTGATCATAATGGATCAACAGTAGGAGGGATGTTGGCTGAATTTTTAGGTTATCCTTCAATTACCTGCGTTTCAACATTAAAAATTGAAGGTGGACATCCTGTCATTATCCGTGAAATTGACGGAGGTAAGGAAATTCTTAAGGTTCCTTCACCCTTTGTTGCTGTCGTTCAGAAAGGTATTGCCAAAGAACCCCGGATTGCTGCAATGCGCGGTATTATGATGGCACGCTCGAAACCTATTAAGGTTGTTGAACCTCTTGCAATTGAAAGTTTGACAGAAGTTATTAACTATGAAATGCCAAAGCCAAGAGCCGCATGTAAATACGTGGATGCCGAAAATGCTGGACAGCTCATTGATTTACTTCAAAACGAAGCCAAAGTTTTTTAATCCATTTTTATTCACAAAGTAAAAAACGAATCATAATATGTCAGTATTAGTATACCTCGAAAATTGGGATGGTAAGTTCAAAAAATTGTCCTTCGAATTGGTTTCCTATGCATCAAAACTTGCCGAAATACTTGGTGATCAGGCTATAGCCTTATCGATCGGAAAAGTAGATTCATCCGAACTCGAAAAATTAGCAACCTATGGAGCTTCCAAAATAATAAGCGTTGAGAATGATATGATCAAAGCCCTCGATGACCAGGCATTCACAGGAATGATTGCCGGGGTGGCTCAGAAAACAGGTTCCAAAGTGTTGGTTTTGGCAAATAATAATTCAGGGAAAGCACTGGCGCCACGACTCTCTGTGCGGCTAAAAGCAGGTGTTGCATCAGGTGTAAGCAAATTACCGGTAAGCATTGCCCCGTTTGTAGTTTATAAAAAGGTGTATTCTGGAAAAGCATTTGCCAATGTCGTTATAAAGACTGATGTTAAAATTCTTACTCTTGCACAGAATTCATTCGAACTGGTTGAATCACGAAAACCTTTTCTTACCGAAAAAATGAATATTCAACCTGACGGAAGCCTTATGAAAACAAAGGTTGAAGAAGTTCAGAAACAATCGGGCAAAATACTTATCACCGATGCCGATATTGTAGTTTCGGGTGGCCGTGGCATGAAATCGCCTGATAACTGGGGACCGCTTGTCGAACTTGCTGAACTGCTTGGTGCTGCCACCGCCTGTTCGCGCCCGGTATCTGACGAAGGATGGCGTTCACATGACGAACATACCGGCCAAACCGGTAAAATAATTGCCCCCAACCTTTATTTCGCAATAGGAATATCTGGTGCAACCCAGCACCTGGCAGGTGTAAGTTCTTCAAAGTTTATTGTGGCTATAAATACCGACAAGGATGCGCCGATATTTGAAGCTGCTCAGTATGGAATTGTAGGCGATGCACTAAAAGTACTTCCCAAACTGGTTGAAGCTGTTAAAGAAATGAAATCGAAATAAGGAGATTCTCTTTTATCATTTTGAGATACCTCTAAAAACAGTCTCATAGAGATTTGCTTTTTTTGCAAACTTTCTGGTGTAAATCAATTGATTATGGCTAAGCAATTCGTTTTTGCCCTTACTATGCTGGTCACCTTAGGTATATTTTTATACACCATTCTAAGGCTTATCAGCTACTTTAAATTCACCAAAGCCAATTTCCCTATACGGGATTTTGGTAAGCGGTTTTTGGTAATGTTTGATGTTGCAATTGGTCAGACCAAAATATTCCGCCGTCCTCTCATAGGGTTTGCTCATGCTATAGTTTTCTGGGGATTTTGTGTGATTTTGATTGGCAGTATCGAAATGATCATTGATGGCCTTTTTGGTATGGAACGATCGCTAAAGGTGTTAGGAGGCTTTCACAACATTGTGATGGCCTCAGGAGATATTTTTGCACTGCTGGTGGCAATCTCGATCATTGTATTTTTGGTACGCAGGCTTTTTATGCATATCAGCCGGTTCGAAGGCATTGAAATGAAGAAAATATCTCACCAGGATGCCAATATTGCACTTACTCTGATCTTATTACTCATGCTTTCGCTGATGGGTATGAACGCAGCCTATGTTCAGCTTAGGCTGACCTCAGGGGAAACCATCTTTGGCATTTATCCGATAGGAGTGATACTTTCCCCTTTATTCAGTGAAATGTCGTTACAAGGATTGAATATTACTTTTGAGTTGTTCTGGTGGACACATATTTTGCTCGTTTTTATATTTGCCAATATTCTGCCTTATTCCAAGCATTTTCATGTATTTCTGTCCGTGCCTAATACCTTCCTTTCACGGCTCGAACCCCTCGGAAAGCTTACTAACATGGATGACATTACCCGTGAAGTAAAGTTGATGCTTGATCCCAATGCAGCTTTTGAAACTGCTGATACTCCTGCTAGTCGTTTTGGCGTTAAAGATGTTGAAGACGTTTCGTGGAAAAACTATTTCGATTCACTAAGTTGCACTGAATGTGGTCGTTGTTCATCAGTCTGCCCGGCAAATACAACCGGGAAAATGTTATCACCCCGTAAAATTTTTATGGATTTAAGGGCACGCATGAAAGAAAAAGGACCTGGACTGGTTAAACTTGGGGCAGACTTTAATGACAATAAATCGTATCTGCACGACTATGTCTCAACCGAAGAACTATGGGCATGTACCACATGCAATGCCTGTGCACAGGAATGTCCTGTAAATATAAACCATCCGACCTTGATTGTGGATATGCGCCGTTACCTGGTAATGGAAGAAAACAGCGCCCCTTCAGGATTAAAAACCATGTTCAGCAATATCGAGAACAATGGCGCCCCCTGGCAATATTCACCGGAAGACCGGCTGTTGTGGGCTGAGAATCTGGAAATGAAAATAAATTAAACCCTTAATAAATAAGGTTATCCTGTGAGAATGATGAAAGTACGAAAATTATAGGGATACAGATAAAAAAAAGGTTTTTCCTGATACTCAGAACCCCTCCCGTGCACCAGTTGTCTCCATAGTACCTGAAATGACTTGCCTAAAAAAGAAACAATGGAAACAAGAAAAATAGAAATTCCTGTTATGTCCGATTTATTTGCCAAAGGCGAAAAGCCCGAATATCTTTTTTGGGTGGGTTGTGCCGGCGCTTTCGACGACAGGTATAAAAAAGTCACCCAGGCATTTGCGAAAATCCTGACGCATCTCAAGATAAGTTTTGCTGTTTTAGGGAAAGAGGAATCCTGTACCGGCGATCCTGCACGCAGAGCAGGAAATGAGATGCTATACCAGATGCAGGCCTTGCAGAATATTGCGATTCTCGATGGCTATGAAGTGAAAAAAATCATC
This sequence comes from Bacteroidales bacterium, assembly GCA_038204995.1. Taxonomy (GTDB): domain Bacteria; phylum Bacteroidota; class Bacteroidia; order Bacteroidales; family UBA4417; genus UBA4417. The sequence goes on along the minus strand of JBBRCH010000001.1, from coordinate 53,268 downwards.
ACCATCTGTCCGCATTGTTTTAATATTCTGAAAAATGAATATCCTGATCTGGGTGGTAGTTACGAAGTGATAAATTATGTACAATTCCTTGACAAATTCATCGAAAATGGAACTATAAAGCTGAATGATAGCATGTTGGGAAATGCCCGGATCACGTATCATGATCCATGTTACCTGGGCCGCGGCAACGATATTTATGCAGAACCCCGTAGCATTCTGAAAAAACTTACCACGAATTTCGTAGAATTGGAACGAAACAAAAGTTTCTCATATTGCTGTGGAGCTGGGGGTGCACAAATGTTTAAAGAAGCTGAGCCAGGTAAAAAAGAAGTGTTTATTGAAAGAACAGAAGAAGTTTTACGAAGTGACGCAAAAATACTTGCTACTGCTTGCCCGTTTTGCATGACAATGCTTACCGATGGTTTGAAATACAAAAATAAAGAGGATGTGAAAAATTACGATATCGCTGAGTTGATTGTTCAGGTACTTGATTTATAAATAATTCAGAAATGGTGTTCTTTTCTGTAATGCATTTCTATAATAACCATTTTCACCAAAGTAAATAATTCTTTAGAGATAAATATTTTCACCCTGAGAAAAAAGCGATAAACGTTACAGGAATTGATTTATAACCTATTCATATTTAGAATGATATGTATTTTTATGCATATATAAACCTTTGATATTAGCTGCGTTGCTGAATTATTTATTGCAAATTAAGTCGAATAGTGTAATTTTGCTGCACTAAATTCCCTCGAAATTTACGATTGACTTATTACGATTGAAAATTCAGTCATAACCTGATTTACCATTTATGCGTTTTAGAATAATTGTGCTAGCCAAGCAGGTTCCGGATACCCGGAATGTTGGAAAAGATGCCATGAAAGCTGATGGCACTGTTAACAGGGCAGCATTGCCTGCAATTTTTAACCCCGAAGACTTACATGCTCTCGAGCAGGCTCTCAGCATCAAAGATAAAATGCCTGAAGCTGAGGTTATTCTGTTAACCATGGGCCCGTTCCGTGCAGCTGAGATCATTCGCGAGGCTATGTACCGCGGTGCCGACCGTGGATATCTGATCACCGACCGAAAATTTGCAGGCTCCGATACACTTGCAACATCTTATGCTTTGTCACTCGCTGTTAAAAAGCTTGCTCCTTATCATTTGGTTATTTCAGGACGCCAGGCAATTGATGGCGACACTGCCCAAGTAGGTCCCCAAACTGCAGAGAAATTAGGTATTCCACAGATAACCTATGCTGAAGAAATTCTTTCGGTTGATGCTAAAAAGATCATTGTTAAACGTCGCCTCGAAAGAGGAGTGGAAGTTGTAAATTCAACATTACCAGCAGCCATTACCGTTCATAGTTCTGCCCCGGTTTGCCGGCAGCGGGTTGGCAAGTTGCTTATGAAATATAAGCATGCACGAACAGTAACCGAATTGCAGAACGAAACAAAGGATTATACCGAATTATATAACGACAGGCCTTACCTGCTTATAGAAGAATGGACTGCGGAAGATCTGAATGCCCGGGTCGAAATGCTTGGACTATCCGGATCGCCTACAAAAGTGAAGAAAATCGAAAATGTTGTTTTTCAGCATAAAGACTCAAAAATTATGGGCGGTACCGACAAAGAAATTGATACCCTGATGCAGGAACTTATCAACAGCCATATCATAGGCTGATAATAGAGCTAAAATATAAATTACAGACTAATACATAAAGCACGTGAACAACATATTTGTTTATTGCGAAGTTAACGATGATGAGCTAATTGCAGATGTTAGCCTCGAACTCTTATCGAAAGGAAAAAAACTTGCCGGCGACCTAAATGTTAAACTTGAAGCAGTCGTTATTGGTTACAAAGTTTCAAACCTGGAGGCCCAGTTATTCCCATTTGGAGTTGATGTTATTCATTATGCCGACGAAGAACGCCTTTTCCCTTACACCACATTGCCACACACTTCAATAATACTCGATCTTTTTGGCAAAGAAAAACCGGAAATTGCTCTTTTTGGCGCTACCAGCATCGGTCGAGATCTGGCGCCCCGCATTGCATCGGCACTCCGTTGCGGATTAACAGCCGATTGTACCAGCCTCGAAATTGGCGATCATTTCGAAAACAAGACTCAGACCGAATACAAGAACCTGTTATACCAGATACGTCCTGCTTTCGGGGGTAATATAATCGCTACTATTATAAATCCTGAGACCCGTCCGCAGATGGCGACTGTGCGTGAAGGTGTGATGAAAAAGGAGACTTTCTCTTCGAAATATAAAGGTAAACTTAAGAGGATTGACGCTAAAAGTATTCTGAAAGATGATGATTTTGCTGTAACCATTATTGAGCGTCACATGGAGAAAAGCAAGATCGATATCAAAAACTCCCAGGTCATCATTTCAGGAGGCTATGGCGTTGGATCGAAAGAAAACTTTAACTTGCTTTTCGAATTAGCTGATATTTTAGGTGCACAGGTTGGCGCATCTCGTGCCGCTGTCGATGCCGGATTTGTTGAACACGAACGCCAGGTAGGCCAGACAGGTGTTACCGTAAGACCAAAACTGTATATTGCATGTGGGATTTCAGGAGCAGTTCAGCATAGAGCCGGTATGGATCAATCAGCTCAGATTATTTCAATCAATACTGATATCAGCGCCCCGATCAACAACATTTCGGACTATACCATTATCGGTAATGTGGCTGATGTGATTCCAAAAATGATCAAATATTATAAGAAAAACTCGAAGTAAACCTACTGACCCTAATGGAAAATTTTTATACCGACAATCCCCATCTGAAGTTTCATCTCAACCATCCCTTGATGGAAAAAATTGTGAAGCTGAAAGAGTCAGGCTATAGCCAGAAAGAGAAATACGATTTTGCACCCCTCGATTTTGAAGATGCCATCGATAATTACGATAAAGTTATGGAAATCATTGGTGAGATTAGTGGCGAAATTATTGGACCGAATGCTGAATCGGTTGATAAAGAAGGACCAGAACTTATCAATAACGAAGTGATATATGCGCGGGGCACGCAACAAAATTACGATGCCATGGTAAAAGCCGGCTTAGTAGGATTTACACTTCCCCGCGAATACGGCGGTCTAAACCTTCCAATTGTACCTTATGTAATGTCGGGTGAAATAGTTTCACGCGCTGATGCCGGATTTGCCAATATCTGGGGTTTGCAGGATTGTGCTGAAACTATTCATGAGTTTGCATCTGAGGAAATTAAATCTGAATTCCTGCCTCGTTTTAACAAAGGTGCAACAGCAGCTATGGATCTTACCGAACCTGATGCTGGTTCTGATTTACAGGCAGTCCAGTTAAAAGCCACATACGACAATCACAAACACATGTGGTTGCTTGATGGTGTCAAGAGATTTATTACGAACGGCGACGCCGATATATCACTGGTACTGGCCCGTTCCGAAGAAGGCACATCTGATGCCCGTGGACTTTCACTCTTTGTTTATGATCGTAATGAAAAGGCTGTAACTGTAAGGCGCATAGAAAATAAACTCGGGATCAAAGGCTCTCCAACCTGCGAACTCGTTTTTCGTAATGCACCGGCTAAACTGATTGGTGATACCAAATTGGGACTGATCAAATATGTGATGTCCCTGATGAATTCAGCTCGTCTGGGTGTAGGATCGCAGTCATTAGGTATTGCAGAAGCAGCTTACCGCGAAGCCTATAAATATGCAAATGAGCGCGAGCAATTCGGCAAGTCAATTATTAAATATCCTGCCGTCTACGAAATGCTTACCAATATGAAGGTAATGATCGATGCCATGCGCACACTCCTCTATGAAACTGCCCGTTATGTTGATATTTACAAGGCATATAACTTTACGGCTAAAGAGCGCAAACTGGAAGCTGATGAACGTCAGGAAGCAAAAATGTACCAGAAACTGGCTGATATGTTTACCCCTCTGCTAAAACTTTATTCAAGCGAAGGCTGTAACCAGATTGCCTACGATGCAATACAAATATTTGGTGGTACAGGATATATGAAAGACTTTCCGATCGAACGCATTTATCGCGATGCACGTATCACAACCATTTATGAAGGAACTTCACAACTCCAGGTTGTTGCCGCTTTGCGAAGTGTTGGTAACGGTGCCTTCCTGGCTGCCATGAGGGAGCGGGGCCAATTACAGGTTAAACCTGAACTTGAATACCTGAGGACTTCGCTTGATAAAATGACTGAGCAATTTGGGAAAACAGTTGAAAAAGTAGCAGAATTCAATGATAATGAGTACTTTGACTTCCATGGGCGGCGCTTTGTCGAAATGGCCGGAAATGTATTAATGGGATATCTTTTACTCTATGATGCCCATAGAAATGATGAATACAGCAAATCAGCCGATATTTTTATACGCAAAGGCAAGGCTGAGAATATCGCTTCGGTTAGCTTTATCAACAACTGTCACCCAAAAGACATAAATGATTTCAAAATGTAAGATCATTACCAGGTTGTTCAAAATAATTAAATGATCCTAATAGAGATCAGCTAGCAATATTTCAAAGAAAAAACGCTCATATTCGGGCGTTCATTTTTTATGCTCTCATGTTGAATTGCATTAATATTATTAAAATTTTATTAACATATTTAGCCATCAATTATGTTTTTTGTACTTTTCGGCCGATTTAATCCATGAATGACAGATTGTATTCATCTTTTTAGGTCTGAAGCAAATTGTTATTTCTATAAAACATCAAATCTGGGTGGTTAATAAATCACCGACAGTGTCGGATCGACATTTTTTGCCTGAGTATCATTTCATTACAACTAATAAAAACTTAGAACTAGCAATGGAAAACAGAAAAGTACTAAAAAGCGGTGAATTCCTTGTGGACACTGTGGATGCCAAAGATGTTTTTATCCCTGAAGAATTTGACGATGAACAATTGATGATTGCTCAGACATGCCAGGATTTTCTTGATACAGAGGTTTATCCGAATATGGATAAAATTGATAGTCCGGACATTAAACTGATGAGAGCTACACTCGAAAAAGCAGGTGAACTTGGGTTAATGGGAATTGCCTTGCCCGAAGATGTAGGTGGATTTGGCCAGTCATTTTTAACACAAATGCTCGCTGCCGAAACCATCGGGGCCGGATACTCTTTTTCGGTTGCCTATATGGCTCATTGCGGTATTGGAACGTTGCCGATTGCATACTACGGCAATGAAACTCAGCGGCAGAAATATGTTACCAAACTTGCTACAGGCGAATTAATAGGTGCATATTGTCTCACCGAACCGGGAGCCGGAAGCGATGCCAATGCCGGTAAAACCAATGCAAGACTTTCAGATGATGGCACGCATTATATTTTGAACGGACAAAAAATGTGGATCACGAATGCAAATTTTGCCGATTTGCAGACTGTTTTCGCAAAAGTTGGTACCGATCGCATTCTGAGTGCTTTTATTGTCGAACGTGATATGCCGGGCGTTGTAATAGCTCCGGATGAGAAAAAAATGGGTATCAAAGGCTCATCAACGGCCCAGATTTTTTACAACGATGTAAAAGTTCCGGTCGAAAATATGATTGGAAAACAGGGTGAAGGTTTCAGGATTGCACTCAGCATCCTGCATATGGGCCGGATCAAACTGGGTGCAAATGTTGTGGGTGCTTCAAAAAAAGCCATCAATGATTCAGTTAAATATGCCAATGAACGGAAGCAGTTCTGCGTACTTATCTCTTCTTTTGGTGCAATCAAACATAAACTGGCTCAGCAGGGCATAAAAACTTTTGCTGCTGAATCTGCAACCTACCGGGTGAGTAGAGATATAGACGATCTGATCGTTTTAAACAAAGCATCAGGTATGGACCATGGCAGGGCTACCATTGAAGGAATAAGCCATTATGCTGTTGAAGCAGCCATACTTAAAGTCTATGGATCCGAAACCTTGGATTTTGTTATTGACGAAGCCGTTCAGATTCACGGAGGTATGGGATATTCTGCCGAAATGGCTGTTGAACGGGGATACCGCGATTCGCGTATCAATCGCATTTTTGAAGGAACAAACGAAATAAACAGGCTCCTTATAGCTGATACTGCAATCAAACGTGCACAGAAAGGTGAATTTGACCTTTTCGGCCCGGCAGAGAAATTGTATAACAGCCTCGATACTATAACTTCCGGTAAGCCCGAAGGTGAAAGTTATTATGCAGAAAAATACCGCTATCTGGCTAATTATAAGAAGGTTATACTTATTGTAATACACGGGGTAACAAGGTATTTCGATAAGAAACTGATGAAAGAGCAGGAGGTTATGAATAACATTTCAGAAATGATTATGGAAACATATATTGCTGAATCACTGGCGCTTAGAGTTGAGAAATTAGAAAACCTCAAAGGTAACGCAGACATTTTCCGCGATATGCTGGATGTATATATTTACGATACAGCTGACCTTGTCCGTAAATCTGCAAGGGATGCTGTCAATTCATTTGCAAATGCTGAAGAATCGGAAAAACTGAATACAGCTATCGAAAAACTTACACTAGTTGCCGGTATAAACGTGAAAGAAGCCCGCCGCAGGATTGCCGATCGGTTGATTGAAAACAATGCATACAAATTATAGTCTGCTTACTAATATACTAAGATAGAGTGCTCTCAATAAGGGTGCTCTTTTTTTTTATCTATTATTTAGAATAAATATTTATTACGCATTGGGTATTACCTTTTTATATTTTTTTTGGATTAAGGCATGTAAGGCAAAACCAAAAAAACTATTATGAGGCGGTTTGGTTAAAGCATTAGCTTTGTCTATTATATATAATTAAAACTTGACATATAGCATAAAATTGTCTATGCTATTTAGTATGATTGTGCTTATTATCAAGCTATTATATTTATTTGGTTAATAAATATTTAATCTCAAATTGAACTCATTCTATTGCTTTTCCATTTCTTGTGCATTATCTTTGGTGTTACTATTTTAATGATAAAAATTTGAACTTATGAATAAAGTATTCCTTTTAACTTCCATTTTAGTAGGATTAACCTGCTCTGTATTATTTGCCCAGCAACCCTGGCGATTCCACATCGACTTTGAGGACGGTACTGGCCAGCGGGATACACTTTGGATGGTGTTTGATACTACTGCAACATTCTATGGAGTAGATTATCAACTTGGAGAAGGGGCTGCTCAATACGACCCTACTTCTTTCAATGTTTTCATGCTAAATTGGGATCTTGATTCAACCAAAGTTAGAGCCTTTCCTTACAAAGACTACTATCCTAATATTTCGAGTGATGCAGTTTTTGCTATCAACTATACTTACCCTGTAATAATCCGATGGGATACTTCATTGTTTAATGCTCCGTATTTACCAACAAGTCCTCCAATGAATATTGCAATTATAGAAGGAAGTTATCAGTTTTTTGTATTGGGATTTGATCCTACTGCACCTTATTTTCATACAACCAATATGTTCACAAAGGATAGCGTTTTTTGCCCTGAAGATACAGGTGGTCCGACTCAAGTACCATTGTTTGGTGATTTGTCTTTCATATTTGGGTATGATCCTTACCTATCAATAGAAACATTAAACGTTAAAAATATCTCAATTTATCCTAATCCATCACAAGGGCAAATCAACATCTATTGTAATGACATAATTACCTCATATTCAATAAGCGATATAAGCGGGAAAACAGTCTTTTATGAAACCTTAGATTCTCCTCGCTATTTAGAAAATTACGAAATACCCTATCAGAACCTTACTTCTGGTATGTATATAATTAAATTATCTAATCCTAAAAAACAAAATTACTATGAAAAATTTGTTATTAAAAAGTAGGGGTATCTTGCTTCTGCTCTGTTGCATCATTTTTACCACAATAAAGCTAAGTGCCCAAACATATTTCCCTCTTCCCACCCAAAACGCTTATTGGACAGTGTATGAATGGGACGAAAACAGGCTTGTATATGATGACATAGTATATACTGTTGATGGCGATACCTTGCTTAACAACTTGCAATACACCAAAGTATACAAACTGAATGACCACCCTACAATTTTCGATACTATTAGAACCCTCCACTGCTTTATGCGACAGGACAATGAAGCAAAGAAAATATGGTTTATCCGGCATTACTTAGGAGAAACAACCGAAAAACTTGGTTATGACCTTTCTGTAAATATTGGGGATACAGTGAGCCTGCCGGCTTTTGATTATGGAAATGTGGGGGATTCTATCTACATTAGATTTGAATGTGGGTATGTTACACTCAATAATGGAGAGACTAGGCAACAGTATTGTTTTGGTGGAAGCACTCATCCTATTCAATTTATTGAAGGCGTAACAGGATATAATAATACCTTCCCTGATAGATATTCATTTTGGGATCCTTTTCATCAAACTGTTTCAGTATGTGTTGAAGTAGAGGACTATACTATTTGGACAAATGGAGTAGATACAAATGAAGTAGCTTGTGGATTTAAACTGGTTTCAATTACAAATCCTATCTATTCCCAGGTAGAAATATTCCCTAATCCTGCCAATAATTATTGTTTGCTTGATTTACCATTAATAATTAATGATACAGAAGTTACTTTAATAGATGTACTGGGAAAACCGGTATATAACATTCACGTTGGTGCTACAAAACAAATTAATATTGATTTAACCCGCATTCCTGCTGGCATATATTTAATTCGAGTAAAAATAACTACACATACCTTTTATAATAAGCTAATTGTTCAACATTAATTTCATGATTTATGAAAACAAAACCTGCCTTCTTAGTAGGCTTGCTTTTAGCCATCTTTAGCATGCTTAGTTTGCGCACATCTTATTTCTTGATGCGTGCCGGTATTATCCCAATCAACTACAGATTAATTGTTTTTGAGGATTTAGCTAAAAACTTTTAAGATATTACTGTTTTTCTTCCTTTCCAAAAATCATTATCTTTGCATAAAGAACTAAACCTATGAATATTCAGGCTCGTAAATTGGAATTAATTGAGGAGTTCCTTCGGATTAATGACGAAGGTCTGATCACCAGGCTTGAATCATTTTTAAAGCAGGAGAAGAAAATTTCGCACGAAAGGAATCTTAATCCGATGTCGATGAGTGAATTTCATGGATTGATTGATACAGCAATTAAGGAAAGTGATGAAGGACGGGTCATTTCACACCAGGAGCTGAAGAAGAAAATCAAGACATGGAAATAAGAATTGTATGGTCTGAACTGTCGGAAAGACAGCTCAAAGGCATATTTGATTATTACTCTGTTGCAGCCAGCCAAAGAATTGCCCGAAAAATAATTAATCGGATTATTAACAGGGTCTTTTTGCTAGAAAAAAATCCCTACGCTGGTACTAAGGAAGAACTCCTTATAAATTATGATGAAGAGTTTAGATACCTGGTTGACCGCAACTATAAGGTTATTTATTGGAAGGATGAAAACCTGATAACAATCGCTTCTGTTTTTGATTGTCGTCAGAATCCTGAAAAAATTAAACTTTTGTAGGAATTTATTTCACTCGTCAGGTATACAATTAATATTGCTGAATTAGAGAAAGTAAATCTGGTTAGTATTCAATTTTTGAACGAAGAATTTATTGCTTCTGAGCACTCTCTTTTTTGCTCATTTAACAAATTGATACATGGCAACAAAAAACAAGAATCAGGAGATCATACTGCAAACGATAGCTTTTGTTAAGGCATCATTGGCTAATGCCGAAGGCGGACACGATTGGTGGCATATTTACAGAGTATGGAAATCGGCATTGCATATTGCTAAATATGAGAAAGTTGACTTTTTTATTGTAGAACTCGGCGCCCTGTTACACGATATTGCGGATTCAAAATTTCATGGAGGTGATGAAGAAATAGGTGCACAAAAAGCAAAAGCGTTTCTGAAATCATTGCAGGTTGAAAATGAAGTTATTGAACATGTTGAAAACATCATTTCCAATATTTCGTTTAAAGGAGGTAAAAATCCACAAAAATTCAAATCGCCTGAATTGGATGTAATTCAGGATGCAGACCGGATCGACGCACTTGGAGCTATCGGAATTGCAAGGACTTTCAACTATGGCGGCCATAAAGGAAGAGAAATCCATAACCCGGATATAAAACCCAATCTAAAACTTACAAAAGAAGAGTACAAAAACAGTGAAGCTCCTACTTTGAATCATTTTTATGAAAAACTGCTGCTTCTGAAAGGCAGGATGAATACAACAAAAGGTAAGGAAATGGCTGAAGTAAGACATTCTTATATGCTGTCATATCTCGATCAGTTTTATAAAGAATGGGATGGTGAAAAATAAAAAACGCCCCAGTAAGAGGCGTTTTAAAATAAAGTTTTGATATTTAGAGTTATACAGTAGTCTCCGGCAATGATTCAGGAGCAGCTGGTGTTTCTTCAGTCAGTAAAAGAAGCTCCGGCTTTTCGACAACTATCACCATATCCTTGATATCAGGATCGAAATCGATATTGATTATATCTCCCTGAGCAAGTTTCGTAAGTATGATTTCTTCCGCAAGCATATCTTCAACATATTTCTGAATTGCTCTTTTCAATGGCCTTGCACCAAACTGATCATCCCAGCCTTTTTCAAGAACGTAATCTTTTGCTCTTTCTGTAATTCGCGGTTCGTAACCCATCGTGCGAATCCGTGCAAATAAATGAGCTAGTTCAATATCAATAATTTTGTGAATATCATGGCGCTCCAGCGAATCGAAAATGATAACATCGTCAATCCTGTTCAGGAACTCAGGAGCAAATGACTTTTTAAGAGCATTCTCAATTACACTCTGTGCTATATTTGAACTCTGCGACTGACGAGCACTAGTGCTAAAGCCAACACCTGCACCGAAATCCTTTAGCTGCCTGGAGCCAATATTCGATGTCATTATCACAATAGTGTTCTTAAAATCAACTCTTCTGCCCAGGCTGTCAGTCAGTTGGCCGTCGTCAAGGACCTGAAGAAGAATGTGAAATATATCAGGATGTGCTTTCTCTATTTCATCCAGTAACACGATAGAGTAGGGGCGACGCCTGACTTTTTCAGTTAATTGTCCTCCTTCTTCATAACCCACATATCCCGGAGGGGCTCCAACCAGTCTCGAAACAGCGAATTTCTCCATATATTCGCTCATATCAATTCGTATGAGTGCTTCCTCTGTATCAAAAAGGTACCGCGATAATATTTTGGCCAGGTGAGTCTTTCCGACACCGGTAGGGCCAAGAAAAATAAATGTACCAATCGGCTTGTTCGGGTCTTTAAGTCCGGCACGGTTTCGCCTGATTGCTTTTACGACCTTTTTAATGGCATCTTCCTGCCCGATAACTGCTCCACCCAGTTCCTGCTCCATATTCATCAGTCGCGAGCCTTCATTTTCGGCAATTCGTTGCACAGGAACTCCTGTCATCATGGCAACTACTTCAGCTACATTATCTTCGGTAACCAATTGACGGTTAATTTTTGAATCCTCTTCCCAATTCTGTTTCAGCGTTTCAAGCTGAGCCTGAGCTTTACGTTCATCATCACGATATCGTGCCGCTTCCTCATATTTCTGCCCCTTGATCGCCTTCATTTTCTTTTGCCTGATATCTTCAATCAGACTTTCAGTAGTCACAATCTCAACAGGAACGTGCATATTCGAAATATGAACCCGGGCACCGGATTCATCGAGTGCATCTATAGCCTTGTCGGGAAGGCAACGGTCTGACAAATACCGGTTAGTAAGTGTAACACAAGCTTCAATAGCCTCGGGTGTATATTTTACAAGGTGGTGATCCTCATATTTTTCTTTAATCTGATTGAGAATAACTACAGTTTCTTCGGGAGTGGTAGGATCCACTAATATTTTCTGGAATCTGCGTTCGAGTGCACCATCCTTTTCAATATATTGACGGTATTCGTCGAGAGTGGTTGCGCCGATACATTGTATTTCTCCTCGTGCCAGAGCCGGTTTGAACATATTGCTTGCATCAAGTGATCCGCTTGCATTTCCTGCTCCGACAATCGTGTGTATTTCATCGATAAACAGAATGATATCACGATTTTTCTCCAGTTCGTTCAATACGGCTTTCATCCGCTCTTCAAACTGGCCGCGATATTTCGTTCCGGCTACCAAAGATGCAAGATCAAGAGTATATACTCTTTTGTTAAATAGGGCGCGTGAAACTTTACGCTGTATGATCCGCAATGCCAGTCCTTCAGCAATAGCTGATTTGCCAACACCGGGTTCGCCGATCAGTATAGGATTATTTTTCTTCCTGCGACTCAGAATCTGCGAGATTCGCTCAAGTTCTTTTTCACGACCAACAATAGGATCCAGTCTGTTTTCTTCTGCTGCCTTGGTAAGATCGCGGCCAAAATTGTCGAGTACAGGCGTTTTTGATTTACTATCTGCTGTTTTTCTGAGGTTTTCAATTCCACCGCCTTCATCCGGGTCGTCATCCTGTGAACCGCCGGAAAGTTCATCCTTAGGGTCAGAATCCGTTTCCCCAAATAGTTTTTCTCTTTCTCCCTGCTGCTGATTTATGTCTTCGCCTGTTATCAGATATGACTTCACTTCTTCTTTAAATAATTCGTAATCCACATTATTTTTTTTTATTGTTCGTGTAACTAGGTTATCTTCATCCTTAAGTATGGCAAGCATCAGGTGTTCAGTTCCTATCAATTCGCTGTTAAACAACTTGGCTTCCAGGTAGGTAAGTTTAAGTGCACGCTCAGCCTGCTTAACCAGTGGCAGATTATCATTCGCTTTATTGCGGTTTGCAGGATTAATGATAGCGGTTTCAATGATACGCCGCAATTCAGTCATATCAACATTAAGATAACCTAGTATCCTGATAGCTAATCCCTCACCTTCACGAATCATACCTAACAGGAGATGTTCGACACCTATATATTCATTACCAAGCCTTATAGCCTCTTCGCGGCTAAAAGACAACACATCTTTTACTCTCTGTGAGAACTTTGCTTCCATTTATTTACCAGTCCTTTGCTTACTAATTAATTAATTATACAATTAAATATTCGTCAAAATTACAATATAAACGCACAAGTCCGTAAATAGTTTAATGAAACTATTTGAATTAATGTGCTTAATAGTTCATTTTCAGTTATTTGATATTATGAACAGGTAATTGTTATTAACAGCTTGTAAAAAGCTCAAAATTGCATTTTTTGTATCAAAAAAAAAATGTACTTTCGTAGTTCTGTTGAGGATAACTTAAGTGACTATAAATGAAGGGGTTAATAAATGGATAACATACAGGACGGGGAAAGAATCGTACCGGTAAATATTGAAACACAAATGAAAGGTGCCTACATCGATTATGCGATGTCGGTTATTGTGTCACGTGCACTTCCCGATGTACGTGATGGTTTAAAACCAGTTCACAGGAGAGTATTATACGGGATGCTTGATTTGGGGGTGCTTTCAAACCGCTCATATAAGAAATCTGCACGTATTGTTGGTGAAGTTCTTGGAAAATATCATCCGCATGGAGATACTTCTGTTTATGACGCTATGGTTCGTATGGCCCAGGATTGGTCATTACGTTATCCGCTCGTTGACGGGCAGGGTAACTTTGGCTCTATTGATGGTGACAGCCCTGCTGCCATGCGTTATACCGAAGTGCGCCTGCGTAAACTGGCAGAAGAAATTCTGGCCGATATCGATAAAGATACGGTAGATTTTAAACTGAATTTTGATGATACACTTGAGGAACCAACGGTTCTGCCGGCTAAAGTTCCAAACCTGTTAATCAATGGAACTTCGGGTATTGCTGTTGGTATGGCAACAAACATTCCGCCTCATAACCTCACTGAAATTATTAATGGTTGTATAGCCTATATCGATGATAAGGAAATCACTGTTGAGGGATTAATGAAATATATTAAAGCCCCTGATTTCCCTACCGGAGGAATTATTTATGGATATGAAGGCGTTCGAGAAGCTTATGAAACAGGCCGGGGACGACTTGTGATGCGTGGTGAATCCAATTTCGAAACGGATGAAAAAGGACGCGAAGCTATCGTTTTTACTTCAATCCCATACCAGGTTAATAAGGCTGAAATGATCAAAAAAACAGCTGATCTGGTTAATGATAAAAAAATTGAAGGAATTCACGACATACGTGATGAAAGCGACCGTAACGGTCTGCGCATTGTATATGAATTGAAAAAGGATGCTGTTTCTAATGTTGTGCTGAATAAGTTATACCAATACACGGCACTGCAAACCTCATTCAGCACCAATGCTATAGCCCTTGTAAAAGGACGGCCTTACCAGCTGAATCTGAAACAGTTGATAGGTCATTTTATTGATCACCGGCACGAAGTAATTCTCAGGCGGACACAGTTTGAACTTTCAGAAGCCCAAAAACGTGCCCATGTGCTCGAAGGACTTCTTATAGCACTTGATAATATAGACGAAGTAATTGCTATTATCAGGGCTGCCGCTTCACCCGATGAAGCCAGGGCAAATTTAATGGTACGTTTTTCGCTAAGCGAAATCCAGGCAAAAGCTATTCTGGATATGCGTTTACAACGTCTGACAGGGCTCGAACGCGAAAAACTGAAAGAAGAATATGCTGAATTAATGAAAATCATTGCATACTACCTCAGTGTTCTTGCTGATGAAACCCTTCAATTTGAGATCATTAAAACCGAACTCATTGAGATCAGGGATAAATATGGCGACGAACGAAAAACCCGGATCGAACTCAGTGCAAAGGATTTCAGGATTGAGGATACCATTGCCGACGAAACTGTTGTGATCACCATTTCGCATATGGGATATATGAAACGCACCCCGTTGACCGATTACCGCCGTCAAAGCAGGGGAGGACGTGGAGCCAGGGGATCGGATATACGTGATGAAGACTTCCTTGAGCATTTGTATATTGCAACTGCACATAATTATATGCTCTTCTTCACCGAAAAGGGTAAGTGCTTCTGGCTCAGAGTATATGAAATACCTGAAGGAAGTAAAACTTCCAAGGGGAGAGCCATCCAGAATATGCTGAATATTGAACCGGATGACAAAGTAAGAGCAATTATAAATCTGAAAAATCTGAAAGATGAAGATTATGTAAATAATAATTACATTATTCTTTGTACTAAAAAAGGTACCATAAAAAAGACTTCTCTCGAAGCATATTCACGTCCAAGACTGAATGGTATAAATGCAATAAATATAAATGAAGGCGATCATTTGTTAGAGGCGCGACTAACTAACGGAAACAGCGAAGTGCTCATGGCATTACGCAGCGGAAGAGCAATCAGATTCAACGAGTCAACCGTTCGTCCTATGGGTCGTACCGCTACAGGAGTTAGAGGGATCAGGCTTGGAAGCAAGAATGACGAGGTGATTGGCATGATATGTGTGAATAGTCTTGAAGAGTCTATTCTTGTTGTATCAGAAAAAGGATATGGTAAACGTTCAGACCTTGACGATTACAGGGTGACAAACAGAGGAGGAAAAGGTGTAAAAACGTTAAATATCACAGATAAAACCGGAAGTTTAATCGCAATAAAAAACGTAATTGATACCGATGACCTTATGATCATCAACCTTTCGGGACTTATTATCCGGATGGGAGTAAGTGATCTGCGGGTAATGGGACGTGCAACCCAGGGAGTAAGACTCATCAATCTGAAAGAAGATGATGGAATAGCAGCTGTAGCGAAGGTTGAATGTGAATTAGAAGATCCGGATGAGGATGAGCTGATAGATGGAATGGAAATGATAAACGATGAGGAGAGCAACATAAATGATGAAGATTCAGAAATTAAAAATCAAAGTACTGAAGATTAAATACCTGTTAATCAAATAAATATATTAATTAAAATCAAACTAAAAAGTTAAGGAAATGAAAAGAACTCTTGTTTTATTTGCCCTAATTATGCTGGTAAGTGCAGCTTTCGCTCAAATGAAGAGAGACCGTACTTCTGCTTACAACTATTGGATGAAAAAGGATCTGGTAAAAGCTAAAGAATTTATCGACAAAGCTGTAGCCTATCCTGATGCTGCAACTGATGCCAAAGTATGGTACTATAAAGGAGGTATCTATCTTGATATTCAGATTTCCCCTTTAAAGGCAGTATTAGCTCCTGATGCAATTAATATCGCTTATGAGGCTTATATGAAAGCCCGTGAATTAGACACGAAAGATGACTATAAATCTGACATTGCAGTGCGGTTAACTGCAATAGGAGGAGAGTACTTTAATGCAGGGATATCTTTTTTTCAGCAAAATGACTTTGATAATGCAATTCCGGCTTTCGAAAAAGCTATAAATATCAGCAAAGAAAATCAAATCATTGATACATTAGCTTACTATGGCGAAGCGTTGTGCCTCGAGAAGAAAGCAGCAATTGATAAATCATTTCTTGATCAGGCTATTAAGACGTATCAGTATCTGGTTGATCTGAAAATGAAAGAAGTTAGTGTATATACCTCACTGGCAAACCTTTACAAGGAAAAAGGTGAACTTGAAAAAGGTTCGGAAATTATTAATATTGGGAAAGAATTGTTTCCGGGGAATACTGACCTTGTGATCACTGAAGCAAATATGTATATCTCAACTAATAATCATGCAAAGGCTATTGCAAGCCTGATGGTTGCCAAAGAGAAAGAACCCAACAATATCACAGTTTTATATGCGGTAGGGGTAACTTACGATTTGCTGAAAAACGATACAAGCCTTCCTGCGGCTGAAAGAACAAAATATTTCTACAATGCTGTTGCTGCATACAAAGAAGCTCTTGCTGTTGATTCTAATTATTTTGATGCCATGTTCAACCTGGGAGCTATCTATTTTAATAAAGGCGGTGAAGTTATTAACGAAGCAAATAAACTTCCTATAAGCGAAACTGCAAAATATGATAAATTGATCGCTGAAGGCAAAAATTTCCTGAATTTGGCTTTACCGTATCTTGAAAAATGTGAAACGATTCAACCTCTGGACAAACCTACACTTGTTTCTCTGAAAGAAATCTATGCTCGTCTGAACATGACCAAGAAATTAACCGAAATTAATGACAAGATCAATAATATGTAAGTTTATAGTAATTTGGATAGGAGAGCCCGGTTTATTCGGGCTCTTTAATTTCATCTGTTCTATTTAACATAATATTAATTATAGGCAATTTAAGTCGTTGTTATTAGAGTCGAATAGTTAGATTTCCTTATTTGTATACCTATGGCAGTAACAGATTCATAATGGTATAAAAGGTCAATGTATACTAAATACAACCTAAGTAATTCTATACTTCAGAGTTTTCAGACAGCAAATCAGTATAAGGCATATCGAGTTGTTTAATATCCTGGATTGCGCTTCCTGCAATTCCCTTAATTGAGCTGTGCATATCAATGGTATTTGTCATCACTTTTTCCAATTGCTTTTCGCGCACTTTCCAGATTTTTTGCATGGCTCGTTTTTCGCTTTCCAGGTCCATACGCATATGTGTAAATCCTTCAACAATAGCTTCCACCTGCATATGGAATGTGTTGCTCGTAAGAAAATCATACAATAATACCATTTTATCGCCTTTATTTTCCTGCGATACCATAGCATTACTGATCTGAATAATGGATTCGCGAAGAACTCTGCAAAGCCCCTTGAATTCATCATATGTACATATCCAGATACCTTCTTTTAATCCCATACGATCCAGGTCTGATGGCAAAACTTCGGTCACCAGGACGCCAAGATCGGCGCCTTTATCTCTTATATCACTCTTGAATTTTTCGATCCAGCTGGGTTGAAAGTCTTTGGTACGCTTGCTTTCGTAATATATGGTTCCGCAATTCTGCCTGGTTCGTGTATTCACGGTTTGTATACAATCACCGCCACGTGCGCCTTTTTTAATTTCGTCGATGGTATCAAGCGGAAAACTGGCAGCAAGCCACTCCTCAATGGCTAATTCCTGAACTTCGCCCTGTAATTGCATGGAGCCTTGCTCCTGCTTACGTTTCATCTCTTCAGTCAGTCGCTTTTGATCCTCCAGTTGTTTATGCAATTCCTTAAAAGCCAGCTCATTGCGATCTTGTTCTATTTTTCGGATCTTTTCTTTTTCTTCTATAAGTTTTTGATTCAGAACACGTTCAGCTTCCGCCTGTACACTTTCCTTAAGTTCATCCTTCTCACGTTTCAGTCGTTCAATTTCAGCCTTGCTCCTGCTCAATTCCTTAAGTTTTTCAGATTGTTCATGCAGTTCCTTTTGCATGGCAGCATATTGTTCTGATTGTTCATCAGCCAGTTTTGTTTTTATCTGGCTTTCAATAACCAGGCGCTCCTCCTTCAGCCTGGTTTGTAATTTTTCCTGGAAAAGTTCATTCTCCTTAAGCTTTTTCTTCTCGAAATCCTCTTTCTGTAAATTCAGGCGTTCAAACTCAGCATCATACTTTTTCTTTGCTTCAGCTAACTGAGCTGTATATTTTTTCCTGAGATCATCTTCTACCTGATGAGATAGGACCTCATTCACGTTAATCTCGGTCCCGCAATTCGGACATACAATTTTTGTTTCTCTCTCCATTATTTGTAAATGTTAGCTTTATAGTATTATCCTCCATCAAATGCATGTTGCATTCAAGGCACTAACTTACAAAAAAAAGCCCCGCAAAGCGAGGCTAATGAATAAATTCATCAGTTGTTATATCGGCTGGACAATAACAAGCCTGAAAATCTGAGTATCAGGCTGAACTGTGTAATGATCACTTTCATAATAATCAATTGAAAATAATCCGGGCTGCATGGAATAATAATAACCTCCCTGATAATCGAATCCATTTGAACTCTGGTAAAAGTAATTAAACGGCACTGAAGTCCATGAATCACCCATTTTCATATAAAGGGTTACCATTCCGTTCTGTATTACATTAAGAGTGATTTCAGGAAAATCGAGATCAACGTAATATCCATATCCCTGTTCTCCTTTTGCTACGTTTGTGGTCTCTGCCCATTGATTAGTCTGAACAACAAAATCGACAGTCGAGATATCAGCATTTCCACCTGTATCTTTTCTACAGGAAGTTGAAAACAATGCCATTGCGATCAGCATGATTAAAATTATATTTTTCATAACTCCGATATTTAGATTATTGAAAGTAATAAATCAAAAACCGTTCCGTTCAGATAAGTTATCGTTATTATTAGTCCATTATTTGCAGTTGAATTCAAATAAAATATTATCTGGTTTATGTTTTGTATTTTTACAAAAAAAAGTATTTCATTTCAATGAAAGTGCTTCGACGCATACTGTTTATGATTGCAGCAATAATTGTTATTATTGTCTCAATCGGGTTTCTGCTTCCCCGGAAAATACATGTTGAGAGGAGCCTGAATATAGATGCATCTAAAAAGGATATTTTTAATCAGGTAAATAACCTGAAAAACTGGGAGCATTGGTCTCCATGGTTGCATTTGGATACTCTGATGGAACTACGTTATTCCGGGCCTGAATCGGGTGTCGGAGCTTCTTACACCTGGCACAGCCTTGATAAAAATGTCGGAAACGGCATAATTACTATACTAGCCAGTTATCCTTACGATTCACTCCTGTTATTGATGGATTATGGTAAAAAAGGGAAATCGATGGCAAAATTTCTTTTTTCAACTGATATCCAGGGTTCAAATGTCACCTGGAGTCTTGACAGTGACCTGGGAATGAATCCGTTATCCCGATGGATTAGTTTGCTTTCGGATAAAATAATTGGCCCGGATTTAGAAACTGGCCTCTTTAGTATTGATGAACAAATAAGTGGAAATAAAACCTTAAACAGCTTCGGAATTGTTGATTCTGAACTACCTGCGCGGATCCTGCTTTCAATACGTGATACGGCTTCACCAGGAACTATTATTCCAAAACTTGCATTAATGTATAATAAAATATCCAAATTTTTAAAGTTCAGACACCTTTCCCCTGCCGGAGCTCCGCTTGCTGTTTTTCACAGTTACTCAGGTGATAATTTTGATGTTGAAGCTGCTATTCCGGTTGAAGCAATAGTAAATGTTCCAAAAACTCTAAATTGCAGGCAGATTGAAGCACAGAAAACTGTCATGCTAAAGTATTTTGGTACCCGTAAATTAATAAGCGATGCCTACATTGCTTTGCAAACCTACATTAATGATAACGGATTGCAGGTAACAGGCTCTGCATGGGAAGAATATATAACCAATCCTGCAACTGAAGCCGATACAAACAAATGGCAGACAAATATTTTTTATCCGGTAAAGTAAAAAGACAACCACCATTTAGAAATGGCACAAACGG
Source organism: Bacteroidales bacterium (assembly GCA_038204995.1). Taxonomy (GTDB): domain Bacteria; phylum Bacteroidota; class Bacteroidia; order Bacteroidales; family UBA4417; genus UBA4417. The sequence continues at coordinate 32,998 of JBBRCH010000001.1, read as the reverse complement.
GAACTAACTAATAAAAATAAATACGTAGAAATACATTGAAATAAATAGAAATAAATAGAAATAAATAGAAATAGATAGAAATAGATAGAAATAGATAGAAATAAATAGAAATAAATAGAAATAAATAGAAATAAATAGAAATAAGGCGAAGTACTTAGAAGTGATTTTCTGATGGTTGTAAAAGGCGAACATTAGGCCCTGATCATGTTTGTGGGGTTCTCCCCCTCGGGTAGAGGGGTGAATAAACAACAACCATTTACTCCTGGCAAAAGCTAAAACTCGCATGATATCAGCTTGGTATTCAGCTAATAGTATTCTTGTTAGATGAAAGTTGTGATTGACTGCGATTTTTTAGCTATTGCAAAGGAATTAGATTAAACAAAATACGTGAATATGATAAATTATGAAAATTTGGATTAATTTTAGAGAATAATCTTAATTTTCAGGAATAAAAGGATTAAACTGATTATAAAAATCATACCGGCTAAGATGGAAAACTCAGAAAAAATGCCCAGGATAGTAGAATTAGACCCATGGCTTGAACCAGCTGCAGCTGATATAATTGCCCGTCATGACCGATTTGTTGCAAAACTAAATTATATCGATTCTATTTCGGGTAGTATTGATGAATTTGCGAAAGCTTATGATTATATGGGAATACACCATATTCCTGCAGAAGACTGTTGGATTTACCGCGAATGGGCTCCCGCCGCTCATGGACTGTTTCTGACCGGGGATTTCAACCAGTGGAATCAATATTCACATCCCTTGCAACGAAAAGATAACGGAATATGGGAAATAAAGCTAAATGCGGCCTACTATAAATCAGTATTTACCCATGGTAGTAAGATTAAAGTTTTGGTTAAGAGCGATATAGGTGACCAGCTCCGGATACCTGCTTATATCACCAGGGTTGTCCAGGATGAGGATACTAAAAATTTTAGCGGCCAGCTTTGGTTTTCGCCGGCTTTCAACTGGGAGAAAGACCATTTTGACATCAGTAAACTTGGTGATCTTTTTATTTATGAAGCTCATGTGGGTATGGCCCAGGAAAAAGAAGGTCTTGGAACATATGTTGATTTTACAGAAAAAATTCTACCCCGTATTAAAAAAGCGGGTTATAATGCAGTGCAGCTGATGGCCATTCAGGAACATCCCTATTATGGTTCTTTTGGCTATCATGTTTCAAACTTTTTTGCTCCCTCATCCAGGTTTGGAACACCCGAAGACCTCAAAAACCTGATCAGTACTGCTCATAGTATGGGCATTGCAGTAATTATGGACCTTGTGCATTCGCACACTGTTAAAAACCTGAATGAAGGATTAAGCCTGTTCGATGGCACCGAGACACAGTATTTTCATGCAGGTGCAAGGGGTGAACATCCGAACTGGGATTCGAAGTTATTTGATTATGGCAAAACTGAAGTATTGCAGTTCCTGCTTTCAAATATCAGGTACTGGCTTAAGGAATTTCATTTTGATGGATTCAGGTTTGATGGCGTTGGGTCGATGCTGTATTTTCATCATGGCGATGAACCCATTGATAATATTGACAAATATTTTAACCAGGGTGTGGAATTTGATGCAGTCACCTACCTGCAGCTGGCAAATCATCTTGCTCATATCATTAATCCAAAAGCAGTTACTATCGCTGAAGATGTTTCAGGAATGCCGGGACTCGCGTCTCCGGTTGACGACGGAGGAATTGGTTTTGATTACAGGCTTGGCATGGGTATTCCTGATTTCTGGATAAAATACCTTAAAGATGTACCCGATGAAAATTGGAGCATGGGTGAAATGTGGCAGGTTCTTAACGACAGGCTTCCTTATGTAAAAACAGTCACGTATTGCGAATCGCACGATCAGGCCTTGGTGGGTGATAAAACTATCGCTTTCAGGCTAATGGATAAAGAGATGTATTACAACATGCAATCATCTGACGAAAATCTTGTGGTTGAACGCGGCATTGCTTTACACAAAATGATCAGGCTAATAACCATTGCGCTTGGGGGCCAGGCCTATCTGAATTTCATGGGAAATGAATTTGGACATCCCGAATGGATTGATTTTCCCCGTGAGGGAAATGACTGGAGTTACAAACATGCCCGCAGGCAGTGGTCTTTAATGGATAACCCATTACTTCGGTATCACTACCTCTCGGACTTTGACCGTTCTATGATTAAAATAATAAGGGATACCGGTCTGTTAGGTACTCTTTTTGCAAGCCAGATAAAGTGTGACGAAAATAACAAATGCCTCATATTTGAACGAGCCGGATTAATATTCCTATTCAATTTTCATACAACCGGTTCTATTCCAGGGTATGAATTTGCAGTCCCGCTACCTGGTAAATATAAAATTATTCTCAATACAGATCACGAAAGTTTTGGCGGCCATGGCCGGATAAACGATAAGATGCTTTATGAAACTCGTTTCGACGAAGCTTCTTCAGCTAACCTTTTAAGCATATATTCAACCAACCGTACAGCAATTGTTATTATACAAGTAAGTTAAAACAAAGGAATTTGAAAATTCTTTGTTAATTTACATAAAAAAGTATGTTATATTCTTTTTCTTCCGTATAATTGCGCCAAATTTTTGAATAAAAATCTGCAACAACAATGCAAACTAATCGTAAAAAACTTATAATCAATTATGCAAATGTTGCTCCTGAATTAATGGATGCCATTCGCAAAAAATATCCAATGGGTTGGATCAATCATACCATTAAGGTGCCTCTGGCTGGGGGTGCTTTCTTTTTTGCTATTACTATAGATACCGACGATGCTAGTTACCTGGTTAAAGTGCCTGTAAAAATTGACACTAAATCAGATAAAGATGAGGATTTCTTTGACTCTGCTCTTGATCTGAAAGAAAGTGATGATAAAGACGAAGATGAGGATGACAAAGAAAAAAGCAGCGAAAAAGAAGTTGATGATTAGGAGTTGAATTTCGCTGTTAACATCTTTTAACATTCATTTTTACTGATTATATCTGAGATAATTTTACTTTAGCCAATGGAATAGATCAAATAGCATTTTTTTTTCTTGCAAATAATTAAAAAACACTGAAAAGAGAGGGAAATATCCTCTCTTTTCTCTTTTAGGATCGATCTTGTTTTGCAAATTACTTGTATTTTTCTTCGTTCTATCCTATCGGTTATTTTTTCAATATTCTGAGTTGCATACATGTAATTGGATTTATCTTCACCTTACGTTTTGCTAAAACAAAAAACGAGTTCTGAATTAACGTTTCCGTGTTATGGCAGATGTTATCCCACAAGTACATTTATTTCTGAATACCTGTATTTTGAGTATACAATTCGTTTGGTAATAGCCAACGCAAGTGTGAGTGTACCTATCCGGCCAATATACATGGTGAGAATAATAATAGATTTGCCGGCAAGACTTAATGAAGAGGTTATGCCTGCAGATAAACCTACAGTTCCAAAAGCTGATATTTCTTCAAATAATAAGCTGAGAAAACTTTTATCCGGCTCGGTTATTGAAAGGATAAAAGTTGAAATAAAAATGAGTGAAATGGAAAACAAGGCAATGGAATAAGCCTTACTTATTGTATTGCTCGAAATGGTATGTTTTACAATTTCTACATTTTTTCGCCCTTTAATTGTACTGATAGCTGAACGTAAAATAACAGAGAATGTCGTTGTTTTAATTCCGCCTCCGGTTGAACCAGGAGAAGCCCCGATAAACATCAGGAACATCATGAGAATAAGAACAGGTTGGCCAATGTGAGTGAAATCCACAGAATTAAAGCCGGCAGTCCGACAAGTCACGGATTGAAAAATAGAAGAAACTATGCTTCCATACACACCATATCCTAAAATCGATTGTCGGAATTCAACCAGGTAAAAAACTACAGCTCCCAATACTATCAGTATCCCTGAAGTATATAAAGCAATGCGTGAATGTGTTTGGAGCCTTTTCCATCTGACTCTTCGACGTTCCCTTATATTCCGGATCGCAAAAATGTCTTCCAGAACAATAAATCCGATTCCTCCAAGGAAGATCAGAGCGGCAATTACGAGCTGAAGGTTATATGCATGTCTGATAGAAATATCATACAGGTTATCAGTAAACAAGCTAAAACCTGCATTATTAAATGCGGATACGGAATGAAAAACTGAAAAATATATTTTTTCTCCTATTCCTCTGAATATATGTTCAGTAGGCCATGTGATATAAAGTAACAAAGCGCCTGTTAATTCTATAACGATACTGTAAACAAAAATCTTGCGTAATAAACCCCTTGTACTACTAAGCGTATCGGTTGAGACAATGTCTTTGATCAGCGATTGCATTTTTATACCAGCTGAATTCCGGTAAAACGTTGCAAATAAGGTAGCAAACGAAATAATATTAAGACCTCCCAGCTGGATGAGCATCATAATGATTGTTTTACCTTTTAAGGTAAAACAAACAGATGTATCAACCACAACCAATCCTGTAACACAACAAGCACTTGTAGATGTAAACAAGGCATCAATCGGACTGATGCCATTAACCGTCATTTCAGGTAATAATAAAAGTCCTGTTCCCGAAACTATTATGAAAATAAACGACAACGCCAGTAAACCTGATGGGCCGATGTGGATATATTCAATAAATCTACCTGCCTTTCCTAGTTCAACGGCAATAATTATGATGAAATATACCTGAATAAAAAGATTATAATAAATATGAATTCCCGGGAAACCAATTCCCCTCATGAACTGTTGAATAATATGTGCACCTGTTACCATCCTGACCAGTTGATCCACAACGATCAGCAGGATCAGGAAACCCTCAAACTTGCTTGATTTTATGAAATCGACAGGGTGAAAATGATAAAATATGCGTATTAAAAATTTAAAGACATAAAAAATAAGACTAAACTCAATTATCGATTCAGTCAGGTTCAGATTATACGGAGTTTGAGGGAAGCCATGCTGGTATATAATTGCTGTTATAGCAATTAATGAAACCGTTATACTTGATATGTGTAAAAACCTGAGAGCATAATTCCGGTGCCTATACAGTCGTATATTAATAAATTCCCTGATGCGAAAGACCCTGTCCTGAAACATATTCTATGTATTGATTTCGAGAAACCTGTCGATATCATGAACATGGCCGAAAAGAACAAGCCTATCAGTAGATTGCAGCGATTGTTTTGAATCAGGAACACCTATAATATGATGCTCGATGGTTTCTTTCCCATCTTTGATCAATCGTAATTCTTCTTTTACGGTTATCAGGCTAAGCTTATATTTGTCGCGAAGGTCAATCTCACCAAAAGTCTTATTAATGCAGTTTTTGGGGCTTATCAACTCTACAACACGGTGATTATCTGGTAATTGAAGATAGCTCACAATACTTGGATTAAGCATTCGTTCAGCTACAATAATACCAACTTCCTCTTCCGGAGAGAGCACTTCGGTAATACCCATTTTTTCAAGTATGATTCGTTGTGCTTCGCCATTTGCACGGGTGATTATTCGTTTTACATTCAAATCCAGCAGGATTGAAGCACACAGAAGACGCTGCTCGAAATCGGATCCGATGGCTACTACAACTGCGTCAAACTCCTCAATGCCTTGTCCCTGTAATGCCCTTTTATCAGTTGCATCCAATGTCACTGCATAAGCAACATCATCTCCAATGCTATCAATTATTTCTGGGTCACTGTCAATGGCCATTACTTCATACCCCTTTGCTGAGATTGCTTTGGCAATAGCTTTTCCAAACTGACCGATACCAATTACGGCATATTTATTAGCAGCCATAGTGTTTTATAGATTTTCAAAAACGCAAATTTACACTGAATACTACTGAAATAGCAATATCTGTTAAAATATCTTAATTAATTATTGAAAATAAAGTTTATTGCTGGTAATCTGATGAATAGATATGTTGGTTTTACAGGAAATCACTGTTGTTCCTGATCCCAGGTTATGCGTATGACCTCAAAGGAGTCCTTCATTGCAGATAGCTCTTTTTCTGCAAAAATCAATATTTTAGTCCTTTTTTACAACTTTTAAGCATGATCAAACTTTTGAACTTGATCCAATCCTCACCAACATGCATTGCAAGAAAAAGCAATGGGGAACAATCCTGTCGGATAGTTCCCCATTTCACTTTCAACAGCCATAGCTGTTGATTGTGGCCGGCGTTTGCTTTGCAGAATTTGCAGATTGTATTAACCCTAAAGCTATACCCTGCTGTTGTTCAAAGTTGGTGCAAGCACCTGGCTTTGTTTTTTCCGGCACTGGTTTCAAACTACAGTTTTCTTCACGAGGAAGATCTTTCAGGATGATTCCGGGCTTCAAACCTTGTCACTTTCGTGATTTCGGCCCTGGCCACGCTTGCGCGTTGTCGGTTCCTACTATCGAAGCGTTGTTGCTATCTTGCCCGTAGGTTCAATAACTCCTGTAGGTATCAGGAACTTTTACATTTCTGATAGCCCCGGCTCGCCTGATTGGCATTCAGCCTTGCGGCTTTGTGCTTCTTCTGGCTTCGGCTTAGTCAACAATACTGTTGCCAGAATTGCTTTTCCTGCCGTGTGCCGCGCTTCGGCGATCATGTGGATTTCACGTTCATAAACCTTGCGGCCTTTGTCAGTTTCTTCCCTGCGTGATGAGTATCATTAGGAACTTACTGTAACGAGGGTATTAACTTTTTTACTTCTCAGGCTTTGCAGTCTGAATTTCATCAGTTTCAGATATCAAAAGTGTTTTGTTTCCAATTCACCTTTTCATTCTTTCCCTATTCACCTTGCGGTGCGCCTGTTCTTCAATTCCTTGCGGTTTATCGGTTCAGGGTGCTACATGCCCTTTGACTCTTTCAAGCAATCCAACTTTCGAATCGGCTTCAGTAATTTCCCTTGCGGGTAACTAACTTTAGCTTTTCCGGGATCAGTACTTCCCTCCTTCTCAGAAGTTCGGCGGCCTCTCCAGGGCTGGTTACCATGATCTCGTCCGGTGAAATAAAAGTACAACTATTTGATACCCTAAGTCAAGTTTTTTTAAAGAATTCGCCTGACATTCCATACACATGAGTTATTAACAATTGTTAATAACAAGTGTAATTTATAACTATCTTTATTATAATAAGATGTGAGATAAACTAAGAATAATAATTGAAAATTTCAAGAATTGGCTTGCCTTTTCTGATACTTTTTACAATGCAGTTAACCTTATTATTATTAATTGTAGCTATTTTTTCAATACCCCAACCTGGTACTTCTATGCCATTTCCAAAATAATCCTTCACTAAAATCATATTTTTATTATTCTGACCGGGCATAAATAGTATATCAAAACTATATTTTTCCCCTTCAATATATATTGGATGTTTTGGTTCAAGGAAAATTCTCCCTGTACAATTTATCTTGTCGATTTTACAAATAATCTCATCACCTGGCTTCATATTGTAAAATTCATAAAACTCAGCAGGCATAAAATGCTTTAATCCATTAACATCCTCTAAAATATAATACCACGCATCATCCTGTAAATGCACAAGATTGTGTATTCGGAAGGGAAACCAGTCCCCTTCTGATAAAAGTATAGTGTATGAATCGTACCCGGGATATTTCATGATAAGGAGAACACAAGACCTTAAAGTTAAACTTTCCGGGTTAAATATGGTGTATAAACTGCAATTTATTCCTGAAACACCGGATTCTAATTTTCCCTGCTTACTTTTCTTATACCTTTTAATTTGACTAATCGACCGAGAATTAGGTTCAAATGCGCTTTCCCGTCCACATTTACCATTATAGTTCCATCAAATTTGCCATTGTGCGAATTAAGATTTATAGACCTTATATTGGCTTTTAATTCTCCTGATACCACATTAGTTATATCGTTTAGAATACCGGGCAGGTCGCTGCCACTCAGCCGGATCGTTGCCACATAGGATGTTAACTCCGACATTTCGGCCCATCGGGCCTGCAACACTCTGTAGTGGTATCGTTCAAACATTTCGGAGGCATTAGTGCAACCTGACCGATGAATTTTAATACCTTCTGATACCGTTACAAATCCAAAAATATCATCACCGAAAACAGGTTGACAACATCGCGCGAACCTGACATCTGCCATAGGAGTATTCTCATTGATAATAATAAGAGGCTTTTGCTTTCCTGATTTATTGGGGGTGATTTCTATTTTTGTAAATGCTTTGGCAGCGGGTTTGATTTCCTCAACTTTCGCGGCGGGTTGAAATACCTCTTTAATTTTCTGGATATCATATTTCCCTTCAGCCAATCCATGAAATAAATCCAGTGAACTGGCAGCTTTATAAAACAGCACAAGTTTATTGCCTATATCGTCGTTATACTCCACCTTCATCTGGCTAAGCTTTCGCAATAGCAGATCTTTGCCAGCTTCTGACTGAGAGAATTCTGCATCTTTCAGAATACGCTTTATCTTGGTTATCGCTTTGGATGATGTTACCCAGTTAAGCCAATCGATGTTTGGCTTTTGGTTTTTAGAAGTAACAACTTCAACATGATCCCCTGTTTTAAGTACATATTTTAATGGGACAAAATGATTATTTACTTTTGCTCCATTACAATGTTGACCTACTTCGGTATGTATATCAAAAGCAAAGTCGAGAACAGTTGCTCCGGATCTTAATTTCTTCAGGTGACCTTCGGGTGTAAACACAAAAATATGATCCGGGTTTACTCTCATTCCTGAATTCTTTCCTATTTCGTCGTCGCCAGGAGTATATTTTTCCAGTATGGAACGGATGCTTTTCAGCCATTCATCAGTTGAAGATTTCACGCCTTTTTGTTCTTTATATCTCCAATGCGCAGCCATTCCTTTTTCTGCATGTTCATCCATCCGACGGCTGCGTATCTGTACTTCGACCCAATTGTTTCCCTCCGTTTCAACTGTTACATGAAGCGATTCATATCCATTGGGCCTGGGGGCAGAAATCCAGTCACGCAACCGTGAGGTATTTGGAGGATAAATATCTGTAACATGAGAATACACTTTCCAGCAGTCGGCCTTTTCAATTTCAGATGAACTCTCTATTATTATACGTATGGCAAAGAAATCGAATACTTCATCAAATTCGATTTCCTGTTTTCTCATTTTTGAATAAATTGACGGAATAGACTTGGTTCTTGCTTTAATCTCAAAATCAAGACCGGCATTTACGAGGGTTTTTCGTATAGGAGCTATAAAAGAATCGAAGTATTTCTTTTGTTCTACGGCAGTATCCCGGATTTTTTTCTCAATACTTTGATAAACCTCGGGAAGAGCATACCTCATGGACAAATCTTCCAGTTCTGTCTTCACTTTGTACAGACCAAGCCTGTGAGCCAGTGGAGAATATAGATTGGATGTTTCAAATGCTATTTGTTTTTGTTCAGCTTCGGCAAGAATTTTAATATGACGCATCAGAATTAACCTGTCAGCAAGCTTGATTAAAAGCACTCGTATATCGCCGGATAAGCTTAACAGGAGTTGAATGAAATTTTCAGGCATGATAGATATTTTATCCATCCTGATGGCTGAGATTTGTTGCAGCTTCAATACTATAATTAAGGTGTTATTCCCGAATTTCTTTTTAAATGAGTCAGACTCATCTCTTGTTGAAACAGGTATTTGCTGCAATAAGGCTGAAATAATACTGGTTGTATCCAGACCCATATCATCGGCGGTTATTCGTGCAACCGAAACAGCGTGAGTGAGCTGAAATTCGCCCTGAGTGTTTTTGGAATCACCGAAATGTTGCAAAACCTCAATAAATGCTTGTTTAATAATCAAGCGGTTACTACGCTCGGTAATATAGCTGCACGAACCTATGAGCTCTTTATAGAGTAATCTGTATTTGTTATTTTCAGAAAATACCTGATCTTCCATTTTGAGAGAATTCTTTATTTTATAACAATTCAACCATCGAAATGGCAAAAAAAAGCCCGGAAAGTTTACGGGCTTTTTAAAAATTATTACAGCAATAGACTGCGACTATTCGGATTGTATACCGGTTTGACCTGAAGTATTCTGATTGGGATCACTTATTGAATCACGCATCCGTGTGTCAGCCTGGATATTCTGAAACTTATAATAATCCATAATTCCAAGGTTTCCCGAACGGAATGATTCAGCAATGGCTTTTGGAATTTCGGCTTCGGCCAGTATTACTGCAGCCCTTGCTTCCTGAGCCTTGGCTTTCATTTCCTGTTCATTGGCAACTGCCATAGCCCTGCGTTCTTCGGCACGAGCCTGGGCAATATTCTTATCGGCATTAGCCTGATCCATCTGTAGCATGGCACCGATATTTTTTCCAACATCAATATCAGCAATATCAATTGAAAGAATTTCGAAAGCGGTTCCAGAGTCAAGGCCCTTAGCAAGAACAACTTTTGAAATGGTATCAGGATTAGCAAGTACTTCCTTATGTGTATTTGTACTACCGATAGATGAAACTATGCCCTCACCTACCCTGGCCAGAACGGTTTCTTCGCCTGCACCGCCAACCAGTTGTTTTATATTAGCCCTAACCGTAACCCTTGCTTTGGCTATAAGCTGAATACCATCTTTAGCAACAGCAGCAACCGGCGGTGTATCCAGAATTTTAGGGTTTACCGACATTTGAACAGCTTCAAAAACATCGCGTCCGGCCAGGTCAATTGCGGTTGCAGATTTATAATCGAGTGGAATATTTGCTTTATCAGCAGAAATCAAGGCATTAACAACTGATTTAACACGTCCTCCGGCAAGGTAATGTGCTTCGAGCTGGTCGCGGGAAAGGGAAAGCCCGGCTTTGGTGGAAGTGATAAGTGCCGAAACAATTACTGAGGGCGGAACTTTACGCCAGCGCATAAATACCAGCTGGAGAAGCGAAATCTTTACACCTGACAGCAAAGCGGTGAACCAGAGTCCAACCGGGATAAAGTAAAAAATGATCCATAACCCGACTAAACAGGCTATACCAATGGCAACAATAGAATACAATGGGGTCATATGTTTGTTTTATTAATGGTTACAATAATTTTATTATCTTTAATTGAAATAACTGTGATCTCATTTTCCTGGTCAATAAATTCGCCGAAGGTGTGAACTTCAACAATATTGTTGTTTATCATAGCTTTACCCGAAGGGGCAAGACGAGATACTGAAGTACCGTTATCACCCACTTGAATATTTAATCCATCCAGCTGGTCCATTTTTCCATCCACCGTAGTTTTAAGAGCCAATCGTTTCCAAGTTCCTGCTTTAAATGAATAGTATAGAATAACAACTGTAACAACAAGGGTTGATCCCAGCGTAATATGGCCCTCAATGATACCTTTTGATGCGTAAGTTTGCCATAACCCGACAAACAGAAGCCCGAATCCGAGTATTCCGGCAAGTGTAGTACCTGGAATAACGAGGATTTCCAGGAGCAGAAACAGCAAGCCAAGTATAATGAGAATAATTATAAGCAACCAGGACATAACAATTATAAATTTTAAAGCCGGAGAATCTGATCAAAGCCGTTGCTTAAAGATTCTCTGGCTAAATTATGAATTTTAATGACTAAAATTCTCTAAATCATAAAAAACTTTAGATGTATTATCTGATTTTGACACCAATCTTTTTGGCATTTGGTGTGGTGCCTGATCCTGGCCCGGCAGTATTTGCAATAAAATATTTTTTTGCTTCGGGCATAAAAGCCTGGATTTGGGCAATACGGTGTTCATCACTGGGATGGGTGCTTAAAAATTCAGGTGGCTTATTCCCGCCTAACTTCGACATTTCCTGCCAGAAAGATAGCGCACGTTCAGGATCATAGCCGGCCATAGCCATGAAAACCAATCCTAATTTATCAGCCTCGAGTTCATGCTGACGTGAATAGCCCAGAATTCCTAACTGTGATCCAACACCAAATGCTGACAAGAAAATATCCTGTGTTTGCTGCGGTTTCTGTTGCATATAAATCTGCAAGCCCATTCCTGCTGCCTGTATAGCCAATTCCTGGCTCATACGCTCGTTCCCGTGTTCCGCGATAGCGTGTGCTATTTCATGACCCATTACTACAGCCAGCCCCGCATCATCCTTTGTAAGCGGTAAAATTCCGGTGTAAACCACAACCTTGCCTCCTGGCATGCACCAGGCATTTACATCCGGGCTATCAACTACATTAAATTCCCATTTATATCCTTCAATCTGTTTTGATAATCCATTGTCCTTCATGAATTTTTCAACGGCCTGGCTGATTCGGGTACCAACGGCGGTAACCTCTGCCGACTGCCTGGTTGGGGGGTTAACTGCAGGGTTTTCTTTTAAGAAAGATGCATAACCAGATTCACCCATTGACATCATCATGCTGTTAGGCAGCAGCTTAAGCTGTTTACGGCCGGTAATGGGTACTTTTGAGCATGAAATAATCGAAATCCCTATCAGGATAACAAAAATGTTTCTGACTATTTTGACCATAATTATAATTGTTTTAAGATAAAACAGTGGAGATTCCCCTGTTATTAAGTTCATTGTTCATTAGAGTTAACTCAATAACCGTACCAGATTTTATACCACATTTCCCTTTAAAATGAGCAACAAGAGCACACTGTTCAGCCTGTACCGGATCATGGTCACAAACTTCAACCAGGCTTTCAATAACAAAATCAAACGAGTTTACATCATCGTTATAGAGGATAAGTTCTCTTTGACTTGTTAATAATGAAGAGATTGAACCAGAAGATTTTAGTTGCTGTTTTTTCATGATAATTACTAATATTGCAAAGATAACACTTCCCGGAACAAATAAATTGATTTAGTAAAATAATTCTCGCTTTTTGAAAACAAATTCTCATGAGTTTAGGTTTAAAATAATGTTATTTTTTAAAAAAGGATGATATACAATTTCCAATCTGTGAAGGAAACCCAACAATTTATTGAATTGCTTAAATCTGAGTTATTGTTGGAACTTCCTGGAGTTAAAGCACACCTTCAACTTGCGCCGGCAATCAGGCTGGAAGATATTAAAACGGGAACTCCCCCATCGCATGCCATGGAAAGCGCCGTCCTGATCATATTATATCCTGTTGAGCAAAGGTTGCATACCGTTGTAATTTTAAGAAACGAATATGAAGGAGCACATTCGGGTCAAATAAGCCTGCCTGGAGGAAAAACTGAGGAATCAGATACTGATTTTAAATACACAGCATTACGCGAAGCCCATGAGGAGATTGGTATTAACCCTTCCGAAATGGAAATAATAGGTCAGTTAAGTCTTTTTTACGTAAGGCCAAGCAATTTTATTGTCTATCCTTTTATAGCATATTGTACTCATCGGCCCGAATTCCATCCTGATACAAAGGAAGTTAAACGTATAATTGAAGTTGATATCTTTAATGATATCAGAAATAGTAAAAAAGTGAGTAAAACTCTCATTTTCAAAAACATAGTGAGGGTAGACGCCCCGGGATTTATGGTAAGCGGAGAATTCATGTGGGGTGCAACAGCAATGATATTCAGCGAGTTAATACAGGTAATGGGAAAAACAATGAAGAAATTGAAAAAAATAAGTAAGACTGATACTTGATTTTAATCTCGTTTAATCCTGATATGCAAATCATTGGTTTATGATACCAAGTCTGAAAACCAGTTGTACATTAAGGTAAAACAACCTTATTCAGAATCACTGGATTTATTTTGCTTTATACACAATTTTTCCATCCACAATCGTGTACAGGACTTTGGCATTGATGAGTGTGCTTTCAGGAGCTTTGATTATATCGGTATTCAGAATTGTAAAGTCAGCTTTTTTACCAACTTCGATACTACCTCTGTCTTTTTCATTAAATGAAGCCTTTGCTGCCCATATGGTAATACTTTTCAGGGCATCCATCCTTGAAAGTGCATTCTCAATCATATAGCCGCTTTCAGGCAGTCCTTCTGCATTTTTTCTAGCCACTGCTGCAAAAAAGGTATTAATGGGTTCAATCCCTTCAATCGGGAAATCGGTACCATTGGGTAGCCATCCGTTTTGTTGAAGCAGACGATTATATGCGTATGCATTTGTAATCCGGGGATATCCTAGCCTTCGGCGGGCCCAATCCATATCAGAAGTTGCATGTGTAGCCTGAACCGATGGAATGATATTGTATTTTGCAAAAAGTTCGAAATCATTTTCATTCACCACCTGTGCATGTTCAATACGCCAACGACGATCATTTCCGGGTTTCAGGAATTTGCTGTATGTATGCAACACCATCCTGACCGCTGAATCGCCGATAGCATGAGTATTCATCTGAAAACCTTTATCATAGGCTTGTTTACACACAGCAGCAAGGTCCTCAGGAGAAGTAACCAGGATACCTTGGTTATGTGCATCATCAGAGTATGGTTCCAATAAGAGCGCACCACGCGATCCCAGGGCTCCGTCAGCATACATTTTTATTGCCCCAACTCTCAGAAAAGGAGTTTGAAATATGGTATCCTTCATGAAATAATCAAAATTTTCTTCATTGGGGCTAAGCCATGCATCAATACGAATGGCAATTCTGCCGGTTTTTTGCAGGGAATCGAGGAGTACTATCTGTGATTTATTCAAACCTGCATCAGTTACAGAAGTAAGCCCGGCTTCATGACAAAGCTTTGTGGCAACTTCCAGGTAATCCGCAATATCATTAACTGAGGGTAAAGGAATTGTATTTCTCAGATTGTCGGCCATTTCTTCGAGGAAAATGCCTGTAAACATTCCATGCTGAATAACTGCTTCTCCCTTCTTCCCCGGGAATTGTATTCCGGCAGCCTGAATAGCAGCCTCACTTGCAAGTACGGCATGTCCATCAACACGGGTAAGTAAAACGGGAATACCCGGGAATAAGGTATTAAGCTTTTTGTTATCCGGAAATACCTTATCCTGCCAATTATTCTGATCCCATCCACGTCCTACAATCCATCCTTCCGGATGTTGCTTCCTGTAAGCCTTCAGTATGTTTAAAACCTCGTCGAAAGAGTGTGCCTTCGTCAGATCAGCATATCGCAGCCCGAGAGCAAAGCCTGTAAAATGAGAATGAGCATCTGTAAAGCCAGGATAAACACAAGCTTCTGAAGCATTAATATTATCGGGTGCCCAATATTGGCTCCTTATTTCAGCATCTGTACCTACACCTATAATAATTCCATTTTTAACAGCTATGCAATTAATGCCATTGCTCACACTATCAGGAGTATATATTTTCGCATTTAAGATGATAAGATCAGCTTTTTTCTTAAGGTCATGACAAGATTCTAAACTCATAATCAGGGGTAATAACAAGATAAATATCAAAGGTTTACTTAGATTATTCATAAGCGTGTTTTGATCAGTAATTAATGTGTAAAAGTAAGATTAACTTTTCAATTTCCCCGGTTCTTTAGGAATGAAGATTGATTATTCAAGAAATACAAATTTTAGTCTCCATTAATTAAATATTTGAAAACCAGATAAGTATTATGTATATTATTGATAATTAATTATATAAGTGAGTACAAACTTTTCGAACACAAATTTGTTAATTAGATGTGATCCTGATCTTAAGAATTCCAATGCTTTTTGTTATTTTTGCCAAATCTAAAACAGTAACAGCTTTCTAAAATGAAAAAAACAGACCTTTCGCCCAGATTTTATGCCGTATTAATAATGATTTTTGCTGGAGCAATGATGCGGCTTATTCCTCACTGGCCCAACTTTACCCCTATTGCAGCAATTGCCTTATTTGGCGGTACATTTCTGAAGCGCAGGGAATTAGCATTTATAGTGCCTGTTGCCGCAATGTTGCTGAGTGACCTGATTATCGGGTTTCATTCCACGATGTTACCAGTTTACCTGAGTTTTATTGCAATTGTTGGCTTTGGACTGTTGTTGCAAAAGCGCTTAACTATACTAAACACGATGACAGCCTCACTGGCTGCATCTACCTTGTTTTACCTGGTTACAAATTTTGCCAGCTGGACTTCGGGCATGATGCCTTATCCAATGAATGTTGCAGGTCTGATGCAGGCTTATATTGCCGGGCTTCCATTCCTTTTTAATGGCGTTGTTGGTGATTTATTCTATACTTCAGTTCTTTTTGGAGCAGTTTATCTTGTAAGCAGTCGACAGGCTGTTCATGTAAAATAGTAATGAAATCCGAAATACTAAAGAAGAAAAGTTCTCAGTTTTAGTCAGGACTTTTTTTTATTTAAATACTTCATAAAGTGTAACTTAAATCGTTATTATAGTCATAGAAGCGATTCCAGATTACAAATCTTAACAGCGCTTTTGTACTTCATTTCTGAGAAAATATTAAACGGCAGGAAGACTCCCAAACAGTAAACTGAAATGTTAAACTGTTAATTAATCCCTTTCGAGTAACAAGATTGAATTTTGGGGCACAATATAATACTTCTCATCGTTGTACACTATTTCAATCGATCCTTTTAAAAGGAAAATAGCCAAATCCCCAACTAATGGCTGGAGTGGAATATACCTTATTCTTTCGTCTTTTTTGGGTTTCCATATTTCGCTGTCTTCATCAGTGATGTAAGGAATAGGAATCCCAGGTCCAACTTTTACAACATAACCATTCTGAATTTCTTCTTTTTCAGAATAACCAGGGGGTAAAAACAGGCCGCTCTTGGTTTTTGTTTTACCGGAACAAGGTTTAATAAGCACCCTTTCACCTACTACAATAAGGTTTTCGAGATTATCAGCTGCCATTTTCATAGTATTGTTCCGAATGATATTCTTAAAAACAGGAAATCTAAAAAGCATTACAACCATACAAAAGTAGGAATTTTTAGGTACTTTTGCAGTAAGAAAATCAAGGAATACGTTTTAAAAGTTGAAGTAAAACATATGAAACTGATAGGATTCCGGACACCGAAACCACGAAAATATTCATACAAACCTGTTTTCTATGACCCGGTAAAAGAAGCTCAGGAAAACAGGTCCAGGGATTTGGGACAAAATGAAGGTATGCCGGCCAGTGAGTTGCGTATGAGAATGCGGTTACGTATGAACCGGAAAAAACTGGATGAGCGTATTCGTAAACGTTCGCGTATAATGAGTCTTTTATTCACCCTCATTCTGCTTTTACTTGTGTTATATTATATCTTTTTTTGATCAGTTGATTCTTGATTTGCTACGCTTTTTTACCAATTACCAATAAAATAAAATTATGTCAGATCTGATCAGGCTGCTTCCTGACTCTGTTGCAAATCAGATTGCTGCCGGAGAAGTTATTCAACGACCGGCTTCAGCAGTTAAAGAATTACTTGAAAATGCCGTTGATGCAGGAGCCACTCAGATCAGACTTCTGGTGAAAGATTCAGGAAAATCGCATATACAAGTGATTGATAACGGATCCGGAATGTCAGAAACTGATGCCCGGATGTGTTTTGAACGACATGCTACTTCAAAAATACGTGAAGCTAACGACCTGTTTTCAATCCGAACTCTTGGATTCAGAGGCGAAGCATTGGCTTCTATAGCTGCTATTGCCCAGGTTGAACTCAAGACCCGCAAAGTGGATGAAGAAGTTGGAACCAGCATCATAATAGAAGGATCAAAGGTAAAAAGCCAGGAACCTGTGGCTTGCCAGCAGGGAACTACCATTATAATAAAAAATCTGTTCTACAATATTCCTGCCCGACGATATTTTCTAAAATCGGATAATGTTGAATTCAGGCATATTCTTGAGGAGTTTCAGCGCGTGACCCTGGTTCACCCGGATATAGAGTTTTCATTATTTAACAACGACAAACCGGTTTTCCAACTCACCAAAGGAAATATCAGGCAAAGAATTGTACATCTTTTCGGAAGCCAGATTAATGAGAAATTATTACCTGTTGAAGCAAAAACTGAACTTGTTTCAGTAATAGGATATATAGGAAAACCAGAAACAGCAAGGAAAACACGAGGTGAACAATACTTCTTTGCCAATGGCAGGTTTATCCGGCATCCTTATCTTCATCATGCTGTAGAACAGGCGTTTGAAGAATTAATTCCGGATACTTCGGTCCCCTCCTATTTTCTTTATATTGAAGTTGATCCAGCGACCGTTGACATTAACATTCATCCGACAAAAACAGAGGTTAACTTTCAGAATGGACAACTTTTGTATGCTTCTATCCGTACTTCAGTTAAACATGCCTTGGGAATGTTCAGTCTGAGTCCGACCATTGACTTTGATACTGAGCCTGCCTTTGATTTTGTAGCTCCAAAAGGGTATGAACCAAAAGAACCTACTATTACCCTGAATCCTGATTATAATCCGTTCAGAAATCCGCAAAACTACCTTAAAGCCAATGCCGGGATGAACCCTAACCGGAGCGGATGGGAAAAAATGTATGAAGGCATCGGACAGCCTGCTAAAGCTGACAATAATGAGGAAAACCAGCATCTCAATTTAAATCCGGCTGAACAAAATGATAATGAAAACAGGCTTATTCCGGAAAGTAGTTTATACGCATCGAATAAACTTTTTCAGATCCAAAACCGTTTTATTGTTGCCAATGTAAAATCGGGACTTCTAATCGTCGACCAGCAAAAAGCGTATGAACGGATTATTTTTGAGCGGATAAGTGCAAATGCTGAAGGACAGACTGTAACCCGACAAAGGGTGCTTTTCCCTCAAACCATTCAACTGTCAGCAGTTGACGGAGAAATATTAACTGAAATAACAGAGGATCTCGACAATCTTGGATTCGAAATTTCCGCCATGGGAGGATGTACCTTTGTTGTAAATACTGTTCCATCTAATATGCCATCCGACGAAACGGCAGATTTCATTGATGGACTTTTAGAGGATTTCAAGAAAAACCGTTTAGATACTGCCGACAATCAGAGAGTAAAACTTGCCAGGATGATAGCTGGAAATATGGCCGTAAAGAATGCGAAAACAATGAAGCCGGAAGAGATGCAACAATTAATTGATGAGCTTTTTGCCTGCAAGGTGCCGGATGTTGCTCCTGATGGAAGTAAAGTACTCCGGATAATCCAGGTTCAGGAAATTGATAAATTGATCAGGTAAATCAATCACTCATGATAAATTGAAAAGTTAAATTTACTTAAAATAAAGCCGGAATTTTTAAGTATGCGTTCTTAGTAGAGAGATTTCAGACAATAATAAATTGATTTTAATCATATTTGCATCAAATACCACTAAATGAGTAACGATAGATACAGCCCTTCCGGTTTTGGTTTTCTGCCACCAGTTGTCAAAAATTTAATCATCATCAACGGATTGTTTTTCCTGGCGACATTCGCACTTGGTAATGCAGGGAACATTGACCTCACGGATTACCTTGGATTGCACTATTTTGCAGCAGAGAAATTTGCGCCATATCAGTTTATTACCTACATGTTTATGCATGCCAACCTGTCGCATATCTTTTTCAATATGTTTGCATTATGGATGTTTGGTAGCGTGCTGGAACAGGTTTGGGGACCCAAAAAATTTCTGCTTTACTATATTGTTACGGGAATTGGAGCCGCACTCATTCATTACCTTGTTTTTTATTTCCAGATTACGCCTGTTCTTCACAGCATAGATGCTTTTATTGCTAACCCTGATCTGGGCACTTTGCAGCAGTTTATTTCATCTCATCAATTTAATATAAGAGATTCCTCTGGTGATATTTCGCAGGCATTTGAAAATTTCAAACAGAGCTACACTACTTTACAGCAGGATCCGGGTAATATGCAGGCTATGCAGGAATCGGTAAACTTTGTAACAGCTTATCGTGAGCATTTCCTGAACCTTCCGGTAGTTATTGGTGCTTCAGGAGCCATTTACGGACTATTGTTAGCATTTGGTATGTTATTTCCAAACTCTCTCATATACCTTTACTTTTTCATCCCGATGAAGGCAAAGTGGTTTGTAATCATTTTCGGCGCAATTGAATTGTTTTCAGGCTTTTATGATCAGAACAGCGGTGTTGCACATTTTGCGCACCTTGGAGGGATGATTTTTGGATTTTTCCTTATAATCTACTGGAAGAAACAGGCCGATAGAAACCGAAATAAACACCTTTACTAATCTTCATCAACGTTATAAGCTGGAAGGACGAAGAGTTTCCGGCTAACCAGGATTTAATCACAGTTTACCAACAGAACTTTTAAAATAATGAATTACAATCAGTCAGCAGGAGATCGATTCAGAAGTATGGTGCAAATTCAGCCTTCACTTTCACGTCTCATTATTATTAATGTTGGCGTCTGGTTTGTTTTGGCACTGGTTCAACTGGCTGGGTTTCTGGCAGAACCACCTGGTGTCCGTGGTGATCAGCTATGGATTGATACTGTGCTTCAATGGATTGGCGTACCGGCATCAATACCAAATCTTATGCTAAAACCCTGGACTATAATTACATATATGTTCGTTCATGAGGGATTCTGGCACCTGTTTTTTAATATGATCTGGCTTTATTGGTTTGGAAAAATATTTATCGAATTCATGCCGGGGAATAAAATTTACTCCTTATATATTATCGGGGGGATTTCGGGTGCAATAACCTTTATTCTGGCATACAATATATTCCCGGTATTTCAGGATACCATTCATTTATCAACCACTATCGGGGCTTCTGCTTCAGTACTGGCAATCACAATTGCCACAGCAGTGCTTGTGCCGGATTATACTGTGAATTTACTATTTATCGGCCAGGTGAAAATCAAATATATTGCCCTGTTTACAGTTATTCTTGATGTGCTTATGATCAGATCAGGTAACGCCGGCGGACATTTCGCACATATTGGCGGGGCTTTTTCGGGAGCACTTTATATTCTGTTTATCCGGAAGGATGTGGCAAGGCGAATGGGTTTATATCATTTGAAATCCTTGATTGGTGACCCATTTAAGCAAAAGCCGTTACGCAAGGTGCACAGCACTGCCCGACCACTTACCGATGAAGAATACAACAAACAAAAAGTACTGAAACAGCAGAAAATTGATCATATCCTTGATAAAATATCCCGAAGCGGATATGCAAGCTTGTCGGCAGAAGAAAAAGACATACTTTTTAACAGTAGTAAAAAACGCTAAAGTATATTAAACTTATAACAACAACATATCATTGATTAAAAGTGGCTTTAAAAAAGAAAAAACTGCGTAATCCAAAGAAAAAGATGTCGTTAGCCACTAAGTTGATGCTGGCGATTAATCTGGTTTTTGCATGCCTTCTTTTGTTGTCTTATTTATCACTTTATATATCGCCAGGTACCTTTTGGCCATTAGCATTTGCAGGTCTTGCATATCCGGTTTTTTTGGTGTCTAATTTATTTTTTGTGCTTTTTTGGCTCGTTTTTCTGAAAAAATATTTCTTACTTTCTCTTATCACTATACTTTTAGGATTTAACCAGATTAAGACATATATCAAATTCTCAAGTTCAGAGCGAAAGCTTTCTTTCGAAAAAAGTATAAAAGTAATGAGCTATAATGTACGACTTTTTGATCTGTACAATTGGCGGAATGTATCGGGTAAAACCACGCGTAAAGCTATCTTCGGCCTTTTCAGGACTGAATCTTCTGATATCCTTTGTTTACAGGATTATTACAGTGGTTCAGGGAAAAAGGCAGATTTTGCAGATACAATCTGTCTTGATTCAGGTTATAAATACCGCAGTATAGAACTCATTAATAAAAATAACAAAGGATTACCCTACGGACTTGCTATTTTTAGTAAATATCCGATTATTGGTGAGCAGAAACTGGAATTTCCAAACAGCAAAGTCAATTTTTGCCAATCGATTGACGTGATGATAGGAAAAGATACCATCCGCATAATGAACATGCATCTTGAATCAATAAAATTCGGGAAAGAAGATTATAGTTTTGTTAGTGAAATAACCAGTGCTCAGACAGCCAACGAAAATTTCAAAAAGGGCTTCATGACAATTGCGGGCAAAATGCGATATGCTTATATTAAAAGAGCTGCCCAAATAGAAACAGTTGCAGCTTTCGTAAAAAAGTCACCTTATCCGGTGATTCTCGCCGGTGACTTTAATGACACGCCTGTCTCATACAGTTACAGGCAGATTGATAATGAACTGGATGATACTTTTGTTGATTCAGGTAAGGGTCTGGGGCAAACACATACCCAGATGCTGCCTTTACTCCGGATCGACTATATTTTTCACTCTGAGGCCTTTAAAACCATTGATCATCAAATAATTGACAAAGATTACTCCGATCATTTTCCAATAGTTGCACGTTTAATACTTGCTGAATAAAAGCAAAAAAATCGAGCAGTGTATGAATCATTAATTGAATTTACTAATTCCAATGGATTTTAAACTCATTTCCGATTATGTACCTACGGGTGATCAGCCAGATGCAATCAGGCAGCTGACTGAAGGCATTAACAGAGGCGATCAGGCTCAGGTGTTGCTTGGAGTAACCGGATCGGGTAAAACATTTTCTGTTGCCAACCTGATACAACAGGTCCAGCGTCCCACGCTGGTTCTCAGTCATAATAAAACCCTTGCCGCTCAGCTTTACAGTGAGTTTAAATTGTTTTTCCCAGAAAACCAGGTTGAGTTTTTCATTTCTTACTACGATTACTATCAGCCAGAAGCATTTATTCCCGTCACGAATACATATATTGAGAAAGACCTTTCAATTAACGAAGAGATTGAGAAGTTAAGGCTAAGCGCAACTTCGGCATTGCTGTCAGGAAGGCGCGATGTTATTGTAGTGGCTTCTGTTTCATGTATTTACGGGATCGGCAATCCTGATGATTTCAACAACAAAGTTATACATATTACCAAAAATGATAAACTGAGCCGGAATAAGCTGTTACATGCCCTTGTCGAAAGCTTGTATTCGCGCAATGAATTTGACCTGACCCGTGGAAAATTCAGGGTAAAGGGTGATACCGTTGATGTATACCCGGCCTCCGCTGATATCGCTTACCGCATAATCTTTTTTGGTGATGAAATTGAGAGTCTGTCTTCTTTTGATCCTGTAAACGGCTTTACTATCGAGACGCTGAACGAAATAACCGTGTTTCCCGCCAATATCTTCGTTACCTCAAAAGAAAAGATGAAAGAAGCCATTTGGGAAATACAGGCCGATATGGTGAAACAGGTTGATTATTTTAAAGAAATAGGGCGTCATCTTGAAGCAAAAAGACTTGAAGACAGGGTTACATATGATATTGAAATGATGAGGGAGCTTGGCTATTGCTCTGGTATCGAAAACTATAGCAGGTATTTTGATGGCAGGATTTCCGGATCGAGACCGTTCTGCCTTATTGACTTTTTCCCTTCGGATTTCCTGATGGTGATTGATGAAAGTCATGCCACGGTTCCGCAGGTTAGGGCTATGTATGGTGGCGACAGATCGCGAAAGCAGAACCTTGTTGAATATGGTTTCAGATTGCCATCGGCACTTGATAACCGACCTTTAAAATTTGAAGAGTTTGAAACACTTTTAGGCCAGGTAATTTATGTAAGTGCTACTCCTTCGGATTATGAACTTAATCAGGCGCATGGAGTTGTTGTTGAACAGCTTATAAGACCGACTGGTCTCCTGGACCCCCAGATTGAGGTCAAACCCAGTTTAAACCAGATTGATGATCTTCTGAATGAAATTGAACTCAGAACCGTAAAGAATGAGAGAATACTGGTAACAACCCTCACGAAACGCATGGCTGAAGAACTCTCGAAATATCTTTTGAGGCTCGGAATCCGCTGTAAATACATTCATTCCGAGGTTGATACACTCGACAGAGTTGAGATTCTGCGTGACCTGCGGATGGGTTCTATCGATGTTCTTATTGGAGTTAACTTGTTAAGGGAAGGCCTCGATCTACCTGAAGTTTCGCTGGTTGCCATTTTGGATGCTGATAAAGAAGGTTTCCTTCGTTCCGAAAAATCATTAACCCAAACAGCAGGTCGTGCTGCCCGGAATGTTAATAGTAAAGTGATTTTTTATGCAGATAAAATTACTTTTTCAATGCAGCGAACTATTGATGAAACAAACCGTAAGCGTGCCATTCAGATTGCTTACAATATACAGCATAACATCACCCCTACCCAGATTATTAAAAATATTGAAGCTTCAGGTTTATCAGGAAATATTGAGTACAAAACTGATCCTAAAGCTTATGTGGAGAAAGAAACTCTCAATACAGCTGCCGATCCTGTTGTAAGGTATCTGAATGACGAGCAGCTCAAAAAACTCTATGACCAGGCGAGAAAATCAATGGAGAAAGCAGCCAAAGAGCTTGATTTTATTGAAGCTGCAAGATTACGCGACGAAATGCTCGGCTTTAAGGAATTAATTGATAAAAGGAAAAAGAATAAATAGAATGGTGATTAGTGAAAGTTTACTATGTAAAGTTTTGAAGGTTGCATTTGAGGCTGGAAAAGCAATTATGGAAGTCTATCAGCAGCCCTTTGCCGTTGAATTGAAGTCAGATAACAGTCCTCTCACCCTTGCTGATAAAACAGCCCATACAATTATTGCAGAAGGCCTCTCAGATACAGGATTGCCATTATTGAGCGAAGAAGGCGCCCAGGAACATTATGAAATCCGTAAAAAATGGAATGAGTACTGGTTGATCGATCCTTTGGATGGGACAAAAGAATTTGTTAAGAAAAACGGTGACTTTACTGTAAACATTGCCCTGATAAGTAACCAGAAACCCATTTTGGGCGTTGTTTATGCACCTGTACCTGGTTTAATTTATTGGGGGAGCAGTGAAGGTTCATTCAGACTGAATGTTAAAAAAACAGAAGATTTTGTTTATACTAATATTAATGAATTACTTGACATCGCTGAACGGCTTCCCTGCATTTCGAGGTCCGATGGCTTTCTGGTTCTGGGCAGCAGGTCGCATATGAATACAGAAACAGAATTATTCATTAATGATTTAAAAAATAAATATCCTGACCTATCCTTTGTATCAAAGGGAAGTTCTCTGAAATTCTGTACTTTGGCCGAAGGCGGAGCTGATATATACCCTCGTTTTAGTCCGACCATGGAATGGGATACAGCTGCAGGTCAAGCTGTTGCCGTGTTTGCCGGTTGCTTCGTGGATCAGTCTGAAAACGGTTTACCCGTTACGTATAATAAACAATCTCTCTTAAATCCGTTTTTTATAGCAGGGCGCGAAAAAAAATGAGGCGACCTTCCGATCACCTCATTTTTAAGATTATAATAACTTTCCTATTTATCGCTTATATTGATTAGCTCCAAGTCAAAAACAAGCGGTGAAAACGGCGGAATATCATTTCCTGCTCCACGCTCTCCATAAGCCAGTTTAGAAGGTATAATCACGGTCGCTTTGCCACCTGCACTCATCATGAGAATTGCTTCATCCCAACCAGGTATAACCTGTCCCTGGCCTAAAACGAACTCATAGGGTGTTGACGGTTTCTTATCGACGGAAGAATCAAACACTTTCCCGTTCAGGAGTTTACCGGTATAATGAACTTTGACTTTTTTACCTGCTGTTGCTTTTGGACCTTTTCCCTTTACTTTTTCAATATAATAAATTCCGCTTCCATTAGGTTTGGCAGTGATATTATTGTCTTTTACATATTGCTGAATAAGTAAAGGTTCTTTGCTCTGTGCCTCGGCTGAAGTTTTTTTTGCATTAGCTTCTTCTGTTTTTTTTGCTGCATCGTTTTCAGCCTTGGTTTTCAAATCAAGCACCTCGACTTCGTAAACAACAGGAGAATAAGGTTCGATAATGTCAGTTCCGGTCATATCCTTTCTTCCTTTTTCGCCGAAACCCATTGCGGAAGGAACAATTACTGTTGCTTTGCTTCCTTTTTTCATAGTTCCGATTGCTTCATCCAGACCTTTGGTGTCGAAAGGTTGTCCATATTCAAAGGTAATGGGTTTGTTTTTATCAAGAGTGGAGAAAATTTTCTTTCCTTCGATGGAAGTAACTGTTAAGTTCATTTTAACAAAATCAGTTTTCTGTATTCCCCTCCCTGTTCCGGGGTTTTGAGTAATAATATAAATTCCGGATGCCGAAGGCACTGCGGTAACATTGTTTTTTGTTAAATATTCCTGCAGTTTGGCAGGCTCTTCACTTTTTAGTTTTTCAGCTTTTTCCGTTTCTGCTTTGTTGCGAGCTTCCAAAGTTTCTGAATTCAGAAGTCTGACATCGAAATACATCATTGAAGTGCTGTCAATACCAGGAGGTAGCTGAGGGTATTTCGCTGTTTTAGTAAAAAAATCATTGGCATTAATGATAAACGTAGCACTATCGCCTTTATGCAGCATACCGAAGGCTTCATATATGTCACCCTTAAACTCCGATTTCTTAAGTTCGATCTCAAAAGGTTTGGCCATGTCTGAAGAATTGAATAACACGGAGTCTTTATCAGCAATCTTCAGCCTGTACCTGATATTCATGGTTAAAATACTTCCTTCATTTGCTTTCAGGGTATCTTTGCTTTTTTCGTAAAATTTATAAAAAATACCACTTTCTGATTTCTTGAATCCAGGGTATTTTGAGCATGAAGTAATCATAAATACAGCGATTACTGCTCCTAACGTGATAATTGTTCTGATTTTCATTTTCGTTTTAGTGTTTCTGTTATTTTAATTATTGTTAATTTATTTTAAATCAATGAGTTTTAAAGTATAAATGAGTGTTGCTTTTGGAGGGATTTTATCCTGATCACCTGATAATCCATGTGCCAGATAGGAAGGGATTATAAATCTCACCTTATCTCCAACATTAAGTAAAAGAATTCCTTCTTCCAGTCCACTTTCAACGCCGCCTCTGCCGATTCTGAATTCTTTAAGCCCGGTTTGTTTTGAACTGTAAATAAGTTCGCCTGTGATAAGTCTTATTTCATATTCAAACTGTACTATTTTGCCCCTGGCAGTTTTGGGGCCATTACCTTTTTCAATAAGTTGGTAACGAAGTCCGGTAGCCGTTTTATTCATTTGCCACCCGGAATCAATTATCAGCTTATCGATCTGATCATTCTCAATTTTTACGGCTTCTTTATTCGCTTCAAGCAATTTTTCTGTTACCTGGCCCTGGTTAAAATTACTTATTCCCTTAGCATCCTGATTATTATTGCACGAAATTATACTTATTGCAATAATGAGAAATATGATCTGATGTAAACGGAGAATCATGAATATATCTATTTATAGTTAGCCAGTGATTTATGAATTTCAGCGCTATAAGCAGGCAACAGAGACTCGAACCATTTCAGTGTATCAGGCATTGATTTTAATACATCGCCTCCGGCCGCATTCCGGTGGCCTCCTCCGTTAAAGTGAAGACGGGCAAATTCATTAACTGAAAATTCACCTTTGCTGCGCAATGATACCCTGATGCGGTCCCCTCGTTCGGTAAACAGAGCGGCAACTGCTACTTTCTGAATACTAAGCGCATAATTTACAACACCTTCGGTGTCGCCTTGCTGGTAATCATAAAGTTCCAGGTCATCTTTCGTAAGCCAGATATAAGCAGTAGCAAATTCAGGAAGAACTTTCATATTCGTACCCAGACAATGACCTAACAGGCGCATGCGGCTTTCAGAATATGTATCATATACCATACGGTGTACTTTTTCCACGTCCATTCCGGTCCTGATCAGATTAGCCGTAATCTCAAAAGTTTCGGGACGATTACAAGCATAGCTAAATGAACCCGTATCTGTCATAATTCCAACGAATAAGCATTCGGCCATCTCTTTGGTGATTTCGGAAGCAAATCCTGATTTGGCAATAATTTGGTATAAAAGCTCAGAAGTTGAAGACACATTTGTTATAGAGAATATGAGATCAAATTCATTTTCAGGCTGAATATGATGATCAATAATTATTCGGGTGGCATTTGAAGCTCTGAGTTGATCCGTAAAAAGTTTAACCCTGCTCAGAGCATTATAATCCATGCAGAAAATAAGATCAGCTTCAGCAATTAATGAATTGGCTATGTCAGGGTTTTCAGTATAAATTACAGCTAGTTCCGATCCAGGCATCCATTGTAAAAAGGAAGGCAGTTCATTGGGAATTATAACTTTCGCTTTAATTCCCTGCCCGGACAGGTAATGATACAAAGCCAGTGAGGATCCTATGGCATCTCCATCAGGATTATAATGCGTTGTAATTAGTACATCCGACTTTTCCTCCAGGAGTGTCTTCAGATAGCTGATCGAAGTTTCAGAAATGCCCAAGGTGTTTTTATTGAATATGTATTTTTTGCAAATTTACCATTTAAACCTATATTATTGATACCGTTAATAAATATTAACTTATATTTGTTGTAATAACAATTAAGCATATTATGTCCGGAATTACCACTTTTACAATGATCAAACCTGATGCTTTTGAAGCTGGAAATACAGGTAATATATTACAGAAGATTACTGACAATGGTTTTAAAATCATGGCTTTAAAACTAACACAACTGCATAAGGAAAATGCTGAAGCTTTCTATGCAGTGCATAAAGAAAGGCCTTTCTTTAAAAACTTAGTTGCATTTATGTCATCAGGACCCATAGTTGCTGCCGTTCTTGAAAAAGAAAATGCAGTTGAAGATTTCCGTAAACTTATAGGTTCAACCAATCCGGCTGAAGCAGCTGAAGGTACAGTTCGTAAGCTTTATGCTACATCTATTGAACGGAATGCAGTTCATGGTTCTGACAGTGATGAAAATGCACTGATTGAAGCCAATTTCTTTTTTTCACAGCTCGACAGATATTAATTATTCAGGGAAGTATTCCCTGTAAGTGTTGTCATTATAAAATTCTACGATTTTCAGTATTGTTTTCGTATCTGTATTATAATGCCCTGAATTAAGCGCTTTATAAGCTGGTTCATTTTTCGGAGCAGATATTTTATTTATTTTTTCCTCAGCTTGCGGATTAGCTGTGATATTTCCTGTATCGCCTTGTAATATAGTATTTGTCAATTTCACTTCAGAGCTTAACTCATTTTCTTTGCGATAATCCTGGTGTTTACCTGGTTGAATATCGGAAAACAGATCTACAGGAGGTAAAACCCGGGATGAAACCTCATTCAATTGCTCATCGTTACTGACATTTATACCAGTCTCAAAAGTTTTAAATAATGGTCCTTTCCCAAACATGAGCCACTCCATATTCACATCAGGATATGTTGTCAGGACTTTTTGAACAAAATCAAGGCTGGCATTATTCCGTCCTGAGATTATATGTGAGATACTCGATTTCTGAACCCCGATCTCATCAGCAAACTGTGCAGCAGTCAGGTTCTTTGCTTTGATAAGTAATATGATCCTGTCTTTCATTTGAATAAGGCATTTATGTAAACAACTCTACAAATGTAATGCTTTGTCATTAGTTTTGTATACCTAAGAAAATAAATAAATACTTGATGTTAATCAGCTAGTTTACAATTAACCTTATAATTCAAGTATTTATTATAAGGTACTGATAAATAACATAATATATTATATTTAGGAAGGAAAAATTAAGTATGCAGAATTTGTTGATTTCCTTGGAGTAATCATTCAGATAAATCTATCATATAATTGATATTCAATGATATAAAATCAAAATAACGTGCTAACAAAATAATTATTTACTATTGTGAATCAATATATTTGTGACTGATGGTTTACAAATGTCTACAGCGCTGTTAAACAACAATATATGTATATATTATTTTACTTGGTTACATTTGTGTTGCAGGTTTACTGTTGTAATTAATTATGTGTTTACTTTTGTGAATAGCATTGATGGTGTTTGTGAATTAATTAATTTTACAATTCTAAACTCTTCGATACGGATATCTCATCCTGAACTACAGGCACCCTCACCTACTCTATGCATAGACTTTAGAAAATTGATTCGGATTCAAATATAGCTCAATTTAATACCTTCGGTAGAACATGATTTAGTTAAACGTGCTTAAAAGCCAAAATTTAATCTACCCTTGTAGCTATACAATTAAATATTGAATGCTGAAGTAGTTAAATTAGTTAAAATATGAAGTAAATAATTGTGCTATTGATTTTTAGATCAAATAAAAAATATCATTGCATAGAAAAATAAATGAAGATAATTTATATATGATATATTCTGATACTGAAATCCCTTATAACACCCGTGTGGAAAGTATATTTTTAAAATGCAACCTGAAACAATATTTGGTTTTTCCCCTTAATAATAGCTGAATTCTAATTGCGTTATTTATTTTGATTTTACGCAATACATAGCTGGTAAATATAAAAAAAACCGGCTCATTACGAACCGGTCATTTAATTTTGTTCTGATTATTCAATGTTACATCTTTATTATCTTACCTGAATAAATGTATGAATCGCTCGAAATATTTACCAGGTAAATCCCTGGGGAAAGAAAGCCCAGATCATTTAATTGAATACTTCGAATAGAACCTTCATTTCGCAGGTACGAATATGCTATCTTCCCTTGCAAATTGATGATTTGTACAATAAACGTTCCCTGAATATCTGCAGGCAAGCCAATTGTTAGTCTGTTTACCACAGGGTTTGGATAGGTTATAAGTACTTTTTCGACCATGAGATCAGGAACTGACAATGTGTTAAAAGCCGATTGATAATCAGGAATTCCCCATCCTAATAATGAGTCGGGCTTGTTTGCCTGAGTGGCAGTTGATTGAATAGCTTTGATAATGTCCATATTATTAAAATCCGGAAAGGCTTGCCACAGGCAGGCTGTTATTCCACAGGTAATAGGCGAAGAAAAGGATGTTCCGTTTCCATAGGCCAGTCCATCCGGAGTAAATATAGCTGATCCTTGTCCCTGTGCTGCAACTGTCGGCTTTATTCTTCCATCATATGTTGGTCCGAGCGAACTGAACGAAGCCCGCAGGCCGCTACCATTAACTGCTCCGATTGTAAAAACACTGTCAGCGTCAGCAGGAGTACCAATGTACTTCCAGGGATCATTAATACTACCTGAATTACCCGCACTGTTAACAACAAGTATTCCTTTTTCTGCAGCTTTGTCGGCTCCAATGGTAATAAAAGTTGTATTCCCATCCATATCTGCATAGGTATGATTTGTAGTCGGATCATCAAATACGGTATATCCTAAGGAAGAATTGATAAGGTCGGCGCCGATACTATCCGCAAACTCAGCGCCACTCACCCAATAATATTCTTCAATTATTTTTTCAGTCTCCCCTACTTCAGTCCGGATAAGCCAGTAATCAGCTTTTGGCGCAGTACCTATCATTTGTCCGCTTGCATAAGCCCCCATACATGAAAGAACCATGCTTCCATGGGAATGCATGCTAGTGGCATATACATTATTTCCTGGTTGAGCAAAATCGCGTGTACCTTTTATCTGGTTGTTTGCCCGCAGACTATCAAAACAGGTCATAATATCCACCGAGTTAAACCCTGCATCGAGCACGGCAATTGTCATACCTTGGCCACTAAATCCATTGTTATGAAGATATTGCCCGTTCAGTTGATTGATCTGGTTAAACGCAGCTCCATAATCGTAAACATCATTCGTTGATTTTTTCTGAAAACCATTAGTCCACTCTATAACCTTTTCATTTTCAAAAAACGGTTTTCCAGGTATAACGGACGGGTCAGTTCCATTATCTAACTGATTAATCCTGGTAATAAAAGGCAAACCCGAAATCTTTGTTGTCATTTCAGGAGTAGCTTCTACAACAACATTATTAAACCAACGCGAACGGGTTACTATTTTTGCACCGGTTTCAGCAACTTCTCTGACATATTGTTCATTTACAGGAATATCAGATTCGTCAAATGCAAGCTGGTGTTTTATCCTGCGCTCCACAGATTTTTCGGAAAGATACAGGGAAGGATTAATAGCTGCATCGGAGCTAACACCTTTATCGGTAAAATTCAATACATATATTTTTACGCCTGAATTCTGAGCAAATAAGGAAGAAAGAAAAAAAACTGTAGCTATGAGCAAAAATGATTTTTTCATGTGTAAATTAATTTTGTGTGCAAATATAACAATCAATCAGATTGTAAAGTTTGAAATTCTAATAATAAACAGTTTAAAAGGGCCTGCTGCCGGAAAGTAAAAAAGCGCATACGCAAAAAGTGTAATTTTGTTGCCGGATTAAGATACTCATTATGCGAATTGATATTATTACCATATTTCCTGAAATGTTTGAAGGGCCATTCAATCATTCCATGATAAAAAGGGCACAATCAAAAGGGCTTGCAGAGATTTATATTCATAATCTACGTGATTATACCGACAACAAGCATCGTAAAGTAGATGATTATCCTTTTGGCGGAGGTGCCGGAATGGTTATGATGATTCAACCGGTTGCCAACTGTATTGATAAATTGAAAAAGGAAAGAAATTACGATGAGATTATTTTTATGACCCCGGACGGGTTACTTTTTGATCAGCCAGCTGCCAACAAATTATCTTTAGCTACCAATATAATATTGATGTGCGGGCATTATAAAGGTATTGACGAACGATTACGCGAGCATTATTTTACCAGCGAAATTTCAGTAGGGAATTATGTGCTCACAGGTGGTGAACTTGCTGCAGCGGTAGTGACTGATGCTGTTATCCGACTATTACCTGGTGTATTAAGTGATGAGACATCTGCCTTATCAGACTCATTTCAGGACAATTTATTATCGCCGCCGATATATACAAGGCCAGCAGATTATAATGGATGGTTGGTGCCGGATGTATTAATTTCGGGGAATGAAAAGGAAATTAAAAAATGGCAGTATGAAAAAGCTGTTGAGCGAACACGATCACGCCGACCGGATATGATTGATAATTAATGAGGCTGCAATCAGAAAACAGCTTAATAAGGGCAGGATATTATTTTGATGTGCTGGGCAATATTACCACATGAAGAAAAATTTCCATATTGTTATTGATTTTGTTCTTTTGTCATGACACAAAAGAACCAAAATGTCTAGGCTTAATATAAATTTTACACATCTGTATGCCTCGGTAAAGGCTCGCAAAACAAGGCTTAAGAAGTTGGGAACATCATCCTGACAGCACGTGAAGCTTGTGTTTTGCTACGCACGTGCCTGCGCGTTTTACCTTCG